>NZ_NETS01000011.1:0-600000 GCF_002150035.1 Leptospira venezuelensis | reverse complement strand
CGAAATATCCAATTGGGATTTTAGATAAGTTTTTGCCTCGCTCATTGTCTTTCCTGTATAAATATCATCATCATATAAAAGGATGTCGCTGCGACCGGATAACTCTTTCAAATTAGAAGCAGTAGTAAGCGTTTCCATTTTATAGCCTAATTTTCTATGACCATGAACGTCGAATATTCTGGAGATCGATAGGTTATATTCTAAACGGATCATCGGATCTAAACTGATCATATTGTCTGTCGACATCGATTTAATTTTCTGCTTTTGTTTTTCAAGGGATATAATCTCTACCACATTAAAGAACCCTTCAAGAAACTCTGGAATTGGATGTCCATCTTCTCGAACTTTAAGGTTCTTATCGTAAAAATCCTTCTTCTGGTACGTTTTCCGAATTTCTGTAGAAGAACTGTTACTATTTCCCTGCGCTAGATAAACGGATTCTTGATTTTTTACATTGATTTCGTATCCGTTGCGAGTAACGACCACACAACCATCGTCACTGTATTTAAATGCTTCCGCAAAATTGAAATTATCTCCGCCGCATAGAAAGAAAATTTTGGTTTTAAGTTTTGCATTACGTTCTAGATACTTTTTGAGACGGAAAACGACGTCGGTAAAATTAATACTGGTTTTATTGAATACGCCGTTCCATGGGTCCAAACCGATCCACAGAAAATCTTCGATTTTTTCGGTTACTAATCGATTTCTTTCATAAATATCCAAGAATGAATTTGTTTTTGGTCCTACGTAAGCATCATGATCTGGGGAGATATACCCGCCTAAAACTTCGTAACCTTCTTTTTCTAAAGATTCTTTGGCAATGATCATCATGTCAAGGTGACCATCATGAATAGGGCATAAAGCGCCTGTGAGTAGTAAGACGCAGTGATTATTCGTTTTCGGATTTTCTAAGAAGGAGTAAGGGGTACAAAGTATAGAAGTAGTATCTTCAATGTTTATGTCGTTGTGGTTTAGATCTTCGAAAAAACCCGCTTTTAGAGTTGCTTCCAATCCCTCTTCTCGGAATAATTTACTATAATATTGGTCCCTCTCTATTTTCCAACTTTGAATTTTTTTCATATAGATTGCGCCTTGTAGATAATATCCCCCCGAATAATGATCCGAGGAAGATCGTTCTCTCCCAAATAAACATCCACATCATGACAGATCCTATGATCAAAGATCAGTATGGAGCCCTCCTTAGGTAAAAAAGCGGATAATACTTCTTCTTTGAGAGCTCTTCTGTCCCAATCCGAATGATTTCTTTTCCAAACATCAATATTTTCTAAATTATCTTGGATGAACCGAGTAGCACCCGATTGATTAGTAGTTAAATAGATAACAAACGATTTCAAAGTCCTGTAGATACTATCTTTATAGATGAATGCTGCATCATAATGAGCGTAGTGTTCTCCGCCCGAGTCGTATTTCATGAAACGAAAAAGAGGGCTAACTTGAACGGGAAACCATAACGGATTTTTTTTAGGGTTTTCTTGCCACCAATCTGTGGAAGTTTTTTCCGAGCAAAATTTTTCTTTTAGATGAGGAATAATCAGTTCAGAAAGTAAGTCTGCCAGTTGAATGGACCATCCGGTGGCTCTTTGGCTTCCGATCCCGTAATTTTGATACATTATGCCGTTGATGGATACCGGTGATAGAATCTTCGATTCCAAAAATAAGTTCTTTAGAGAATTACAAGTTTCGGAATTTAGAAAATGACTCCAATAGTTGACTTCAGGCAATGAGGTTTCTTGCATCGAAAAATCTGAGTCTGCTTGTATTGGAAAAGTTATCGATGGCATTTCCCAGAAGCCAGGAACTTTTGTAAATTCTGGTTTTTTGTGATGTATCATGACCAACCTCCTTCAACTTGCCTTTTTAAAACGTCTACAAACCTACTAGGAAGTCCAACTCTGTATTTATGAAGATTTTTCTTGTGTAATGTTTCTATGTTTTCGAAACTTTTCATCGTTTCGATAGAAAGTAGATAATTTATTTTTCTGTAATCGAGATCGAAATCTTTGAGTAGAATGAAGAAGCGAACATCTTCATAATTTGCGCCTATCATTTCTTGGTCGGTTCTTCCGTCAAAAACGTCTCCCCTCGGTTCCGCCTGAATGATTTCTTCCGGGATTTTTAAACTATGAGCAATTGAATAAATCTCATTTTTGTGCAAGTCTGCAATGGGTTGTAAATCGACCATTCCATCCGAGGCTTTTCCATAGAATCCTAAATATGCGCCTTCATCTCTATTAGTCGTTCCAACTACGATGGATCGATAATTTTGTTCCTGTAAAAGTGCCGCTTGAAAATAGAGGAAGGGAACTCGAACGATGGAAAGCAGTTGTCCTGCAGCGAATGGGTTATAATTCCCTTCTTCTAACTTAAGATATTGTTCTTGGACTTGAGTTAGATCTTTTTCCAGAAATTCGATCTTTTTGTTTTGAATACTGAAATTCGATTTTAGAAGTTTAAATTTTATTAAAGTATCCTTTTGTCCCGTAGCACCTATACTGAAGATAGGAAGAGCAATTCCGATAATTCTTTTTATGGGAGAATTCAGTTCCAGCGAAGCAAGGTTTAATAATCCCAATACAACGGATGAATCAATTCCTCCGGATAACCCGATTACGCAACTATCCAGATTTTCTATTTTGAAAAATTCATTTATAAGTTGGACTTTTCTTTTTAGATGTAATTTAAGATCGAAGCCTCGATATCTATCTAAAAGATTCCTCAGTTCAGATTCTGTTTTTAAGTTTTGAACTAAGCTAGACGTGATAGAAGTGGGACTATTATCGTAACTTTTCATAAATCGAAATTGAATCCCCGTTTCACCATTCTCTCGTATTTCGATTTGTTGAATTGATAGAGCAGGGCAGCTCTATGAGATACATTTTTCTCAAATTCATCGGTGGATTCGAGTATATCGAATTGTAATATTTTTTTGCGGAAATTCCGTTTATCGAGATCTTTCTCCAAAATGATTTCGTATAATCTCTGCAATTGGGTGAGAGTAAATTTACGAGGAAGCAATTCAAAGCCGATTGGTTGATAGCGAACCTTTCCTTGTAATCGATTAAGAGCTACGGCCACAATTTTATCGTGATCGAAAGCTAATTTAGGAAGATCTTTAACGTTACGCCAGATGGCCTTTTCCGCATCGGAAGAGGCTCGTAGTGGATAACTTTGTAAGTTTACAAGAGCATAATATGCTACAGAAACGACTCTTTCGCGAGGGTCGCGATCTATTTGCCCGAATGTGTATAATTGCTCTAAGAAGATATTCTTTAAGCCGGTTTCTTCTTGGAGTTCACGCGTTGCCGCCTCGTCAATCGTTTCATCGATCCGAACAAATCCACCGGGCAATGCCCAATGACCTCGAAACGGATTTAGCCCCCTTTGTATGATAAGGATCTTAAGATCGCCATTATCGATTCCAAAAACTACACAATCGACCGTTAAGCTCGGTCTCGCAAATTTATAGGAGTAGATCTCTTTCTTTTTCATTGGATTTAGTTAGGGCGATAGTGTCTTAGAAAATTATCTTAAAGTGTAAAAAATACACTAACTTAGTCAATTATATTTTCCTTTTGCATATAGAGAAGCCAAGGCAATGAAAATCTCTCATTATTGGCAGTTTATGGGTGATGCCTCCGAATACGGCCGATCCTCAAAAACTGAAAAATATCGGAGGAACAACTCTATTATAAATCCGAACTTCGTCGATGTTGATTGGCTGGGCACCTCCGCCAAGTGTGCCGTATCCTAAGGTAAAGGGCGCACCAGAGTTCCAAGGGGTTCCATTTGGATTATATACTGTCGATTTTACTAGATCATTGCCAACATATAAGTTGGCAGTATTATTAGGTAGATCCCAAGTAAAAGTCATATGATACCAAACATTGTCTTGGTAAATTCCGCAAGGGCTGACATTGCTCACGGCACCCGATCCTCCGCTTACTGTGTAAATTCGGAGTCCATGTAAACAAGTGGTGGAGTCGTCTAAAAACTGAAATCCTAATCCGTCCCCTTGCCCCATAATTGTACCCCCTCCTGAGGGTTTAAATTTTCCTTTTACCCAAGCGCTAAGAGTAAAGGAGGCAATTCCAGTTAGTATCGGTTCTCCAGCAATTGAATCCGAGCTATGCCATGAGTCTATACCATCGTAACGGAAGGCTCCATTGGGCAAGTTATTATGATCGGAAGTCAGTATAGGTCCCACGGTCCCAAATGCAGTTAAGTGAATAGATCCGACTTTATCATTTGCGTCCCCATCCAAGGGCCAATAATGGATCAAGCCAACGTTTATGGTCCCAAGGTAGAGCTTTCCAATGTCCTCAAACAGATCATCTCCACTTGAAGGCCAAAGTGCATTCAGTAGTAGAACAGTTCCGCAATTTTGAAAACTGAAAATTACAAAAAGAAGAAGGATAAGAGTATAACGGATGTTAGACATAGTCGCATTCTTTAGTTTGACCAATGGTGAAGAAAATAAAGATGAAGCGCAATTAATATTAGGTCTGAAATTGATTTAGATACAATTTGTAGATTACCAATATTTAATAGTTAAGAATATATTATCATCATTCGGACGATAACTTTATATAATACCTTGAAAGTTAATCTTACATCCTACAGCCTCAACCCTTGATCCCACAAGATTAAGGCAGCAATAACCAACACAAAATAACCAAAACCAATTTTAAGATTTCTTTCATTCATTCTGGATGAAAGATTCTGTCCTAAAAACATTCCAGCAATTCCTAAACTAGAAATTATCAGAAGTAATGGGCAATTTTCAGTTTGCACTGATCTTGAACTAATTACAAATCCGAAAAGTGAATTTGCGGCAATTATAGCAAGTGATGTTCCAACTGCCTGCTTAATAGGAATTCTGAGTAGAATTACAAGCGCAGGAATGATTAGAAATCCTCCGCCTGCACCTACAAATCCTGTGATCATTCCTACTATAAATCCTTTGAATCCGATTGGTAAAAAGTTAGATGGAATTGTATTTGGTTCCGTTGTCTTTGTGATAAAAAAATTATTGGTTCGAATCATAGCCCATGAACTAAAAACCATGATGATTGAGAAGATGATCATAACAAGTAAAGGTTTTGTTAGCGTAAGACCGAAAATAGAAACTATGATTTTAGGAATAGATGGAAGAAGTAAATATCTCGAAATATAAATTCCGAAAAAGCTCGGTACAGCGAAATATACACCGACTTTTATATTTATATTTCCTTTTTTGCTTTGGATTATTGATCCGACTAAAGCTGCTGTTCCAACTACAAAGAGTGAGTTTGTTGTGGCGAAATTTACGTCTTGTTCGAAAAAATAGAATAAAATTGGAACTGTTAGGATAGAACCTCCTGCGCCGATCATTCCGAGTAGTATTCCCATGATAAACGAGGAGATGTATCCTAAGATCAGCATATTAATTTATTCTAATCTATTTTTCAAATTCGTTTTCTTATCTAGAATCCAGAATAGTAACATTCCGAAAATAATGCTGACAAAAACGATTAAAGGCCTTGTTTCAAAGCTTGCAAGTGTAGTGACCGAAACTGTGGGGCAATAACCGCCTAGTCCCCAGCCAATCCCAAAAATTAAACTTCCGATGACCAAGGCAGGAGTGATCTCTTGACGAGTAGGGATAAACCAATCCTTTGAGAACATTGGCGTTTTTCTCTTTCGAATTAGTTTGTAGGTGATAAAATGAACTCCGACTGCTCCGGCCATTGTAAAAAGAAGGGTGGGGTTCCATTTTCCGAATATATCTAAAAATCCTAAGATGTTTGCAGGCTGTAAAATTCCGGACGTTCCTAAGCCGATTGCGAATAATAAACCTACGATCAGTGCTCCAATATTATATTTCATATATATAGCCCCGTTTTTCTAAGTAATACTACCGCTGCCATTCCAGCTGCCATGAATACGATTGTTGCTACTATGGATCTTGGGGAAACCCTGCTTACTCCGCAAACTCCATGTCCACTTGTACAACCTCCTCCCAACATTGCGCCGAATCCTACGAGAACCCCTGCAAGCGCACCGATCCATGTTTTTGTCTGTAGTTCGGCTGCTAAAAGTTCTGGCGCCGTAAATTTTAAAGAAAGACCACCTAATAGTAATCCAACTATAAAATACCATCTCCAAGCTAGATCACCTTTGGTAGGGATTAACACGCCATATACAATGCTACTTACTCCGGTTACTCTTCCGTTCCATAAAAGCATTAAAGAAACAGCAATACCAATCACTATTCCTCCAACAAGACCCATTACCCATTCTGTTTCCATTCTTCTTACTCCTTGGGCAGGTATTTCTCATTCCAATTCACCATCCCTCCTGCCATATTGGATGTGAATTTATAACCTAAACGAATGCTCTCTTCCGTTGCTTGTTGGGAACGTTTTCCACTTCGACACACAAAGATGATCTCTTCAAAGCGATCACCTGTTTCTAAATATTTAGTTAAATCAGGCCCTAATGTTACAAGTTGGGAGGTCTGAATATGGCCTAACTCCCCGTGAAATTCTTCCGGAGAACGTACATCTACGATTTTAACGTTTCCAATTTTCTTAAGCACGTCCTCATTCAGAACAGTAGGAATTCCTGATATACTTATAGGATTCATTGTTCTTACGATTTCTAAACTACCACAGCCTGCGTTTGCGGGTAGTGCTAGATGCATCTTTTTGGGAGTTTTAAGCTGTAATTCTTCCATGATCTTTTGGAATTCTTCTTTAGAACGATTTCCTCCGATCCTAGGATTGAATTTCTTTTCCAACGCGATTGTTGTGCTGCTTAAACCTTTGTAATCATGCGCCGGATAAACTTTAGTTTCATCCGGAAGTGAAAATAATTTTTGCGTGATACTTTCATAAAGTTTTGCAGAAGATCCTTCTTGGAAGTCTGTTCTTCCTGTGCCTCGAATCATAAGAGAATCTCCCGTAAATACCATTCCTTCGAATAGGAAACTCATACATGCGTTTGTATGGCCGGGAGTTGAGATCGCTTTTATGTTTTTGTTTCCGAGAGGAAGAATTCGCCCATCTTCTAATAAAATGTCTACACAATCGATTTCTGCTAATGCACTTACAGCCGTTTGGGCCATAGTGTTTTTACGGATTTCCGAAGCTCCAGTGATATGATCCGCATGTATATGAGTTTCTATAATATACATTAAATAAAGGCCCAGCTCTCTGATCAGTTTTAGATCTCTGTCTACAGTTTCCCAAACTGGATCTATGATCACTGCCTCTTTAGTTTCCAGATCTGCTATCAAGTAAGTATAGGTAGAAGATTGTGATTCGTATAGTTGGTAAAAAAGAATATCTTTCATTGCTGGGATTTACCTTTCATAACGTGCATATACATCAATATACGATTCTTCGGTATCGATATCTTGTATAATCCTGCAATAGTTGGAAAAAAATAATGAGGTAGTTGGATTTTTTCGAGGTTTTGCAGAATTATACAAACATTGGATCTTTGCTTCTTAGTCTATTGAGAAAATGAGAGTTAGATATCATGAGAACAAAAGAAAGAGATAAACTTCACAAAGATGGGCTCATAAATTTTTCGATGGCGTTTACGGCAGCGGGTTTTTTATGGAGCTTCTTATATTTTATATTAGGTTTTCCTCAATCAGCGATGATTCCAGGAGGTTATGCGGTTTTAAGCCTATTAAGCTTATTTTTCGTTTTTGTTACTGGTAAGTATTTAGCTTTTAGATTTCTTCAATTTCTTTTTATCTTAATACTTCCCGTTCTTTTGCAATTAAGCTTAGGTGGTTTTGAAAATTCTGGTGCAGTTATCATTTGGGCAATACTTTGTCCGCTTGGAGCGCTTTCTTTTGCTCCTATTCGCCAAGGATTGGTCTGGTTTGGATTATTTCTGATTGTTTTGGTTTTAACTGGGTTTGCGGAATTTTACCTACATCTTCCTGTGCCAAAAGTTGAAAGGAATATGCAGATTTTATTTTTTGTGATCAATATCGTAGGTGCAGGAACTCTGACTTTCTTTAGTTTATTCTATTTTATTTCTAAAAATAAACAAGAACATGATAGGGCCGAAAATCTTCTTTTGAATATTCTTCCGGAACCTATTGCGGAAAGACTAAAAAGAAATCCATCTACAATTGCTGATGGATACAAAATGGTTTCTATCTTATTTGCGGATATTGAGAACTTCACCGTGATTTCTCAGAAGGTGTCTCCAGAAACTTTGGTACATTTTCTAAATGATGTGTTTTCCCATTTTGATATTCTCGCAGAAAAATACGGTATGGAAAAAATAAAAACGATCGGAGATGCTTATATGGCAGTTTCTGGAATACCGATTTGGAATGAGGATCATGCGAGAAGAGCAATGGAGATGGCAATAGAAATGCAGAAATTTGTAAAAACTTTACACGATCCTTCTGGAAGGCCGTTAAGAATGAGGATAGGTATTCATTCGGGACCTGTTGTCGCAGGTGTGATCGGTAAGAAAAAATTTGCATACGATCTGTGGGGCGATGCAGTGAATACTGCAAGTCGTTTAGAATCTCATGGCGTACCTGGCAGAATACAAATCTCTGAAACTACATATGAACTATTAGAAGATACATCTCAAATAGAAATTCGTAGATTGATAGATGTGAAAGGTAAGGGGGAAATGAGAACTTATCTTAGCTATGAATAAATGGGATTATGGCATGCGCGGATTCAGTTAAGCTTCCGCGTAACTTGCTGGTACTTCTATAAATGATTTCAGATGTCTTGTGCTTCTGAATATTTCTGAAGGAGGTAATCCGAATGTTGCACGAAAGGTTCTAGTAAAATGAGCAGAATCGAAAAAACCCGCACGATGTGCAGAATCAGTATGGCTCATTCCATGCAAGAGTGAATAGACTGTTAATTTGAGTCTGAACCAAGTGCGAAAAGAATGAAATGGAATACCAATCTCCTTTTTAAATTGGTGTTCCAAATTGGAAACCGACATACCTGCAAATTCTGCAAGATCCTTTGCAGAATGATCTTCATGTGGCAATGTAGTAATCAATTCTACTATCTTTTGGATACGGGGATCTATTAATCTAGAATCGTTCTCTACAATCGGAGGTATTTGATTCAGTAATTCTAAAAGTATTTCTTCCGAGCCAGAATCATCTGAGAGAATTTGGTTGATCTTAGCGAATAATTGCTCTTCTTCCCTTAATGAAATAAAAATACCATCCGTCTGACTTTCAAGATTGGATGCTCTTAAAGATTCATAATTAGGACTACTTAAATCCATAAAGAGCAGTATGCAGAACTTTCCTGAAAATCGGATAGAATGATCTATCATTGGGGGGATAAGCGCAGAACGAAAACTGATCCAATCAGAATCATTTAAGGAAATTTGGAATTCTCCATCTAAGCTGATACAAACTGTTGCAGCAGCTCTTCGACGTAATGTTAGATCAGGAAGATAGCCGGCAAACAAGCAACGACTTCCCCAGATACAAATCCTTTCTTGTCGATCGAGTGGGCGAGAATTAATTTCCATAAGTTGCAGAATTATACAAGGAGCTTTCATCATCTGCAAATATAATCATCCTGTCACTGAGAATTTATTCTACCCTGGCTTGGGTAGAAGGTTGGAAAGAACATACTACTCTATAATAGGATTTACACTTATATGTTAAAGCAGGCATTGGAGTCCGGATCGGAAAATCAAAACAAAAAGTTATGGGAGAAAGGTGATTTTACTGAGATCGCGTCCTTAATGAGAAAATCGGGAGAAGAGCTCGTAACTCACCTTGGAATAACATCGCCGTTGAGAATTTTGGATTTAGGATCTGGAGATGGCACTACAGCGATTCCTCTTGCAAGAACTGGATCAGAAGTAATCGGAATCGATATTGCCAGAAATTTAGTTGAGGCAGGGAATAAAAGAGCAGCAGCGGAAGGCCTCTTTAATTTAAAATTCCAAGAAGGAGATGCGTGCGATCTAAAAGACATCCCGGACCATTCTTTTGATTTAACTCTTTCTGTATTTGGTGCAATGTTTGCTCCTAAACCATTTGATGTTGCAAGCGAAATGGTTAGGGTCACAAGACCAGGTGGTCGAATTGTGATGGGAAATTGGATCCCAAATGATCCCACTTCGTTTGTTTCTCAGTTATTGAAGATAAGTGCTTCCTTTTCGCCTCCTCCTCCTGAAGGTTTCGTAAGTCCAATGACTTGGGGAATGAAATCTTACGTGATGGATTATTTCGTTAAGGCCGGAGCGAAAGCGGATAAAATTTCTCTATTTAAAGACACATACAATTTTATTTCTCCAAATAATACTCCTGGAGATTTGATAGAGCTACTTGGGAAATTTTATGGTCCTACAATGAACGCTTTTGAAGCTGCGGAAAAGCGTGGTAAAAAAGAAGAGCTACGCAAACAACTCATAGAGCTTGCAAAAGAGCAAAACCAAAATAGTAACACTGGGATTTCAATACCGGCTACTTTTTTGCGAGTCACTGTTGATTTATAATGAGAAGACTTTTATCTTTCTTTTTTATAAAAGAAGTATTTTGCAAATTCGGCGGAACTTACATACAATACTATTATTCCGAGTAAGTAGCCGTAGAATAATAATGGCAAATGCCCGAAGCCGAATGTTTTCGCCAATGGAAGATAGGGGATTGCAAATACGAAGAAGATACAGAGCAAGGTGGCTCGTAAAAGCAATTTTCCAGGTTTGCTTCGGTAAAATACATTTTTAGTGCGGATCACTAATACGATCAGACTTGCTGAAACAACAGATTCAATAAACCATCCTGTTTGGAATTGGGTTTCGTTAGCGTGCAATCCGAACAGTAATAAGCCGAATGTAGCGTAATCGAAAAGAGAACTTAGGAAACCGAATATCAGCATGAATCTTCCGATAAATTTAATATCCCATTTGCGAGGACGGACGATCCAATCTTTATCTACCTCGTCCGATGCAATTGTCATTTCCGGTAGATCGGTCAAAAGATTTGTCAATAAGATCTGTTTTGGTAGAAGTGGAAGATAGCTTAAGAAAGCGGATGCTCCAGCCACGCTGAACATGTTTCCGAAATTCGCGCTGGTTGCCATAAAAACATATTTTAAAGTATTCGCAAACGTTATGCGTCCTTCTTTCACCCCGTCTAATAAAACCGCCAAATTTTTTTCCAATAAAACGATATCTGCTGCTTCTTTGGCGACATCTACCGCTGAATCTACCGAAATGCCCACATCGGCAGAGTGGAGTGCGGAAGCGTCATTGATCCCATCTCCTATATAGCCTACGACATGGCCTGCCTTTTTTAGAGCTAGTATGATCCTTTGTTTTTGATTTGGTTCGATTTCAGCAAATACATCCGTTTCTTCTGCCTTTATCCTCAAGGCTTCTTCTCCGATACTTTGCAATTCTTCCCCGGTAAGTATGGTTGTATTGGAAATTCCGACGGACTTGGCAACCTGCCCGGCAATCCATCTATTATCGCCTGTAATCATTTTCAGACGAATGCCCAAATCTACTAAGTTACGCACTGTATCTTGGATACCTGCTTTTGTTGAATCGGAAAAAGCAACGAATCCGAGAAATACCATTGAAGATTCGATCTTATAGTCGATTGGATCGTTCTCACCAATCTCTTTAATTGAGATCCCGATCATACGATATCCGTCCCGACTAAACGTTTCGTATATTTTTTGAATGGATCCTAATTCATTCGATATGGGCAGGATCTGTCCTTGTGGATCCATGTATCGATCGCAAATTTCTAAAAGAGGACTACATGCTCCCTTGCAGATTGCAGTACGTTTTCCTTTTATCTCGGCGATTACTGTGATCCTTTTTCTATGAAAATCATAAGATAGTTCCCCGGATTTGGAAATTGTATCGGGTGAGACTGGCCATGCTTTGCTAATCGCTAGATCCATTGGGTTCTGAAAACCGCTTTGCAAGTTAGAGTTGATCGATGCAAATTTTAATACGTCTTGGTTTTGATTTCCGTTTGGATCGACGCTTGTATGTACTTGAATAACTCCTTCCGTTAATGTTCCTGTTTTGTCAGAACATAATACGTCCATACTACCGAAGTTTTCGATAGAGTTGAGACGTTTTACGATCACTTTTTTT
The DNA here is from genome assembly GCF_002150035.1 of Leptospira venezuelensis. Classification (NCBI taxonomy): domain Bacteria; kingdom Pseudomonadati; phylum Spirochaetota; class Leptospiria; order Leptospirales; family Leptospiraceae; genus Leptospira; species Leptospira venezuelensis. The sequence continues at coordinate 587,862 of NZ_NETS01000011.1, read as the reverse complement.
TGGCTCATTTGTTTGGCGCCCTTGGCCAAATTTATATTGATGATTGCAGGTAATAGTTGAGGCGTGAGTCCAACGGCGATCGCCAATGCAAATAAAAAGGAATCTAAGATTGGTTTTTCCAGCAATATATTGATTCCTAGGATAACCAATACTAAGCCTAAAGTGATTTCCAATAGAAGATTGCCGAATTTACGGATGCCTTTTTCGAAATCCGTCTCCGGCTTTCTTTCATTTAATCGTTTATAAATCTCTCCGAATTGTGTATTTTTTCCAGTAGCGTATATGAGAGCTAAACCGGAACCACTGACTACATGCGATCCCATATACAATAAGTTTGATCGTTTGGATAGCGCAGTCTCTTCGGGTAATGGCCCAGTGGTTTTTTCTACTGGAAAAGTTTCTCCCGTGAAAGCGGCTTCATCTAAAAACAAACGGTCCGAATCAATAAGATAAGCGTCCGCAGGTATGATGTCTCCGACTCTCAATCGGACCATGTCCCCTGGAACCAACAATTGGGAATCCAGTTCTTCTTCTACGTTATTCCGAATTGTAGATGCGTTTAATCTTACCATGGACAATAGGGAATGTAATGAATCATTTGCACTTTTTTCCTGCCAATAACCCAGGATGCTACTTAATAGAACTATACACTGGATAATGATTCCATCGGTAGGGTCGCGAAGGAACCAGGATAAGGCGGAGGCAAAAATTAGGATAATAGTGATTGGGCTTGCAAATTGTCTTAGGAATAATACAATTCCGCCGACCTTTTGGCCTGAACCGAAATTATTTTTCCCATAGATTCCCAATCGTTTTCGGGCTTCAGATTTTTCGAGCCCACTAGGTCCGGAGCCGATTTCAGAGAACATTCTCTCTGAAGTATAAGTCCAGTAATTGGGAGACATTTTCCGGGATTGCATTCTCTTAGGTTGAGATCCCCGGATTCTTAGAAAAGTACTAATTCATTTGTAAAAACTTCCTCCGCCACGGATTGCAGCGGAGGAGAGTTGATACTTAATTACCTATTTTGAATGGTAACATTCTCAGTCTTCACATAAGAATTATCAAACCACCATGCGCGAACTTCCATAGGACGATCTGCTTTGTCAGGTGCTATGTTAAAATCTAATGAGAAGTTAGTGTATTGGCCTGGACCTACAAACTCATGTCTATAGACATCTCTTCTTGCCAATACATCTTGGCCATCGTAAACATCTATGGTCACAACCTTATCATTATTTGCGTTAGTAACATCTACTAACATGCGGAATACAGCTCGTTTGTTTCCTGTTCCCCAGCGACCTCTATCATAAGGGCCGTAGATCATATGATCTGCCCAATGATCAGCTGTGGTTACGACCCAAGCATCTCCTTCTGCAAAACCGATACGGTGAGAAAGATTTTTTGCCTTATATACTAAAGGTAATTCTCCACTCAATGGAGAAGCGCAACAAAGTAGTGCAGCTCCGCCCCCGTCTCTTTGAGCGACTCCTGCTACGTATTCTGTGTCAGCACATTGGCCTTTGTAAGAACCTGGAGCCCAGTCGCCACCTCTCTGAGAAGAACGACTGTCTCCTCGGTCGAACCAGATAGTGCGGCAAGAGTTAGCAAGAGGAACCTTACTGTGAGCGCAAAGGATACCACTTGTTCCCCAAGAGTGTTTAGTCGCTCCTGCAACATAGTAATCATTTGGGCATTCGTATTTTGTAAATCCACCTGCCCAATCTCCTGTGCCATGGTAACGAGTTGTTGTCTCATACACTGCTTGCACATTAATTGCGCGGTCAGCATGCCAAAGTTTTCCGTATTTTGTATCACTACAAAGTGCTCTTTGGTCACGGCTTAAACCTAATAAACGTTCTCCATCAGGACAGGTTCCTTTGTTTGCACCCGATAACCAATCGTTATCGATTGTGCTAACGTTATCATCTACACCGTTAAATCCGATTTTGGTTAAATGATCTACATATGCAACAGATCCGGTCTTACCATTGAATGCAAGAAGGCGATCCATATGTTCATCACGCCAGTTTCCTCTTTTGGTTTGAGACCAATCAGAAGTTACAAGTCCCCATTCGTCTTCTCCGTTCAGAGGCCAGAATGCAAAATCAAGATCCTTCTCAATTAAATAATCCACAAGTCTTTTGAGCCATTCTCTATCTGCAGGATTTGTTTCTCCCGGAGAAGCTCCGAATTCACTTACCCAAACAGGAGCAGTAGTAACTGCATCTGGATCAGTAACATATCCCCATTCGTCGGTGATAGTATTTCTGAAAGTATTTAAATCCATATCCTTGTATTTGATATTTCCGCCGGAAGTTGCGTCGTCACCATTATGTTTAGGTCCGATAAATCCGTAGTTATGAGCGGCATAAACCAATTTGTTTACATTACGAATATGAACTTGAAGATCTCTAACAGGCTTTAGGTGCGGGCGTTCTCCAGAACCTAAGATTGGGATTGCGCCCCACCAGTTAATACCTTCTACAACGATAACCATATCTGGGTTCGCACGTAAGATATCATTTCCAGCTTCTCCAGCAGCCTTACGCCAGTCGTCATTATTATTCCAACCCCAGTTAGGACTATTAGGAAGATGAGTATCGTTAAAACGTTGTGTGCGCACTTCGTTCCTAAGGTCCGCAGCAGCAACTAACTTGTTGTCCTTATAACGATTTACTAAGAAAACCCAATCCGCTTTCCACATTTCAGGAGTTTGGTTATACGCGAAGGAAGATCCTGTATGATACCATTGGCCGTTATAATCGAATCCGCAGCACCATTCTGAAAAAGTAGTATGGTTATTTAAGACCACTACTATACCTGCAGCAGTCAAAGCGGCGACTGTTTCATCATAGATCTGTAATGCTGTTTTGCCGAAGAATTGTGGGTTAGCCGCCACATAAGCATCCGGAACGATATTCGTATCATGAAGCATTAGATTGGAAAAAGGCAAACGAACCGAATTGAAGCCCCATTCCTGGATCAAAGAAATAATATGAGAGATAGGTTGTTTGTCCAAGCCTCCCACTACCTGACGAGTATCACTCGCTCCATACCAGTTCACTGCTTTCAGTTTGAAACGGTTATTATTCGCATCCACGATATATCTACCGTTTGTGCTAAGAGGAACGACCGGAGGAGTGGTCGTTACTGCCAAAGACATTACGGAGCGGTATGCGGACTTAGCCGATTTTGGAAGTGAGAAAGGTAAATACGCTTGGTCCGAATCGGGGGAACAACTTGCTAATATAGCAAAGACCACCGAGACAGAACAAAAAATTTTCATTTTCCTTCTGTTAAACATTTTAAATTCTCTCCATTGAATTCCCAATTCAATCACGGATTTATTTTTATATGTGGGGATATTAAACAGGACATACTTATATACCGTTTATTTTTCTCCATGATTCTATTTTATATCTGATGTTTTTTCTTTTTAAAGCGTTCGTTATGATAAAAACATTGAACGAACAGTCCATATATTTAAAATCCATTTATTACATATTTCTTTTTATATTATAAATACTTAATGTATTTAGAGCTATATCTTTAGTGGTTTAATTAGAACTGGTTCAAGTGGCTTTTAGGAAATTAAGGGCGCCTCCTCGCGAAAAGACTGGAGGCATTTATAGATGGCATAATGGCTAATTAGCTTTCGCTCGGACCGGGCTATCCGCTTCCATCTGCGCCTCACCACTCGTGTTGCGGCGCAGGATGACGCTACTATCCCTGGCGCGAAATCCTCTTAGGAAGAGGACTCTTTTTCATTCACTTAAGATCTGGATCTTCCCATCCGTCATGTTCTTGCTATAATATGTATATGCCTCCGCTGCTTCCTCTAAACTGAATTGTTTTTGGATCTTTGGTCTAAAAAGTCCGTTCACATTATTGATTACCTCTCTAGATAATCTAAATCTGGAAAGAAGTGAGAGCGAATTTATATAGTATTCAGTTTCGAAAAATTGGATCTTCCATCCATTGAATAATTTCTGAGGTTGGAATTGTACGGGACCTGTATTAAAATAACCGTACATACATAGTGTAGATCCTTGTGGCATGGAACGGATGAGAGTGAGAGGCATATCCCCGCCTATACAATCGAATCCGTAAGTACAATTGACTTCTTTGCATAGATTCGTAAGATTCTTTTCAAAATCAGGATCTGATTGGTTCAATACGTAAGAAGCTCCTTCTTCCTTGCATATTGCGATCTGCTCTTCTCTACGAACAATTGCGATACTCTTTAAGCCATAAGTATGAGCTACTCTCATTGTCATTCTGGCAACAGCACCCGCAGCAGCGGTAATAAAAAAGTATTTTGAACCTGAGGCTTTGGCCCATCTTGCCATTCCAACTCCAGTGATCGGATTTGCAACTGAGGAAGCTGCTTCTTGGAATTCTACATCCTTAGGTAGTACGATTAATTTTAGTGCGTCTGCCAAAACGTATTCAGCAAACATTCCGAATTTACTGTAAAAGGCGACTCTTTTGCCAACTCTTGCCCAGCCGGCAATACCTCCGCCGTTTGCGACCACTACACCTGCACCTTCGAAGCCAACTCCTCTGGGATAAGGGTAATCTAAAGTGGAACTATATACTCCTTTGATATGATATAGATCGTTCGGGTTCATGGAACCTCGATTTACTTTTACAAGAACTTGTCCAGGTTTAGGTTTCGGAAGATCTACTAAAGAAAGTTGTAGATATTTTTTGATCTCATTCGGATCAGAAAGAGCCCCTTCTGGAAGAGGTCCTAACTGTCTGAGAGCTTTCATTTTTTGAGGAAGGTACTTTTTCATGGATTCCTTTTTATATATTCTATTTTTATTGGGCTAATAGGAACAAATTGCCGTCGATATCTCTCAGGATCGCAGACTCATTTTGCTTTTCACTGATTAGAGTGCCTCCTTCTTGGATTACTTTATCTAAGGCAGCTTTTAGATTCAATACACGGAAACCGGTTGCGACTTTCCCTGTATCAGATTTACTTAATGGACCTCTCGGCGAGAATTGGTTATAAGTAAAAATTTCAAAGGTAGGACCTCCTGCGCTATATCCAGGAAGAGCGATATGACGTCCCTTTACTTCTGCACCTTTTATACCCGTTAAATTCTCTATAAACTCTCCTTTGTAATCTCTTTCAAAACCAGTTGCAGAAGAGTTTAGGATTTTGTTATAGAAATTTAATGTTTTGTTCCAGTCTTTTGAATTTATATTTACGTGTAGAAATCGGATCCGATCCGTTTCTGGGGGAGAAAGTTTGAAACGAATACGTAAAAAAGAGTTCAATGAGCGATAAAACGTAAGCGGAGTAAAAGGTGTGGGAAAGGGGAGATGGATCTCAAAGACATTCCCATCTGGATCTGTTCCATAAATTGCAGGGACTTTTTCTAAATCCTCAAAATTACTGATAATTTTGCCGCCATTCTTTACGATTTGTTTTATAAGGCCTGGGATATTATCTGCCTCGAAACAAATATGTGCATACCCTATATCATTTGCGGAAGGAAGTTTAGAATTCTCTTTTTGACCTTTAAAGATAGTGAGTAGGGGACCTTGGTCCTTATAATCTGGTGTCTTAAGAGTGATAGAAGAACGATCTGAATTTTCAAGATCCCATTTTGGATCTGATCCTACTTTTGTTGCCCGAAATACATTTTGATAAAAGTCTGAAAGTCGTTCAGGATCCGGGCTATTTATGATTATCGTTTCAAAAACAAAATCTACATTTTCAGTTTTATGATATTCACTTTGAGAGGCAGTAACCGAGTACCAAATGGAAAGGAATAATACTAAGATCCCAAGTATGAAGAGTGATTTTTTCTTTTTTGGTTTATTTCTCATCTAAATGTATTCCTTTTAGATGAGGATAACACGGATTCATTCTTCGGCGCTTGAATGAATCCGGTATTGATTAAAAATCTAAAAAATTAATGAGAGTTCTTATTTCAGACCGCTTCTCACGTAATTACGGATATGAGAGCCAACACTTTTCATATGACCTGTAATTGTGGAATCTAATTCCTCTAAAGACTGTTGGTTGATCTCTGGAAGTAATTTACCTTCTGAAAAGCCGTTCAGTAGATTTGATTCATCTATCAAAGTATCAATTCGATCTGAGATATCGTAACTTTGCTTTGATACAACGTCCACAATATAGGAATTATCATATTTACCGAAGTTATTATCCATATCGGTTTGTTTTACACTTACAATAAAGGGATGAGTTAGATCTTTATTACGATAAGCATTTCTTAATGTACTAAAATGATATTTTTCGATAGTTGTATGTCTGCTTGCGATTCTGTCGATCGCTTCATTTTTAGCAGTTTCAAATCCAAGAATTGCCTTTAGATTGATCCAAAGCATACTAATTGTCCCAAAATTTGGAAGAACTCTCGCGTGATATGGTTGGGTCAAATCCACAACATAATGCATTCCCCAGCCTAAAAAACGATAACCCCAATAAGTATGTCCAGTCTCAAAGGCATAACGAGAGAGTGTCATAAACTGATGTATTCTGTATTCAGGATAGGTGCGGGTCAAAAATCCTGCCGCTGCAAAAATAATTGGAGATTCATGATAATAGCCTATATGAAATGGAACTTGCGTTGCATAATAGATCTTGGAATCTCCAAAAGATTGTATTCCAAAACCGTATTCTTTTCCAAAACTTTCTCCATTATCTTCAAATAAATTTAAGTCCAACCCAAAATCAGGCTCATCGCTCGCTGTAGCGAGTACTTCAAGGGGGCTTACAAGTTCTCCTATTCGAATATCATAAAATTCGTAATCTTGTTTTAGATCTCTCTCTCCATAAATGCTTACAGTCAGCGGATTCGATTTTTTTGCAGGAATAGGATTTCCTGGGAGAGTTTGCAGGAAATAACCTAACGGTGTTCCGGTATTCAGCCTAAGAGCTCTTAAGAAATGATTGCGGATGTTTTTTCTATCTCCACCTTTGAATACAAGTGATTCCGGAAGGGGTGCACTCTTATCGTAGTGTAGATTTGCTTCCTTCTCCATATCACTCATTAAGGGGATAAGTTTGTCTTGTTCTTTAAGTAAGAAGTCTTCTAACGATTCTACTTTTACCTTAGGTGCAGATACTAACTCTGGCATAGCTTCGAGTGCAGGTCGGTTGAATAGAAAGTGATTCCACCATGCTTCTGCAGGTGTAGCAAAGAAACTAAGAGCGGTAATACAGATTAAACTAGAATAATATTTGAATTTGAGCACACCAAAGTATTTTTGATAAGCAAGAGAAGTCAACACAAACTGTAAAGTTGTTGAGTAGGAGAAAAGGTTAGTGATGATCTGTTAAATCTCTTACTCAAACAGGGGCAGATGGAAAATATCCTAGTTGAATACGTTTATTTAATTTTGATCATCCTTGGATTAGTTGTGATTGCAAATCGACTTGGACTTGCTTATCCGATTGTTCTTTTGATCGGAGGGCTTGTTGTAAGTACAATTCCATTCTTCCGAATTATTACAATCACACCAGAACTTGTTTTTCTAATATTCCTTCCTCCTTTATTGTATGAGGCCGCTTGGCAGATTTCTTGGAAAGAATTTTGGAAATGGAGAAGGATCATTGCAGGTTTTGCATTTCCAATTGTTATCATCACTTCTTGCGTAATTGCGTTGATCTCGAGTTCCTTAATTCCTGGATTTACATTAGCGATCGGATTTTTATTAGGAGGAATTATCTCTCCTCCTGATTCTATTTCTTCCGTTACTATCATGAAACAGACAAAAGCTCCTAAGTCTGTAGTAAGCATCGCAGAAGGAGAAAGTTTGCTGAATGATGCTTCTTCTTTGATCGTTTTCAGGTTCGCTTTGGCTGCAGTGATTACAGGGCAGTTTAATCTCCAAGAAGCAACTTTTAGTTTCGTTTGGGTTGTGATTGCTGGCTCATTCATTGGTTTGGCAGTGGGTCTTATGTTTTATGGGATCCATCGTTGGCTTCCTCTTACTCCAAGTATAGAGATCGTTTTAACTTTTGTGACTCCGTATTGTATGTATTATTTGGCGGAACATTTTCATGTTTCTGGAGTTCTTGCTGTTGTATGCGGAGGACTTCTTTTATCTAGCAAACGCCAAGGCCTCTTGAGTTATGCAAGTCGTATCCAAGGTGAGAATGTTTGGAGTAGTATTGTATTTATTTTGAATGGACTTGTATTCTTGCTAATTGGTTTGCAGTTACCTTCTATAGTAAACCAGCTAGGGGATACAAGTTTAACAAATGCAATTGTCTATGGACTCTTGATCTCATTTGCTTTGGTTGCAATTAGGATCATCATTGCATTGTGTACTTCCGGTTTCACTCGAATCATGAGTAATTTTATAGAAGTTACAGAAGTGAATCCAGGATGGAAAATTCCGATCGTACTGGGTTGGGCAGGGATCAGAGGAGTTGTTTCCCTAGCTGCTGCTCTTTCTATTCCATTATATACAATTGGAGAAACTCCATTTCCATATCGGAACTTGATCTTATTTATAACATTCATAGTGATCTTAACTACTATGATTTTTAATGGACTAACCCTTCCTTGGCTCATTCGGAAATTGAATGTAATGGATTTCCAAACTCCTATTCCTGTTCATAAACAAGAAGTAATGATCCAAAAGAAATTAGCAACAGAGTCACTTCATTATTTAGAAGATAGGAATCGATCCGGTTCCCACAAGAATAAACATCTCAAAAATCTAATTTCTCGTTTGAAAACTGAATTAGGATATTTCGAAGAGGAATTGAAAGGAATGACAGGAGCTCATAGGGGAGAAAGGAGAGAGTATGGAGATATATATTTGGAACTACTTCAATTCCAGAGAGATGTTTTGAACGATCTAAATCATGATTCAGGATTCGATGAAGAAGTGATACGTAAATACCATGCACTTATAGATATAGAAGAATTTAAAACCAGAGAAAGTGACTGATTTCTTTCGCTGGTTTTATTTTGATCTTCTCAGGTTTATCTATCTAAAATAGGCGCAGTTAGATTTTTATTTTGAGAATTGTCTTCCTCAGCATTTACATCTATTCCGCCTGCTGCATCAGGTTTTTTAGAGTTAGAAAAATCAAATATATTGAATGGTTGTATCTCATCGTCTCCAGGCAATTGACTGTTTTTCCAGCCACCACCCAATGCTCTTATCAGTCGAACGGATGCTCTGTTTAATTCAGTCTTAACCAAGATAGCATCTATCCTAGCATCAAGAGTATTTACTTGCGCATAGATCAATTCCAAACTATTGCTCAAACCTCCTTTATATAAAGCCATTGTCATATTCTGCACTTGTGATGCGGCTTCTACTGCTTGGTCCTGCCTTTGGGATTGTTCCGACATGTAGGTGGTTTCTGTCAGTCCATTCTCTACTTCTCTGAAAGCATTCAAGACTGTAGAACGGTAATTGTCTTCTGTTTCTCTGTAGGCAGACCATGCTTGTTGCAATTGAGCTCTACGATATCCACCTTGAAAGATAGGGAGAGAAACTGTCGATCCATATGACCAGAAACTGTTTGAGAGTTGGACTAAATTGACTCCGCCTTCAAATCCTCCGCCCCCACTAAAGGAAACATTAGGAAAGAACGCTGCACGGGCTATACCTATATTACGATTTGCTATTGCCATTTTACGTTCCATGGATGCAATATCAGGTCTACGTTCTAATAAGGTAGAAGGAAGAGTCGCAGGTACTTTAAACGCAACAACTTGAATTTCTTCCACAGGAGGGATTTTAAATCCTGTAGGAGCTCTATTGAGTAAGATCGCAATCGCATTCTCAGTTACTCTCATTTTAGATTGAATGTCTAAACGTTTTGCTTGGGTACTAGATAAAAGATACTGTGCTCTTTGCACATCCAACTCAGGAGCGATACCACCTTTATATCTTTCATTTACAAGATTTAAAGATTGCTCATAAAATTCTATAGATTGACGGTAAGTTGTGTCCTGAGCATTCAAACCTCTGAATGTAAAATAATCAGCAGCGAGTTCTGCCTGTAAGCTTAACCGAGCCAAAGCAAAGTCTGCCGCGACTGACTGTGCATTATAAATTTGTGCTCTTGTAGAGTTTCTGATAGAAGACCAAAAGTCAGGTTCCCAAGAGGCGATTCCTCCTAAAGAGGCTGTTCCTTCTTGATTTGCTTCTCCCGCTCCTCGAAATAATCGATTGTCCGATTGCCTATTATTGGACCCGCTTAAACCCACTCCTAAATGAGGGATCAATTGAGAACGGACCTTAAGCATCGCATCTCTTGCTTGCACAAATCTTTCTGCGGCTGCTTGCAAATCCGGATTCGCAGCGATTGCTTGCTCTTCTAATTTGTTCAATACAGGATCATTAAATAGTTTCCACCAATCTGCTTGGATTGCTTCTCCTTCCGAAGGATTTGCTTTTACAAAGGGACCTGATCCGCTCCAAGAATCCGGGACTACATAGTCTGGGCTTAAATATTTAGGAGCAAGATCAAATGCAGGACCGTTCAAACAAGAAACCAATAACACAGCCAGTGGTAAAAATGAGATCCATCGTCCGAAGACGATGTTTCTCTCTTTTGTTTTATATATTTTTTGAGATCGGTTCATTTCGATGCTACTGGTTCTAATTTTGAACCTTCTTTTTTAGAAGTGTTCATATCGGAATATCCGGTTCTTGGTTCTACCACTCTCACCTGATCGCCTTCCAATAAAGAAGCAGAAGGGTTGTTCACAATTCGGTCGGTCGTGCTAACTCCATCTCTTACTTCTATAATAGAATCTATGATCTTGTTCACAGTAATCGGTTTGAAATGTACCTTATTGTCTTGGGTTACAGTTGCAACTTGTGTTCCATTTTCATCAAAGACCAATGAGCTGGATGGTATTGTAAGAAGATCTTTTTTGACTGGAGCAGTTAGAGTTACTTGTGCATAAGAACCTGGCCATAATGATCTGTCCTTATTATCGATCGTGAATTCTGCAATTACAGTTCTCATGTTCAGGTCGAAACCTTTAGAAAGTGTAAGGAAGTTCGCGACGAATTTTCGATTTGGGAATTGTTGTACAGTAACCTCTGCAGTTAACCCAGATTTTAGCAAATAGGCAAAGGTTCCTGGAACAGAAACGAATAAACGCATTCTGTGAATATCCGCTACGGTAAATAGGTTAGAAGGAGTTTTACTATCATCAACATTTCCTTCCTGGTTTACGTAATCTCCTACGTTAATATTTCTTTGGATCACCACTCCTTTGAAGGGAGCTACTATCGTTTTGAAATTGATCCTTGCCTTATACTTATCCACATTCTTTTCTGCGGATTTCAATTTTGCTTCTTCTGAATTTTTATCAGCTACTGCAACAGAAATGGACTGCTCCGAAACTGCATGAGAACTTCTTAATGCTAAATATCTGTCAGCGGTGACCGCTGCCAGTTTGTATTTTGCTTTTTGAGAATCTAGGTCTGCTTCTGCTTGGGCATATTCCGCATCCAAAGCAGGAACCTTGATACGGGCAAGTACGTCTCCTTCGTTTACTTCTGCGCCATAGTCTTTATACCACATTTTTACGTAACCTGGGACCTGAGCATAGATAACAGCCTCATACCATGCACGAACTGTTCCCGGCAATGTAATCGTTTCCAAAGGATTTGGAGGTGCTGGACTTACTACGGAAACATTTGGGATGGATGCTTCCAAGGCTTCCTTTCGGAATTCTTCTGCGCTATGTATTTGTTGATAGAATATATAGCACAGGAATATAACTCCGAATGAGATTGAAGATAGTGTTAATAGTTTCTTTTTAGGTACTGTTGGAATCATTTGGAACTTTCCTTTTGAATTTTTGCACGGTTGTTATAGATGATCGCATAGATACAAGGAACGAAGAATAGTGTAGCGAATGTAGCAACAGCCAATCCTCCGATCACCGCTCTTCCTAAAGGAGCGTTTTGAGAGTTACTTATAGACATAGGAACCATTCCTATGATCATCGCGGAAGCAGTCATAAGCACTGGTCTGATCCTAGAATATCCTGCTTCGATAGCGGCTCTTATCGCGTCTCCGTGGACTTCAAGACGATCTCTTGCATAAGAAACTACTAATATGGAGTTTGCAGTCGCCGTTCCCATACACATGATCGCTCCAGTTAAAGCAGGCACCGAGATATATGTGCGTGTTAGGAATAGTGACCAGGCAATTCCTGCTAATGCTCCTGGCAAAGCAGTGATGATAATGAAAGGGTCAGTCCAAGACTGGAAGTTCACTACGATCAAAAGATAAACAAGAAGAATAGCTACGAAGAGTCCGCCAATCAGCTCTATGTATGCGCTTCTCATTGTCTCCGCCTGTCCTAAAATCTCGATTGCTGCTCCTCTTGGAAGTTCGCTCTTCATGGAGTCCATGATCTTTTGAGCATCACTTAGCACTCCTCCAAGGTCTCTTCCTTCTGCAGAAACATAAACGTCGATTAGAGGTAAAAGGTTTTGGTGAGTTACTAAACCTGGAGTCCCTGTTGGAGTAATATTGGCTACGTTTCCTAAAAGCTGTATTCCGTTTTCTGAATTATCTTGTAAGTCTCCGCGATTGACTGGAACAGTAAGTAAATCTTCTGTTCTTCTCATCTGAGGCTGAGGAACATAAATATTGATCTGATAAGAAAGACCTGTTTTACGATCCATCCAATATTCTTGGTCTATCTGCTGACTACCTGAAGTTGCGAGTAACATATTCTCCGCTACCGACTTCATAGGAAGATCAACATTGATCCCCAAACTTCTATTTCCATCTACAAGAAGAGTAGGTGTGCTCATTGTTTGTTGGATCACAACATCTGCGGCACCCGGGATCGTTTTGAGTTTGCCCTGAAGTTTTTGAGCAAATTCAAAATTTTTCTCTAGATCCATTCCATTGATTTGAATATCAATCGGAGAAGGTGAGCCAAAGTTCAGGATCTTTGCAGTTAAGTCTGCTGGTTGGAATGTGAATACTGTTCCTGGATATAATTCACTTAATCCTTTTCTCAAAGTTTGTCTATAATCCCAAACAGGAGATTCTTCATCCTTTAATGAGATTGTTAGATCACAATCTTGGGAACCGATCGTAGGAGTAGGGATAAATGCAAGGTTATGAGGTCCTACTGGGAGGCCGCAGTTACTCAGAACACTCTCCACTTTACCAGGAAGTAATTTTTTAATATCTTCCGAGACCAGAGTGGCAATCCTTCCAGAAACTTCTATCCTGGTTCCCAAAGGTGCACGCATATGCATCTGCAAGGTTCCAGCCTTGATCTCAGGGAAGAAGTCTCTACCATTCATATAGAATAGAAGAAGGGATCCTGTAGCTATCGCTAAGAATATCTTCACAAATCTTTTACGATCTGCTATTACTTTCTGTAGAAGAATATAATAACGTTCTCTGAATTCGGTGAAGTTACGTTCGAATCCTTTTTGAAAACGTATTAGGAAATCGATCCATTCAGTAATGAAAGCAAAACGAGAATTTGTTTTCTTAGATGTAGTATGTGTAATATGTTTTGCAGCTGCCTTGGAATGAGATCCATGACCTTCTGGAGAGTGATGAGCAGTTAGCAAATATTTTGCCATAGTCGGAACAAGAGTTCTGGAAAGAATAAAGGAGGCGATCATTGCGAGTGCCACCGCTTCTGCCATTGGCTTGAATAACCAACCGGAAACACCACTCAATTGGAAAAGAGGGAACCAAACAATTACGATAGCAAGAGTTGCCACGAATGTAGGAATTACTATCTCGTTAGCAGCATCTATGATTGCCTTCTCTAATGGTTTACCCATTTCAATATGAGTATCGATATTTTCTATCATCACTGTGGCATCATCCACAAGGATACCTACTGCAAGAGCGAGACCTCCTAAGGTCATCACATTGATAGATTCACCGATCAAATGAAGGCCTATGATAGAACTTAAAAGAGAAAGAGGAATAGATGTTGCTATAATCGTTGTTGCTCTCCAAGAACCTAAGAAAAGTAATACTACTAACCCGGTTAAGGCAGCAGCTAATATCATTTCATGGACAACGTTCTCAATGGAATCTTTAACGAAAATGGAAGCATCATTTAGAAGTTTGATCTCCACATCGTCGGGAGAAATTTCTTTAATCCTTGGCATGGTCTTACGAATTCCATCCACCACATCCAGGGTAGATGCATCACCACTTTTCATCACCACGATCAAAACGGATTGTTTTCCATCCACGAGCACAGAGTTCAATTGAGGAGGGCCGCCTAGAGCGACACTTGCAACATCTCTCATAAAGAATGTGCTATTGCCTACACGCTTGATCGGAATATTATTAAAATCTTCTACTTGGATTGGAATAGCATTCGTCATTACCATCCAATCTGTTTTACCGATCTTCTGATCTCCTGCTGGTAACACAGCGCTCTGTTCATTAAAAGCCTTGAATACATCCATAGGCGAAAGGTTTCTGGATAAAAGTTTTTGCTTATCCAGTGAGACCAATAATTGCATCGGAGTTCCACCGTAAGGCTGAGGAATGATTGCGCCTGGGATGGTAACAAGTAGAGAACGTATTCTCATGAATGCGAGATTATAAAGTTCTGCAGGAGTCATCTTCTCTGAAGTAACTTGAAGCATCGCAACCGGAACGGAGGATGCCTCCAATCTCATGATCATTGGCGGAGAAATATCCGGGGGTAAGGAGGTGACTACTGTCTGCGAAATCGCAGCCACCTCCGCTTCTGCACCTGCAAGATCAGTATGTGGTTGCAATTCTATATTGATAATACTACTTCCGTAATAGGATCTGCTATTAATCGCTTTGATTCCTTCTACGGTACTGGTTAATGCTCTTTCGAAAAAGTATGTGATCCTTCCCGCAACATCTTCTGGAAGCATACCTTGGTATCCCCATACTACCGAAATGACCGGTATCTTGATGTTTGGAAAAACATCTGTAGGAGCTTTGAAAATAGATTGTATCCCGAAGAACAGGATTAGAATAGCGAGGACCACGAAGGTGTAAGGTCTTTTTAGAGCAATGAGAACGATTTCATTCATTTTGTTTCCTCATATATTAGTAGCATTTAAAGTGGAGAAAATCGTCCCGGTTTATAAGTTTGGACAGAGTTCTTGAATGTTCAATATGTCTAGAATAAAAGTATTCCTGATTTTGACCTTGGCTTTGGGAGTTTCTACCCAAACCTATTCCCAAGGGGATGAGAAGCAGGTAGGGCACCTGCGTATCCTAGGTTCCGACCAGGCTCATTGGAAGCAGATCGATGATTTTTCAGTATTGCTCGACTGGGGATTTTATCCGGAGCAGATCGATCTGCGTTTCCGGATCGGTAATCTACCGGAGGAATCCAAGACTGAATTCCTGATCTTTCCTTGGAGTCTTTTGGATTCCGTCCAAGTTTGCGACTTAAAGGGAGACTGTCAGCGGGCAGGTTTCATTCATCCGGTCAATGAATGGCTGATCCCAGGGATATTTCCCGTTTTTCCCCTCCGAAAATTCCTGGAAAATAGCTCGGAGATCAATATTAGGATCCAGTCTAGGAATTATATACTCTCAGAAGTTCGATTAGTAAGCGCAGAAGAATTATATTCCATTTCCACAGTTTATTCTGGAATTGTGTTCTCACTTCTGGCACTTGTGATCGTACAGATCGCCTATTTAATCAATTCCTATGTTCGTCTTCGTTCTAAGTGGATTCTATATCAGATCCTGTTTTCATTTGGTATTGGGCTTACATTCTTATTCGTGTCTGGGATAGCCTCCAGATATCTTTTTCCAGGATTCGGTTTACCTCTTTCTTTAGGGAAGAAGATCATGATAGGTTATCTGATCATTTCTGGAACTCTCTGGGTTTCTCATTTTCTAAAGATCAGGCAGAATTTTAAACCGGTATGGTATTTTTATAATACTGTAAATATTCTAACTGCGATCATGGTCGCTTTAAGTTTTACTAAATTTCCTAGACAGTTCGTTTCCCGTTCTTTTACGATTTTCTACCTGGCTGTGACAGTAACAGCAATCCTTCTCAGCTTGGTTGCTACAAAGAGGAAAACGATCCAAACCCGTTGGTTTGTGTTCGGGATGTTCTCTCTACTTGCAATAGAGATATTAAACATCATTTCATATAAGGCATTCTTTTCTTTCGATGGAAAAAGTTTCTTATTCTTTTTAGCATTTTTCGTTCCAATAAACATATTTCTCACTAGTCGCTCTGTTAGGACAAGGATCCGAGAATTAGAATATGAAATTTCTTTAAGAAGAGAAGAACTTAAGAATTTCCAAGTGGATAAGACATCCTCGGACATATCAGGAAAGAAAAAATCTCAAATCGTCGGTATCAATGTAGACGATACACTAGCTCGATTGAACAAACTACTGGATGAAGACAAGATCTATTTAGAAGAAGAATTGAGGATCAGCGATCTTGCTGCGGTTTTAGGTCTATCAGTTCATCAGGTTTCAGAGCTTTTAAACCAAGTGCTGAATATCTCTTTTCCTGACCTGCTTAAAAAATACAGAATAGAGGAGGCTAAGCGGATTATTCTAAATGATCCTTCCGCAAATATACTGGATCTCGCGTTTTCTGTAGGTTTTCAATCCAAGTCTTCCTTCTATGATTCTTTTAAGAAGTATACAGGATTAACTCCGCAGGAATTTAAAAAATCAGCTTCACTCGATTCTTCTGAGGAAACTGAAACTTAGTAAGATAGATTGTTTCTTGAACTTTGATTTGGCAAAAAGCTGGTTTTGCCGAATGAAAGTATACGCAGGATGTTTATTCTTGCTGATTAATTGAGAAAAATATTAAAGCTGGAATTGCGGATGAATTGCAATGTTCATCCAAATTCTAGGGACGATATTTCCTTTTAGATCCCAATCTTCCGCGCTCCAATTTACTTTGTCCGCTTCTTCTTTCGCTAAATACGTTATGTACACTTCTATTTCAGCACTATTGCCGTAACTATCGGACATCGGAAAGAATGCTCCGATTTTACATTCTCCAACGTTTTTATAATTCTTATATATAGAGATATAAGATTCAGCCATTTTCGATTTAATCCAATCGATACGCATTTTTTTAGTCATGTCGATAGTGCTCTTGGCGTCAAATTGTACCTCTACTCCTAGTAACCCATTTTCAGAACGTGTAATAACCACGTTCTTTAAAGCTTCCTCTCCAATTTGTTTTTTTACAATCAATTTGATTTGATCTTCTTCACTTAAGGAACCTATTTCTTCTTTGCTTAATTCATACTTAGGTGGCGAGAATATTCCAAAAAGAATTATAGAAACTAGGAGGGCACCCCCGAATATGAGAGAGGTTTTTTTACGAGTTGGTTCCTTTATCCATTTAGAGAACAGGGTTGGGTTTTTGAGTCCGGCGAAAAATGCCAGAAAAAGGGCTAACGTTACAAGGGATAGAATTAGTTGCATAGGTTTGTAATTTAATTTGTATGAAGTAAAGTAAACCACAAAATGGCATAATTATGTAAAAATATAAGTCTTTTGCAACATGTGGAGAAGTTTCGAAAAAGAAAATGCTCTCTTTTTCGAAACTGTTAATCAATAGATCAATACCAGTTGATCAGTTCAACTTGGGTAGAAGGGCTTGATTCTTTTACAAGAGCCTTAAACTTTTCGGTGTCACTTAATCCGTCTTTTCCGCGGTAATGATATGGATACACAACTTTCGGTTTAAAATCTTTCACTGCATCCGCTGCTTTTTCTACAGTCATTGTGTAAGGTTGGTTCATACAAATAAATGCGATGTCAATATTCTTCAAAGATCTCATTTCTTTAATATCTTCAGTGTCTCCGGAGATATAGATTGTCTTTCCACCAAACTTGATCAAATAACCATTTCCTCTTCCTTTAGTATGTTTATCTAAATGTTCTTTGGTAATATTATACATAGGAATCGCAGAAATATTAATATCACTTACGGAAGTGGATTGCCCATTCTTTAAACGAGTGACATTAGTATATTCTTTTGCTTCTTTTGCAACTGCTTCTGGAGCGATGATCTGAGTTTCCTTAGTGGCGATCTCTCCCAAAGTTTTTAGGTCCATATGATCTGGGTGAATATCGGTAATTAGGATCAGGTCCGGTTTTTTCTGATCTTTATACTTTTCTCCTCC
Source organism: Leptospira venezuelensis (assembly GCF_002150035.1). Classification (NCBI taxonomy): domain Bacteria; kingdom Pseudomonadati; phylum Spirochaetota; class Leptospiria; order Leptospirales; family Leptospiraceae; genus Leptospira; species Leptospira venezuelensis. The sequence goes on along the minus strand of NZ_NETS01000011.1, from coordinate 569,718 downwards.
CCAAGAAGGATCCACATAAATTGTTTTTTCGCCAATTGTCAGAACTAAACTTCCATGAAAGATTGGCTGGATTTGGATAGAAGTTTTGGAACTAGGAATCTCAATTTTAGGTTTTGGTTCTACTGTTGCGCATCCTATCAATCCTTGTATAAGGCCAGTAACTAATAGTGCGGTTAAAACGATTCGTATATTTCGAAAAAGATTACTTATTGATCTCATGAGATCTCCTTGTTTTTGATCTGGATGTTTCCGGTGTTCCGGAAAACTAGACCGATTGAAAATCCAGAATATTTTCCTTTTTGGACTTTGTAAAGATAAGTGTCGATATAGACCGAAGGCTAATTAGGTATTTTATATTTCTCTAAAGCCTTAAAAACGACTACATCCGTCTGAGATTCGGCTACTCGAATAATCCGACCTAAACGAACTTACGGTTTTCTAAATCGATCAGAATAAGAAATACCGCTATTAGGATCTCGAATCTTGGAGAAAAATTTATGAAGATCATAGTTACAGGTTCATTAGGACATATCAGTAAACCTCTTACTGAAGAGTTGGTCAGAAAAGGACATTCAGTTACTGTAGTAAGCAGTAATCCGGAAAGGAAGAAGGAAATAGAAGGCTTAGGAGCTATCGCTTCTATCGGAAAAATGGAAGACAGCGATTTCTTATTTCATACTTTCCAAGGTGCGGATCTAATATATGCGATGGAAGCTATAGGCTATCATAGCTTCTTTGATCAAAATTTGGATGTGATGGAAACGATTCGTAAGATCGCACAAAGTTATAAAGATGCGATCCAGCGATCTGGAGTCGAAAAAGTGATTCATCTTAGCAGTATTGGAGCTCATACCGATTCTGGAAATGGTATTCTTGCATTTCATTATATTGCTGAAAATATCTTGAAAGAGTTACCACAGAATGTTTCTATTAAGTTCATGCGTCCTGTAGGATTCTATTATAATATGTTTGCGTTTATCCAAACAATCAAAGCGCAAGGTGTTATAATTTCGAATTACGAAGGAGACGAGAAGGAGCCTTGGGTATCAACCTTAGATATTGCAACGGCCATTGCAGAAGAGATTGATAAACCTTTCAACGGAAGAAACATTCGATATATAGCGAGTGACGAAGTTTCTCCAAATGAAATCGCAAAGATATTAGGAGAGGCTATCGGAAAGTCTGATCTGAAATGGACTGCCATTTCGGATGAGCAGTTATTGAATGGTATGATTGCAGTGGGAATGAATCCTAAAACCGCAAAAGGTTTCACTGAGATGAATGCTTCCAGAAGGGGTGGCGTGTTATACCAAGATTATTACCGTAATCGGCCAACACTAGGAAAAACAAAACTGAAAGATTTTGCAATAGAATTTGCAAAGGTTTACAATCAACAAAAGTAGATTTGTAGAATGACAAGTTATACGCCATACAGAATAAAAACGATCAGCGAATTTCATCAACTCAGAGGTTTGCCAAAACCAGAACATCCTTTGATCAGTATAGTGGATTATGCTTCCATCAAACATTCTGCGGAGTTCAATGTTACAAGCTGGGCCATGGATTTTTACTCGATCTCCCTAAAGAGAAATCCATCCGTAAAAATGAAATATGGACAGCAGGAGTATGATTTTGATGAAGGGATACTTTTCTTTATGGCACCTGGCCAGGTTTTTCGGATAGAAGTAAGTAATGAATCTATAGTAAAACATTCCGGATGGATCTTGCTCATCCATCCGGATTTTATTTGGAATACTTCTTTAGCAAAGACCATTAGGAAGTATGAATACTTTGATTATTCCGTAAACGAAGCCTTATTCCTTTCGGAAAAGGAAGAGATTATTGCCAATAATATCATCCAAAATATCCGACAAGAATATCATTCTAATATAGATAATTTCAGTCAGAATATTATTATTTCACAAATAGAGACTCTTCTTAATTATTCAGAAAGATTTTACCATCGGCAATTCATTACTAGAAAGATCACAAATCATAAAATTTTAGATAAGACAGAAGAAGTTTTAGCTGAGTATTTCAGAGAAGGAGATTTGAAACAAAAAGGTCTTCCTTCCGTTCAATATATTGCAGAAATGATAGGTATTTCTCCGAATTATTTAAGTGGGCTTCTCAAGGTTTTGACCGGACAGAGTACTCAGCAGCATATACATAATAAATTGATCGAGGAGGCTAAGGAGAAATTGTCTACGACGGATCTGCCTGTCACTGCAATCGCTTACGAATTAGGATTCGAACATTCTCAGTCTTTTAGTAAATTATTTAAAAGTAAAACAAATCTTTCCCCGCAAGAGTTCAGACGTTCTTTTAATTAGATCTTCTGTTAGTCGAGGCCTGAGGGAGGACATCAACGATAACTTCAATAGCAGGAAAAATATGGGGAGGAGTGCTTAATACTATAGCATCATGGCCAAACTATTAAGCGCTCTGCTTTCTTTATTTGAATTCGTATCTATAACTTCCGCCGAAATAAGCTCTTGCGCCGTGATATGCAGAACAAGAAACTTCCTCTACTTCTATCCTATTTTGAAAATATTCGAATTCCAATAAGCAACAATCTGGATCTTCCGACTTGCAGCCTTCAGATGAGGCCCAGCTCCATTTACCTTCTTTAGAAGGAGTCCAATTTCCGCTTACTTCTCCTAAATGAGCTGTAGGACCTCTGACAACCTCAAAAGAAAATTGAATATTCTTATTCGTTTTGTCTCTGAAAAGTTTTAAGCTGCCTCCGAAACCATCGGTATAAGAGCCTAATCCTTCCTTAGATATTGCGCCGAATTTCCAGACATGGTTTAGGTATTTCGTTCTTTCTTCTGTGGTTCCTGTTTTGCAGATGATTGTTTCTATCCCTGATTCATCTGAGGCATACATAGGTCCTTCGCATACTCCGTCTCTGTATCCGATCCAAAGAATTTGTAATTTTTTCAGATCTTCTTTTTGGGATTCCGATAAACCTTCTCTTATCTTTTTATAAGTCACATTCAATTCTTTGTCAGCTGCTTGGTATTCCTTAGAATAACATTTTTTCTGATCGTTTTTATTTTTGATCTTGGAGCAGGAATCTGCTGGCTCGGATGTTTTGGAGAAGGAGGAAAATGTAAGTGCGAGTAGGAAGATAGTCAGGCAAAAGCGCATAAAGGAATTTTATTATTCACTGGTCTGTGGCAATAATTTTTCTTATAAAAAATCTAAAAACATTCAACCAAATGGTTGACTCTTTATTTGGTTTCTGGTATACATTTAACCATATGGTTGAATCTAAAAAATACGACCTCGATCTGATATTCCAGGCATTGTCAGACCCTACGAGGAGAGCAATGCTAAGAAGCCTTTCTAAAAAGGAGAGAGTGATCACAGAAATCGCAAAACCTTTCGAAATGTCCCTTGCCGCTGCTTCTAAACATATTAAGGTTTTGGAAAAGGCGAGGCTAGTGAATAGAAGAAAGGAAGGATCTTTCTCCTATCTAAGTCTGAATGGAAAAGCGATGCTGAGTGCGGATAGATGGATTCAACATTATCGGAAATTCTGGGAGGATCAATTGGATTCTCTTAAGGAACTGTTGGAGGAAATAGAATGAAAACAGCAGAATACAAACTGCAAGTAGCTAAATTTATAAAGGCAAAAAGAGAGAAGGTCTTCGAAGCCTGGATTAAACCGGAAATTATGAAAAAATGGGGCTGTCCTAAAGAGTTGAAGATCGGAGAGATCGAGATGGATTTCAAAGTAGGAGGCAAATATAGGACCTCCATGTTAGGAAACGGGGATATTTATATCGCTACAGGGATATATCAGGAAATTATTATGAATGAAAAACTCGTTTTTACTCATGGCTGGGAAGGACCGGACCAGGGAAATACCCTTGTGACTGTGACTTTTCAGGATAAAGGAGAAGGTACGGAAGTGATCCTTATTCACGAGAGACTACCTAACGAAAGTTCCATGGAAGGTCATAAAGAAGGCTGGATCAGTACTCTAGATAATTTGGAGCTTCAATTTTCATAGGAGTGTGGATCTACGGGTTAGGCATATTTATGAATTGTGAGAAATGATTCTTGCCAATTCGCTTATCATTTTCTGAAATAAGAAATTAGATGCCTAAAACGAATTTTGACATTCTTTGGATCATCCTTTCTTCAGGATTAGTGTTTTTTATGCAGGCCGGATTTTTATGTTTAGAATCCGGCCTAACGCGTACCAAAAATTCGATTAACGTAGCAATTAAGAATATTACCGATTTTGGAATTGCCACTCTTGTTTTCTATTCAATAGGATTCGGACTTATGTTCGGCACAACCTATAATGGTTGGATCGGAAAGGATATGTTCATTCCTGATTTTTCAAAAACAAATCCTGAAACATCAGTTTTCTTTTTGTTCCAACTTATGTTCTGCGGGACTGCTGCGACTATTGTCTCCGGTGCAGTTGCGGAAAGAATGAAGTTCGGTGCCTATATTATTGTTACTACAATTATTTCTTCTCTGATCTATCCTATTTTTGGCCATTGGGTTTGGGGGAGAAATCTGCAGGATTGGAATCAATTTACTGGTTGGCTCGCTCATCTTGGTTTTATGGATTTTGCAGGCTCCACTGCGGTTCATAGTGTTGGAGGTTGGGTTGGACTTTCCGCCATGATACTCATCGGAAACAGAACCGGAAAATATGGCAAAGACGGATCGATTAGAAAGATCACCGGGCATAATCTACCACTTGCAATGCTTGGTACATTGATACTCTGGTTCGGTTGGATAGGATTTAATGGAGGAAGCACTCTTGCTTTCTCATCCGAAGTCCCAAAGATAATTGCAAATACAATGTTTGCTGCTTCCGGAGGGATGGCTTCCAGCTTAATTTATGGTTGGATTCGTTTAAAATATGCAGAAGCAACTCTCCCTTTAAATGGAACCTTGGCAGGACTTGTTGCAATTACCGCTCCTTGTAACGCGGTTAATTCTATGGAATCAATTTTGATTGGATTAGTTGCAGGAATTCTAATGTTCGAGGCTGGAGTTCTTTTAGATAAATTTAAGTTAGATGATGCGGTAGGAGCTATTCCTGTTCATCTTGTCTCTGGGATCTGGGGAACCTTGGCAGTTGGATTTTTTGGAGACCTTGCTATTTTAGATACTGGGTTAGACAGAACTACTCAAATCCTAGTGCAGTTGCTCGGCGTGGTTTCTTGTGCGGTTGTTTCTTTTGGCGTAAGTTATCCGTTTCTTTATATCATCCATCGTTTTTATAGTTTGAGAGTTTCTCCTCAGAATGAATACCAGGGCCTCAATTATACGGAACATAGGGCCACTACTGAGCTGATAGATCTGTTTTTGGAAATGGAATACCAAAAACAGACAGGAGATCTAAGTCAGGATCTTTCTATCGAACCGTTTACAGAAGTAGGACAGATTGCAGAGAGATATAACCTGGTGCTTGATAAAATCAGGACCAATATCAAAGAAAAAGAAACTTTAGCCGTTGAGTTAGAACATAACTTAAGTTTACTTCAAAGTGATCTATCTACCGCTCGAAAGATCCAATCTGGGATCATTTCTCAAGAAGATAAACTTACAGGTGATCTGGAAATTACAGTAAGATATCTTCCTCTCACAGAAGTAGGCGGAGATTTTTTCGATATAATGGAGCTTCGTCCAGGTTTGACACGGGTATTTCTTGCGGACGCAACTGGGCACGGAGTGCAGGCTGCACTTTTGACCATGGCGATTAAAGCAATTTATGAATCCTTAAAGCGTGGGATTTATAGTGTTACAGAGATTTTATATCATTTAAACAATGAATTTTTGCATACATTCAAAAATTTGAATCAGTTCTTCACATGCATAGTAGTCGATATTGACACAAACTTAAATTTGATTAGATATTCTTCTGCAGGACATGTGCCTCAATACTTGATCCAAGGTCAAGAAATCCAATCTCTGGAAAAAACTGGAAGGATCATGGGGGTGATCCCGAATACAAAATATACTTCTAATGAGATGGAATTTACGCAAGATTCTAAATTAATACTTTTTACAGATGGCCTTTTCGAACAATGGAACTCTAATAAAGAGGAGTTTGGGGAAGAAAGAGTAGAGGCGATCATAGGAAATCTAAAAGGAATTCCAATAGGAGAAGGAATTAATCAAATATTAAAAAAATTAGATGAATTCCTTGCCGGATCTCCAAAACAAGATGATATCTCAGTTTTAGGGATCAGCAGAAAAACAAAAAAATAGAAACTTGTGTTTCGGTTATAAACTTGTGAAAATTCCTTAATTTGATAATTCTCAAGATCTATGCTATACCTTGTATTCAAATACGCAGTGACTTCTGCTTTAGTCGTTTTAATTTCTGAAATTGCTCGAAGAAATGACCGTTTTGGAGCCTTGATTGCTTCTCTTCCGTTGGTAACAATTTTGACCTTACTTTGGTTGCAATTCGAAAAAACGGATCCAGAGAAGATATCCAACCACGCTTATTATACTTTTTGGTTTGTAATCCCAACCTTACCTATGTTTATAATATTTCCCAAATTGTATTCTGCTTTAGGTTTTTGGTCTGCACTAGGTTCTTGTATTCTCCTTACTATTTTTCTTTTTTTATCTTTTAATTATGTTCTTGAAAGATTCGGAATCAAACTTATTTAAAATTCCTGAATTTACTTCTTGCTCGCGAGGATACGAATATAGAATCAGTTTTTGTTTAATAAATAGAGAAGAGAAGCATGCCCGCTAAAAAATCAAACCGACCAAGTCCTGGAAAATCACTCGCAATAGGCAGGTCCGCCGAAATTTCGGAATATGGACCAAATAAGATCCTGAAATTATTTTTTAAAGAATTCCCCACCTCTGAGGTTAGTACAGAATATTCTAATTCTGTAATTGCTTTCTCAGAGGGTGCTACTTCTATGAAATGTTATGAGAAAGTTAAGGTCGGAGATAGACATGGATTGATCTTTGATAGATTGGATGGTATTTCGCTCACCAAACTCCCAGACAAAAAGCCTCTGACTTTTTTCAGTCTTTCTAAGATACTTGCTGACCTTCATCTTGGCCTGCATAATAAGAAGGCCAAAAAGATGCAGGATATAAGATCAGAAGCAGTGAAAGTTCTTTCTAAAGAACCACTTTCATTTCTGAGCAAAGACGAGAAGAAAATCGCAAAACAATTCATAGAAAATTTGCCTGAAGGCTCCTCTGTTTTGCATCTAGACTTTCATCCAGAAAATGTTATCGTTACAAGTGATTCGTTTGTGATCATTGATTGGATGACAGCATTAAAAGGAGATCCTGCTGCGGACGTTGCTTCTACTGTTTTTCTGTTCCAAGATGCGGAACTTTGGCCGGGAACTCCATTCTTAAAAGTATTGTTTTATACCGTAGTTCGAAAGTTCATCTTAAAAGGTTATTTGAAAAGGTATCTTTCTGTCTCTGGAATGGATTGGAAAGATATAGAGAGATGGAGACTTCCTATATTAGTATTTCGTTTAGGACTTTGGAATATAGAAAGTGAAAGACCTGCGCTTCAAAAAGAAATTAGAGAGATTATCTCATCTTCTAAGGTAGGTAAATGAATCCTCAAAAATTAGAACGTTTTATCGAAAATATAGAAAATGAAACTCGATTTGATGTATTGATCATTGGAGGTGGAATCACTGGTTCTGCCTTAGCTTATGAAGTAGCAAGTAGGGGATTATCTGTTGCTTTGGTCGAAAAAGAGGATTTTGGTGGGGCAACATCATCTGCCACAGGAAAGCTTATCCACGGTGGGTTGAGATATTTAAAACGTTTTGATCTTTCCTTAGTCCGAGAAGCTCTTAAGGAAAGGAGGATCCTATCTAATATTGCTCCAAATCTAGTATATCCTTATCCAATGATACTTCCGAATCCAGGTCTACTAGAAAGGATAGGTCTATTCGTTTATGATCTGCTTTCATTTGATAGAAATCGGACTTGGGATAAATCTAAAAAAATTCCTGCACATAGATTACTTTCTAAAGAAGAAATTAGAAGCCGAGGCTTGGCGATGGACTCAGCAATCTATTTTTATGATTGTATCATGCCTAGTCCGGAAAGATTGACTCTGGCATTTCTGAAATCTGCAGTCCAAGAAGGTGCATTCGTTTCTAATTATTCAAAGGCAGAAGAACTGATCTTTGATGGTGATCGCGTAATTGGGGCGCTCATAAAGGATACCATTCATAATAAAAACATAAAATTGAATGCTTCAGTGGTTGTGAACGCTTCTGGTCCTTGGAGCCAGGATTTCTTGAACGGAACTAAGAAAATAAAAGTTCCTATACCTAAAACAAGATCAGAAGGGATATATCTGATCACTAAAAAATATTTTGATACTATGGTGCTTCACGTAGGTAAAAAAGGCCATTTCAGTTTTGCCCCTTGGAGAGGGAAGAATATGATTGGACCTACTGAGAAATCATATTACGGCACGGTAGAAGAGTGGAAACTTTCTCCGGAAAGTATTTTGGAATTTTTGGAATATATTAATTCTTCAGGTTTGCTTACTGAGAAATTAGAATTGAAAGATATTGAGTTTGCTTACGGTGGACTAAGGCCTCTTGCAGAGACTGGGGGAGAAGAAGGGGGAACTTACTCAGCTTCTCGAAAATCAGAATTGCAAGATCATTCTAAAGAGAGAATAGAGGGACTGATCAGTGCAGGTGGCGGAAAATATACTACTAGTCGTCATTTCGCAGAGAAAATATTTAAACTCATCCAAAAGAAAATTTCTAAAAAAGTAAAACCGAGTGCTTCTGCGAAAAAATTCCTAAAAGGATGCGAGATCTCTAATGTTGAATCTTATTTAGAAAATGCTAAATCTTCCCATTCCAATTTTTCCAAAAATACTATAGAGTATCTCGTTCGACATTATGGAACTGAATATGAGTCAGTTCTGGAATTGGCAAATACTTCTAAACAACTATCAGAAGTATTAGATGAAGATGGAGAATTGGCAGCTCAAGTTTTATACGCGATCCGTTTTGAAATGGCTATGACATTGAAGGATATTTTCTTAAGACGAACTGGACTTGGAACTATAGGGCTTCCTAAAGACGATGTGCTATCTAAAGTGCTGGAGATTGCGAGTAAAGAATGGAACTGGTCTTCTGAAAGAAAATCAGAAGAGATGCTAAAACTAAAAAGCAGACTTAAACAAGCCGTTTTACTTTAATTTAGAGCTCTCACGATCGGGAAATCGTTGCATCAAAATTATAGCTAACTCGATTTAAATCGAAAGAGACTACTCGTTTGAGGGATTCGGATTTCGCTTGTTTGGTAAATAAATTGCTTTGCAGACGAAAGTGGTTCGTTTAAATTACTTATCGAATGCCCGGAATTATCCCATTGTTTAATAATATTAAAAAATTATTATATATTATCTGTTTCTTATTATTTGCAAATTGCGGAGCCATTTCCACCGAGAATCCTTGTGATCCCTCAAGTAATGCTTTTTTAAACACTCAACTTATAAAATTCCTTCTAAACGATACGAGCTCCACTTGCGGAGGGGTGACCGGAAATTCCTGCAGTATTTTTAAGAATGGTGAAGCGGCTACAATCGTTTTAGGCCAATCGGATTTTACGGACAACAGTTCTTTTGGAACAGCCCCTAATCAATTTCGATCTGTATCCGGAGCTACAATGGACCTTCAAGGAGGACTTTGGATAACGGATTCTTATGGTGGTCCTAGTGATGCGAGAATCATGCATTTCCCCGCACCTTTACAGACTTATGGGAACGCAAACATTATACTTACTGCTTCCCCAATGGAGGCGAGACAAATTGCAATGGATTTAAGTGGCGGGATCTGGGTGGTTTCCGGAACTACTTCAACTGGGAACGCTGTTCAACATTATGCTCCAGGGATGAGTTCTGGAGATTTGCCTGATATGATGCTTGGAACTGGAGTATCCTCCCGGACTATAAACACTCTGAGTAATCCATACGGGGTTGCGGTAGACCCAGGGGACAAAGTTTGGGTTACGGATTATTTTAATGATCGGGTTCTACGTTTTTCACCGTCATTTAGTTCAAGCCAGAACGCTGATCTGGTAATCGGTGCAGATGACTTCACTTCAGCTGGAGGTGGGGCGTCAGATACTAGATTCACCAGACCTACCGGTATTGCAGCAGATTCAGCGGGAAATCTCTGGGTCTCAGATTTTACAAATAATCGGGTTCTTCGATTTAGCCCTCCTTTTACAAATGGAATGCAAGCAAACATGGTTCTAGGGCAGCCTAACTTTTCTGCCTCAGCTGGAGGAACAAGCCGTTTTGCCTTACAGGGCCCGAATGGAGTTAGCATCGAGCCTAATGGAGCAGTTTGGGTAGCTGATTCGAATAACGGAAGAGCTGTCCGTTTTTCCCCTCCTTTTAGCGTTGGTCAAGGAGCAGATAGAGTGCTTGGTAAACCTGATTTTAATGCCGGTTTTGACGGCTCTGCTACTTCGAAAAATACTGGAACTGTTATTTCTGTGGCAGTTGCTCCTTGCGGCCTTTGGGTAACCGATTCTTTCAATAGGCGAGCCCTCTTTTTCCCTTAAAAGATTTCTGGAAGCCCACTTCGCGTGCTACGTATTTCTTTCGCTTTTTGAACGAAAATCATTTCTTAAAATTATAATTTTCTAGGACGATTGCAATTCCTTGTCCACCTCCAATACAAAGAGAGGCCACTCCATATCGGAGATTTCTACGTTTAAGTTCATAAGCCAAAGCTAATGTAACTCTTGTCCCACTTGCTCCGAGCGGATGACCTATTGCAATTGCTCCACCGTTTACATTTGTTTTTTCCGGATCTAATCCTAATTCTCGGATAACTGCTAATGTCTGAGAAGCGTAGGCTTCGTTGATCTCGAATAGATCTATATCTTTTAAACTTAGTCCAGAATTTTCTAGAGCTTTTGGGATTGCAAATACCGGACCTAAACCCATCATTTTAGGATCGCATCCTATATTCGCATAACCTAATATAGAAGCTAAAGGTTTTATCCCATTACCTTTAGCCCAATCGTCTGAGGCGAGTAGAATGGAGGCGGCCCCGTCATTGATTCCGGAGGCATTACCTGCAGTAACAGTTCCATCTTTTAAGAATGAAGTGGGTAGGTTTTTTAATTGAGGCAAACACTCTTCTCCTCGGATTTGTTCGTCTTTGTCTAGTAAAATCGATTTTTTCCCACCAGTTTGGACAGCTATCATTTCTGATAAGAAGGTTCCGCTCTTTGTGGCCTTCTCCGAACGCACTTGGGAAATTCCAGCCCATTCATCTTGTTCCGATCTAGAAATTTTGAAATGTTGGGAGATATTTTCTGCAGTCATTCCCATAGTCAGATCTGCAAAACAATCCGTGAGACTTTGGGCAAGTCTATCTTCTGCGATCGTGTCTCCGTATTTATTTCCCCATCTGGCACCCTTTAATACAAAAGGCGCGTTACTCATGGATTCGGTTCCACCTGCAAGTATGAGATTGTTTTCATTTGAGAGAATTTTACGAGCCCCTATTAGGATACTTTCAAGGCCTGAACCGCAAAGCCTATTTACTGTAAGTGCACTGGATTGTTCTGAGAGTCCTGATCTGAGAGAAATATGCCTGGCAAGATATGCGGAATCTTTATTATCCTGTATTACATTTCCATAAATAGCTTCTTCTATCTTAGATGGATCTACTCCGATTTTTCGAACGGTCTCTTTGGCTGTAATTATGGCCAAATCGGAGGAACTATAATCTTTTAATCCTCCACCAAATTTTCCGAAAGGAGTTCTAGCTCCATCTACTATTACTACCATATATGCTCCTTATGTGTTGTATATACACTATATGTTTCTTACTAAAACGTTTTTTCTAAATATATTCATTAGACTTGGTTTTGGGTTTCCAGAACTGGGATTTTTCTGACTTCCGAAAGCACCTTTAAGGTTTCTTGGAATTTAGATTTTCCTAATGATTTAGTAAGTTCGCTCTGTGCTTTTTCCCATAGCAAGATAGCCTCTGCTAATTTGGATTCACCCTTTTTAGTAAGAGATAGGTTTCGAACATTACCTGCCGCTTTTTTTTCGATCCGGATTAGGTGATCCCTTTTTAGTATTTCCAAACTTCTTTGTAGGGTAGTTCTATCTATATCAGTCAGTCTCGAAAGATCTGTAATACTACATTCTTCTTCATGTCCTATTCCAACTAATATGCTAAATTGTGTAATCCTGAGGCCGGACGGTTTGAGTATAGAATCGTAATAAGAAGTGATTAATCTGGCAGTCCTTCTTAAACTTACATTCAAGCAGGATAGACCTATTTTCTTGAGTTCTGAAGAGGAAGGTTTATTTTTCATATCTTCTATCCAAATGGTGTGTATGCACTATTCCTCGGTCAAGCTCAAAAAGGCTTTTAGAATATTGATTATTGCCTCAAAGCGGGGTATTCATGGGTAGGTTTTGGTCGATTTTCCTTTATGATTCTATAGGAAGAATCCTTTTCCTCCAGGATACATTCATCCAAAAGAGATCTAAATGCTCTACTTACTGATTCTGGAGTGGTTCCTATTAGAGAGGCCAATTGATTTTTCGTAATAGGAAGAGTAATTAATTTTTGAGAGGCACCGCATTCTTTTAAAAAATTTAAGATTCTATCTTTTACGGAAAGATGAAGGTTCTCTACCAATTTTTTTCTGAAATAGTTGAGATGTTGTATTGTTACAGCTGAAAATAAATAGAGTGCTTTAGTGTTTTCGAATAAGAAGGATGTGAATTCCTTTTTAGGATAATACGTCAATTCTCCATCTTTTAATGCTTCGCAAAATGCTGGGTAAAAGCAGGGTTCCTGAGGTTGAAAGATAGGATGTGCTGCGACCAATTCTCCCGGATAAAATACCTTTAAGATGGCTTCCTTTCCATCTTGAGATAATGAATATACTTTAAAGATACCTGATATAATCTCAAAAAAACCTTCGTAAGGATCTCTTTCTCCGAAAACTACCTCTCCTTTTGAAATTTTTTTTCGAATACCTATCGATGAGAGCTCATTTGGATATTCTTTTTGGATTTCAACCCAAAGATCGCTTGTTTGAACGCTTAACGTTTTTGCCATAACGGATGTTTTATGTTCGTTTTTCAAAATAATTCAAGCCAAAAGAGTTTATAAATTTTCCAACCTAACTTGATCTATATCAAGGAAATTTTTTGAAACATAGCTCAAAATACTCCCGATTTCTAAATCACTGTTTCCCGCGAGCTCGCGGTTTTTTTTAAGATAAGGAAGAGAGTATGCTTACAAAATTTCAGGCGAAATTATTTTTCCTGGTCGGGACATTTTTATTCTCCGCAGTTTTCCTGCTTCTTACTTATGATTCTTTAAAATACGTTTATTCTTCTCCTTCTTCCAAAACTTTAAGTGAGGAAGTGATCCGAGGCAAAGAGCTTTGGGAAAAGAATAATTGTATGGGATGTCATACGATCTTGGGAGAAGGAGCATATTACGCTCCTGAATTAACCAAGGTTTACGAAAGAAGAGGTCCTGAATGGATTCGTGTTTTTCTAAAGGATCCTCAAGCTATGTATCCTGGGGAAAGGAAAATGGTGAAATACGATTTTTCTGAATCTCAGATCTCGGATATCATCGCTTTCTTAAAGTGGAATGGAGAGTTGGATCTTAAGGGATTTCCCCCTAAACCTGAATATAAATCTTCTACACAACTCGTAAATGCCGAGTCAGCTGCTGTTGCTCAACCTGAAAAATTTAAACAGATCTGTACTGCTTGCCATTCAGTTGGAGGTGCTGGAGGAAACGTAGGTCCAGCTTTGGACTCAGTAGGAAAAAAATACGATATTGCATATCTAGAAAATTGGCTGAGGGATCCGCAAAAAATCAAACCGGGTACTGCGATGCCTAAACTTCCTCTAAGCGATAGTGAGATCAAGGATCTCTCCTCTTATCTCTCTCAATTGAAATAAACAAATAGGATTAGAATATAACGGTTTTTTTATGAAATATAAATCTCAAAAAATTGCATATTGGTTCTTTGCTACCTGCATGCTCTTGTTGTCCCTGCAAATAGTTTATGGATTCGTGATGGGATTTGCCAGAATGGGGTTCGATGTTTTGCATGATTGGGTTCCATTCAATGCTGCAAGAGCAACTCATACAAATTTGTTGGTAGTCTGGTTACTAACAGGTTTTATGGGTGCTGCACATTATATTATTCCGGATGAATCTGATAGAGAGATTTATTCAGAAAGACTTGCATACCTCCAACTTATCTCTTTAATTTTGGTCGGTGTTGTGTCCATTATAGGGTTTCACTTTAATTATTGGGAAGGTAGAAAGTTTTTAGAAATCCCTCGCCCTTTGGATTATCTGGTCGTAGTTAACGTTCTATTATTCCTTTTTAATATAGGAATGACAGTTTGGAAGGGAAAAAGGTATACTACAACTTCTCTTGTTCTGTATTTTGGTCTTTTCTCCGCTGCTCTTTTGTATCTTCCAGGAATGATCCAATTCAATAGTCAAACGGTGGATTCGTATTTCCGTTGGTGGGTAGTTCATCTTTGGGTAGAGGGAGTTTGGGAATTGATCATGGGAGGGATACTTTCTTTCCTTCTAATCAAACTCACTGGAGTGGATAGAGAAGTTATCGAGAAATGGCTGTATGTGATTGTCGGGTTAACTTTCTTATCCGGGATCTTGGGAACAGGCCACCATTACTACTATATAGGAGTTCCTGAATACTGGAAATGGGTTGGCGGATTCTTCTCTATGTTGGAGCCTCTTGCATTTCTTGCTATGGCGATGTTTGCAATCTCCATGTATCGGAAAAGTGGAAGGAACCACCCAAATACGATCGCTCTATTCTGGACGATTGGAAGTGCAGTCATGTCTTTCGTTGGTGCTGGATTTTTAGGATTTGCTCACACTCTTCCTCAGGTAAACTTATATACTCACGGAACATTGATCACTGCAATGCACGGACACCTCGCTTTCTGGGGGGCTTATGCAATGATTGTTTTTGCGATCTTAACATATGCGATGCCTTTGCTTACTGGTAGAAAACTTTGGAATAATCCAACAGGACTTTTTGCATTCTGGGCTTCGAATATCGGAATGTTAGGTATGACCGGAGCATTTGCGGTAGCGGGTATCGCACAAGTTTACCTAGAAAGAAAATTAGGACTAGACTTTTTGACTGTTCAAAAGGAGATCCAAGTTCACTTCTTAGGATTGATACTTGCAGCAACTGTTTTCACTTCGGGGATTATCGCATTCATTATTAACTTCATACGTTTTGGAGCTCCAACGGATGAAGCCTTAGGGGCAGAGCAGACTTCAGGAGATATTTCTCTTGCCCGTAGATCCTAAAACAGATCATAAAAATGGAATGTTGGCTCAAAACGAGATTCCATATTATAGACCTATTGGGCAAGAGATAGAAATATTCGAACACGCTTATAATAATAGACTCCCTATCTTGCTCAAAGGTCCCACAGGTTGTGGTAAAACTAGATTTGTAGAATTTATGGCATCCAAATTAGGTCTTCCAATGACAAGCGTATCTTGTCATGAGGAAACTTCTGCTGTAGATTTGCTCGGAAGATTTTTGATCCAAGGTTCCGAGACTGTCTGGCAGGACGGACCTTTGACTAGAAGTGTTCGCTCCGGTGGAATATTATATATTGATGAAATTGCAGAGGCAAGACCTGATACGATTGTCTCTATCCATCCTTTGACAGATCACAGAAGAGAAATTTTCATTGATAGAAAGAATGAAAATTTAAAGGCTCCGGATACTTTTGTTTTAGTAGCTTCTTATAATCCGGGTTACCAAAGAGGTTGGAAAGAATTAAAACCTTCTACAAGACAAAGATTTATATCCATCCAATTCGATTATCCGAACAAGGAAACAGAAGAGGAAATATTAAGCAAGGAGACGGGAATTTCTTCTTCCATTTCTTCTAAACTAGTAAGGCTTGCAGAGAAAATCCGAAATCTCACAGAGTTGGGACTATTGGAATCTTGCTCTACAAGATTACTTGTGGATGCCGCAAAATTGATCTCCACAGGTTTGCCCTCTCGATTATCTTGCGAAGTTGCCATTGTCCAACCATTGAGTGATGATCCAGATACGATCCGTTCTTTAAAAGATCTGGTCTCTTTAATGATCTAATATGGGTTGGGAAGAATTCGTATTTAAGAAAACATATAATACTGTTCGGGAGATTTTCTCTCCTGAGAAAGATCAATTCTTACATAATAAAATAGCAAAACTTTCCGAACTTAAGCCAAGGCTTTCTATTCTCGCTAAATCTTTGACCGGGGAGAATATAGAAATATTTCCTGCGGAAAGAGAAGGAGGATTTCAGGACCAAATCTACTTCTTGCCACAATCCTATTTTCACGGACCTGACATTAACTCTAATATTCAATTTTATATATTCAGAATACTTTATATTTCTGAACAAAGAAGGTTAGGGTTTTATTGGAAAAAAGGAGAAACTAAGGGCAGAAGCGAATCTTTACACGCTGCAGCAGAAACCTATCCACAGGTAATTGCAAGCCTGATAAAAAATTTTCCGGACGCAATATCCATTTTAAGATCTGTAGAAAATATAGAGAAGGAATTTCAAAGATCTATACTAAAGAATAAGAATCTTCCTGAAGATCTTTCCTTGTTACATGGAATTTGGATGTCTTCTTCTTCAAAAAGAGAAAGTTCGATATCTTCTCAAGAATTACATTCTCAAAAAAATGAAAATGATAAGATTGAAACAGAGTTAGAGGGAGTCCCCAGAGAAAGGGTAGAAATTATCCAAGCGGATCTCAAATCACAAGAAGATTATACTTTAATGCACCAATTCGAAAAGGTAGAAACTGCAGAGGAATTCCAAGGAAATTGGCGGGACTTTGATGGATCTGATACTTTATCAGAACAAGAAGAAGCAATTCGAGAGTTAGATCTCAGACATACAGTTCGTTCTAACGAACCTACTCATTCCGTTTTTAGGACCGATTTTTTCTCAGGATTATTTGCGGGAGAAGTGGAGAATGATCGCTCTAATGAAAATCCAATTTTGTATGATGAATGGGATTTTAAAAAGAAGAAATTTAGAAAGGATCATTGTAAAGTATTCCCGAAACAATTTCCGGATGGAAATTACGGATTCACTCAAAAAGTTTTCCAAGAAAATCATAATATATTAAATTCACTTCGATCCAGAATGAATCGATTTTTTAATCTGAAAACGTCTCTTAAAAGACAAACTTATGGAGAAGATTTGGATCTGGATGCTGCTCTGCAATATTTTTCGGATCTATCTTGTGGCCAAACTCCCGGCGAAAATGTATATTTATCCGATAGAAAGAAGCTTAGGGAAGTTTCTATACTGTTACTCGCTGATATGAGTTTGTCCACAGATTCTTATGTAGATAACCAAAGGATCTTGGATGTGGAAAAAGTTTCCTTGGTATTATTTGGGCAGATTTGTTCAGAATTTGGAGATCGTTTTAGGATAGATTCATTTTATTCTAATACTAGAAATCATTGTGATTATTCGAATATAAAAAGTTTTGATGAACCTTGGGAAAGATCAAGAGACAAGATAGGACTTATGGAAGCTAAAGGGTATACACGGATAGGACCTGCGATTCGACATTCCCTTTCTTTGATCCAAAATGAAAAAAGCCAAAAACGTTGGATTCTACTTTTGACAGATGGAAAGCCGAACGATTATGATCGTTACGAAGGAAAATACGGAATAGAAGACGTCAAAAAAGCGATCCAACAATGTGAAAGAGCGAATGTAGGAGTTTTTGCTCTCGCGATCGATAAGAGTGCAAAACAATATCTTCCCGCTATGCTTGGGAAAGAGTCTTATAGGATTTTACCAAGTCCGAAAGAATTGCCGGAAGCATTAACTGATTTTTTTATCAAATTAGTCCGGTGAAATCAGAACAATTTGAATTTATATTATAATAGTTTGATATTTGTTTTATGGAGTAAGTTGTGAAAAAAATTCCTTTAGGATTGATTTCTTTAGTTTTATGGTTAATCTCTGTTTCCGTTATTCTCTATTTTTTCTTTTCCGGAAATGTGTCCGAATCAATAGACGGTAGAATTGCAATCCATTTGAACCCTCAAGAAAGGAATTTAGTTCTAACTGAGATGCGAGGATTGCTTGCATCAGTTAATGGGATCGTTTCTGCATTAGCCGAAGATGATTATAAAAAAGCGGAATTAGCTGCTTCTGCAAGCGGAATGGAAATGGTAAAAAAGTTGGAAGATGAGGAAAAAACGATCCTTTTAAAATTACCTATAGAATTCAAACAATTGGGGTTTGGTACGCATGACCAATTCGATAAGATTGCAGAAGATCTAAGACAGAAGAAAGACACTAAAGGCATTCTAAAAGAATTAGACAAGCTCACCCAAAATTGTGTTAGATGCCATGCTACTTATAAAATAGCATTTTAAAATATTCAGAATATCCGAAAGTCATTTCCCAGTGTTTTATTCCCAAAAGGGTAAGGTTTGTTCTCAGCTCTTTGAATAAAATATTCCCCCATTAAGTTCTCCGGGATATCGTTCTAACTGAACAAAATCGTCGTTGAGGAAATATATGTTCAATTCGTTCGGAAAGGTTTTGAGAATTTTAAGGGATAGCGAGCAGAAAAGTCAATTAGACCTGGCATTAGATGCAGGAATCTCATCTAAACATCTTAGTTTCTTGGAATCGGGCAGGGCGAAACCTGGAAGAGAGATTGTTCGTAAGTTAACCGAAGCTTTGGGGATTTCTTCTCCTTATCGCAATCTTCTGTTTGCAGCGGCTGGATTTTCTTCAGAACACAGTTCTTTGCAAAGTGAACAAAACGTTCAGAAAGAATTATTAAAAAAAATGATCTTAAGGCAAGATCCGAACCCCGCCTGCGTAGTTGATCAAAAGGGGAAGATCATCGTATCTAATAATGGAATGGATTGCCTCGTCTCAGAATTGAACGGAACGTTTTCATCAGCAGAAGGAATGAGCCGCAATGAACTCATTTTGAGTGATAAAGGTTTTGGGCGTTATTTATTGGACTACGAAATTTTCTCGGATAGAATGAACAGTTGTACTGCTTTCGAAGACTTAGTGATCGATAGAATTGCTCATGGAACAATAGAAATTCAAAAAAATGAAATTGGAAAACTTCCCAAACTACAGTTAAGGTATGAAGGAATACTTTCCTTCGATTTAATAGAAACAGTAATTGGACATCCTTTTGATATTAATTCCGAATCTATTCGCTGTTATTATATGATTCCTTCCGATGAAGGAACTTCTTCTTCAATGGAGCGATTTCACGAAAGATTTAAAGAGCTCACAATAGAGTTTTCAAGTGTGTCCTCAAGAAATTTAGATAAAAAAATAGAGAATATTACCTCCTGGTAATTGAGATTTGAGCTCGAAGATGTTAATTTTCTGAAAGAAGAGAGATTGAGCCTCTTCTTAAAAGTAAATTCGGAGAAACGGGTGAAACAAATTAAATTTCTATTATACGGGATCCTAACATATATACTTATCGGGAGTGTACTGCATCATATAATTTTTCCGGAGCCTTCTCCGCCAAGCGAGCTTTACCCTATGCCTGGAGATACGATCGTAAATAATTTCGCTTCCGAAAAGGTGATCTTTTTAAAGACAGACTCAGAAGAATTTTCAGAGGCGGAACTCTTTTTGCAACCAGGTGGAGCGATACCAAAACCGCATATCCATCCCAATTACGATGAAACTTTTATTGTTAAAAAGGGAAAATTAAATGTGATAAGTGACGGCAAAACATACGAGTTAAATCCCGGAGAATCTTTTACTGTTCCTAAAGGAACCGCTCATCAACCTTTTAATCATGGTTTAGAAGAATTGAATGCGATCGTAAGAGTGAAACCTTCTGGAAAATGGCCGTTTTTCCTAACTCAGATCCATGGATTTTTTACTGAAAACGATACTCCTAGAAGCGATATCTCATTTTTTTTACAAGCGATGCTAGTTACCGGTTATTATGATGATACATATTTGGCTAGTCCTTCCGTTTCGGTACAGAAGATTCTTTCTTTCTTAATTTCGCCTACGGCAAGGTTATTCGGTTTTAGGAGTTGGAAAAAAGAATATGCCTTAAAATGGAGAAATGCAAAGGACTAATAAAATTATAAAAATTAAATATAATAGATATCATCTAAAATCAGTAAATGAATGCCCGATTTTAGATGATTGATCTATTATTATAAAATTTAGCGAACTGCTTTCATTAGTTCTACTAATTGATCCAATGCTGCGTTCCAACCATCATGAAAACCCATCTCTTCATGTTTTTTTCTGCTTTCTTCATCTTTATGACGAGCAAGAACATGATATTTGGTCCCATTACCATGTTTTTCTAATGTAAGTATCGCAGTAAAAAATCCGCCGCTTGGAGTAGGTTTGAAACCCGGCTCAAAAATATCAGTGAACACAAGTTTTTCATTTTCAACGATATCTAAAAAGCACCCGCTATTTGGAAACTCTTGTCCTTCCGGAGATAGCATAGTTGTGCGGAAGATCCCGCCCGGTTTAAGATCAATCTCGCAATCGATAGTTTTCCATGGGGCAGGGGTAAACCATTTCAGTATATGTTCCGGAGTGGTCCATGCTTTCCAAACCAGTTCAGTAGGAACATCTACGATTCTTTCAAGAACTAGATCTGTTTTTGGGTCCGGTTGGTAATAATTAGTTTTTGCCATTTTCTTTCTCCTTCATTTCAAGTAAGTAACTGTCCAGTTGGTCTAACCTTTTGTCCCAATGGGTGCGTTGTCTAACGAACCAATCTTCGCCCGCTTTCATGGTGTCTTGTGTAAGTTTATAAGTTCTTACGCGACCCACTTTTTCGGACCAAACCAGAGAAGAATCTTCCAATACACCTAGATGCTGCATGAGCGAAGGAAGAGCCATTTTGAAAGGCACCGCCAATTCTCCTACAGTTGCCGGTCCCATGCTCAAACGCTCTAAAATGGACCTTCTTGTTGGGTCCCCCAGAGCATGAAACATATTATCCAGACTGTTACTATACTTAGGCATTTACCTAACTATATCACGAAAAGAAACTTAGGTAAATACCTAAGTTAGAAAATAGTGAGGGTTTTGGGAAAAAAGTTGAGAAATGTCGAAGTTACTACATCTGCAGATCCTGCGTCTTCGCGGCTCTGCGTGAGTTTATTGCAGCTTGCGCCAGGAATCGGAAGCGGAAATCCGGCGGTGCGCCGTTTATGGCGAACCGCTGATTGGAGCGAAGAGTCCGGTGCCGCGGAGCGGCAGGCGTCCAGGTTCTTAAAATTGAAATCTATGATTTAAAAGGAAAATCTCCCAGATAATCCTTCTTCCCAAGTTCGACTCCATTATGCCTGAGTATATCGTAAGCAGTCACGATATGAAAGAAGAAGTTAGGGATCATATGATGAAGCGCATATTCTTTTCCGGTCAGGGACTTACCTTCCCAACGGGGTAGGGAAATTTTAATTTCAGAAGCTTCTTTATAATCTTCTGGTTTCAATCCTTTCAGAATACCTACGACTGAATCGATCCTATCTATTATTTCAGAAAGAGTTTTTTCGGTATCATCATGACTTTGGAATTGTTTTCCAGTTAGGCGAGCCCCTCCTAATTTCGCTGTGTCACAAGCCAATTGGATTTGTCGGATAAAATTGTATTGGTCCGGTGCGAGTCTCGAGTTTAACAAAACATCCATTTCGATTTTTTTGGATTCGGCGAAATTTTTGCCCTTGTCTATAAATCGTTTTAGGTGTTCTAGGTTTTTGATTACTTGTGTTACTGTGATTTCGTAAATCGAAATGTCTGACATACTTCCATGGAAAGTCCTGATTTGGATCTATCAAGTCTTAAATCCCGGCAAACTATTTCAAATTCTATTGGTCTTTGGTATAAGAGTTCAGAAACAATTTGCATCCGATTCTATTGCACCAATTGAAATTGAACCAGCCCCGGGTGGTGCAAATGGGCTTGAAAAGTTTGTTCTTGGACTTCCGTAAAAATCAGTTTGTATAAAAGGGATAGAAGTGATTGGAAGCGTGATTGTGCTTAGATCCACTCCTCCATAAAGAGAAGAACAAGGAGA
The DNA here is from genome assembly GCF_002150035.1 of Leptospira venezuelensis. Classification (NCBI taxonomy): domain Bacteria; kingdom Pseudomonadati; phylum Spirochaetota; class Leptospiria; order Leptospirales; family Leptospiraceae; genus Leptospira; species Leptospira venezuelensis. The sequence goes on along the minus strand of NZ_NETS01000011.1, from coordinate 547,567 downwards.
ATTTGCGGACGATGGAATTCCAAATGGAAGATTAAAATTCAAGATTTTCTCTATATCAGTAGTAGCCACAAATTTAGGATCTGCACCGTAACTATCGGAATAATCCCCAATGAATTGTCCAGAGATTGGATGAGCACAATCTTCTTGGTTTAATGTGCTTCCGCAGAAAATATATTGAGTTGGACCAACAACTATAGGAACGCTTACAAAATAATTATTTCCTCTAATTATAGAAGGAGATTCCGGAGGACTTCCAAAAATAATTCCGGCACTATTTGCAGAAAGATTTTTAGAAAAGATTTGGTTATTTATAATTTTATGAACTCCGAATCCAGCCTGAGTAAATATCCCTGTGGATTTTCCGAGGGAAGAATTTTGAGTATTCCCTATATAAATATCATTATTTATTATATTACTAGAATCTACTGCGTCAGTAAAAATAATTCCGTAAGAATTTTCTGAAACCAAACCCGGATTTAAATATTGGTAAGCATTGATCTTATTTTCTGAGATGATTGCTCCTTCAAAAATTCCTGTTTCTATCCAAACTCCTGCACTGAATCCAGCTGGTTCAATACTAACCAACCCATCTAAGATATTTCTGGAAAGTATAATAGGCTGTAATGCGGAACCGGATCCTTCTATCATTGCTCCAATGGAATGAGATCTTCCTGATCCACCTCTTAGCCAATTTTCAGTTACTACCACATTATCAGATTGATTGATGAGTAATCCTGCGCGGATCCCAAAACCATTTGAGTCTGTTTCATTTCCAAAAACCATATTTTTAGAAATGATGATTTGTCCTAAATTTGTCCTCGAATTTAAAATTTGGATGCCTGTGGAATAATCTCCAATCAGATTCATCTGTATCTGAAAGCCGATTACTGAAAGATTTGTCGTTGGAGCGCTTAAAGAAGTTGTAGAGATCAGAATTGCATTGCAGAAATTTGTGAAGGAAGTTCCACAACTGGAAAGTGTATCATCTACAATCCTTGTTGGATGAATGCTTGGATCGGAGTCCAGATCCGGAAATCCTGAAGCAAAACCACCGAAAAGGGAAGTTGTTCCTCCTAAGAAAATTTGAGAAATGGGGGTATAACTTCCTTCTGAAATAAAAACGGAACAAATAGATCCGCTCAAGTCGCATTCTTGGACTCCTACTTCTATACTTTTGCAAAAAGCATTTGGACCAAAACCTGTTCCACATCCTGGATCATCTATTCCATTACTTTGATCCACTAAACGAATATTCGATGATGTTATAAAATCATAATGGATAGGATTTCCATTTTGGATCGGTAAACTTTTAGCTGTACATCCAACCAGTTCAAAGAATGAATTTCCAGGAGGCCCCCATTTGTCCGGAGAATTTGGAGTGATTACTATCGTATGATCATCAGGTGCGGTTGGATAAGTAATACTTGGTGGATTTCCGAGGGAAGCCACATTATTTTTCCCACCAATGACGATCGGATCGAAACTACAACTGCCCGGATCTACTCCATGAAATGAAAGTTTAATGGAAACTTTACCATTCGGAGTGAGTATCTTAGATTTAGGGAAAATTTCCAAAATAGAAATACAATCTAAGAGTAAGGTTAGAGGAGCTCCGGACATACTTCCATTCTCGGAACCGTTCGGTATAAAAGAGCAAGTATGCCCTGTAGGAATAGAAACAAAACTAACGGAATAATTCGCTGAGTCTCCAATCTTATGTGCGAACGTTTTTGTTCCGTCTGAAGTAAACGTGATTTTATCTGATTGATTCTGCAAAACTAAAGGAGAAGTTCCGGCGATAGAAGGATCTAGGCCGATTACTTTCACGGATAGGTCATAGAATATTTTTCCGCAACTGATGAAAATTATAGTCTTAGGATACAGAATCGGTCCGTCTGGATTGCTTATCTTACATTCTTGTTGTGCCGAAGCCCCCGATATTCCTATTATAGAAACTGAATATTTATCGCTTATTTTGACCAGAGAGGGAAATTGCTGGCTTCCGTTAGAAGGGAAATCTAAAACTTCTCCTAATTGATTGGAAACTGAGAGAGTTCCCGAACTTAAGCCTGAAACTTGAACAAAAACTTTGATCGGAGTGTTGAATGCATCCAAATCGGTTTTTATGCTAAAAAGATCTAAAAGTGTACTAGCTTGTGGGGGTTTATAACAAGTAGTACTTGCAAAAAGTACAAAAAGAAAAAATAGGACCCTGTAAGAATAATGTTTCATTCTTCTTAACAAGGATCCACCTGAAGTTTACTGGATGGAAGTCTGGGCTGGAAAATCCACAGAATTCCCTGGAGAAGAGAGTTTGATCGGGTAGAACGTATGAGTGCTTCCATCGAAATTAGGATCGAAAATATAAACTCCGTCTCCTAATGCACCTGCACTGGTATAACATCTAGAAGTTCTGCAAGTAGTTGAACTTCCCATTGTAATGTTCATACCAAGCATACTTCCGGAATAATTTGTAATAGTTCCTAATGCACCGGTCGCAGAATTAAAAGGTCCATGGTATACATCAAAAAATAAGGAACCGCTTGTACATCTCAGATCATAACCAAGTAAAACTCTTGAACCTAATATTCCTGGGGAAGGAACGTATGTTTGGAATCCGACAGCATTCGGGTTACAACCGTTCGGAATCGTGTCCCTTCTAATCTGTGTAGGAGCTCCAGATAAATTTCTCCATTCCATTAAACTTGAATCGATTGTGTTATCTGTACTTCCCATATTCGATCTATTATAAAATAGCCATACGTCTGAAGAAGTTTTTACGAATTTTGGATAGGCAGCACCGGCAGAAGTTACTGGAAAGATTGCTCCAGTTGAGCCGCTTCCTGAAGATAAGAACAACTGATTTACAGGTGTAGCTGCTCCAGTTGTAAAACGATACACTGTTAAGTAATTATTAGGTAAATCATCCGTATCATTATCATGTTCTTCGAATGCAGTTACATATTTACTTCCATCCCAGATTACATCTAAATAACCATATGTGGTTCCAATAGTTCCAGCAACCGATTTGATGGTTGTAGGAGTTCCTATCAGAGTGCCATCTGGATGAATGCGAATATATCTCGCTAAGTTTGGAAAAGCAGTACTTCCTCCGAATTCCACAAATACAACTACGAACTCATCTAGATCCGGATTGTAAGCAGAGGATAATGTACTGATCTTTGCCCCTAAACCGGTAGAAGCTACTCCCGCGACTGTAATATCCGAACCTAAAGCCGTCTGTTCAATATCAAGTAATCTGGCTTTAATTGTGTTTCCGGTTGAGGTCCATACTGCAAGGTACTTGCTCCCAGACCAGACGAGGTCAAGCATAGGCAACCCGGCACTGGTACTAAAAAACATGGGAGTTCCTACCACCGTAGAAGTCTTCTGGTTCACCTGATAGAGATTCATGACTGGAGTACTTCCTGAAAACCAAGTCCCAAAAACTGCTAAGTTTCTTTCGCAGTCGATTTTGGAAGCGGCGACTAAGCCAGCTTTACCTGAATCCCCAGTCAGAGTGCAATTCTGCCCTCCAGTGTAGGTTCCAAGATCAACGGTAAAATTTGTGCCTGCATCCAAAGCGTCCGGAAAGGAGAAGGTCCCATTATCATTAATCTGCAGTGTTTGGGTTTCAGAGGTATCCGTGTTCGTCAGAGTGAGATTCATCTCTTTGCCTGACTTATTCATGTAGCCGATAACGTTTACTTTAATGAGAGATGGGCCAGAAGTGTTACTTCCAAAAATTCCTACATTTCCGTCGAATGCAATCGCACCTATCGCAGAAGAACTTGCATCTATACTGACCGCTTTTGCGTTATTACATCCCGTAAAAAGAAGTACAATCAGGAGTAAGACGGTCACGAATAGTGCAGCTTTTAGGAGAATGTCCTGTACTTCCTCGTCTTTCAGAAATTTTTGCATGTCTTAACTCCCTCGTATAACTCTCGTTTGTTTTAGGGTTGGCTTCTAAAAAAACAGACAAGTCGTTTCGTTTAATTTGAAGGGAAAAGCAGGTTTGGAGGCGATTTAGGAATGAACGCTACCGATTTCGGAATAGAAGTGTAAGGAAGAAATCACCTGCGTTTTTATTCTAAAAATATCCGTTCAACTCTATTAAAAATGAGTGAGGATTGAAATTGCTTCCCTTTTGATTTGGGATTTGGTAACCAAAGGAGATAGAATATTTTTCGTTTATATTATGAGAAAAACCACAGACAGTAACTCCTATAGAATTTACTCCGGAGATACTATCACATAAAAAATCTAAACGATTTGGAATTATCTCAAAACTCAGTCCATACATAAACCCATTCAAATGGACACCAATTTCTGGGCTTGGAAGTAGTTTCTGTTTATATCTTCCAAAGAACGCGTTATTTCCCAAGTAAGCACCTAAATAAAATTTGGCACCTAAACTTTTAAGCTCATACGAGCTCATCCCAAAATTGAAAGTAGCAAAATTTGAATCAGACATTGTTTGGCCCAGACTTGCACCAGACTTTGTTCCGAAGCTGAATGCAATAGACTCAGATACTTCTATCTTTTTTTGATAAATTAAGAGTAGGTTGGGAGAAACATAAGCCTCCGGATACAGTGAGTTTGTCGTTGGATAATTCACAGCTTGGGAAGAGTAGGTTTGCAAAAAATAATTTCCAGCATAGAATCCGATCTCTTGGTTATCTCCAAGTCCGTACATATAGGTTGTATCAAACTGAGTTTTGTCAGAATAGAATATGATTTGTTCTTGTAGAAAGACCCTATCCTTCCCTGTGATTTTCATGTCCGGCACGTTGAATAGATCCTGCTGGGAAAATAAAAACCCGGAAGGAAGTAAGAATAGTTTAGAATAGATGAATGCCCTCTTAAAAGAAGGTAGAAATTTTTGACCCAAATGGAATTCCTTTGATCCGTAAATATTTAGATATTCATTAAAGAAAAGAATATCTAGGATTTATAATATTCTCCGCTAAAGGCGAAGTTTAGGATTAAGAAAGAGTGGGTGGGGGTCTTGCGTATAAATAAGTATATAATTTAAAAGAACGAAGGTCCGTTCTGGAAAATCGAATAAAGTATATGGAATAAGATCTTTTTAGATCACCAAAGTAACAGGGATCTTTTTTGTTCTTATCCTTTTGGTGATAGTCTTCATTTTGATCTAATTGTGTAGAATGATTGGAGGAAAACCTGGGTTTAGATTTTTGAGAAGGAAGTCTGAAACTGGAAGAATGATTTCTTTTATAAAGTAGATAGTTATTGTGAGCGGTTTCTTCGTAATCATTTGGTGCGGTCAGAAAAAATGCGACCAAGGCCAGGATGAATAGATTCAAACGAGGCATTCAGAAAAACCTGAGGACAGTTTTTAAAGAACGTTCAAAATGAAAATTAGAAATTTTGCAGATATCCCTCGAATGAGGGAGGAGTGTTTTTTCTAAAATCCCGATTTGTTTCTCAATTTTTTATAATTGGGTTGTAACAGCATCTGCGATCGGATGTAAATATATTTGGATGCGAAAATTTTCTTACAGTTCAGCGGCACTTCTTCTTTTCTTTTTAGAATCCTGTTCATTCAAATCCATGGATCTTGCATTTGAAGCAATGCTAGAGGCGCAGATTGCTTGTTTAGTTTCAGGAAATACTTGTATAGATGCAAGCACCACTCCACCTCCTATAGTAGATGTAACGGCGCCTACTGTGACGATCACAAATCTTCCTACATCGGGAAGACCTACAGTAGAGACAGGATTTCTTTTCGGGACTTCTTCTGATGATGTTTTAGTTTCTTCTGTGCAAATCAGGATTGATGGAGGAACTTATACTGCCGCAACAGGTACTACTAGTTGGAGTTTTGCTTTGCCAAGTGGCGCCTTAACTTGGAAGCACAATTATTTTCATTCGATTGATATTAGGAGTGTGGACTCTAGTGGAAATATTTCCTCAGTTCTAAGTTTGAATGTTAGAAAAGGTTATAATAGAGATTTAAACGGAGATGGTTACGCAGACATAGTTGCAATGGCTCCTGGAGACGCTTCTGGAATGGGAGTGGCATATATTTTTTACGGCGGACCTGCAGGTATTGCTGCAACTGACACGACCATGGCAGATCATTCCATCACTGGTCAGGGTAGAATGGGATACACTTCAGCGATGGGAGACGTCAATGGAGATGGATATGGGGATCTTGCAATTGGAGCCTCTGATTATTCAGGATTACAAGGGATCACTTATGTCTTTCACGGAAGTACTTCCGGTATTATCACGAGTACTGCTGCAGGCGCAAATCGTATCTTAAATTATACTGGCTCAAATGAATTCGGATATTCTATCGCATTAGGAGATGTGAATGGAGACGGCTATGATGATCTTGCAAATGGCGCTTATCGTGTCGGCGGATTTTCGGGACTTGCGTTTGTTTATTATAGCGCGGGAGCAGGCGGTATCTCTTCTACTGCCGGAACAACTATTGCAGGCCCAGGTGCAAGTAATTTCGCATGTGGGATAGGACTAGGAGATATTAATGGAGACGGATTTTCGGACCTGATTGTGGGTGGAAATGCCTATGCTGGCGGTTCTACAGGAGGAGTTTGGATTTTCCATAGCAGTGGATCTGCTGGAGTTACGGTAAATTCTTATACATTGGCAAATACTACAATAGTTGGAGAATCTGCGAGTAATTTTGGGATCCGCGTTTTTACAGGAGATGTGAATGGGGACGGATATGGAGATCTTGCTGTAGGAGGTCCTCAATACAGCGGTTTTGTCGGGAGAAGTTATGTATTCAATAGCACTGGAACTACGAGCGGGATCACTGTCTCCGCCGCTACTAGTGCTACCTCGATTGTCAGCTCAGCAGGTTTAAGCGGTTTGGGATCTTCTGTTATTTTGGGAGATGTGAACGGGGATGGATATGATGATTTTGTTACAAGTGCTCCTATCTATAATTCTTCCCAGGGACGAGTTTTTGTAAATTTAAGCGATGGAAACAATGTATCTGGTGGTTCCGTAAATATAATTGTGGGAGAAGCAGCTAGCCAGACTTTCGGAAATTCTCTTATAATCTCAGACGTAAATGGAGATGGATTAGGGGATTTGGTTGCAGGAGCGACTACCTATCCAGATGGGGTTACGTTATCCGGAAGAGTTTATATTTTTCATAGTTCCGGAAACGGGTATCCAGCTTCAGGTGCAATCTCTGCTAATACAACTATCTCTGGGGCTAGCGGAGGGGAATTCGGAAATAATTTAGTGGATGCAAACATTCCGAAGGAACTCTATCCTAAATTTTTAGGACTTTGGACCTTCGGAAGTTTAGAAAATTATAGGATGCGAATTTAAAAAAACTGAATATTAAGTCAGTTTTGGTCTTCTTTTTTCCTTTAAAGCGCTCATTGCTTCTAATAGATTTGCAACTACTTTAGGATCCTCGAAACTACTCTTAGTAAATTCCAACTGAGATTCGAATTTATCATTAATTTCTTTATTTATAGCGGCCTTGGTCCTTCTGTAAGCACTTGGAGCAATTGCCATTACTTCATCTAATTTTTTCAGAACGAGTTTGCGTAAGTCTTCCTTATTGTCTGCAGTTTCGTTGATCAACGAGATTTCTTTTGCCTCTCCTGCCTTGTAAGCGGTTCCTAAAAGACAAACCTCATTCAAGTATTCTGACTTAACAGTGAGTTTTAATTTTTCAATGAAGCTGATCGGTAAAGGGAGTCCAACCAGAACCTCGGTAAAAGCAATCCTTGCCTTACCTTCTAACATAAATTTAAAATCGCAGGAGAGTGTAATTACTGCACCACCTCCCATAGCGTAACCTGTAACCTCTGCAATCAGAGGTTTTCCGAAACTCAAAAGTTTACCGAATAGGATCACGATTTGACCCATCTCTGCAGTGAGTTTTTCTTTAGGAGTATTTAGGATATTCTCCGCATCAATACCGTTTGAAAAAAATTTAGGATTATCAGAACTCAAGAGAACTGCACGAATACTATCATCCTTATCGATGTCAGCGAGGATATTTTCCAACTCTATCATATTCTCCCTGGTGAGAGAATTTTGATCGTTCGTTTGGATTTTGATACATTCGGCTCTGCCGTTTTTTAACTGGATTGGTTCCCGCAAATAGTTCATAGAGCATGATTAGAAAGTCCAATATATGTTATCCACTCGAATTTTATGGTTTAAAAGACAAACTAACCATGCTCGGTAAGTTAGAGAAAAATTATCTGTAGCCTCCGGAAGCACTGATTCTTTCTCCGGTTAGCCAATAGGAATCTTCTGAAGCCAAGAACAACGCAACTTTCGCGATGTCTTCAGGCTGCCCCAATCTTCCTAGAGGAGTTTTGGAAACGATTTGTTTTTCCATTTCGCTCCCGATCATCCCTAATCTATGTGCTCCTTCCGTTTCCACACCTCCCGGTGCAATCGTATTCACTCTAATTTTTTTAGAACTAAGCTCTAATGCCAATACCTTGGAAACTGTATCCAATGCACCTTTAGTGGAAGCATAAACTACTGAATATGGAACAGGAATATCACTTACTATAGAGCTGATATTGATCACTGATCCACCTTCCGGAGCAAAATGGTTAAGAGATTCCTGTGTGGCAAGTATTGGTCCAAGAACGTTAGTGTTCATTTGTCTGTGAAATTCGTCTTCCGTAACAGCTTCTAAAGGAGCAAACTCGAATACACCTGCGTTATTCACTAGAATATTCACAGAACCAAAAGCTTTCTTAGTCTCTGTGAACAAACGTTTTACGTCGGAAGACTTGGACATATCGCCTTGTACTGAGATTGCTTTACCTCCGCTTTTTTCGATCTCCGCCACAACCTTATCCGCGCCTTCTTTACTAGAAGAGTAGTTAACAACTACGGACGCACCTGCAGAACCCAACGTTTTTGCGATACTTGCCCCAATCCCCTTAGAAGCTCCTGTTACCACTGCAACTTTACCTTTCAACTGACTCATAAGATCTCTCCTGAATATTAGGATCTGAATAATTTTATAGTTAGACAAGTATCGAAGTGTTTGTGCTAAAAATATTTAGATATTTCGATAATTATCAAATTAACGAAACTAGAATGAGCGTCGGTCGGGAAAAGTTCAGATCTGTGAAAGTTTATCCAGGTAGGCCTTAAATATATCCCTTCTCAAGGTAATACTTACGAATTTGCCTTCTTTAGAAGTTTCGATAAGGCCTGCGTTCTCCAATTCTTTAATATGATGAGAAAGTGTTGCGGGGCTTATATCCTGAGATTTATTCAAGGTGCTGCAGGCAGTAGGCTCTTTGGTAGAACCAATACATTGTAGAAGTTGAAATCGCCTAGGCTCAGCAAGGGCCCTAGAAATTTTAGTAAATTCCTTTTCAGTGAGTTTGACTGGTTTTGGGCTCGGCACTCTCTCCATGTTTCCTTCTTTAGACAGTTCTGTCTAAAAGAATTTCTCATTTTTGAGAGTGCATTCTTCTTACTGTTGGATGCAGATGAACTTTTTGGAAACGGAACAACTGTCGTTTCCCGAACTAATGGAACCAGAGCCAATCGCATTTCCGATCCCATATTGTCCTGCAGTTGTTAAACTTCCAAAACTGAAAAGTTTGGAAGAATTCTTAGTGAATACTTTGGAAGAATAAGGTAAACTACCGCATTACAATCTCTAAGATTCCAAAAATTTAATTTTGTTTTTTGGGTTTCCCCATCCAGCGTAAAGGTCCACTTCCATATCTTCCCAATTTGTCTTGAGGGTTAGCTAATTTACAAGTGAGAAGAGAAAGACAACCACAACCAATACATACAGAGAGTCCGTTCTTTAATCTGTGAAGTTCAGCAATTTTCTCTTCTATACGTAAACTCCAAGTTTTAGAAAGTTTGGACCAGTCTTGTCCATTTGGAGTATGATCTTCGGGTAATCTCGCGATTTCCGCAGCGATTTCATCCAAAGAGAGTCCCACTCTTTGGGCAAATACTATGAATGCGATCCTTCTTAAAACATGTCTTGGATATTGTCTATGACCAGAGCCTGCACGAACTGACCGTATCAGTCCTCTTTCTTCATAAAAACGTAATGCAGAAGATGCGACTCCGCTTCTTTTGGATACCTGTCCGATGCTTAAAAATTCGTCCTTATCCACTACATTCTCCAAAATCTAAACTTAAAGTGAACTTTAGGTATTAATTTTATCTAAACATCATTCTGAGCACAAACATTTTCGAATTTTTTTTCTGAAAAATCGAAAAAAATCGATCTAAGACTATTTACTTCAAGTTCACTTTAACTTGTAGAATACAATCACCTAAATAAGTAAAGGGTGTTCTATAATGTTATTAGAAAAGATCAGTACAGGCTCCGGCCTTAGGTTAGGAATTATTTTAGCCAGTACCAGAAAGGGAAGATTTGGAGAAACGGTCGCAAAATGGTTCGAAGAAATCTCGAAACAAGATTATAGATTCGAGACCGATTTAATAGATCTTTCTGAATTTTCTTTGCCTTGGGACATGTCGAAGGATATGGACTCAGATCTTCCTTTATTCTCTGATAGAATAGCAGAAGCGGATGCTTTTGTAGTAATTACACCGGAGTATAACCACGGATATCCTGCTTATTTAAAGTTGGCAATTGACTCACTTCATGAAGAATGGAATGCGAAGCCACTTGGATTTGTTTCCTATGGAGGAAGTTCTGGTGGTTTAAGAGCGGTGGAGCAACTTCGTAATGTTTTTGCAGAATTAAGAATGACCACCATTCGTGATTGTGTTAGTTTTCATTGGGCTCATGCCAGGTTTCATAACGGAAGGCCTACAGAGGAATTTCGTTACACATCTTCGGCTGAGAAATTATTGAATGAATTGTATTGGTGGGGAAACGTTTTGAAACAAGCTCGAATGAATTTCCACGGGTCCATTCTGAGGTCCTGATTTTAAGGAATAAATATGAAATTTACGTTTAGTAAATACCAAATCTTTGTAGTTGCCTTATTGGCATTTATCCAATTCACCGTGGTTCTTGATTTTATGATCTTATCTCCATTGGGAGTTCAGGTCATGAATCAATTGAAAATATCCACATCCAAGTTTGGTCTTGTAGTTTCCGCTTACGCATTTAGCGCCGGAATTTCCGGGATCTTAGCTGCCGGTTTTGCGGACCAATTCGATCGTAAAAAGATGTTATTATTCTTTTATACTGGTTTCGTTTTGGGGACTGTTCTTTGCGGGATCGCACCAAATTACGAATTTCTACTATTTGCAAGGATTGTAACAGGTCTCTTTGGTGGAGTGATCGCCTCTATAAGTTTTGCAATCATAGCTGATCTATTTCCTATGGAAGCAAGAGGAAGAGTGATGGGACTTGTGATGACCGCATTTGCTGCAAGCCAAGTTTTTGGTCTTCCTATCGGTGTATTCTTTTCTAATATTTGGGGATGGCAGTCTCCTTTCTGGATGATCGCTATTATTAGTGGTCTTGTTGGGGTTGCAGCTTTATTTAAGTTGGAACCAATCGTTTCCCACTTGGATCAGAGAACAGAGAATAAGGCGATCAAACATTTGATCGTAACTGCTAGCAATTCAAATTATCTTCCTGGTTTTTTGGCAACAATGCTTCTAGCAACCGGCGGATATATGCTTATGCCTTTCGGTTCTGCATTCAGTGTGCATAATTTAGGAATTACATTAGAAGATCTTCCTTTAGTGTATTTTGTAACTGGGGTTGTAAGTATGGCTGCAGGTCCTTTGATCGGCAGAGCAGCGGACAAATTTGGAAAATATCCTGTGTTCCTTATTTCTTCACTAATTGCTTGTGGAATCCTTTTCTATTATACTGCAATGGGAATCACACCTCTTTGGTTTGTGATATTGATCAATTCCGCTCTATTTATTGTGATTACAGGCAGGGTGATTTCGGCTCAAGCTTTGAATTCTGCAATGCCTGAATTGAGGGATAGAGGCGCTTATATGGCGATCAGTTCTTCTCTGCAACAGTTATCAGGGGGGATCGCATCTTATGCGGCTGGCCTTATTGTAGTCCAAACTCCGAGCGGATATATCCAGGGTTATCCGAATTTGGGTTATGTTGTTGTTATAGCTATTCTGATCACCGTTGCCATTATGTATAAGGTGAACGAATATGTTTCTTCCAAACAACCCGCCCCAGTAAAAGGTGAAAAGGAAGCAGCCTTAGTTTCTGAGACCTAATCGGATCTATTTTTCAGGGAAGAAGGTAAACTCTTCTTCTCTGAAAATATTAAACTGCGATTTAAGATTGCATTTAAAACCAGATTCCCTATCTTCTTTACCTTATGAGCGACATACAAGTATCCGTACTCAGCACTCCTGAAAATTACAAAACCATCCTACGTAGCAAAAATCATGAAGTAATAGCAGACGAACCCAAAGAAGACGGGGGAGGAGATCTAGGACCTTCTCCACATGAATACCTTCTTCTTTCCTTGGGAGCCTGCACTGATATCACTATCAGAATGTATGCGCAAAGAAAAAAAATGGATCTGAAAGAGGTAATCGTCGAACTAAATCTGACTAGATGGACGGATCGTACTGAAATCCAAAGGGTTGTAAAATTAGAAGGAAATTTAAGCGAGCAAGAAAGAGAAAGACTTTTGCAAGTAGCAAACGCTTGCCCTGTTCATAAAACTCTGACTCATCCTATCCAGATAGAAACCAAACTGGGTTAAAAGTAATTTTTTCTAAGCCTTCTTCCAGTTTCTTTAGGAAACGGAAGGCCGGAAAACTAGGTCCAATAAGTCGAAAAGAACCTTTCGATTCTATGAAATTTGTATTCTCTAAATATAATTATTTCTCTCTTTATCTAATCTTTGCATTCCTGATTTCCTGTGTTTCTTCCCTAAGAGTTCCAAAAGACGAATTCACATACGTGCAAAACGTCCAAGGCAGAACGGAAGAAGAGTTAGAATTAAACGCTAAACGAAAAATTTTAGAGAATGGACTCGGAGAATTTGTCCAAGGAACCTCTCAGGTTATAAGCGGAAAATTGAAGGAGATTATCGTAAATTCTTCTGTCGAAGGATTTGTGTTAGAATATTCTAAAATTGGTTCTACTCGTAAATTAGCAGGCGGTCTTTTCGAAATAGATGCTAAAGGTAAGGTGAATTCAAGAGCCATTGAAAACGCACTTAAAGAAAGATATAAAGACCTTGGAAAGCCTAAGTTTTTAGTATTTATTGAAGAGAGAATATTAGGAAAACAAAATATAAAAGACAGAGTCGGGATCACTGAGAACGAGATAGTCAGGGTCTTCTCTGATTTTGACTTTCTGGATAAAAAACAATTCTATCATGTTCTTTTTAAAGAAGGGAAGAAGGATCACGCCACTTTTTCGGAACAATCCTTTGAAGACAAAATATTATCTTTAGCCTCAGAATCAGAGGCTCAGATCTTACTTGTAGGACAAACGGAAGTTACTGATCTAGGAAGGATAGAAGATACTGGACTTCATTCTTATCAGTCGGTTCTAAGATTCAAAATTTTTGATGTAAACACCGCTCGGATTATCGCTGCAGATAATTCTGCAGGAGTTTCTCCTCATATCAATCCGAACACAGGGATACAAGAATCCATAAAAAGATCTGTGGAAAAGGCATATCCTAAGATCAAGGAGCAGATATCCGACAAATGGAAGCCCGGGAATCTGATACGTGTCAAAATAGAAGGCTTGAGTTATGATGATTATTTGGATAATGATGTGCAGGGAATTATACGAAACATCCAAGGAGTCAATCGGGTTACTGAGAGTTTTGGTTCAGATCCGAATAAAGGAATCGTTTTAGAAATAGAAGCGCTATATAACGGCGGAACTCTGTATCAGAAACTTAGAGAAAGAAAAGAAGATTTTGGTATGGAGTTTTCACAAAAAGAGGTAAAGTCCTCTTATATCCGATTATTCTTTAAAAAATAAGAATATTCTCCATTATTCAAATTTCTACAACTTTAGATCTAGTAATTTATTAATTTCTTTGCTGTTAGGTGAAAAAACGGATTGAAAGATAAAAATTTTAATTAGATAATCGCGGAGTGCAAGGCTTTTCGAATATCGACCAAGAGCCGAGTTACGGTTCATTCTCCGAACCTTTTCCTCGCAAATCCGAAGGATTTCCCAAGGATGATCCTATTGATAGACCTAATCAAGAAGATCAAAATACAAAAGATGAACTTTTAAAAAAGATCTCTGTCTTAAATCTGCTCCAACAGGCTGCAACAGCTGCGAATGAAGCAAACGATGTGGAGTCTGTACTTCAATTTTCAGTAGATCGTATCTGTGCTATTGCAAATTGGAAATTGGGTCTTGTATGTTTAGTGTTAGAAGATTCCGAAAGACCAGAATATTCTTCTATTTCCTTCTCTAGAGAAGAAAAATTTCTAAAAGAGTTTAGGAATTTATTAAGGACCAAATCTAAAAAAGAAGAATCTATTCTTACCGAAAGAGTCAGAAGCGGAAGAAAACCTATTTTACTTGAAAACTTTCCTTCTTATTTAAAAGGAGAATTAAGAGAACTTTGTCTCAAAGCAGGCATTGAAGCTGCAATCGGAATCCCTATCTTAGTAAAAGAAAATCTGGTTGGTGTATTGGAATTTTATTCCGGCAGTAAATCCGCAGATCCTTCTTTTTTTGAAGCTGTTTCACATATCAGTTCCCAGATAGGCAGGGTATTTGAAAGAAGGGATGCAGAAAATCATCTCAAGACGTCTGGAGAACAATTAAGAGCATTATCTGCCAGATTACAAGAGGTAAGGGAAGAGGAAAGGTTACTGATCGCAAGAGAAGTCCATGACGAGTTAGGTCAATTATTAACTGTTCTTAAAATAGATCTTACATTATTAAAAAATAATTTTCAGAAATCAAAAGGTTCCGAATCCGTTGTATCCGAACTTTTATCCATGATAAAGGTAGCTGACTCAGGTATCGAATCTGTACAAAGAATAGCTACTGAGCTTAGGCCCTTAATTTTAGAAGAATTGGGGCTATTGGAAGGGATCGAATGGTATGCTAAAGATTTCGAGAAACGGTCAGGAATTCGCTGCGAAATAAAGATCCCTACAGGAACTCTCTCGCTTGAAAAGGACCCTTCCGTCGCATTATTCCGCATTTTCCAAGAAGCATTGACTAATGCTGCAAGACATTCCAAGGCAAGTTGTATCCTGGTTTCCTGTTTGGAAGAAGGTCAATTTCTTATTTTAAAAATCCAAGACAATGGGATTGGAATTGATCCAAGAAGGATGAACCAATCTAAATCTCTCGGACTGATTGGAATGAGAGAAAGGGCAGTGGTCCTCGGGGGCGAAGTTTTTATCTCAGGCAGCTCTGGGAATGGCACAAGTGTGATCGTAAAAATACCAATCTCAACTCGAAATAAGGAGGATTTCCTATGATTTCCACATTGATTGCTGATGATCATTTATTGATCCGAGAAGGTTTAAGAAAGATCTTATCGGAAGAAGAAGATATAGAGATCGTTTACGAAGCGGAAAACGGGCAACAGGTTTTGGATTATCTTGCAAGTCAATCTGTGCAGGTTTTGATCCTGGATATTAATATGCCTTTGATGAGCGGTTTGGATATATTAAAATATGTTCATAAACTTTCTCCTGATACGCGGGTCTTGATCTTGAGTATGTATCCAGAAGATAGATTTGCAGTGCGCGCTTTGAAGGCAGGCGCCTCTGGTTATATTACTAAGTCAAGTGCAGGTGATGAACTCATCTCCGCTGTGCGCAAGGTGATAGAAGGAGCTAGGTATATTAGTCCTGAAGCTACCGAAATGTTAGTAAGAGAACTTTCTAAACCTTCTGATAGACTTCCTCATGAGACTCTTTCGGAAAGAGAGTTTCAGATACTTATGTTACTCGTGAAGGGTAAAAACGTTCGATCTATTTCAGAAGACCTCGGTTTAAGTGTAAATACAGTGAATACATATAGAGCTAGGATCTTCGAAAAGATGAGTCTGAAATCTACACAAGAGCTTGTTCGCTACGCTTACGACCATAAACTTTTGGAATAATTTCCAAGCTTGGTATACTTTATTTTCGTAATGTGTTTAGCTTTCTGTCACATTTCGTGTGACAGAAAAATTCCCCATTTAACGTAATCCATACGACGTATTTATGAAATAATTATTGTTGTTATTCCAATCATTTTACGTCATCATTCTCCTTTGTGTGCATTAGCCTTTTATTATAGGTTTAGGTCTTACCATGAAGAATGCTCCAGCAATAGATCCCAAACAAGACAAAGATTCCCTAAATCCAAAACAATTATTGGAGGTTCTCACTGCGTTTAAGCGAGGAGACTTCTCTAAAAGAATGCCTTTGGACCAAGTTGGGATCGCAGGTAAAATTTCAGACTTATTAAACGATATCATGGACCAGAATGATAGAATGGTCAAAGAGTTTGAAAGAATTAGTAATGAAGTAGGACAAGAAGGTAAAATTTCTCAAAGGGTGAGTGGAATTTCTTCTATAGGCTCTTGGGGAAGTTGTATGAATTCAATTAACTCTCTGATTGGAAATCTTGTGCAACCGAATACGGAAGTGATGAGGGTGATTGGTGCCGTTGCTGGTGGTGACCTTTCTCAGAATATGTCGTTGGAAATAGACGGAAGACCTCTCAAAGGTGAATTTTTTAGAACAGCCAAGATCGTAAATATCATGGTAGACCAGTTGAACTCATTTGCTTCTGAGGTGACTCGGGTTGCAAAAGAAGTAGGAACAGAAGGTAAACTGGGTGGACAAGCGGACGTTCGAGGAGTTGCAGGAACCTGGAAGGACTTAACGGATAGTGTGAACTCGATGGCGTCTAACTTAACTGGCCAGGTTCGTGATATTGCAGAGGTCACTAAGGCAGTTGCAACAGGTGACTTATCCAAGAAGATCACAGTGGATGTTAAAGGAGAGATCCTCGAACTCAAAAACACGATCAACACGATGGTGGACCAGTTGAACTCGTTTGCTTCTGAGGTAACCAGGGTAGCGAGAGAGGTAGGAACTGAAGGAAAGTTAGGCGGTCAGGCGGACGTTCGAGGAGTTGCGGGAACCTGGAAGGACTTAACAGATAGTGTGAACTCAATGGCGTCTAACTTGACAGGCCAGGTTCGTAATATTGCCGAAGTTACTACAGCGGTTGCCCGAGGAGACTTATCTAAGAAGATCACAGTGGATGTTAAGGGAGAGATCCTTGAGCTCAAAAACACGATCAACACGATGGTGGACCAGTTGAACTCGTTTGCTTCTGAGGTAACGAGGGTTGCAAGAGAGGTAGGAACTGAGGGAGAGCTTGGCGGCCAGGCAGATGTGCAAGGTGTTGCAGGGACTTGGAAAGACCTTACAGACAGTGTGAACTCGATGGCATCCAACCTAACAGGCCAGGTTCGTAATATTGCCGAAGTTACTACAGCGGTAGCCCGAGGCGACTTATCTAAGAAGATCACAGTGGATGTTAAGGGAGAGATCTTGGAATTGAAGGACACCATTAACACGATGGTGGACCAGTTGAACTCATTCGCTTCCGAGGTAACGAGGGTTGCAAGGGAGGTAGGAACAGAAGGTAAACTGGGTGGTCAGGCAGATGTGCAGGGTGTTGCAGGGACTTGGAAAGACCTTACAGATAGTGTGAACTCGATGGCATCCAACCTAACCGGTCAGGTTCGTAATATCGCCGAAGTTACTACAGCAGTGGCAACAGGCGACTTATCCAAGAAGATCACTGTTGATGTTAAGGGAGAGATCTTGGAGTTGAAGGACACCATTAACACGATGGTGGACCAGTTGAACTCATTTGCTTCTGAGGTAACGAGGGTTGCAAGAGAGGTAGGAACAGAAGGTAAGCTCGGTGGTCAGGCGAATGTCCGCGGAGTTGCAGGGACCTGGAAAGACCTTACAGACAGTGTAAACTCGATGGCATCCAACCTAACCGGTCAGGTTCGTAATATTGCCGAAGTTACTACAGCGGTAGCCCGAGGCGACTTATCCAAGAAGATCACAGTGGATGTTAAGGGTGAGATCCTTGAGTTGAAAGTAACGATCAACACGATGGTGGTTCAGCTGAACTCATTTGCTTCTGAGGTAACCAGGGTTGCAAGAGAGGTGGGAACAGAGGGTAAGCTTGGCGGTCAGGCAGATGTGCAGGGGGTTGCGGGAACTTGGAAAGACCTTACAGATAGTGTGAACTCAATGGCATCCAACCTAACAGGTCAGGTTCGTAATATTGCCGAAGTTACTACAGCAGTGGCAACGGGTGACTTATCTAAGAAGATCACTGTGGATGTTAAGGGTGAGATCTTAGAACTCAAAAATACAATCAACACGATGGTGGACCAATTGAACTCATTTGCGTCTGAGGTAACGAGGGTTGCGAGAGAGGTTGGTGCAGAAGGTAAACTGGGTGGACAAGCGGACGTTCGAGGAGTTGCAGGAACCTGGAAAGACTTAACGGATAGTGTGAACTTCATGGCAGGTAACTTGACAGGCCAGGTTCGTGATATTGCAGAAGTCACCAAGGCAGTTGCAACAGGCGACTTATCCAAGAAGATCACAGTGGATGTTAAGGGTGAGATCTTAGAACTCAAAAATACCATCAACACGATGGTGGACCAGTTGAACTCATTCGCTTCCGAGGTGACCCGGGTTGCAAAAGAGGTAGGAACAGAAGGTAAACTGGGTGGACAAGCGGACGTTCGAGGAGTTGCAGGAACCTGGAAAGATTTAACGGATAGTGTAAACTTCATGGCCGGTAACTTAACGGGCCAAGTGCGAAATATCGCCGAAGTTACTACAGCGGTAGCTCGAGGAGACTTATCCAAGAAGATCACAGTGGATGTTAAGGGAGAGATCTTGGAGTTGAAGGACACCATTAACACGATGGTGGATCAGTTGAACTCATTTGCTTCTGAGGTAACCAGGGTTGCAAGAGAGGTGGGAACTGAAGGAGAGTTAGGCGGTCAGGCAGACGTTCGAGGAGTTGCAGGAACCTGGAAAGACTTAACAGATAGTGTGAACTCGATGGCATCCAACCTAACAGGCCAAGTTCGTAATATCGCCGAAGTTACTACAGCGGTAGCCCGAGGCGATTTATCCAAGAAGATCACAGTGGATGTTAAAGGAGAGATCCTCGAACTAAAAGATACCATTAACACAATGGTGGATCAGTTGAACTCATTCGCTTCTGAGGTAACGAGGGTTGCAAAAGAGGTAGGAACAGAAGGTAAGCTGGGTGGTCAGGCAAATGTGCAAGGTGTTGCAGGTATCTGGAAAGATTTAACAGATAGTGTAAACTTCATGGCGAATAATCTTACAACTCAGGTAAGGGGTATTGCTAAGGTTGTAACCTCGGTTGCAAACGGAGACTTAAAGAAAAAGTTATATTTAGAAGCAAAAGGAGAGATCGCCGAGCTCTCAGATACGATCAACGATATGATCGATACATTAGGACTCTTTGGAGACCAGGTAACCACAGTTGCAAAAGAAGTGGGTATCGAAGGAAGATTAGGAGGCCAAGCAAGTGTGCCTGGTGCAGCAGGTCTCTGGAGAAACCTTACTGATAACGTAAACCAGCTCGCATCTAACTTGACTACTCAGGTAAGGGCGATTGCAGAAGTGGCAACAGGTGTGACCAAGGGAGATCTCTCTCGAACAGTTACCATCCAGGCCGCTGGTGAGGTCGCAGCCTTATCCGACAATATCAACGAAATGATCCGAAACTTGAGAGAGACTACTCGGATCAACACAGAACAAGACTGGTTAAAAACAAACCTTGCAAAATTCACGAGGCTATTACAAGGGCAAAGGAACTTAGTCAACGTAAGTAAACTGATCTTGTCTGAGCTTGCACCACTTGTTTCTGCGCAACATGGAGCATTCTTCATAACAGAAAACGTGGAAGAAGGTCCATTACTCAAACTACTCGTAAGTTATGCTTACCAAGAGAGGAAAAATGTATCCAATCGTTTCTACCCGGGAGAAGGTCTGATCGGCCAATGTTTCCTGGAGAAAGAAAGAATTCTCGTTACACAGGTTCCTTCCAGTTATATCATGATCAACTCCGCTTTAGGTGAGGCTCCTCCTATAAACATAGTCGTCTTACCGGTGTTATTCGAAGGAGAGGTGAAAGCGGTGATAGAACTTGCTTCCTTCTCCAATTTCACACCGATCCATTTGAACTTCTTGGATCAGTTGACTGAAAGTATCGGAATTGTATTGAACACGATTGCGGCCGGTATGAGAACAGAGGAACTTCTGATTCAATCCCAAACTCTTACAGAAGAGTTACAAGGACGACAAGAAGAGTTGACCAATACCAACCAACGTTTGGAAGAACAAGCCAAGTCACTGAAGGCCTCCGAGGATATGCTCAAGGATCAAAGGGAAGAATTACAGGAAAAGAACGAAGAGTTAGAGGAGAAAGCTAGACTACTCGCTAAAAAGAATAGCGAGGTGGAAAGAAAAAACAGAGAGGTTGAACAAGCAAGACATTCCCTGGAGGAGAAAGCTCGTCAGCTAGCACTTACTTCTAGGTATAAATCAGAGTTTTTGGCAAACATGTCTCATGAGTTAAGAACTCCTTTGAACAATATGCTGATCCTCTCTCGTTTATTGTATGATAATGAGAGCCGTAACTTGTCTGAAAAACAGACAGAATATGCAAAAACAATTCATAGTTC
Source organism: Leptospira venezuelensis (assembly GCF_002150035.1). Classification (NCBI taxonomy): domain Bacteria; kingdom Pseudomonadati; phylum Spirochaetota; class Leptospiria; order Leptospirales; family Leptospiraceae; genus Leptospira; species Leptospira venezuelensis. The sequence continues at coordinate 526,883 of NZ_NETS01000011.1, read as the reverse complement.
CGGAAATGATCTGTTACAACTGATCAATGATATATTAGATCTTTCTAAAATTGAATCCGGTAAGATGAGCGTAGATCTGGATTCCGTCTCGATCGAAGAATTGGGAGGGTATCTGGATCGTTCCTTCAGGGAGACAGCAAGGAATAAGGACTTAAAATTCCAAGTAGAAATAGATCCGGAACTTCCTTCTAGGATTACTACTGACTTGCAGAGATTGCAGCAGATTTTACAGAACCTTCTATCAAATGCATTCAAATTTACTCATAAAGGAGGGGTAAAATTAAGAATCGAATCTTCACCTAGTGGTTGGAGTAAGGATCATAAGATCTTAAACCAATCCGGTGGTGTGATCGCATTTTCTGTGATTGATACAGGTATTGGTATTTCTCTTGAAAAGCAAGGCCTCATCTTTGAGGCGTTTAGACAGGCAGATGGAAGCACTAGTAGAAAATATGGAGGAACAGGACTTGGACTTTCTATCAGTAAAGAAATCACTCGTATCTTAGGAGGAGAATTGAAGCTGGAAAGTGAACCGGAAGTAGGAAGTAAGTTCACTTTGTATCTTCCTTTGGATTATATCCAGGTAGAAGAAAATCCGATCGAACCTGACTCAATCAAATGGTCCGAGAATTCGGACAATGATTCTTCTGGCTCAAGTGATTCTTATGTAAGAAGTAAGATTAAAGCCACTCGAAGAGTTTTAGAAGATGAGACCCAAAATGAATCAAAAGAAAAGGTTTTGATCATAGAAGAAGACGAAACATTTGCAAAGTCACTTTTAGAGATCGCTAAAAGTAATGGGTTTAAAGGGACAGTTGCTTTGGATGGAAAGAGTGGAATCTCTGCGCTACAAGAATCTTCCTTTAATGCTGTCTTGTTGGACGTCCAACTCTCGGATATGGACGGAAGTTTAATCCTGAATTGGTTGAAACGAAATCCCAAACTCAGACAACTACCTGTTCATGTTCTTTCCGGAGAAAACGATTGGAGACGAAGTTTAGAAATAGGCGCGATCTCTCATTTGAGGAAGCCTGTTGGGATAGAATCTTTAAATGAGGCATTTGAGAAGATTAAAACCTATCTGCATAAAATTGATAAAACACTTTATGTTTGTGGAATAGACGGAGAACATTCTGAATTCCTAATGGATAAAATTACTTCAAAGGATCTTATTCTGAAGAGTATGGGGTCAGGCGAGGAACTTTTGGAAATTCTGAAAGAAGAAGTTCCTGATTGTATTTTGATTGGAAATAAATTTTCGGATATGTCGGTTTTCGATCTGGTTTCCAAAATTACACTATTGGATCCTGAAAGGACATTGATACTTTTTTATTCGGATGAAAAGAATGGACCTGAAAATTTTCAGAAACTTCTATCCTTCAATGGAACGAATATTCTTAAATTCGTAAATTCGTATGCAAGTTCTTTAGAAGAGATTAAGATCCATTTGCATGAACCTGAATCTGTTTCTAAATCTGGAGATACGTATTCTCTGGAAGGACATAAGGTTCTGATAGTTGATGACGATGTAAGGAATATATTCGCCTTAACGAGTATGTTAGAATTACATAAAATGAAAATTCATTATGCGGAAAATGCATTAGATGGAATTAATATTTTAGAAAAAAATCCGGATATAGAGATCGTTCTCATGGATGTGATGATGCCGGATATGGACGGATACGAAGCAATGAAAGTGATCCGTTCTAAAGCTGAATTTGTAAATCTTCCGATTCTGGCACTTACAGCAAAGGCAATGAAAGGGGATCGGGAGAAATGTATCGAGGCCGGCGCGACCGAATATATAACTAAGCCGGTAAGTGTAGATCATTTGCTTTCTCTGCTTAGGGTGTTGTTATGCAGGTAGATGATATGGAACAGCCAATGAAAGTAAGTATATTACTCGTAGACGATCACACGGATAATCTGCAGGTAATGGAGCATATTCTTAAGAGTCCTGAATTGAATTTGATCAAGGCAGGTTCTGGAGAAGAAGCGCTCAAGGCACTTCTGGATGAACCAGACGAAGTCGCATTGATCTTCATGGACGTAAGGATGCCCGGGATGGACGGCTTCGAAGCGGCAGCATTGATCCGCCAACGGGAAAAATGCGCGAAGATACCGATTATATTTCTTACCGCCTATGCAAATAACGAAACTGGTATGTTCAAAGGATATTCTTTGGGAGCGGTGGATTTTTTGGTAAAACCAACGGCGCCAGAGATCCTGAGATCTAAAGCAGCTGTATTCGTCGATTTACATAAGAAAAATAAAATATTGAGGATCCAAGAAGAACTTCTTAGACAAAGTCATGATGAGTTAGAGATCCGTGTAGAAGAGAGAACTTTTGAGCTACATAGAGTGAACAACGAGTTAATGACCGAGATTACGGAGAGAAAGAGGGCTGAAGAAGCATTAACAGCTTCCTTAAAGGAAAAAGAAGTTCTGCTAAGAGAGATTCACCATAGGGTAAAGAATAATCTTCAGATCGTTTCAAGTATCCTAAGTCTGCAAGGGAACTATATAACGGATCGAAAATCTTTAGAAATGTTCCAGGACTGCCAATCTAGGATCAAGTCTATCGCTCTAATCCATGAGTTATTGTACCAAAATGAAGATCTGGCACATACAGATTTCCAAGAGTATCTGAACAGTTTGGTTACTAATCTTCTAAGGACCTATAGAGTAAATTCGAGGATCAAATTTGAAATACATGCAGAATCTGTTCATCTAACTTTAGATACTGCGATACATTGTGGGTTAATTGTAACTGAGCTCGTTACAAATTCATTGAAATACGGGTTTAGGGACAGAGAAGAAGGAACCATCCATATTACTATTACATCTAAATATGAAGAGTATTCATTGACTGTAGAAGATAATGGGGTAGGTTTTCCGGAAGAAATTGACTATCGACAAACAGATTCTTTAGGTTTACAATTAGTCAATACTTTGACCCAGCAAATTGACGGAAGTTTGATCTTGGATCGGAGCAAGGGGACTAAGTTCACTCTAGTCTTTCGAGAAAGGAGCCGAGTCCGAAAATGATCTCCAGCGAAGCAAAAATACTGATAGTAGAAGACGAGAATATCGTCGCCAAAGATATACTTAGTAAATTGTCTGATCTTGGTTATGATTTTGTAAGTATCGCTTCTACAGGGAATGAAGCATTAAAAAAAGTTTATTTAGATAAACCGGACCTTCTGCTCATGGATATAATGTTATCTAGGGGAAATTACGACGGGATAGAAACAGTCCAAGAGATTTTAGACAAAATGGATCTACCGGTAATATATCTTACCGCTTATGCAGATGAATCAACTCTTCTTCGAAGTAAGCCTACAAGACCATACGGGTATCTACTAAAACCATTCCAAACTAAAGAGTTACAAATAGCGATCGAAATCGCTTTAAATAAGCATGGGCTGGATAAAAAAAGAAAAAGAGAAAGAAGGAATATGTCGGCTATACTACATGGAGTGAAGGACCTTATTAAGACCACTTCGGAAGAAGCTGGTGTTTGATGATTAGGCATAAGAAAGAATATTCGAATTTATTAAAATTAGAATATTTTCGGAGAATTAATGAAAGACACTAGGATTTTGATCGTAGAGGACGAGGGACTTGTTGCTCAGGATATCCGTCATAGATTGATACGGATGGGATATCCGGAACCTAGTATTGCAAATACTGGTGAAACCGCGGTCAAACAAGCAATTGCACTTCAACCTGACCTGATCCTGATTGATATAGTCCTTGCAAACGGATATTTGGATGGGATAGATGCAGCCAAAAGGATTCGAAAATTTTTAGATGTTCCTATTGTATATATAACTGCTTCTTCTGATTCCCAAACATTAACCAGAGCTAAATTAACAGAACCGAATGCATATATTCTAAAACCTTTTCAGACAAGAGAATTGCAGATAGTGATTGAACTGATATTATACAAACATGAAGTAGAGAAGGAGCTGATGGAGAAGGCGAGACTTGTTTCTACAGAACTTCGGAATATGCCCGAAGGGGTTATCGCTTTTGATTCCCAAGGGCAGATTTCATTTATGAATTTATCTGCAGAGAAACTCACTGGCTGGCTGGAATCGGACGCAATCGGAAAACCTCTTGGTGATGTATTGAGTATGAAAAACCTTCCCGATATGGAAAATTTCGACTTAGACAATCATTTAGCTGAAAAAATTCCTTTGGAATCAGTTCCTTCCCATGGACTTTTACTTTCAAAGAATGGACTGAGCACTGAGGTGTTTACATTCACTAAGTCCGTTCCTAAAAATAAGGAAGTCGACGTAGATCGTATTTTAGTGATACGAGACTACGTCAAAAAATAGATCCTAAAAAGATGCCCTTATAGAAAGTCGTATCGATCTTGGCTGAGCGGGATGTGTGTGAATATCATTATATCCTCCTTCGTTAGGGCCGACTGGTTCATTTTTCAGTCTGGATGCATAATAATAATCTATATCGCTAACATGAGCATTCAATAAATTGAATACTTCAAAGACGACACTCAAGTCTTCTCCAAAATTCTTTCCGAATTGAAAATTCGCAGTTGTAGTCGCAGGAGATCTAACAGTGTTGTCTTCGATCAAAGATCGATTTCCAAAGTATCTCACTCTAAGAGATCCGAAGAAGCCATCAGGATTTTTTAAAGTAACTCCGGAAGCCAATGTGTGCCGGATCGAACCTGGAATATAATTCCCGGAAGGATCATCATCTCTAAATCTGGATCTGGAAGTTGCAAAGTCGGCATCTATCATAAGCCAAGAATTGTAAGAATAGTAATTAGCCCATTCAAATCCTTTTCGAGTGCTTGGTCTGCTCGCTTCAGTAGTTCCATTGTCACCGGTAAACAAAAGTTCCGAATTCATATCCAATTGCCAAACTGAAAATGTAGATTGCCAGCCGTGGACAGGCTCGGTTCTGAGTCCAACTTCTCCACCTCTTGTTTGGACTAATGGATCTGCAGAGTCTGTTTTTTGAACCACACCTCTTGCATCATTACTGTGGAATCCATATCCTCCGCTTATATAAAATTCTGTCTTTAACCATGGACCTATGATAATACTTCCTTTTGGGCTATAGATGCTTGCATTTCTATCTGATCTTTCCTTTGTTCCCCAATCATCTACATTAAATTTATAATAATCTCCTCGTAATCCTAAGACTGTTCTAAATTTTTTAGACCATTGTATTTTGTTTTCATAATATAAACCGGAGCTTAATTGAATTATACCATCTTCTCTAACTGTATCTAATCTTGCTCTTTTTTCTGTATGGAAAAGACCATTCTGGATATAGTCTCTTCTAATCTGAAGTCCGATCGTATTCTCCATACGAATGCCCCAAAAATCGCTGATGTCTTTATAACTGGATTTACTGCCAGCAATGGTTCTTCTGTCGGCTTGTTCGTGCTGATCTCCTCTTATTGGATCATCTAAATAATAAGTAAAGTTAGAGAATAATCGCAAATCATAATATATTCCGTAAAATTGAGTTTTTGCTTCGTATCCTCTTTCTAAACGATGGGCTTCAAAATTAATACTGGCTCTGTTTGACCATCCACCATCGTTATGATCCACACTTTCGAATCTACTCAAACCTGAATCTTGATCTAACCAAGAGTCTCCCATTCTAAGAGCTCTTTTAGGAGCTTGTCCCGTAGAATGCCAGCTGCCTTTATAACCCATGACGCTAATGCTGAATCCTTTCTGTTTATCCCCTACAGAATAACTTGTGATGCCATTTACCCTTCTGAAGTTATCCGAAATCACCCAAGGACCATCATTATGGGAAGCTTCAAATGCATATAAAAGATCTCCCGGTCCTAGTTTGTGAGACTTTGCTATAAGAGTTCTTGCATAACCTAAGGTGCCACCTTCGACATTTGCAATTCCTTTTGTCAAACTTTTGAAATAAGAAATATTGAAAGCGCCGGCCGATGCAAAATCTCCTTGATCCGCATAATAGACACCTTTTTTATATTGCATTTGTTCCACAAGTTCCGGGATAAGAAAGTTTAAGTCTGTGTAACCTTGTCCGTGAGCGTGGCTAACGTTATTGACAGGCATTCCATCTACATTCGAAGCAAGATCGGTTCCGTGATCTAAATTGAAACCTCTTAGGAAGAATTGGTTTGCTTTTCCTCCACCGCTATGTTGCGTTACAATCACCCCAGGGATTAATTCAGCGATTTCACCCTGTCTCATAATAGGTCTTGTTTTAATTTGATCAGAGCCAACAACACCTTCACTCGCGGAAGAGGCTATACCAATCAAATTGGATCTTCTATCTCTTATTACGATCGCATCTGGTCTGTATTCAGAGATCTTTTTCTTAAGTTCTAATTTTTCTGCTTCTGTTCTTTCTTTTCCGTTAGTCAGCTTAATCTCTTCATCCTGAGAAAGAATAGGTGAGAAGATTGCGCATATAAAATACGATATGGATATGCCTAGGCCGGCAATCCGGAGAAAGTTTTGTTTCATGTTTTCGTCCGTTTTATTTGGAAAACTTCCGAAACAAAGATAAACTAACAAATGTTAGTCTAATTTATGTCAAAATGAGAATATATAAATATTCTAATGCAAAAAATTAGGAATTTACCTTAGTTTGCGGGAGCCCCGATTTTTAACTTTCGGGGCCCTTCGCGAATGCACGGACGTGCTTGGCGAGAATGCTAACATACCTAACCTCGAGGTTTTAGTCTGCAGGGAGATCTGGCTTGCGAAGTGAGAACAAAAAGAAAATATCTTTCTGATCTGTTTCGATCACAGTTGCGGGTCAGCGTGGGAGTTACACCCAACTTCATCCTGAAAGTTAAGTCGATCATTGGAATCGTCTTGTTTTATTCAACGAAAAAAGTTTTATAAGCTTCAAAAATATTATTCTGATTTATTTTGCTAATGTTTAATTTATTTCTAATAATTCATTAAAATTGGTAATTCCAAAACTCCACAATTCCCAAGTTTAGAATGAGGAAATTCCTGTAGAGAAAAGTTTTTATAAAATCTAGAGAGAACGAATCCATGGCTGCAAACCGCAATATTATTTTTGTTATGTATTTTTAATAAATTTAATATAGTTGTGATGATTCTCTTCTCCGCTTCAGACTTGCTTTCCCCACCGGGAAATCTAAATTGTTTGTGGATCGTATCTAAACTTTTCCAGGCAATAAACGAGTTTTCTCCGAATAAATTGGAAAGATCTGATTCTAAAACTCCTTGTGCTTCTCCTAAATATATCTCCCTAAGCCCTGGATGATATATGATCTCGATCCCTAATATGCGGGCAATCTGTTCCGATGTATCTTTTGCTCTTCTTAGATCACTGCTAAAAATGATTTCTATTCCTTTATCCTTCAATTTGTAAGCTAATTTGATGGATTGTTCTATTCCTAGCTCTGTTAGACAGGTATCAGTCTGTCCTTGTAACCTTCTTTCCCGATTCCATTCTGTTTCTCCATGTCGTATTAGGAAAAGATGATATTCTTTATTTTTCATAAAATAAATTTAAGATTTGAAGAAGGTCCTAAATACGAAATGAACCGTCTGTCCAAGGCCTAAAAACAAGAGTGTAGAAAGAATGGAGGTTAAGAATATAATCCTATTTGCGTCTAAGATTAAATTTGGTATCAATTTATGATCTGGATCTCCTAATTTTGGTTTCTCACTTGGAATTCCCGAATAATAATTTCTACCTCCTAATTGAATTTTTAAGGCTCCGGCTAAGGCAGCTTCGCAAAGTCCAGAATTTGGGCTGGGATGCTTTCTTCCGTCTCTGATGAGTATTTTCAAAGATCTTAATGGATAAAAACCTAATATGGCGGAAGAGATGCAGAGTATTGGAGCAGTCAGTCTTGCTGGAATATAATTTGCCAAATCATCTATTCTGGCAGATGCCCAGCCAAATTTCAGATAGGTTTCATTTTTATAACCAAAAATTGAGTCCAGTGTGTTGATTGAACGATAGAGCATTGCAAAAGCAGGGCCACCCAGTGCGGCAAAAAAAAGGGGGGCAGTAATTCCGTCCACGAGACTTTCTCCCACGCTTTCTATACCCGCTCTGATAATTTCAGGTTCTTTTAAATTTGCAGTGTCTCTTCCCACAATTCGACCAACCATTATACGAGCCTTTTTTAGATTGTTTTCGTGGAGCGCGGAATAAACATCCTTACTATGATCCAATAGATCTTTTAAGGCGATACTTGTGTATATGATGAATGTAGACGCTAATTCTGCTAAAAAAGGATGAATAAAGCGAGAGAATCCTATGATGACCCAAGGAAATATAAAGGAAATAGAATATACTGAAAAAGAAGTAATGATTCCTGCAAATTTTTCAGATGAGATATATCTTCTTGTGACCTTCTCCATATATCTTGCAAATTTTCCAATTAAACGAACCGGATGAGGGAATCCCTGGGGATCTCCGAAGCCAAGATCTAAAAGTAATGAAGCGGGAAGGATCCAAATTGAATTCATTTCAATCCTAAAATCCGATAAATTTCAGGCATATTTACTGAATTTCTTACTTCATCCGCTAAACGATCTAAATTCGTTTCTAATTCATACCTCGCCTGAATTTCGTTTAACGGACTCATTCCTTTTCTAATTCGGATTTTATCTAAAAAGGATCTTCTAAACTCGTCTTCGTCGAATACTCCGTGTAAGTATGTTCCCCAGACTCTTTCCGAAATTCCTTGATGACCTAAACTTTCGCCTAAGTTATTTTGGAAGATAGATTTTGCGGATATCTCTTTCGTATTTCCATGGTGTATTTCATATCCGGATACTTTTTTCCCAGAAAGAAGATGGATACCTTCTGTTTGTTTCAGTAATTTCTCTTTTTCTAATATTGTTTTAACTCCAATCAAGTTTAAGCCTTCTGCGGAACCTAAATTACTTTCGATTTGGAATGGATCGTGTACGGATTCTCCCAACATTTGGTAACCTCCACAAATGCCTATAATTTCTGTTTTTCTTTCTTTATGGAAATTTAAAATGATTTCTGAAATCCCTGATTGTTTCAGATAGTTTAGATCTGTGATTACGTTTTTACTTCCCGGAAGAATTAAAACGTCTGGGTTTCCAATCTCTTCCTTTCTTTGTGCAATCCTGACTCTAACATCTGGTTCAATTCTAAGAGAATCGAGATCCGTATGATTGGAGATCCTGGGTGTATCGATTAAGACAATATCTATCCTGTTTCCTAATGGAGAAGTATCACTCAAACTTCCCGATTTGAATTCTAGTGAATCTTCTTCGGGCAGCCTGAGATCGTTTAGGAATGGAATAACGCCGAATACATTTTTGCGAGTGGTTTCTTCTAAGTATTTGATACCAGGATCGAGTAGACTTTTTATCCCTCTGAATCGGTTTATTAGAAAACCAGAAACTAGTTTCCTTTCCCATTCGGACATTGTTTCCATTGCGCCGACGAAAGAGCCGAATACTCCTCCATGATCTATATTGCCTGCCAATAGTACTTTTGCCTTGGCATATTCTGCCATTCTCATATTTACAATGTCTTTATCCTTTAAATTGACTTCAGAGACTCCTCCGGCTCCTTCTAAAACTAGCATATCGAATTCATCCGAAAGAGAATCATACGATTTTTTCACCTCGTTAAAAGCACTTAACTTGAATTTCATGTAATCTCTGAAATCCATTGCCTCTATTGGTTTTCCATTCAGGATAACTTGTGAATCTTTTTCGCTAGAAGGTTTTAGAAGGATAGGATTCATTCTGTAATCCGCTCTGATCTTGCAAGCTTGAGCTTGTAATGCTTGTGCTCTGCCTATCTCTGCACCTTCATGAGTCACAAAGGAGTTTAGCGCCATATTTTGGGACTTAAATGGTGCAACTCTGAAACCGTCTTGGGTAAAGATCCTACAGAATGCGGTCGCTAAAATACTTTTTCCGACATTGGAGGCTGTGCCTTGGAGCATAAGTGCGGGCTTTGCTTTTTTTGTTTTAGGAGATTTGAGAGTATTTTTAAATATAGTTCGAAATGCTTGTATAAGCCTATCGTTTTCTTCGGGAGTTTTGATCGCGATTCGTATATAATAATTATCGAATCCTTTGAAATTGTTGCAGTTTCTGATCCCAATTTTGAAATCTTTAAGAAGAAGATATTCTAATTCTGAAATATTATATTTAAGTTCTAAACATTCCAAAAGAATGAAATTCGCATTAGTATTATAAACCCGAAAAATTTTTAGTTCTTCTAATTCTTTTATGAATATGCTCTTCCACTCTAACAGTTTTTCATTTGTTTTTAATAAAAACCCATGGTCTTCTCCAAATTTTTCGATAATAGAAGCACTTAAACTATTTACTGACCAACTGGGAAGAAGTTCTAAAATTCTGGATGCAATCTCGGATTCTATTAATAGTAATCCTATTCTAAGTCCGGGAAGCGCTAAAATTTTAGTTAAGGACCAGAGAACGGCGAGATTTTCGGATCTATAATTTCTAAAGGAAACATCATCAGAGCAAAAATCTACAAAGGATTCATCTATTACGAAAAAAGAATTTTTAAATTCAGAAGCTATGTTTAGGATCTTTTCTCTATTTAATAATCTTCCTGTCGGGTTATTTGGATGTCCTAGTATAATTAATATTTGTTTTGCTGAGTTTATCTGTAAAATCCGGATTAGTTCCTCATAGTTCAATTCAAAGTTAGAATCTTTTTGCAGAACAATTTCTTGGATTTGAAGTTCAGCTAATTCTATACTTTTTTTATAGTCGATATAAGAAGGCTGGGCGATTACAGCGAGATCAAACTTTTTGATCTTTGGAATTATGCGAATAAGTTCAGACGCACCATTTCCCAAGACGATTTCTTCCTTTGGAATGTTCCAATTTTTCTCTAAAGAGATTCTTGCATCCGTATAATTTGGATCCGGATAATGTATTAGATCACTTATTTTGGAATTAATCAATGGGCGAATCCAATCTGGAAAACCGAGTGGATTTAGATTAGAGGAGAAATCTAAAATTTCCGAAGGATTGACTCCCGCAATATTTGCCATCTTATATAGATTGCCCCCATGTGGACTAATTTGGTCCGATTTCATAAGCAGATCTCCGAAGCTGGTTTGATCGGGATTGAAATTCCACTAACTAAGAAATATACTCTATTCGCGAAAGAGGCAAATGTTTGATTACAGATCCCTAATAGATCCCTGTACAATCGCCCTTCTTTATTTTCCGGAACAAGTCCCATTCCGACTTCGTTCGTGACCAAAAACACAACTTTCAATTTCGAACCCAGTATATGTTTTCCTAATTTTGAACAAACATCTTCGATTTGATCTTGAGTAAGGTTTCTGTTTTCTTTATTTGCTTTAAACATTAGATTATTAATCCAAAGACTTAAACAATCGATTAACACAATTGATTTGGGAGGAATAGAATCTAATGCAGTAGAAAGTTCTATTTCTTCTTCGATTGTGATCCAGCCTGATCTTTCTTGCTGGTGTCTTTGTATTCTTTCATCCATTTCTGAATCTATGCGTGGGCAAGTTGCCAAAAAAAACTTTTTCTCTTTTGAAAGGTTTGCCTTTTCTAACGCGAATCTACTTTTCCCACTCCTGCATCCGCCTGTAATTAAAATTAACTCGGCCATTCACATCTCCTTGTGGAAGAAGTTCTAATTAGATCTGTTAAAACAGCCTGACCATTTTTGAATATATCTACGTAAACAAGGGTAGATGGAGACAGTTTGAATTTTGTATAGAATGACGCTGGGATATTTAAAAATGAACAAAGTAAAATGGAGAGAATTCCTCCTTGCGCTAGAATTAAGATATTTGGATCCGAAGAAGAGAGAATATACTCTTTGAAAACCTCTGCCCTTGATTGGAATTCATGTAAACTTTCTCCTTTGGGAAATCGAAATGACGGGGAGAAGTCTGCGAATTTTTTCAAACCTTCTAAATTTATTTCTGCAATTTCCGAGAATGATTTGCCTTCCCAATCTCCAAAGTCCAACTCTCGTAACTCTTCTTTAATCTCTGGTTGAGATTCATTCTGAAATTCTAATGATTCGAAAAAATCTCTACATTGTTTTGCGGGGCTTAAATATATTTTACCTTTTAAGAATTTTTCTTGGATTTTTTCATTTATTTTATCGATCTCCTGAACTTTTTCTTTGGAGAGAGGAACTTCCTTTCTTCCCAAATATCTTCCCCCATATTCAGAAGAAACGTGAGGATGTCTGATCAAACATACTGATTTTTTCATATGTTTGATAAACTCTGATATCTTTTGTTCATAGAGTTTCTGGATATTTTCCATTTAAGGATCCCATTTGTAACTGCTTCGTATGATGTGGCTCCAATTAAATGCCCAAAGGTTGTATGTTTTCCCACATAATCTATTTCAGTCGTTCCAATCGGAGAAATAATCCCGATACAATCTGTGCCAGTGCCAGTAGCATAATTTTTTTCGCTTTGTATCTGGATCTCTGATTCTAAAACCGCTAGGGTCCTTGCCTCGGACGCTATTGAGATCGCTTCTATGCTTGCGGAGAAGGTAAGTGCCTCGGAAGTCTGAATGAGTAAATTGATTGTTCCTATTTTTTTAATTTGTTTTAGAATATCTCCTACTCTTACTGCATTTCCTAATCCCACTGTTGCAATTGATCTAACATGTAAGCCGTCCAAACTTTTTTCGGACACGGAGTAATCTAAAAGAGAAGCGCTTGTCATAAAGCCTAAAACTTCTTCTTTTTCTCCTTTGACTGCTAATCGATTTCTATAAAATTCTTCCGGAATAGTTTCAGGACTTAATTCCGCATTGGAAACTTTTAACCAATACACTTTATTGGTGGTGAAATATCCTCCTCCAACGACCGCCCAACTTAAAGAAGAATGGGGCTTGGATAGTTGGAGTTCCAACCAGGTGGAAGAAACTTCGATTTGATCTTTCTGAAAAAAGTTCAAACTTCGAATCTCCTACATGAAGATATAAAGTTTTTCGGAATTTCAGGATTAGAGGCCCAATGTGCATGCACATAACTTGCTAATACGTTCGAAACCGTATAACCTTCTCTAAAGGTTTGTTCGGATTTACGTTTTCTGATATGGTAAGAGAATAATGACTCATCTTCATTTTCTAAAATGAGGTCTGAATACCTGAATTGGTGTCCTCTGAATCTGATGCCTGCTTCACCTAAGATAGTTCTTTTCTCCGTATGAACTTCAACATAACCTAAACTTTTAAGTTTAGGACCCATGATCGCTTTGCCAGGGATAAGTCCCACCATAGGAAAACTTTGTCCTTCTATATTTTGGATCTCCGAAGAAAGATACATCAATCCGCCGCATTCCGCATAGATTGGCCTTTCTAAATTTGCAAAACTTTTTATCTCTTCGATTAGGCTTTTATTTTTTGATAGATTTTCTGCGAATAGTTCTGGATATCCTCCACCAAAGTATAAGCCATCCACTTCTGGAAGTTTGATATCTTTCAGTGGGGAAAAGAAAACCAATTCGGCTCCTTCTTCCCTTAATTTTTTGAAATTCTCTTCATAATAAAAATGGAATGCTTCGTCGTAGGCTACACCAATCTTACATTCTTTAGGTTTCCCCTGAGATTCTGCTGCTACTTCTGAAAGAATGGGAGGAGCTGAATTTGCAATTTCCAAGATCTTATCTAAATTTAGCCATTCCTCTGATAAATTTTGCCAAAAAGTAAGTTTTTCTTCGGTTAAAATATCTGGGCCAGCAGTCCTAAGTCCCAAATGTCTTTCCGGAAAAGAGTATTCATAAGACTTAGGAAATCCTCCTAAGATAGGCAAAGGAATACTTGCAGTTTCTATAATCGATAAGTGGTTCTTACTTCCTATAAAATTTGCTATAAAACCTTGGATGGGAACTTTCGGATCATGATTTTTAATACCGGATGCGACTGCTGAAAAAGTTGCTGCCATTCCGGATGCATCTATTAATATTATAGTTGGGGCCTGTAGCCATTTTGCAATTTCTGCAGTAGATCCCGCTTCCGAATTGGGAGAATGACCGTCAAATAGACCCATCACTCCTTCAATAATCGAAATGTCTGAACCTTGGCTTGCACTTATAAAACTGGAAAGTACTGATTCTTTACCCATCAGCCATCCATCCAAATTTTGACAGGTTTTGCCTGTAACGAACGAATGATAACCTGGATCTAAATAATCGGGTCCGCATTTGAATACGGAAACTTTTAGGCCCTTAGCTTGTAATGCCTTAGTGAGTGCTATCGTAAATGTAGTTTTTCCGGTCCCGCTCCCTGTGCCGGAGATCAGTATCCTAGGTATATTGATATCTTGTATCATATTTTCTTAATAATCGATTCCAAGCTGAGCAGGGATCCCATTTTTATAAGGGTGTTTGGGGGATTCTATCTGAGTGACTAAATCTGCCATATCAGTTAAAAGGTTAGGGCAATTTCTGCCTGTTAGAATAATATGTAGGTCTTCTGGTTTTTTAGCTATAACGTTTGATACTTCTTCCGGAGTAAGCCAGCCATAGTGAAAAGCGTAAGTGATCTCATCTAATATGATTATTTTATAAATTTCTGAAAATATCATCTCGCATGATTTTTCCCAAGCTGATCTTGCAGCTTTTTTGTCTCTGTCAAGATCATCACTTTCCCAGGTGAAACCGAGCCCCATTACGTGAAAGTCAAGATCAGTAATGGTCTTTGCAAATTTTCTCTCCCCAGTTTCCCATTTTCCTTTTAGGAATTGGACAACTCCACATTTCATTCCTCTTCCTAATGCTCTGAATAGAATCCCTAATGCAGCAGTGGTTTTTCCTTTTCCGGGTCCAGTGAATACTAAGATAAGTCCTTTTTTGTCAGAGGAAGTGTTCATTTTGTTTCCGAGACGATTTGTTTCTTATTCGCTTTCCTGAATTTATGAGAGAAGTCGGAAGCATAAAGTCTGGAATCTGCAAAATCATGGCAGTCTAATACTTTACCGACAAATATTATAGCAGTCGCAGTGATCTTTTCCTCTTTCACCTTAGATACTATCGTTTCCAGTGTGCCAGTTACTATTTTTTGCTCTGGCCAAGTTGCTTTTTGTACAACGGAAACCGGGCAATCCTTACCATAGTGAGGAATAAGGTCTTCTACAATTTTACGAATATGTAAAACACTTAAAAAGAATACTAAAGTAGCTCCGGTAGAGGCAAAAGTTTGCAACTTCTCTTTTTCTGGCATGGGAGTTCTTCCTTCTGCCCGAGTAATCACTACGGACTGAGAAACTTCCGGAAGAGTAAGCTCTTTGCCAAGCATAGCAGCTGCGGCTGTAAAAGAAGAAACTCCAGGGACGATTTCGTATGGAATTTCTAGTTCATCCATTTTTCTCATCTGTTCAGCTGTGGAACCGAATATGGACGGATCTCCAGTGTGAACTCTCGCGACATCTTGGTCGTTCTTTTTAGCTTCTTCTAAAATGGAAATAATATCCTCTAAAGTCATTTTAGAAGAATCTAATACGGTTGCCTTCGGATTTGCTCTTTCGATCACTCTTTGCGGTACAAGTGAGCCGGTATAAAGAACAATAGGGCAGGTCTCTACAAGTCTTGCACCTTTGATAGTGATCAGATCCGGATCTCCAGGACCCGCGCCAATAATATATACTTTCATAATAATACACTCAGTCACATTTTAAAATATTATCTCTGAAGGAAGCCCATACTTGCTTAGGAGAATTCCCAAGCCATCTTGCATCTGCATATTTGTTATTTTCCCAGAGAGTCTTTTTACTATTGTCTAAAACATAATTCCAGAGCCTTTCACTAATAGATGAATTCCTATAAATGGAGAATAGATCGTAAACTTCTTCCGGAGAACCTTCCGAATTGAAGGAAATCAGAATATCGAAATTAAATTTAGAAAGGATAGAATCGTCTTTAATATTTAGTTTTATCCATTTTTGATCCTGTTCGACAGGATTATAAAAACCGAATGTTTCCAGGTCGATTGGTTGTTTCAATTTTCCAATTAGGTAATAATCTTCACCATTTTTATAAAGAATAGCTCCACCCATACGCCCTAAATATTGGATTTTTTCTTCGGATTTTAATTCTGTAATTTGTTCTTCATTCTTTTGGGGAGAAATCTCCAAAAATTGTAAAACCTTTAGAGCAGTGGCCACGGAAGAATCTAGGGACTCAATAATTTCTTCTTTTTCTTGTTCAAAAACGGTGGTACTAGTTTTTACGAAGGCACCTTGTATTTTAGTGATATTTAAATTAGGAGAAGGTGACTCTTTCGGAATTCTGATTGCCAAGTCGTCCTCTGTTCTCAATGAAACTGCTCTGTTTTGTCCCGGTTTCAAGGAGCCATCTTCTAAAGAGTATTTATTTCCGTAACCTCTTGGTGTTACAAAAAATCCTTCATAAACAAAAGATTGAGAAGAACCGATGATGACAGTTGTATTCATCCCAATCTCAAATTCCAAAAAATGATCCAGATCTGAAAACTGAATATTCTCCTGTCTACGATATGCACTTTTTACGAGCGCAACTGGTGTTGTTCCGGGTCTGTATTGTTTTATGATACGAGCAGCTTCTACAATCTGTCTCTGTCTTCTGCCGGAAGCAGGGTTGTATAGATTTATCACAAAGTCTCCTTTGGCTGCTGAGTCGATACGCTTTTCGATCACTGTCCAAGGAGTCAAAAGATCGGAGAGAGAGATTCTGGCGGAATCATGAACCATAGGAGCTCCCACAAGAGATCCGCAGGAGCTGTCAGCACTAATGCCTGGGATCATTTTGATCTCAGGAGAATCCCCTTTTTTCCAACCTGTTTTTCTTAAAACTTCGAATACAAGACCAGCCATTCCATAAACACCTGCGTCGCCGGAAGAGATTAATGTAACAGTTTGTCCGGACTTCGCCGATTCCACAGCAGTTTGAGCACGAGTGATCTCTTCTGTCATACCGGTGCGAGTGACTTGTTTTCCGTTCAGATGATGTTTTACTAAATTGATATAAGTTGTGTATCCTATTATGGAATCCGCTTCTTTAATCGCAGATAACGCAGCAGGAGTAATATGGGAATCGTTTCCTGGACCGATTCCCACAATATTCAATTTTCCTTTTGTGGTTTCGTTCATACCTTCTCCAGAATAGGCGAGCGGGATTCTGATCTGGTCGCAAATGGTATTCTTGAAATTGCTATAGTTAGATTTTTTCCACCTTCCGTTTCTTTATATTTCTGTTTAGTTACGAGTAATTTATCTGAGCCAGAAAGTAGAAGTGCAGATGCTTCACTGACAGAACGAGTTCCCACATATTCGGATGCTGCTTGGGAAATTTCTGAAATTCCTTCTACACAATCTAGTTTTTCCGAGGAGAATGTTATAAATTCCCAGCCGTATTTTTTTGAAATTTCTAAAAATGCAGGCTCTTCTTTTTTGGCATCTACACTTGCAATTGCTCTTATGCTATCTAAAGATAGATTATATTCTTTTAATACTTTTATTATTCCATTCTCTACTATTTCGGTTGAGATTCCTTTATCGCAACCCAAGCCTAAAACCAGTGATTTAGGTCTATAAATGACAGAATTAGAATATATTTCCGGAGTTTTTGTTTTGATGTCTGTTCTATCGCTTGCGATCAGTAGGATTTCATAATCTTTCGGATTGATATTCTCTAGATTAATAGAATATTCTACACCCTTAGGAAGATTTTTCTCCAGAGGCCAGAAATTCGACTCACCAGTTTCTTGCACAAACAAGACTTTAGTTTCATTTACTACTGCGGCACAGGCTCTTGTTACGTTCCTATCCTGATCTTCTAAGCTCCAACCCAGATCCCTTCCTAGAATATCCACAGTCAGCGTTCCGGAAACATCTGAAGCTGTCGTGATCACTGGAATATTTTCTAAAAGATCGGAAATCTTCTGAGTAAAAAAATTTCCTCTTCCTACATGGCCCGATAGAACACAAATGGTGAATTTTGCCTGGTCATCTATGCAGAGAACCGCTGGATCCGTCTTCTTGCTGACTAAAAGAGGAGAGATCATTCTAACAACTGCTCCTACGCTGATCACAAAAATATGGCAATCGTATACCATAAAAGTTTCCCTTAGCGTGGGTTCCATTGGAAGACTTAACAGTTTGGATTCTTTTGGAGCTTCCGAAATAAATTTAGGAGAAACAAATATATCTGCTCCTTTTAAAGAATTGAATAGTTCTTTTCCGGTCTTTAATCCATGTTTAGTAATTACATAGATTGCGTAAGGTTTTCTATTCTGAATCATCTGAAATCCCTCTCAACACTCCTTTCCGTTTTCGGATAGAAATGACTACCATTGAAAAATAATCACATGTTTCGTTTTTGATAGATTCTATGTCTTTTACGATCCTTTGACGGTCTGTTGTTCCGTAAGATACATAGGTTGCATTTTCTAGAATATTCTGCTCTTTTAATATTCTGATCAATTCTGGAACCACTTGTCCAACTTTTGTCAGAACAATAGTGTCAAAATCTTGGATAAGTTTTTCTAGATCTTCTAATCCATAGGTTGCTGGAAGGACACAAAATCTCTCTCTTCCGTCTGCAAGAGGGGTAAGTAAGCTGGCGGGGATGGCAGTAATGGAAGAAACTGCCGGAACAATCTCGATTTCTATACCTGGCCATCTCTCTGGAGCTTCTTCTAATAAATAACTCCAGGAGCTATAAACGGATGGATCTCCTTGCGTGATAAATGCAACATCTAAACCTTTTTCTAATCTAAGACCGATTTCTTTGAATGCCTTATCCCATGCTGGAATAAGTATATTCGGATCTTTGGTCATTGGAAAATGTAAGAATAATTTCTCTTGTGTTTCTTTTTCCTGAACCACTGGAGAACATACTCTCCATGAAAAAGAGGGAAGTGATTCGCTACTTTTAGGAATTGCGAGCACAGGAACTGTATTTAAAACGTTTACTGCTCTGAGGGTGATTAGATCCGTTGCCCCCGGGCCTACTCCAACTCCGAATAATTTTCCGTATTTTGTTTTTACGTTCATGAAATGTATTAAGATTTCCTAATTTTAAAGATATGAATTGGATTTAGAGCTTCATATCTGAGATAATCCGCTAATTTTTGGCTTCTGGAGATGTTGATCAGGCTCACTTCAGGGATTAGGTCCATGTCTCTAAATGTTTTATATGCTTCTGAAACATTATCCAAGGTGATAGCATTTGCTACTAAACAACCGCCTGAGCTTAAACGATTGAAAGAAAGTTCGATGATTTCTTTCAGATTCCCTTTGGAGCCTCCTATAAATACGCAGTCTGGAGAGGGAAGATCTTCCAATGCCTGAGGAGCTTTTCCGTGTATTAAAAAAACATTATCTGCTTTGTGGGAGAGTATATTCTGTTGGCAGATCTCTATTCCCTCTAGATCCACTTCGATAGCGTATACTTTTCCTTCTCTCGCGATCCTCGCAGCTTCTATGGAAACAGCTCCTGAACCAGCTCCGATATCCCAGACTAAGGAATCTGGTCTGATTTCCAGCGCAGAGAGAGAAAGTATTCGAACTTCTTTCTTAGTAATTAGTCCTTTCTTAGGGAGGCGTTTAGCATATTCATCTTCTCCTAAAAAAGGAAGAAGCGGAGAAGGTTTCCAATTCGGATCTTTTCTGATTAGAATAAGTACATTTAAGTCGGAAATGCTAGGAGTCTCCGCCAAAGTATCTAACTCGAATTCGCGGACTTTTTCTTCTTTTCCACCCAAATTTTCACAAACGAATGCGTTCCAATCTGTTTCATAAAAATTTAATAGATACTTTGCGATTTTAGAAGGGGAGTTTATCTCGTCTGTAAGACACGCAACCTTGGATACATTTTGTAATTTTGTAATAAAGCCTTCGATAGGTCTCCCATGTAAGGAGAGAAAAGAAGCATCGTCCCATTTGACTCCGATTTTAGAAAAAGCGGTTTGAACGGAACTTGGGGCCGGAATGAATTCTACATGATCTCTTCCAACTTTTTTTAAGATGAGATTTCCAATCCCGAAAAATAGAGGGTCTCCCGAGGCAAGGACGCATATTGTATGCTCTGCAGAAAGTTCTGCGATCTTCTCCGCAGTTCGAACAATATCATTTTTTATAATGATCCTTTCTCCATCAAATTGAGGAAAGAAGTCTAGATGCCTTTCTCCACCAGCAAGAATTCTTGCCCTCGCGACTGCACCCATTGCTTTACTGGATAGCCCGACGCAGCCGTCGTCTCCGATCCCAATTACAGTAACTGCTTTCAAAATTTCTTCTCCGTTGAAAGAAGTAGAAGTGCATGAATGATTGAAACTGCTATTGTGCTTCCTCCTTTTCTTCCTCGAGTAAGGATATAGGGGATGGAATATCCAGATTGAAATTTGATATCCAGTAATGCTTCTTTGGATTCAGCAGCGGATACAAACCCCACCGGAACTCCAATCACCAGAGAAGGACGGATACCTTCTTCTTGCACAAGTCTTACTATCTCTAAAAGTGCAGTGGGTGCGTTTCCTATTGCTATTACACTTCCATTCAAAAGTCCTAAATTAGAAGCCTTGCGCATGGATTCTATAGCTCTGGTTGAATTATTATCTTTTGCCCTTTGGATTACTTCGGGATCACTGATGAAGCTATATGTTTTGCAACCGTATGCTTCTAAACGTTCGCTATTCAGACCGGCAATAATCATCTGAACATCGCAAATAATAGGACACCCGTTCTTCAAGGCTTGTATCCCGTCACTGATTGCATTTGTATGGATCTTTGTTAAATCTCTGTATTCAAAATCTGCAGTCGCATGTATGATCCTTCTGACAACTTCCCAATCACCAGGCGGATGCGAATGGTTTCCCGCTTCTTCGTCTATGATGGCAAAAGAACTATTTTCGATCTCCCTTCCTAAGGAAGTCATTTGTCGCATGTCATTCATTTATTCCGCTTTCTCCTTTGATTCCCCAGCCTTCTGGAGCTTCAAACTTTCCTAATAATGTTCCGTCGAAATCCACCATATAAGTGGAAACTCTTAGGCCTAATCCATGTTTAGAACAATTTTCTGAAACGATCTCGCAGATCCTAGTGGTTATATAGAAGTGTCCTGATTCTTTACAAATATCTAATACATGCCTTGCTGTATTTGCCGCTTCTATATTTGAGCAAACTGTTTCTGGGATCTCCAGGGATCTTGCAATATTGGCAAGCATCTTCGTGTTTACAGAAGAGCCCCCTCTATGAGTCATCATAACTCCGTCGGCCATCTTGGAGAGTTTTCCGATCATACCTACTATGATTACGTGATGAATGTCTTCTTTGATTGCGGTCTTAATTCCCGTTCCTATAAAATCACCGACTTGTATGAATGCGATCTCATTCATATTGGGAAGAAGGTCCATTGCAAACTTTTCGGACTTTCCGCCCGTAGTTAAAACGATACTTTGTTCTCCGTATTCTCTCGCGACCTGTATTGCCTGTATTACACTTGCCTTATATGCAGCAGTCGAATATGGTTTTACGATCCCGGTTGTGCCTAAGATTGAGATCCCTCCTATCAATCCGAGACGCTCGTTCATTGTTTTTTTGGCCATCTCTTGGCCCCCCGGAACACTGATCGTAACTTCTGCACCTGAGAATGCGGAACCGATCAATTCCTCTAATATCATTTCGGTAATATTCTTTCTGGGAACTGGATTGATTGCAGGTTCTCCTATCTCTAAGCCGAGTCCTGCTTTAGTGACTACTGCTACTCCTTCTCCACCTTTTAAAACGATTTTGCTTTCTTGATTGAGTTTCACTTCCGCAGTTAACTCTGCTCCATGGGTGCAATCTGGATCATCTCCCGCATCTTTGATAATGCTGCAAACAGCGCTATCATCGGAGATCTCACAACGTTTTAATTCAAAAGTAACTTTTCTTTTATTAGGAAGAGTAGTTTCAATTTCTTTAATGGTCTGACCTAAGATCAGGACTCTCGCTGCTGCCTTGGCAGCAGCAGCGGAGCAAGCTCCTGTAGTAAATCCTTCTCTTAGTTCCTTTGTTGCCATTAAAACTTAACCGATGCTTACTGCAGGTGACGAACTTCTTTGCGTATTAAAGAATGTTTCCATTCCGATCCTTGATTCCAAGGTTCCTAAACGGACTAGTTCGGATCTAATTTCTCTTAGGATATTTCCGTCTCCGCTTAAGAATGCGTTATCGGGAACGGTACAGTCTCCCAAAATCGATTTCAAAATTTCTAATGCTTTTGAGATCCGATGTGGATCTGAAATAAAAGGAATTTGGAATATATTAGGAAAGTTAGAAACTCCTGAGAGGATTTTTTCTAGTTCATTTTCAGGGATAAAATCTTCCTCTTTTGTTTTCAGCCAAACCGTAATAGTGCTGTCTAAGCGGCTTGAAAATTTTTTCGAAAGAAGAAGTCCTGTAAGAGAAGTGATCCCGGTGTCTGTTGCCAAAATTAGAGAAAAACCTGGAGAAGGCCATGTTGGATCTCCTACAAATTTTCCCCAAGGACCAGAATATTCCAATTCTGATCCTAACTTTAATTCAGATAGAATACTGGATGCTTTTCCCGTTCCTAAACGTTTTACGCAGATCTGAAAGGAGTCTGTTTTTGAATCGGATGACAGGATAGAATAAGCTCTCTTGATCGCCTTTCCATCGGTATCATTCCCGGTATTTAGGATTACATATTGTCCACCTATAAAATCAAAAGGTAGACCATCGGCTCGTTCAAAATGGTATATATCAGAAGAAGAGCTTAAATTTTCCTTATGGATCAGTTTGAGAAGTTTTTGGTTCAATGTTCCTCCTAAGAAGGATAGATCTCATGCACGAAATCATGCATTTCTTCCAGATCCAGATATAATGTTTGGAATGACTTCGCAGAATTTTTCAGATCTAATTCCACTTTTTTAGTAAGTATCAAAAGAGATGTATAATATCCGGATTTAGGATCTCCGGAAGGAAGTTTAGAAATTGTTTGTTCTAATTCTACCAAACTTGCTTCGAAAAATCGGATTAGATCATCAAAATTATTCGCGTTCGTCAAAGATTGGATTGGACCAGGAGAGGAGAGGGCTTCCGGTCCTATTTCATTTTTTTCATGTTGGATGACGGATTCGTCCTTGATCCCAAGAACATTCATCATTCCTAATCTTAAAGCTGCGATTTCATGACATGCCATACTATATTCCTATTGCATAATATTATCTACTAAACGAGAAACTAATCTATCTTGTAAAAGATGTTCGGAAACGAGATCTTCCGCATCTTCTACATTTACTTTTTGGTACCAAACTCCATCGGGATAAACTGCCACTACTGGACCTTCTCCGCATCTTCCCATACAAGAAGAGCGAGAGATTTTAAAATCTAAATGCCTACCTTGTAATTTTAAAATGGACCTCATCCGAGCGACTAAGGCTGAACTTCCTTTGCTTGCGCAATCTATATTATCGCAAACAAATATATGCTTTTGTAAATTACGGTGAGGGAACAAATGAGGAGCTGCTTGATTATGAGTTTCCAGGTGACGAATACTCCAGAGAAGCGCCTTTAATCCTCCAACTTTTTTGGAAAGGCCGGGAAGTTGTGCTCTGTATTCGCAAGTATCACATGGAAGAGAAAATTTTCCTGAGATACTATCTTGGATCCTTTCATCCATTACGGAAAATAATTCCGAATCAGGTCCTATATAAGAAGAGAGTTCCGTTTTGATCCAAGGGAATTTTTCTGAAAAGTTTTGAACCAAGGAAGATATTTTTTTGATCAATAATCCACCGAATAAAAAGTAGGGGACCACCAGAAGTTTTTCCGGTCTTAATTTAGAGGCCATCTCTAAGGTATCCGGAAGAAGAGGGCTGGTTATCCCTATGAAGGAAGGAAGAACAAAGGAGAAATGATTTCCTTCTTGGAACAAACGAACAGTTTTATAAAAGTCACCGTTCGCATTCGGATCAGAAGATCCTCTATTTACGATAATAACTCCAGTTTTAAAAGATTGTTCTTTGTTTAGAGGTATAAATTCTTCTGCACGTTTTCTAAGCAAAGAAACCATCTTAGAGTGGATGCCTAAACTATTTGAAATTTTGAAAGAGTGGGCAGGAAACTCTGATTTGATTCGATCTAGAACGATTGGAACATCGTTTTTGATATGACCAGAAGTATATAAGAATAAAGGAAATATTATAATATTAGAATAATCTTTGCAAAGATCCCGAAGAGAGGTTTCCAGATCTGGTTTTGCAAGTTCCACATATGCATGTGTAATTTTTAGATCTGGTCTAGTTAGTGAATAGGATTCCACTAGGGAGACAAATTCTAGATTGGAATTTTCTTCCCTACTTCCATGGCCTAGTACCAGAACTGCAATCTTCGGTTTCATTTAAATCCCAATACCTGCCTTGGTTTCCAGAATAGGAAGAATAAAGAAGATAATAGATACCAGAAGATCAGGTTTATGAGTAAGGTTATGTATTCAAATTGTATCCTTAATTCCTTAGGAGCGGCAAAGTCCCCAGGAATTTTAGGCGTACCAAGATAGAATGGAAGTCCTACAAAAAATAGAGCCGCCACTAAAGCGACAATCCATTTTAATAAATTATGAATATGTAAATAAGATAGAAGGACTCTTGATCCAAATATACCAACTAAACTTGATCCCACACTAAGATACCACCAAGCCTGCCTTTCTGGATAATCATAAGCTCCTGATGCTCTTCCTGGTAATTCTGGAGGGAGTCCTATAAATGGGAGCCCGAAGAATATTAGGAATCCACCTATGGCAATCAGAATACTTGGTAATATTGCTTTAGATAGGGAGGGTGCCTCTGAAAATCCAAGTGGGGGAAAAAAGATCATCCACAATGAAACTAAAATTCCAAAAGAAATACCTAAAAGAATGGAGCCTATAAAAGTTCCTAAATTTCTTTTTTGCCAAAGACTATTGTTCAGGACTAATTCGGTGGAAGAAGATTGTTCATTCGTGTGAGAATGAACTTCTCCATGTGAATGAATATGTGTATGGCCGAGATTCGAATTTTCTGATGCGGATTTGGATTCAAACTTCTCCGCTTCTAAAATGAGAGGAAGATTCCAAACACAAACCAAGACTCCTAGAACAAGACCAGAAACCAAACCGGAAAATATCCCAGCCCTTAATAGATCAGAAAGTCCTGATCTTAATGGCATGGAAAGCCCGTAGAATGTCTTATATCATGAAAAGTATCGTGCAAATACACCATTGGTTCCAGGCCAACTACGTAGATCGTAGAAAAAGCGAGAAACCCAGCCAAAACCAGGACAGATCCGCTAAGCCATAATCTGGCTCCCGAAAAATCTTTCGAAACTGAAATCGAGCGCATAAAAATCCCTCCTAAGAGATCTTCGCCTAACAAGATATAAACGATACTAATGCAAAACGGATCTCGCCGAAGCATTGTATTCGCAAAAATTAATTTGAGTTTAGTTACGTAACCGTCTTACATCCGAGACTGGATAACGTAGCTTCAGGATTTTTATAAGGCGTTTTCTGACTCGAGATCGTCCTACTCAGCACGTCTTCCCAGGTTTTACACCCAGTGACATCTTGTGCCTTTTGTCCCTCTTACAGCGGCGGGTACCGTGACGGAATTGCACCGTCTTCCCATAGATGGAGACATCTATGTTCCTACAAAAATAGACTGAGATTTCAGGATCTATTTAGGTGAGTAATTTTGTATAGTATTTTATTTTCGGCCGAGCAAAATTCTCTATACCTCTCCCCGGCCTTTCTGTTTTTTCTTATCTAGTCTAGACTGGGCTGCTTTTAATTCAGAATCTGTAAGTTTAATACTGAATTCAGGAAAATGTCTGAATAGAAAATATTGAAGCCAAGAATCCCACCCTGTATATCCGATAAACTTTTTGTTCGGTATCCATTTTAAGATCGCTTTTGCAACTGAATCAATCGCATGAATTCTGTTTAATGCAGAACCCATTTCAATTTCTTTACTCAATTCAGGTTTGTCGGTATTCTCCTTTTCCAAACCAGGAGTATCAGTTGTAGGAGGAAGAAATAATTTTACCTTCACTCCATGAAGCATCATTTCTTGGCGAAAACCTTGGGCAAAGCCTACGATCGCAAACTTGCTAGCAGAATAAGCTCCATATCCGTAGATAGAAAAGAACGCAAGGGTAGAGGCCAAGAATACGATCTCTCCACTTTTTTGTTTGGAAAAATGATCACTGAATGCGAGTGCACTATTTACATGACCGAAAAAGTTTACATCCATTAGATTTCTATAAACTTCGTCGTCCAGGTCGGAAGCTTCTCCTGCTTTAGCAAAACCGCTGCTGCAGATTAGAAGATCCAATCCTCCCAAGGTTTGGATTGCTTTTTTAGCTTCTTTTTCGATGGCCTTTTTATCGGAAACGTCCAAAATTGCGAACCCGAATACAGCTGTGGGAGCTCCTACAGCCTTCATCTCTTGGACAGTTTTTTCTAAGTTAGATTTTCCCCTTGCAGAAACAATTACACTTGCTCCTGCCTTCGCTAATTGGATCGCAATTCCTTTGCCTATACCCGCGGAACCGCCTGTAATAAATACTTTTTTGCCTTTGTATCTGCTGAATGACATATTGAAAAATTCTCTTCGATGCGGGCAAGATTTCCCTTTTTAGGAAACTATTCAATCTAATTCGAAACTTTTTACATAAAGAATTGGAGAACTTGTTCCAAAACCTTAAATTCCTGGTTTGATCCCAAAACAAATCTTGCCTTTTCATTCCCATGATACTGAATACGGGAGAAATCAAGGCACTAAGATGTATGAAATACCTTTATTGGAAAACCTAAGGAAGAAGATCCCAAGTTTGGAAAAAAATTGGGACCGTTATACTTCTATGTTAAAAGAAAAGAAGGTACCGGCAAAAACTGTACTCATAGAAAGAGGAGTTTTTACCAAAAACATATTTATTGTTAAAAAAGGATGCCTCAGATTAAAATTTGAAGATAAGGGACGAGATATTACGATCGCATTTTTTCCGGAAAATAGAGCGATCACTTCTATCCATAGTTATAGAGGTACTTACAAGGACAGCCAACTTAGTGTGGAAAGTATTGAACCTACGGAACTGCTTATACTAAGCGGAGAAGATGCAGAAATTATTTATAAAGAGAATGAGGAAGTTCGGGACTTTTTACTACAATACGTTGCTGAAAGATTTGATACTTATATGAATTTGTTTTTGTCTAGAATTAGGGATAGTCCGGAGCAACGATATTTGAATTTGATCAAAGAACAACAGGACATTGCAAATCGTATCCCGCAACATTATATTGCTTCCTTTTTAGGGATCACACCTGTTTCATTAAGTAGGATCAGAAACAGGATCTGGAAGGAACAGAAATAACTCTTGTAGAAAATTCCTAAATAGTAGAAGGATCAGAATCATCTTTTATTCCAAAATCGGAAAGTATACGGAAAATTTTGTACCAGAACCGAGTTCACTTTCTACTTTAATCTTTCCTTTATGATTTTCTAAAATACCATAAACAATAGAAAGTCCGAGTCCGGTTCCTTTACCAGGCTCTTTTGTCGTAAAGAATGGATCGAATATTTTACGGATCGTCTTTCTGTCTATCCCTGTGCCACTGTCTAAAATTTCTATTACAGCGGTTTTTTGAGTCTTTTCAGGAGAAATAAATTCTCCTTCCTCTGTTTTAAGTCTTATAGAAAGTAATCCACCGTTAAGCATTGCATCCTTTGCGTTTAAAAATAAGTTCAGAAAAACTTGATGTATCTGAGTATGGTCTGACTGTACTAAGATCGGATCTTGAGGGAGATCAGCAATTACTCGAATGGATTTAGGAAAGGTAGATGATGCTATATGGACTGCTTCCGAAAGCAAATCGTTCAAAATTGACGGTTTAAGATCTGATTCGACCTTCCTTGCTAGTGTCAAAAGTTGTTTGATTAAAGATGATCCTCTTTCAGCAGTTTTCCTAATGATTTCAGAATATTGTAAGATCTTTTGCGGATGTTCCGAGTTCTTTTCTAAAAGGGTAGTGTATCCTAAAACTACAGTTAGGATATTATTAAAGTCATGAGCAACTCCTCCAGCAAGGGAACCGATTGATTCCATTCTTTGAGAATGAATGAGCTGCTTTTCTAATTCATGATGTTTCGTAATGTCTTGGAATTGTACTGCAAAATAATTCGGATCTCCCTTTCTGTTCCGTATCAAAGTTGCATCTACTTGAACCCAAAGTTGATGACCGTCTTTATGAATGTATCTTTTTTTCCTTTTAAATATGGATATTAATCCTTTTAAAAATTGGTCCCTTGATCTGTAATCTTCTTCCAGATCATCCGGATGAGTAATGTATTCAAAGCTCATTCCGGCTAATTCATTTTCAGAATAACCTAAAATTTGGGAGAGCGCAGGGTTAGCGCTAATAAATTTTCCTTCCAAGGAGATTATCGCAAATCCATTCGGAGAATGATAAAGTATATTCTTGAATTGTGCCGCTTGGCAGAACCATTCATCCCAGCCTAGTTCTTTAGGCAGAAAGTCCTTCTCTAAATAACCAGAGGGTTGGTTTATTCTTGGAGGAATTTCATCGCAGTCTTGCATAACCTTCTCTTCCATGCTATTTAAGACAGAGAGAGGAAAGCGTTTCGTCTTATCTATTGTTAATAAATTATGTAACTATTTTAACCTCTGTTTGGCAACAAAGTATAGTCTAACTAACTCTAGAAAATATTAAGAAGTTTAACTTCTCCAAAAAAAGAAAGGAGGGGCGAAACTTCGACCCCCTCCTTAGGAAAGGATTGCCTTATAGGGAGGCGGAGACCATGAGATAAAAGAATTTAGAAGTATCGTCGAATGTGTATCGATTATCTGGATTGGAAGCAAATGGATTTGTTCTTTCGTTGCCGATTGCTTCTTTAGCTTTTACGAGAGAAATTCCCATCCAGATAGAAACTGATTCAGTATAATTGTGGATCCAGGTAAAGTCATATTGGTAGAATAACCTTCTTCCCAATCTGGAATTTTCGTAGGAGAACTTATCATTAGAATAATTCTCTGTGCTTAAACCAGTATTCGGAACACCGGAAACCTTATACCAAGCATCTTGCAGATTTGCCTTCTGGGTATCGTAAATCGTAAATATGAACATTCCATATTCGGTTTTGAGATTTGCACGAATGGAATAAGATTTTATATTTTCAAATCCAGCCATTAGGGATTGCCCGTTCATAGTGTTCCAATTGGGGAATGAACCGGCGATCTGAGGAAATAAACTCTGCCAAGTTCCTACCTTAGAATCTGATCTATTCGGATCTCCAGAAGCATACGTATAACCTAATCCTAAGCGGATCCAATCGTTGATCTTAATGCCAGTATCCAGAGAGAGAAGTCTCGTATCATACTGAACCTTCTCCGTATAAATATTTTTACCGTTAGCCGCCTTTTGGTCTAAAATATCCCAGTCTGCCTTTACTCTGTCTCCAGTCATTCCAGACTGCCATGCAGATTCAATAGTCCAGTCCCAAATCTTTCCAGCAGGCAAAAGATTATTATTCGTTCTATTGGTGAATCTAAGGCCGGTAGTCAGTAGATCATCTCTCTGTTTTAAACGATTGTCGAAGTCTGTCGGATTCGGGTTTGGTATCCATTTTTTAGAAACTTCAAACATATATAGATCCAGATGAGCTTCCTCTCCGAACTTGATGGTATTATAAGCACAAAAAAAGTATGCTTGGTCGATCGAACCTTTAGATCTTCCGTTACTCGTGGTTAAGCCGTATGGAGCATCATATTGATTGGACAAGATCGTTCCGAATACATGTGATCTAAACCATTGAGAATCATGAACGAATCTAACACCATCAAAAGCAAAACCGGTATGAAGCCAGTTTAGTGGACCCACAATTTTTAAATCTCCGAAAGCAAATACTTGTCTTCCTACAAAAACTGAAACAGGTAGTTTATCAGTTTTTTTGAATACTATGTAAGCTTCTCTAATATCAGTATTATTCCTAATATTTGTGTTTGTAGAAGTAGCCGGAGTCAAAGTGGTTCCGGCACCTGTACTGAGACCGTAAGTCCAGTTACCTGCATTCTGAGGAGTTTGACTACCACCCCAAAGCCTACTATCTTGTACAGTCACTTTGATCGCATAATAGGGGGAAGGATCGAATAAAAACCAAAGTTGGGTGTTCTGTCCTACGAAAGAGCTATAATCATCTGTCTTCTTATTGAAGTCTGGATTCTCCCTAGCTTCAAATCTAGGACGGAGAGATGCTCCCAATTTCAAATTATCTAACCAAAACAGATCCGACTTTTGAGTATCCTTCATTTGTTCAGGAGTAACTAAAAGAGTTCTGAGATGATCCACAGGAATATTTCCTTTCCAGGGAGAATTATATTTAGGCTCTTGCTTTTTAGTTTTTGGATCAGCAGATTCCGTCTTATTCGGATCGGAAGAGGGCAGAGGATTTTGAATTATTTCCTTTGTATTCTTATTCGGATCCTCTTCTGAATAAGCAGAACTACTAATAATAATAGTTATTAAGAGAAGTACAAAGTTAAATTTGGATTTCGAGATAGTATTCATCCAGGAAACAACCCACAGTAAAAGTATCTTTCTAAAACCTCAGCAATTACTGTGCCAATGTTTTAAAAATATGGGATTGTTGAATAAATTGGCAGATTAAACGGGTTTGCTGAAATTAAATTCGTGTCAGGATTTTTAAGTACGATGGAGAAGGATACTTATTGTATAATTTCTATGCATTTAAGGGGAATATTCTTCGTGTAGTAACTTCGACAATTGTAGAACGATATTTGAGCGAAGCGAAAAATCACTATTTAATATAAAATATTCTATTTGGCATAAAATTTGCTAATTAAGAGATGATGTCTATGCTTAGTTTCTTGCGGAAATTGAATCCATAATGTTCTATCAATTCCAATTCAAGTTCGTTATTGAAACGAATTATACTTTTAGCGGTTTCTTCTAATGAAACTAGTAATGGGCCTTTTCTGGCTTCTTGGATTTCCTTTTGCAGATTCCAGAAATATTTACTATTTTGGAGAGACTTCTTCTTATCAGTCTGTTTGCTTTCGGAAACTCTTTTATATACTGAAACGAGTTCGTTTGGGGTTTTTACATTTATATCGACTTTTTTTAATTCGTAGGAGAATTCCGGATCGTTGCCGTTCTCGGGAGCTGATTTCGTTTTCGAGATCACTGAAGGGAGAAGTTTGGAAATGTCTTCATAGATTGGAAAGGCAGCGAATATCCAATTCACAAGATTTAAGCAGGAAAGTTTTGCAGGAGATCTTTTATATTCCGCCCAGACTTCTTCTAAAAAATCCGCTTGGGAATAGAAAAAAAACAAAATTTCATGCTCGTTCTTCTCTTTCATTCTTTGGGTTCGAGCCTGGGGACCCGTCAGCATCCAAGGGATACTTTTTCTTTATATGCAGGATAAATGCCAGATCTAAAAAAGAAAGGCAATTCGTTTCCAATCACTTTGAATGCTGATTCCAATGTATATTCTACACTTATTGACCTGATAGAACCAAGGAATCTTGGCTGTAGGAGTTTTGTCGAAGATACTACATTGCAAAGATTCTATACAAACTGCCTTAGAACTGAGGGTAAAGGAACCTATTTCCAGCGAAAGCAGAATCCAGAAGGCTCTATTTTACCCGTTTTTCAAATAATCCAGGATATGGCGTGATAATTGCATGAAGATGGATATGCAAAATCTAGAAACCTATCAGACCACCTGTCCGTACTGCGGGGTGGGTTGTGGCCTGAAGGTGGAAAAATCTGGGCAACTCGATATTTCTGTGAGCGGGGATCCGGATCATCCTACAAATAGAGGACTACTTTGTTCCAAGGGGATGAATTTGCATTATTCCGTCATGGATAGGACGGATCGGCTTTTGTTCCCCATGATGCGGGAGGATCGTTTCTCTCCATTAAAAAGAACTAGTTGGGACAAGGCGCTCGACTTAGCTGCAGAAAAATTTAGAAGTTATATTCGGGAATTCGGTCCTGACTCGGTTGGATTTTATGTTTCGGGGCAACTTCTAACAGAAGAATATTATATTATAAATAAGTTAACTAAGGGTTTTCTCGGAACAAATAATATAGATACGAATTCTAGACTTTGTATGAGTTCGGCAGTCATGGGATATAAGATGGCATTTGGAGAAGATGCTGTTCCTGTCGGTTACGAGGATTTAGATCTTGCGGATTGTTTTTTAGTCGCAGGAGCAAATCCGGCCTGGTGTCATCCTATCGTATTTAGAAGAATTGAAGCTAGAAAAAGAGAAAATCCAAATATCAAATTGATCGTGATCGATCCTCGTAGGACCGAATCCTGCGAACATGCAGACATTCATTTGCAAATTGCCCCGGGAACGGACATTTATTTATTTCATGCAATTGCAAGAATTCTTATAGAGAAGGACTGGATAGACCCTAAGTTTATCCAGGATCATACGGAAGGGTTCGAAGAATTAAAGACAAAGGTTTTTGAAATTTCCGTTTCTAAAGCGGCGGAGATCTGTGGTGTTTCTTCAGAACTCATTTATAAAACTGCAGAGTATATTTCTAAAGCGAATGGTTTTATTAGTCTCTGGGCTATGGGGCTGAATCAAAGTGTAGTTGGAGTAAATAAAAATTTAGCTCTCATCAATCTTTCTCTTCTTACCGGTCACATAGGAAAACCTGGCTCCGGTCCTTTCTCCTTAACGGGACAATCCAACGCTATGGGTGGAAGAGAAGTAGGCGGGCTTTGTAATCTTCTTCCTGCACATAGAGATCTGGAAAATCCGGAACATAGAAAGGAAGTCGCAAAATTTTGGGGAGTGGATTCTATCTCAGAGACCCCAGGTTATAGCGCGACGGAAATTTTTGAAAAACTTGCTTCTGGAAGAATGAAAGCAGTTTGGATCATCTGCACAAATCCTGCAGTAAGTCTTCCGGATGTAAGAGCTGCTGAGTCAGGCCTTCGTCTCGCTGAGTTTGTAGTCGTTCAGGATATTTCTGCAGATTCAAGTGTGATACCTTTTGCGGACCTTGTTTTGCCTGCTGCAGGTTGGGCGGAGAAGAAGGGGACCATGACAAGCTCTGATCGGAGTATTTCGGTTCTTTCTAAAATTTTGGAACCTCCCGGGGAGGCAAAGGCGGATTCTTGGATCATCCAAGATTTTGCGAAAAGAATGGGATTTGGTCCTTCTTTTAATTACTCTGATGAGGAAGAAATTTTTCTGGAGCACTGCAGATTAACTGAAGGAACTAAGATTGATATATTAGGTTTAGATTATGAAGAAATTCGTAAACATAGAGTTGTAAGATGGCCTTATCCTCGGAAAGGACATTCAGATAATGTAAGGTTATTCGGAGACGGAAGATTTTATAGAAAGAATGAGAAGGCGAGGATCCATTCCGTCAAATCTGAAGATGATTCAGAAAAGCCAGATGAGGATTTTCCTTTGGTTCTTACCACAGGTAGGATCAGAGACCAGTGGCATACTATGACTCGGACTGGTAAGGTGAGAAAATTACGAGAGCATAGGCCTGAACCTTTTTTAGAGATCCATCCGGATGATGCTTATAAATATGATATCAAAGATGGAATGGTTGTAACCATTTCGAGTAAAAGGGGATCTGTTCGGGCAAAGGCACTTCTGACTGAATCAATCAAACGTGGCGTTGTGTTTTTGCCGATGCATTGGGGGAGAAAGAATGGAACAGATATATTCAGATCTAATAATCTTACGAGTTCAGCCTCTGATCCTTTTTCTAAACAGCCTGGTTTTAAAATTTCTGCAGTTCGCATTACTCCTTATAAAAAACCTAAAGAGAAAATTCTCATTGTAGGCGGCGGAACCGCAGCTTACGCATTCTTAAAACAGTATAGGGATCTCGCTCCCGGAGACGATATCACTGTTATGTGTAGGGAGGAAAATCCGTTTTATAATCGTGTGCTTCTTCCTGATTATATTGGAGGAGAGAAGGAATTTGACGATCTAATGCCTACTGATCCGGAGGAAGTCAAATCCTGGAATTTGGATCTCTTCCCAAATAAATCGGTTCAGATGATCTATACGGAAGGGAAGAAGGTCCGTGATACCGAGGGAACATTATATTCTTATAATAAACTTGTGCTTGCTATGGGGAGTTCTCCTGTTTGGCCCACAAAGGTTCCTCCTGAAATGTTGGGTGTATTCAGTTTAAGAAGTAAATCGGATGCAGATCGGATCAAAGGATTTTTTGTTCCGAAATCTCATGCATTGATTGTTGGTGGAGGACTTTTAGGTTTAGAACTTGCTGCCGCTTTAAAAGGAGTAGGCGTGCAGGTGACAGTTCTTGTTCGATCCGATCGTTTGATGTCCCAAAAGCTGGATGCAGTCGGTGCGGATATCTTAAAAGAAGAAATACTCGCCAGAGGAATAGATCTTATATTCGAATGCGAAATTTCTAAAATAGAGGGAACGGAAAGAGTCTCTAAAGTCCAACTCACGAATGGAAATTTTGTAGAGCCGGATGGAATCATTTTTGCAATTGGGACAAAGCCAAATTTTGAGATCGCAGTAAAGGGTGGATTAGATTGTAATAATGGAGTTGTAGTTGATTCTTTCTTACGATCCAGTGATCCTGATGTGTATTGTATAGGAGAAATCGCTGAACATAAGACCGGAACTTATGGGAATATTTCTGCAGTGGATGATCAGGCAAAGATCGCAGCTCAACATCTATTCGGTTATGCGTTTAATGAATACACCGGTTCTCTCCACGCACATATTTTAAAAATCCCTGGATTAGAATTGGCAAGTATTAGGCTTCCGGATGTTCCAATGGAAATTCCTCAGGATAAAAGAGGGGAATTTGAAGAGATCATATTCTTAGATCGCAAAAAACGTTTTTATAAAAAATGTATTATACGGAACGACAGATTGGTAGCCGCCATCTTAATCGGAGACAAATCTTCTTTTAGTAGAATGAAGGACTGGGTTTCTTCCGGGATTGAGTTGGGGGATCGGAGAAAACATTTACTGAATGATGGAGAGATCATGAAACCTCTCCAAGGAAAAGTTGTCTGTTCTTGCAATGGAGTTGGAGAGGGGAATATTAGAGAGGCCATCCAAGGCGGAGAAAGGACCCTCGAGGCAATTGGAAGAAGAACTGGAGCAGGAACAGGATGTGGTAGCTGCCGTTTGGAAGTAACCACGATCCTGAAGAATATGTTAAAAGAGGCTTAAAAGTTTTAATCTAATTTAGACTTAGATGCTGCTAGTAATGCTTCTGCTCTTATTTTGTTTCCATTTTTGTAATGTAATTTACTTAAATGTTCTAAATTTTTGGAATGAGTCGGATCTCTCATTAGGAGAACTTCTCCAAAATCGATTGCCTTCTCGTAATTACCAAGTCTTGCAAGTGCGTAAGAAACCCAAAGATAAACAGCGCTATCATCTGGATATTTTTCCAGATACTTTTGTCCTTCGGAACCAACGTAAATATAATCCTTCTCTTCTATCGCGTTTCTGAGTGCTCTTCTGCGATTTGATTTTTCAGAAATTGCATCTGGTGCCTGCTGATTTTGAAAAGGATCATCTAAAATATCTGCGACTGAAGTCATCTCTTCCTTATAAGAGATTCTTACAAGGCTCAAATCGTCTATGATATCTCCTCTAGATTGGATCAGGGATTCAATTTGTAGTAGCTCTCCCTTTGCTTCCTCTACATCTCTTAAAAATGCTCTTTCATCTTCATTGATGATGTGATTTCCGTCTTCGTTGATCCCAAGTTGTACATCATCTCTCCCATCGGAGCCGATCAGTATGACGTCATTCTGTTTAAGCTGTAGTGTTTGTACTACGAAAACTTCTTCCGGATCTTCTACTCCTACTTTTCTTAACATTCCATTTTCGGATAAGAAGTCTGCTCTTCCATCTCTGTACATTACCACTTGAGGATGTTCCGCGTTTACGAAATACATTAAACCCGATTCTTCATCTACGATCCCTACTACCATGGAGATTAACATTCTTCCATCAAAGGAAACGAAAACACTTTTTAATTCATGGTAACATCTTCTGAGCCAGTGTTCTGGAAATAGATCCTGCATCTCTAAGGTGTTTTGTGTTCTTGTAACTATGGTTTTGAAAATGGTTCCCATGATGAGAGCTCCGCCGGCTCCTTGCATGGATTTTCCCATTGCATCTCCATTAAAGAAAACTAATACGGATCTACCTTTTAATTTTAGGGAATATACTGCGCATAAGTCCCCGCCCAATTCGCCCTGCCAATTTCTGAATTGGAATCTTTTCTTTTGTCGGCATAGTATTTCTGCTCTAACTATATCGCTATGTCCGTAGTTTCCTGCGAGTGGCTGCATCAACTGAGAAGTTAAAAAGTAATCTCCATCTTGTTGGTGCTTGAGTTCCTTGATCTCGCTGAGGCTTTTTTGAAGGTCATTGGTCCTTTGGCGTACCTTCTCTTCAAGACTTGCATTTAGCTCTTCTACCTCATTATGGACGCGAACGAAACGGTTTGCCAATATGAATGCGATTCCTAGAATAAATGCTAGGAACGTAAAAGGCATAATTAAAGCTGAATTGATAAATCTATTTGTTACCGCGTAGTCGTGGATACCGCCGAGTACGATGAGTGCCACTCCACCTAAAAGTAGTCGTGCGTCAGAATTACCTTTCCAGGCAGATCTTCCTGTGATGAAAGAAATATAGGGGACAACCAAGATTACTGTGAGTCCAGCTACAATTGTAAGTAATAAATCTCGAATATACTGATTTACGAATATATCTAAGATTCCAACGATTCCATAAAGAGCAGCAGAATACACTGCAAATTTAGGATGTTTCCCTTGAAAGAACCTTGCGATGAATAACAGAAGGCTTCCTATAAACATCATCAAAGAGAATTGGTCTACTTTGGATTGTAATTGTCTATGAGATCCAAAAAGAATCTCTGCAGTAGAATTATTTGTAAGATGGAATATGGAGAAGAAGATTGCGTATAATCCGAAATACAGATTAAATATATCGCTTGGTCTCCGGATGGCTAAAAGAAGATGATAAAGTCCGACGCTGATGTAAATTGCAGCAAGTAAGAATGCTACACTCAACTCTAATCCAAATTTTTTAAAAATAGATTCGGAAAGCCCTAAGGAAACTTTAGGGCCACTCCAATGGAATGGTTTTCCTGGAATTGTGCATATCTTTGCATAGATATAATTTTCTCCGCCTGGACGAAATGCAGCAGCAGGGAGTACGGAAACGATCCTACCATCTTGCCCCGAGAGATATGGATCTCTTCTTCCTGTTTTTCCAATCAGACCCAATTTAGATGTTTCGTTTAAATAAAATTCTGCAAAGTCTGAACTATGGCCTGAGTCGATAGCAACTGAGGTTTGCCCGTTCATCCAAGCACGGACCTTCTCAGGTAGCGCATGACGTATAGAAATACATCCATCAAAGTTTTGGTAAACTTTACTAACCTTATAAACGTTGTCTGACCTGAAATCAAATGGAACAGTGATCTTAGTTCCTTTTTTAAAATCTGGATTTGTATTATTATCAGAGATGAATTCCCATTCTCCATCCAAAGAAAGAATAGAATCTTCTGCGATCCAAGAGGCTCTTTCGCAATTGCCAATAGAAAAAACTAGGCAGAATATAAGAAGTTTTTGTGAGACAAATCTGTGTAAAATAGATGGAATGCGAAAATTCAGTTTGGTCATTACGATTCTTGTAAAAAGTCTGCTGCAGGGTATAATACCCCGATTTATTGGCAAGAGCTAAATCCTAAGACGTAGCATGATTGTAATTTTCGACCCAGAAAGGTCGGAAAATTATTGAAAACTCAAAATATCTCTTAACGTGTAAATCTTTCGCAGAGTAATTCGACTCTTTTATGTAATACTTTCGTTTTGGGGAGGTCCGCAGAAAGTCCTTCTAAGGCCAGGAAAAACACTTTTGCAGTTTCTTTATCCCCTAATATTTGTTCCGCGAATTTGATAATTTGGCGCTCATATTTTTGAGTGCTTTTGGGAGATAGTTTAGAACAGGTTTCATAAAATTCTGATGTCTTTGGCTTTCCTTCTATTTTAGCCCAGGGTTCGATCAATACCAATTCACAGATGCGGATGAGTTTTTGTTTGGAAGAAATATTTTGGCTTAAAACCTTCTCCGCTGCTTCGTAACTGCCTTGTAAGGTGTAATCGAAAATCCCTTCGTACAGATCTTCTTTACTTTTGAATTTTAAATATAGAAGGGGACGGGACAAATTCGCCTGTTTGGCAATATCGTCCATAGAAGTTTTAGAATACCCGAATTGAAGAAAACAATATAAGGCAGCGTCCAAAATTTCCTTTTTTCTTTCCTCGTCTAAAAGTGATACCTTTCGAGTCATAAGATTATTTGACAAATTTATAAAAAAATGTCAACTTTATCTCGATTGCCAGGTCTGAAAAATCGACAAGTTAGATTGAAATTGTCAAAATGTAAGAAAGGGTATCTTTCGATTTCGGGAAAGACTCATTCTAAAATAGGAAGTAATAAATAATGAAGAAGGAACATAGCTATAGAAAGTGGCTCTTCACGGTTCTGGTTTTAGTGATGGGAGCATCATTTTTTTATACCTGCCAAGCAATGGGTAAAAAAGCAGATGGAGAAAGGCTGATCAGAATGCAAAGTTCTCCTCAGTGGAAGGATGGGCAATTCGTAAATCCTCAACCCTTGATCAACGATTTCTGGATGGCATTAGGTTCTATGTTCCGACAAAGTGTGGACGTAAATCCCAAGGATCCTGTTCCAGTTGTTTATGTAGAAAAATCAAGATTTTCTGAATTACCAGAGTCTGGTTTGAGGGTAACTTGGTTTGGACATTCTTCTTCTTTGATCGAATTGGATGGAGTTAGGATCTTAACTGATCCTATTTGGTCGGACAGAACTTCACCTTCTTCATGGATAGGTCCAAAAAGATGGTATCCTGCTTTGATCTCTTTAGATGATCTTCCGGAGATAGACGCTGTATTAATTTCTCACGATCATTATGATCATATGGATTTTGGGACTATTACCAAACTGAAAGATAGAAAAATATTATTTGTAGTTCCGCTTGGTTTAGGAGCGAATCTTTCGTATTGGGGAGTTCCTACTGAAAAAATTGTGGAGTTGGATTGGTGGGAAACAAAAAAGATCAACGGTCTCGAAATAATAAGCACTCCAGCAAGACATGCATCCGGTAGATACCTTCTCGATAATGATGAAAAGCTTTGGTCTAGTTATGCACTTCTTGGACCTAAACATAGAGTTTATTTCTCGGGAGACACAGGTTTATTTCCTAAGATGAAAGAGATTGGAGAAAAATACGGTCCTTTCGATCTGACTATGATAGAAACAGGACAATATAACCAAGCTTGGCCTGACTGGCATATTGGACCGGAGCAAGCAGTAATCGCTCACACTCAGCTCAAAGGAAAAGTGTTACTTCCGATACATTGGGGACTGTTTGCGCTTGCTTCTCATGGATGGACAGAGCCTATCGAAAGAGTTTTAGAAAAATCTAAAGAATTGGGTGTTACGGTGATCACTCCTAAACCTGGAGAAAGTTCGGAACCTGGTTTACAAAAAGATTATATTGCTTGGTGGCCCAAACTTCCGTATAATTCCGCCAAAGAAGACCCGATCTTATCCAGCCAACTGGAAGAAAGCACAGCGAGTGGAGAAGTAATTAAATGAAATTAAGAGTAATCATCACAGGTTCCACAGGAATGGTGGGTGAAGGTGTCCTATTAGAATGCCTAGAAGATCCCAACGTTGAAAAAATACTTCTTTTAAATAGAAAACCCTACGGTATCAATCATCCGAAAGTTGAGGAAGTCCTACATTCTGACTTTTCAGATATTTCATCGATTAAAGACAAGTTGAAAGGATATAATGCCTGCTTTTTCTGTTCTGGAGTTTCTTCTATCGGATTAAGTGAAGAAGAGTTTTTTAAGCTGACTCATACATTGACATTGAATGTAGCAAGTACCTTGGCTTCTTTGAATCCTAGTATGAGCTTTTCTTATATTTCAGGGGCAGGCACGGATAGCACTGAAATAGGCAAAACAATGTGGGCAAGAGTAAAAGGTAAAACTGAAAATGATCTGTTAAAACTTCCCTTTGCGAAGGTGTATAATTTCCGCCCAGGATATATGCATCCCACTCCAGGAGCAAAAAATACTTTGTCTGCATATAAGTATATTGGTTGGAGTTTTCCTATCCTAAGAGTGATTTTTCCTAAACGTGTTTCTACTTTGAAACAACTTGCAGTTGCGATGATCCGGGCGAGTGAAAACGGTTATAGTAAGAATACTGTAGAAGTGGAAGATATTCTGGAGTTATCTAAGGCTTAGTATAATCTTTTAGTTTTTGCTTGCAATTTTTCTGAAAATATTCGGACTTCAAATGGATGTCTAAGTCGGCCGGAAAAGTACCGTTAATCCATTTGTCCGAAATTTCGGAGAATGTAAGGGAAAAAATATTTTATGCGGGTAGGCTGGAAGACCTACCACCTAGTTTTTCCGAGTATAATAGTTCCCATAGGCATTCTTATTTTGCAGTTTTCTATTTTTCAGAAGGAAAAGGAACTCATAAGATCGATTTCCAAAATTTTAAAATAGAAAAGAATTCAATCTTCTTCTTGAAGCCTGGACAGGTCCATTCTTGGAATTTTGATAAAAAGCCAAAAGGATTCGCTTTGAAGATTAGTCCTGATTTTTATTTGGAACAGAATGAAAAGAATTCTGAACTTAGAAATTATCCA
This sequence comes from Leptospira venezuelensis, assembly GCF_002150035.1. Classification (NCBI taxonomy): domain Bacteria; kingdom Pseudomonadati; phylum Spirochaetota; class Leptospiria; order Leptospirales; family Leptospiraceae; genus Leptospira; species Leptospira venezuelensis. Next base: position 486,043 of record NZ_NETS01000011.1, on the reverse strand, counting down.
TTTTTTGGATACGAACCTGGGCTTTCTAAAATCATTTTAAAAAATATTACTAAGTTAAAGTCAGATTTTTCAAGATTAATTGCAGAATTTGAAGAAGGTTCCGAACCCAAAATTCTATTCCTACTAACCCAACTGATCTTATTACAGATCAGAAAAGAATACGATACTTCTTCCGAAATATTTATTAAGAAAAATCGACCTGTTTCAGAATTCCAAAGTTTATTAGAGAGACATTTTCTAAAGGAGAGAGGGACTTCTTTTTATTCCAGACGATTAGGTCTGGCACCGAATACTTTAAATCGGTTATGCCAAAATATTTTAGGAAAATCAGCAAAATCTGTGATCCATGACAGAGTTCTTTTGGAATGTAAAAGATTATTGATCCATTCCGATCTAAATATCACTCAGATCTGCTTCGAGTTGGGATTTATTGATAATGCTTATTTTAGCAGATATTTCAAAAAGCTAACAGACGTCACTCCCGAACAATTCAGGGAGTCTGGACGAAAAACACAATAAAATACATCTTTCGTCCATTTACTTTCTTTAACAGATTTCTTATTCTTCTTTATGAATCCTCGGATTCATATTAGGAGATTTTAATGTTAGAAAAGTTTTTCTCAACAGAACCGAATTTACTTTTTACGGTAGGAAGATTGGTCTTAGGAATCGTGATGATACCTCATGGTGCTCAGAAATTATTCGGCTGGTTTGGTGGTTACGGTTGGAGTTCCACTTTGGGATTTTTTTCTTCCCAAGGAATTCCGACTGTAATTGGCGTTCTTGTGATTTTGGCTGAATCTTTCGGAGCCTTGGGTTTAATTTTAGGATTCTGCACTAAATTATCCGCTTTTGGGATTGGTATAACAATGTTAGGAGCAGCGATCTTTCAGAGACAAAACGGATTTTTTATGAATTGGTTTGGTAACCAAGGAGGAGAAGGGTATGAATACCATGTTTTGGCGATGGGGCTCGCGTTTATCTTAGCTTTCTCAGGAGGAGGTGCCTATTCCTTGGATGGTCTTTTGTCTGAAAAATTGAAATAAATTAAGGAAGATGGTTCGGTTTTCAAAAATTCATTTGGAAACCGAACATATTAAATATTTATGATTTAGATCTTTCTATCTTGAATTCTTTCCATCCTAAATATAAGTTTCCCCAGCCAGATATTAAGAATCCGATACCGGTCCAAAATACGATCGTAAATATTCCGATCAAGGGGAAGAATAATACGAATATCGCAAAAAGTAAGGTTGAAATTCCTAAGACAATAACATATCCCCAATGAGAGTTCTTCAGTCTTCTTATTTCGATAGAAAAAGATATTAAGGAAACCGATCTAAAGATTAATAAAAATCCGAATACGAAGGGAAGTGTAACCGCCGTGATCTCCGGATGAATGAATAATAGGGAACCGATCACAAAATCTAGAATTCCTACCACTAGATTCCATATGAATATCTCGGTGTATTTTCTATTATACAGTGAAAATAAGATATGGCTTACCCCTGTTGCGGCTAATATGAAGGAAAAGAAGAGGGCTAATACCAAAAAACTTTGTCCAGGAAATAGTATGGTTACGATACCGGTCGCAATCCAAATACTTCCGACCAGCATTTGGAGCCACCAGTGTTTGGATTCTTGTATTGTTATGCTTGTCATAAAATGTCTACTTGTTGTATTCGATAAGAAAAACCGGCGAACTTGAAAGCGATTCGCCGTCTGTTATAAATTTCTTCTCTGAGGCTTCCGTTAGTTAACCCCAATCTTTACGGTCTTTTTGCTGGATTCAATTTCCTTTTTTGGAATGCTAAGTTTTAATACTCCATTCTCGTATTTAGCGGAAATTTTTTCCTTAATAACGTTTTCTGGTAGAGTGAATGTTCTGCTAAAGGAGGAATAATTGTATTCCCTCTTACTATAGGATTTTTCCTCAACCTTAGATTCGGATTTTTTTTCCGCACTTACAGTGAGTTGGTCTCCATCCAAATCGATCTTAAAATCTCCCTTTTCCAACCCGGGAGCTGCAAAATCCATTTCATATCCTTCCTTACTCTTAATCACGTTTACGGCAGGCATGTGATGGAAAGAATTTCTATTCAATACGTCGTTCCAGGATTGAAAGAAATGATCCAAATTGGAAAGGTTCAAAAAATGATCCGTCGATTTCATAATATCGTTCATCGGGATTCTCCTTTTACAGAAGTTTTAGATCAATTTCGGGGACGAGTCAACCATCGACAGGGGAAACTACCCCTTATAATTGGAAAATGCAATCCTGCAGGGTATTCAGTATTATTTTGATTGCAGATGAACTGGGACTAAGTAATCTAACGACGATTTGTTCTATTATATAACGATCCATGGAAAATGAAAGAAGACTAAAAAAAGTTTTGGATAATATGCCTATCCTCTTCTTTTCCTTGGATGAGAACTTTAGGCCTGTTTCCTGGAACTATGAATGTGAAAGAGTTTTAGGATTTTCTTCCGAAGAAATTCTGAACGATAAAAACTTCTCCTTTAAAAATCTTATCCAGGTAAAAGAAGAAGGGGAGTCATCAGCATTCAATCCTGAACTTTTGAACTCTGATTTTAAAAACTGGGAATTAGATCTAATTTCCAAAGAAGGCAAATCCAAGTTAGTCTCTCTTTCTAATATTTCTTCAGAATTTCCTCTTTTTGGTTCTACGAATTGGTTTGTTGGAGTTGATATCACAAGAACAAAAGAGATAGAAAGAGAATTAACAAGTTCCTTAAAGGAACTTTCTGATTTCCAAACTGCACTAAATGCAGTGTCGATTGTAGCGATCACGGATAGGGCTGGAACGATTATTTATGTAAACCAGAACTTTTGTGATATCAGCGGATTTTCTAGAGACGAACTTTTAGGTCATAATCATCGTATCATCAATTCAGGTTATCATCCTAAGGAATTTTTTGTAGATCTATGGAAGACGATTGCCAAAGGAAAAATTTGGCAGGGAGAGATTAAAAATAAAGCCAAAGACGGAAGATATTATTGGGTGGATACGACTATTTCTCCTATCTTGGACATTAATGGAAAACCTTACCAATATCTCGCAATTCGTAATGAGATCACCGAAAGAAAGGAAACGGAGGAAAAAGCAAGGCACGCTGAAAATAATCTGAAAATCTTACAAGATAGGATGAGCCCTCATTTTCTTTTTAATACTTTAAGCATTATCCATTCTTATTTACAGACAAATCCTGGACTTGCGGATTCTGCTATCTTAATGTTAGCTGATAATTATAGATTCTTAATGGATCAAGCGAATCTGCAGCTTGTTCCATTTGATATAGAATGGGAATTTATGGAAAATTATCTCCAACTTTTAAAACTAAGGTTTTCCGACTTCTTAGAAGTGGAATCGGAAAAATTGGGAAATTTTAAACAATGCCAGATCCCTCCTTTGACATTGCAACCTCTTGTGGAAAATTCTTATATTCACGGTTTAAGAGATAGAAAAGGAAAAGGGAAAATCAGCGTCAAAGCCTCTATCGAAGATGGAAAAGCTTTGGTGACCATACGAGATAACGGAAAAGGATTGAGTGACGCAAATATTCATTCTAGAAGTATTGCAAACATCTCCGAACGTCTCAAATTTTATCTTTACGATTCCGAAGTAAAAATTGAAAATCATCCAGAGGGTGGCGCGATCGTCACAATCGGTTTTAAATCCGCGAAAAATTAATACGATGGCAGAATGGAAAACACTAATCGTTGAGGACGAGGCGCCTACCAGGGAACTACTCGTTAATTATTGTTTAGCTAGACCGGAATTAAAATTAGTAAAAGTCGCGAAAGATGGAGAAGAGGCTCTTGAATATCTCCAAAATGAAGAATTCCATCTTGCGTTTTTAGACATCAATCTTCCTATTCTTTCCGGTTTGGATATTTTGGAAAAACTGGAAAATCCTCCTTACATTATTTTTATTACCGCTTTAAGAGATAAGGCGATCGAGGCATTCGAATTCGGTGTGATAGATTACCTACTCAAGCCGTTTTCAAAGGAAAGATTTTTTAAAGCAGTAGATCGTGCCTTGGAAATTCTGGGAAACGAAGTAGATAAACCTTCTAAAAATGTTTTTAATGAGCATGGACTATTTATTTTAGAGAAGGAAAATCATTTTCTCATTCCGTACGGAGAGATCATTTATATATCTTCCAGAGATAATTTCAGCGTAGTTCATACTGAAAAAAGGCAATATGTTACCTATAAATCCTTAAAAAGTTTAGAGCAAAAACTTCCGCCAGGAAAGTTTTTGAGAATATATAAACAATACATAATTAATCTGGAAAAGTTGTCTCATTTACAAAGTGATAATATGGGAAATTACTCAGTTCATTTAAAGGATGAGGACGAAACACAACTTCCAGTCGGAAGAAAATATATCTCCAAGATAAAAGAACTTCTCTAGTTTCCCCCTGTAATTTTGCCGTTTAATAACGGATTTCCCCGTATCCCATCTCAGCCATTGACCTCATAAAGAAATTTATTTATTCTTTTCCCTTTACAGCAAATTAAGTAAGAATCACACCAAAAGGGGAATATCAAGTGGAGAAGCAGATAGAAGATCGTCTCGCAAGTTTACAATTTTTAGGAGGAGTGGGGACAGTTACTGGCTCTAAATATCTCATAAAAGCATTTGGAAAATCGATCTTAATAGACTGCGGACTTTTCCAGGGGGAGAAAAAATTAAGACTTCTTAACTGGGACTCAGACCAGTTTTTTCCTACAGAAATAGATCATATTCTTCTAACCCATGGACATTTGGATCATTGTGGATATTTACCAAGAGCAGTCAAAAAGGGATTTAGGGGCAAAATTTTCGGCACTAAACCAACATTAGATGTAGCTAATATAGTTCTAAAAGATAGTGCAAAACTCCAGGAAGAAGACGCAGAATTTGCAAATTCAGGTGGATATTCGAAACATAGGCCTGCTCTTCCTTTGTATGATAGTGACGATGCCGAAAAAACGATCAAACTATTTGAGGCAGTGGAAATTGGAGAATGGTTCGATCTGGAACCAAATATAAAATTTCGTTTCAGGTATAACGGACATATCCTGGGAGCAAGTTTCATTGAGTTGAAGATTGGAAACAGAACTCTTATTTTTTCGGGTGATATCGGAAGAGATGAAGATCCTCTTCTTTTTCCTCCGGAAAAACCAGAAGACGGAGATATTATTCTAATTGAATCAACTTACGGAAATCGAATCCACAGAGGAAATCCAATCAAACGTTTAGCCCAGTTGATCCACGAATTTTCCACTTCTAAGGGAACTATCGTAATTCCGTGTTTTGCCGTAGAAAGAATACAGGCAGTCATGTACCTGATCTGGAAATTGATGAAAGAAGGTGAAATCCCTAATATTCCGGTCTATATGGACTCTCCTATGGGTTCTAAAGTTTTAGATTTATTTAATATATATGGAAGTGAATGGCATAAATTAAAAGAAGATGAATTAGCCGAACTCAAAGAAGATATACTCTGCATTACCGAGTCTTCTGAGACCAAAAAGGTCGTAAACAAAAGAGGCCCTAAAATTGTGATCGCAGGAAGTGGAATGGCCACTGGAGGCAGAGTGCTTTCTTATATGGAACATTCATTAGGAGATCCCAATTCTTTGGTTCTGTTCGTTGGTTACCAAGCAAAGGAAACTAGAGGTAACAAACTATTGAGAGGTGATACTGAGATAAAGATCCGAGGTAAATACCATGAGGTTCGATGCGATGTGCAGAATATTGACGGACTATCCGCTCACGCTGATCAAACAGAACTCATCAATTGGTTATCCAAGATCAAAAAACCACCTAAACAAGTTTTTATTGTGCATGGAGAAGAGGATGCGAGCAGAGTTTTAAGTAACCGTATCCATAAGGAATATAACTGGGAAACAAGGATCCCGGAAAGAGGCGAAATTTTCGAATTCGAAGTAGAATAGCGGATTTGGGGCCTTGGATTTTCACCCTGGAAATCTGCAGAAAACCGCCTCAATCGGTAGGATCTCCCACCGGCCCTTGACCTTTATTCTTTTCTCACGTATGGTAAAAACATCGAGATATAAAAGGGACTTAAAACATGACCAGCGCAGTAAAAATCGAAACTGAAACAAACCGAGTTTTACCAAGAGAAATTTTCCCAAAAGAAAATATTCTCCACCACCATGAACTTAATTTTACCCGTAGGAAGATTTCTAAAAATGAAATCTTATTCTCTCAAGGAGAGCAGGCCAACGGATTTTATATAGTCGAGACCGGTTCCATCCGATCTTATAGATCCTCCGGTTCCGGCGAAAAACAGCATACATTCAAAATTTATCATCCGGGAAATTGGGTGGGCATCAGAGATGCTGCCATTGGCGGAAATTATTTACATCATGCAGTTGCGCTTGTTGAATCCACTGTTCTGTTCGTCGAAGAAGAAGAGCTACGCAGATTACTAAACTGCGATTCTGAATTCCAAAACTCAGTATTTAGACAAGTCACTATTGAAGCTGTGGAAGCAGAGAATAAAATCTATTCTTTGGGAACTCGCCAGGTGCACGCTAAACTTTCAGAATTTTTACTACAATTATCAGAATCCCAAGACTCGGAAGAAGATCTTCCATTCACTCGTGAGATCATGGCTTCCATGATCGGTGTGACTACAGAGACCTTGGTACGTGCCTTGGCTGATTTTAAAAGCAGAGGTTGGGTGGAGATAGACAAAAGAAAAATAGTGATTAGAAATGAAGAGGCTCTTCTTCGTTTATTGGATTAAGTATTCGAACCTTTTCTAAATTAAAAATTAAAGTTTTTTAAAATGGTCCGATATGATCTTCAAACCACTCTCGACTTTCAAATAAATCGGGTCCAACTAAAAGGTGAACTTTTTATTCCGAGCCAGGCCGCATTTTTAGCGATTATAGTCTCGGATGAAAAAGACGATAAATTTGCAGATCGATTTTCTAAGATGAGAAATTATCTGAATGAAAGGGGAGTGGCTACTCTTTTTCTAAAAGGTTTATTAACTCAAGAAGAAAGGGAGATACATGCAAATCGTTCCGATACGAATCTTTTGTCGGACCGCCTTTCCGAGATCACTAGGCAGATCAAAAATATTGAAGGCGCAAATTCTTTAAAAATATCTTATATAGGTTCTTCGGCAATTGCGGGAAGGATGTTCCGTGCAGCGGGAAGTTCGGATTCTCCTGTGGAAAGTTTGATACTGATTGGGAACGGTCTTCAGGAATATAGTGGCAAGTTTTTGAATGCTTCGGTGTTAAATATTTTAGGAGAACTGGATTTTACGGGAAGAATAGTCAATCGTTCCGTTCTTTCGAAGATACAGAGCTCTGTTAAAAAAGTTTATTTTGTGCCTGGGTCTCCCAGCCATTTTGAAGATAATACTAAGTGGTTTATGGTATCAGAAGCAATCCAAAGATGGTATCTATTCCCTGAAAAAAGATCCAGGGAATTTTCTGAATTTTAAGATTTAATGATGGTGGTGGTGATGACCACCTTCTTCCATTTTCCCTTCTGGCATAGAATGGTTATGAGTATGATTCATTCGGAATAACATTAACGAAATAGAAAGAAGTATAATCGCAAAACCTGCGAGTTTAAGTTTGTCTTTTCCAAATTTTGCTAAGATCATTCTAAATCCTAAACCGAAACCAAAAAGTAATGGGAAGGTTCCTAAAAAGAAGAAGAACATACTTAATGCACCAAATGCAGGAGAACCTGTTGCAAATGCCATCACGAATGCAGGATATAAGATCCCACAAGGTAGAAATCCAGTCAGCATCCCAAACATAAAACCGATAACTAAACGGGAGCCTGGACTTTTATTCTCTCTGGATTTTAAAAGTTTGGATCCAACTTTAGAAAATATCTTAGAGAAAAATTTATTTTGAGTCCAATCTTTTTGGAATAGAATTGAAAGTCCAAAGAGTAGGATGAATGCTGCTCCGAACCAAGCGGCAAATTCTTGAGCCGGTAGTAAAAGAGATAGACTTTGGTTCGTAACCTTTCCCAGAAATCCAAAGCCTAAACCGATAGAGGTGTACGAGACAAGCCTTCCTATATTATACAAAGTTTGTAATAGAATAGGACTCATCTTTTTGTCTGAAGGGGAAAGTGTGAGGTTTAAACTTCCTGCCAAGGGACCGCACATCCCCAAACAATGGAAAGAGCCTGTTAGTCCGTTTAAAAAAGATCCAAATAATATCGCAGAAGTAAGTTCCATAATATACTCCTAATTCGATTTTTCCTGTTTGTCTTCTTCAAATAACATTCTGTATTTAGGTCCTTCTATGTCTTCATATTGGCCTGACTTAATATTGAGAAGGAATACGTAAAATGCTCCGAAAGAGATCACAAGTGCTATCGGAATTGTCAGATATAAAGCGTTCATGTAAATACCCTATGCTTTAAAGAAATTGAATTTAGAACTACGGTTAGAGAGCTTAATGTCATAAAGCCAGCGCAGATCACTGGAAGCATTAATCCGCTTGCTGCTAAAGGGATCATTATAGAGTTATAAACTAAAGAAAGGCATATGTTTTGAAGAATAACCTTTCTTGTTTTTCTTGCGATCAACACTGATTTTGGAAGTGAGTCTAATTTATCTTTTACTAGAATAATATCCGATTTATCTAACGAGAGGTCCGAGCCCATTCCCATGGAAATTCCGAGGTCCGCCTGAGCGATACATGCGGAATCATTGATCCCGTCACCGACCATAAGAACCACTTCTCCAGATGACTGGGCCTCAATAATCCTTTCCTTCTTTTGGATTGGAGTTAGGTTCGCCTTATAATTCTGTATTCCCAATTCTTTGGAAAGTGTTTCCACTTTGGAAGGGATATCTCCAGATAATATTTCCATATTAGAAAAAAGTGATCTTAATTCTTGAAGAGATCCTTTTGCTTCTGCTCTTGCTTTATCCCTAAATTCCCAGGCTGCTAAAGGGATTCCATTTTCGGAAAGGTGGACCCATCCGTCGTTTTCAGGTTTAGTTTCCCAAGCAAAACTTTTCTTTCCGATCCTGTAGATCTTGTCCTGGAATTTTGCCTCCATTCCTTCCCCAGGAATTTCTTTGTAGGAGTTCCATCCTGCGGATTCAAACGCATAACTACTGGATATATTATTTACGGGGATTTTCTCCAAGGATTGAGATACTTGGTTTGTGAACGCTTCTATAATGGATTTTGCTATTGGGTGAGAGGACTTGGATTCTAATTTAATTGCTATCTCTCTGAGTTTAGATGGATTTTCGTATAAAGCAAAATACTTCTCATCATTTAATTCTAATTTTCCTGTGGTCAAAGTTCCGGTTTTATCAAAGAAGATGCGATTTGCCTTTGCTAAAATTTCTACAGATTCAGGATTTTTGACAAGCACTCCTTCTTTTGATTGGAGTAGATGGCTAATGACTAATGCTGCTGGAACACTTAAGCCTAAGGCGCAAGGGCAGGCAACGATCAATACACTGATAGTATTTAAGATTGCCTCTTCCGTGAAATAAAAATTTAACCAATAAATAAATGTACCGATTGCAACAAACAAAACAACTTTTATAAATATCGCTGCTAGTTTATCCGTGCTTCTTTGGATTTTTGGTTTTGTTAATAAAGAATCTTCTAATATTCGGCCGATTTGTGCCAATGAACTTTCGTTTGCGTTTCCTTTTGCTTGGAATTTTACATCCGTAGTAAGTGAAACTGAACCAGCTTTTATCTCTGCACCTTTTGACTTTCGGATGGGTTTACTTTCTCCAGTCAAAACGGATTCATCAAAAAATGCAGTCTCGGATTCTAAAATACCATCTACCGGTACTTTACTTCCTAAAGCTAATCTGACCAAGTCTCCCTTTTCGATCGAAGAGGCGGAATGTTTAGACCAGATTCCTTTTTTAGAAACTTCATATTCTTCAGGAAGGAGAGAGAGTAATTCTCCTATTTTAGCACCCGCTTTATATCGGATCATTGCTTCAAAGTATTTTCCAAGCAAGATGAAGAAGTAAATGGTGCAAACGGAGTCAAAATAAACTTCTCCTTTTCCTGAAATGGTTACATAGATACTGTAGAAGTAGGCGAGACTAACTCCTGCGAATAATAATGTATCCATCCCAAGTAGTTTTCTTTTCCAGGATTCGTATGCTCCCTTCCAGAAAGGGTAGCCAGAGTAAAAATAAACAGGAGTAGCGAATATCCAGGAAATATAATGGAATAAATTTTTAATATTGAATTCCATTCCTTCGAAATAGCCAGCATAAAGACTTGCGGAGAATAACATTATATTTCCCCAGCAAAAGCCTGCTACTATCATTCGCATGCTTAGTTCTCTGAACGGTTTCTCTACTTTCGATTCTGCTTTTAGAGGCGAATAAAGTTTGGCCTTGTATCCCAAACCTTCGATCGTTTTGATCATTTTTCCAAGTGTGATCTTAGAAAGGTCGAATCCTACTTTAAGCCTTCCGGTTCCGAAATTGATCCTTGCATCTTTGACTCCCTCTGTTTTTGTAAGAACAGTTTCAATTAGCCAAACACATGCGGAACAATGTAGGTTTGTGATTGTGATATAAACATTCGATTCCGGGCCATTCTTCTTTTCCAAATATTCAGAATATACGGATTCATTATCCAGTTCTTCTGAAGAGAATTTTTGGCGTTCTGGATCGATTGGTTCTAAGGATTGGGTCCCTCTGATTTGGTAGAATTGGTCCAATCCGTTTTCGAGTAATAAATGAGAGATTTCTGCACATCCGTTGCAGCAATATTCTCTTTCAGCTCCTTGTTCTGTTCTGCGTATGGATACTCCGTCAATTTCAGTATTACAATGAAAACATAATGTTTTGTTTTCTAATACTTTCAATGGATTACCTTAACCGAAACAGTCTTTTCCAAGACTCCTTCGGGAGTTTTAGCAGAGATAGAAATTCTCCATTCTCCCGGGAAAGGAATAGAGAGTATTCCTTTGTAATTTCCAGGGGAAGTTTCCTTAAATGTAACGCTCTCATTGAACTTTTCAGTTGCTGTCTTGTCCAACTGGACTTGGATTTGAGCGCCCTGGATTTTTTGTTGTCCATGTTTAAATTCCAGCTGGAGTTCTTGTTTTCCTGATTGGAGGGAGCCCGGATTTTGGATCCAATCGGCTTGGAATCCGTAGCCGTTCTCTATCATTTTTCTTTGAGACAGAATGGACTGTTCGTATTTAAGTCCTTTTTCGTAATAGTTAGAATCGATAGTAGGGGTATGTCCTGCCAATGCAAGTTTTACCGTAAAAAACGTAGCTACGAACATTGCCAGGAATGCGATCTTGATGGCCCAAAATGCTCTTTTTAAACTAACGTCCATGAACTATCCTCTCATCATTTGGTAATTTCCATCCGGATATAGAAACCGGAAGTAAGAATGGAACTGTCTCCGATTTCGAATATTCAAAATCCTGAATGTCCATCACTTTTAGCTTAATATCATGACTTCTTTTTTGAGCATCTTGTTCTGCAATTTTGAGTTCTATAAGGAGTCTGTATCTGGCATCTGAATCACCTTTTAGTTCAACAATGGCTTCTTCTGTTCCGCCTACGAGTATCTTTCTCTCTCCCTGAAGATCGGAACTTTCTATTTCGAATTTTAAGGTTCTGTCCTTAGGAGTTAAATTTTGCATTTGTACTTCGTAGAAATTCCGAACAACACCGTTTTGGACTATCATCGGCTGTATGTTTCTATCCGGAATTACAGATAAATATAGTGGGACTCTGCTGGATAATAAGATCCCGATGGCAGAAATTGTAAGAATTAAGAAAAGAGCATATACTACTGTTCTTGGGCGGATCCACTTGATAGGAGATCCTTTTTGGGAAATTTGATTTTCAGACCAATATCCAATCAGTGATTTTTTGTCTTCCTTGGCCATTTGTTTTGTGCATGCGTCTGAACATTTTCCACAGGCGATACACCAAGGATTCGCTCCTTCTCTGATGTCTATCCCTGTAGGACATACTACTAGACACATATTGCAAGCGGTACAATCCCCAATCTTTGTAGTTCCTTTTCTTCTTGGTTCACCTCTTACATAATCATAAGTGATATTGACTGAATGATTATCCATCATCACAGTTTGGAAACGTGCATAAGGACATCCATATTTACAAAATTGTTCTCGAATGAATGCTATATCTGCATACATAGCAAATGTGAAAAATCCAAGAAATAAGGACCAGGTCGGAAAGTTCGCATTAGGATTTTTGAAATAAGAGATCATTTGGTATGGATCCGCAAAATATGAGATCCACGCAAAAGACGCTGCAAAACTGACTAAGATCCAAGCTACATGAGTTAAAACTATCAGAGCTCGGTTTGCGTCTTGTTTTCCGTATTTGGAATTTTGGATCTTTCGTCCAATCCAATCGAAAATATCCGAATAGATCGTTTGTGGGCAAGCCCATCCGCACCAAACTCTACCAATTAGAGTAGTGAAAAAGAAAAGGGAAAGTCCTGCTGAGATCAAGAATAGATGAAGAAAGTATCCTTCTTGAGGAATAAAAATATTACCGAATAGAAAAAATTTTCTATCCGGTATATCCAATCGGATAACTTGAAATCCGTCCCAGCGAATCCAAGGCGTTATAAAAAAGAGAAGAACCAAGAATACCTGGACGTAATTTCTTGCGGTCCTTATCTTTCCCTGCATTGGTCTTGAAATGATCATTTTGCCCCTCCTTATGATCCTCTGAGACGGTTGAATTTATTTGGAAGATTTAAGCTCCGGGTTTTTGGAGGCTAACCATGCAAGCACTTGGTATACTTTTTCGGAACCCAATGAGTTCTCGTGTGCAGGCATAGGCCCTCTGTTCAATTTAGCCCTTTCTACTGAAATTCCTTTCATAACGGTTTCATAAAGTTCAAGATCCGTATTTCCATGCAGCCATTCTTTATCCATTAGATTTGGGCCGACTAAGCCTTCTCCAGTTGGACCATGACAAGCAACACAGTAGGTTTGGAACGTTTTTTGTCCCGCACTGATCGCATCTTGATTTCCTCTGAACGGATTAGATCCATCTTTGGACTCTACGGCAACATTACGGTTTGGAAATTCTTTTTCATATTCCTGTATTTGAGCAGCGTAATATTCGTTCGTTCCCCAATCTGAAAAAACGTGGAAGTATACAGCATAAAATCCCGCGAAGATTATACATCCTAAGAACACCCATTTCCACCATTCAGGAAGAGGATTGTCTGCCTGTCTGATCCCGTCGAATTCCTTGTTAGGATCGCTCATATTAATCCTCCTCCAGCATTCTGAATTTAGGTTTTTCCATTCTTTCCTTTCTGGAACTTCTATATACGTATAAGATAATCGTAAAGATGGAAAGCACCAGGATTGGAAGCCTTAACGATTTATAAATTTGTAATGTATCTAAATCCACATTGCGCCTCACTGTAAACTTTTAGATAATTCGGCGGTATCTCTTCCTAATTTCAGAAGATAAGCGATAAGAGCATCCCCAGCCGTTTTACCTGCTAATAGAGAAGGAGCGGAAGAAATATCTTCTTCTGTATAAGGAACTCCTATCTTTTGAAGACCTCTCATATGGTCCGCGATCTTAGAAGCGTCAACGATAGAAGATTCTTCGAACAACCAAGGATAAGCAGGCATGATAGAACCTTTTGCAGTATCTCTAGGGTTGATCAAATGTGTCTTATGCCATTCCGCAGACGGTTGGATCTGTGATTCGTGAGCAAGATCTGGGCCTGTTCTTTTGGATCCCCATAAGAAAGGGTGGTCGTAAACATATTCCCCAGCTTTGGAATATCCATCTTTGCCATAGGAATGTCCTGGATCGAAACGATCTACTTCCCATTTGAAAGGACGTATCATTTGAGTATGGCAATTATTACATCCTTCCTTTTGATAGACATCTCTTCCTGCCAATTCCAGCGCGTTATACGGCTTTACGTTTTGAATGGGCTCTGCCGTCTTCGTGAGAAAGAATGGAGGAACCAATTCAAATAGTCCGCCGATCAAAATAGCGATCGTGGTATAAAGTGTGAACTTAACTCCGTGTTTTTCCCACTGATCTGTAAAACCGGAGAACCAATCCAGTAATTTGTCGAACCAATTCATACAGTTTTCTCCTCTTTTGATCCGATCCTTAAATCGATTTCCTTAAATCCGGAGCCGGCGGTCAGGATAGTGCGGATAACATTATAGATCATGATGAGTAGTCCGATCAGATAAAGACCACCTCCGATACCTCGGAATAATCTATAAGGTTTCAAAGTTTCAGTAATCTGTACCCAGTTCGGGAATTTTAATGCACCTGTTTCGTCTATCGCTCTCCACATAGATCCTTCAGTAATACCAGATACCCACATGGATACGATATACAGTAAAATCCCGAGTGTTGCGACCCAGAAGTGAGTGTTTGCAAGTTTTTCTGAGAATAGATTCGTATTCCATAATCTTGGCACTAGGTAATAAATAACTGCGAATGACATCATTCCCACCCAGCCTAAGGTTCCTCCGTGAACGTGTCCAATAATCCAGTCAGTATTATGACCTAAACCACTGACCGCTCTAATGGAAAGAAGTGGACCTTCGAATGTAGACATACCGTAGAATGTAAGCCCAACTAAGAGCATTTTTAAAGTGGCATCAGTTTTGATTTTCTCTTTGGCCTGAGTCAGAGTCAAAAATCCGTTCAACATTCCTCCCCAAGAAGGCATCCATAACATGATACTGAATACCATACCTGTGGTTTGTAACCAATCAGGAAGAGGTGAGTAAAGTAGATGGTGAGGACCAGCCCAAATATATAGAAAGATCAAACTCCAGAAGTGAATAATGGAGAGTCTGTGGCTATAGATAGGTTGTTTGATATGTTTAGGAAGATAATAGTACATTAGTCCCAAAAATGGAGTTGTAAGAACGAATGCAACGGCGTTGTGTCCATACCACCATTGGATGTTCGCGTCATACACACCGGAGTAAACCGAATAGGATTTAATCCAACTAACCGGAATAGAAAGGTTATTCACTATAAATAGGATAGGGATGGTGACCCAAGATGCGATATAGAACCAAATCGCAGCGTATAGTTGCTTTTCTTCACGCGTAAAGATCGTTGCGAAATAATTGATTAGGAATATCACAAACCAGATCACGATCATAAGATCCAAGGGCCATTCCAATTCGGCGTATTCTTTGGATTGGTTTAAACCTAAAGGTAAAGTGATCGCTGCTGCGATTATCGTAAGGTTGTAAAGTGATAAGTGAAGATATGCGAGTTTATCACTCCATATCCTGACTCTACAAAGTCTTTGTACCGTGTGATAACCTGTTGCGAATATGATACTCAATGCAAACCCGAAAATAGCCGCATTCGTATGCAAAGGTCTCAGCCTGCCGAAAGTGAAGTAGGGTCCGAAATTTAATTCAGGATATACCATTTGGAAAGCGACCCATACTCCCACAAGCATGGAAGCCACACCCCAAACCAATCCCGATATCAAAAATCCTTTGACGATCGTATCGTTATATTTTTGTTCTGAAGAACTCATTCTTGATCTCTCCGGTTTTTTCCGTGAAGGATAAATTCCATATTCAGATTGGAATGTCGAAACGCAAGTAATCCGACTTTTTCTTCCTTCGAAACGGTCTTGATAATTGTCAAGAGGATGATGGAGATCTAAATTAGAATGTCAATAAATTAGTGTTTAATGAAATTCTAATGTATACTAGAATGTGTATTGGTTTTTTCGATTTTGAGAATTAAAATCCTTTGAACCGTTCGAATGCTTCTCTTTCCAAAGATTCTCGATGGTTTGGATGGGCAATTTGTGTAAGTAGTTTTGCTCTTTGTTTTAGATTTTTGCCGTAAAGATCGGCAATTCCGTATTCAGTGATTACATAATGAACATTTGCTCTTGTGGTGGTTACGCTTGCGCCAGGTTGTAGAATTGGAGCAATTCTTGATTTTCCATGAGAAGTTACTGAAGGAAGTGCTATAATCGGCTTACCACCTTCTGAAAGAGAAGCACCTCGGATAAAATCCATCTGTCCTCCCACTCCAGAATACTGTCTGGTTCCGATAGAATCCGCGCAAACTTGTCCCGTAAGATCAACTTCGATAGCAGAATTGATTGCGGTTACTTTAGGATTTTTGCGAATATTAGCAGTGTCGTTGATATAACCTATATCTAAAAATACAACTTCGGGATTATCATCCACAAAATCGTATAGTTTTCTAGTTCCCATTACAAAACCAGTTACTATCTTTCCTGGATGGATTTTTTTATTTTTTCCAGTGATAATTCCTTTTTCTACCAATGGAATAACACCGTCTGAGAACATCTCTGTATGAATTCCAAGATCTTTATGATTTAGTAAACAAGTAAGAACTGCGTCCGGAATGGCGCCTATTCCCATTTGAAGAGTGGCTCCATCTTCTACAAGACCAGCAATATATTCTCCTATTTTACTTTCTACTTGATCCGGTGCAGTATGTTTTGATTCTAATAAAGGTATATTACCTTCTACTAATTTATGGATCTTATTTATATGAATAATTCCATCTCCGTGAGTTCTTGGCATAAAACGATTCACTTGAGCGATTACAATGCTCGCTGAATCTACGGCTGCTTTGCTTATATCGACTGAAACTCCTAAAGAACAAAACCCATGTTTATCAGGAGGGGAAACTGAGATAAGAGCCACATCCAACGGAAGTATCTGTTTTCTAAAAAGTGAAGGGCACTCGCTTAAAAAGATGGGTAGATAATCCGCTCTTCCTTCTTTCACAGCTTCTCTCATGTTTGCGCCTACGAATAGAGCGTTTGTATGAAATGAAGACTCCATTCCATTTTGTGCATATGGAACTTCTCCTTCCGTATGGATGTGGACCATCTCGATATTTTGTAATTCGGAAGCTCTGGCGCTTAATGCTTCTATCAGGAGTTTTGGAGCAGCATATACACTGTGAATAAAAACTCTTTGGCCGTTTTTGATCTCTGAAACCGCTTCTTTCGGGGAAACAAAATGTAAATCCATATCGGAAGAATTTTGTAATTTTTGCTAACTAGAAGTCAAGGGACAAAATTTTGGAGAATGTGTTGATATTTCTTAAGTTTTGACATTTAGAGGAATATAAGAAGAAGGTCCGCTGGATCCAAAAAATCCCTAGAATAAGGGAGAACCTTGCTACTTCTATTTCTTTCCTGAATGTTCAGCTGAAACATTAAAAAGGTTTATAAATCTGGAATGGTCTGAAGAATCAGTGTAGATGGTTTCCGTTTTCTCTCAAAAATTCCAGGGAGTTTTGCTGATCTTAATACTAATTTTTAGTTCGGGTTGTGGATCAGGATCTTCCTCAAAGAAAAAACCAAGAGTAGAAAATGGAATATTGGATCTAAGCAAAGATTGGGATTTTGGAAAAGAGGAACCTCTAAGTATAGAAGGTGATTGGGTGTTTTATTGGTCTCAATTGTTTTCCGAGATCAAAAATCCTTTAAAGACCGATCTAGATCTTTCTCTAAAATCAAAAGATCAAATCAAATTCGGAGATGTTCCGAATGTTTGGAATGAAAATAAAGATCAAAAGTATCCTGGGTTTGGATATGCAACTTATAAAGTTCTCCTTCGTTTAGAAAAACCGGAGACGGATATGGCAATCAAGATGTTGGAGGCTTCCACATCTTACACACTTTATATAAATGGAAAGAAAGTAATCTCAAGCGGAGTGGTTGGAAAAACTCCCGAAACAAGCAAACCTTTATACAGACCAGGAGTCAGTGAAATATTTGATTTAGGAACAGAAAACGAAATTGCGATAGAGATTTCCAATTTTGCACATTTTAAAGGCGGTCCGTGGGCAAAGATCTTTATAGGGAAAAGAAAAGATCTGGTTACAATACGTCAAAGTAACGTCAGATTAGATCTGTTTGTGGGGGGAGGACTTTTTGTTTTAGGTCTTTATCACCTTAGCTTATTTGCATTCTTAAGAAGAGAAACTTCTACTCTATATTATGGAATTCTGACGATCTGTTCGACCATTCGTATCTTGATCACTGGAGAAAGAATATTATATTCTATCTTTCCTAATTTTGATTTTGAATGGGGATATAGACTGGAATTAATATCTAGCTTTTTGATTGCCATATTCTTTCCGTTATTCATTCGAACATTATATCCGGATGAGATAAACAAAAAAGTAATTCGATTTTTAATTAGTATTGTTATCGGGTTATCTTTTATTGTATTGTTCACTCCTTTAGTCGTATATTCCAAGACTATTTCTATTTTTGGGATTTTAGTCACGATAGCTTGTTTTTATCTAGTATACGTTTTTTGGAAAGCGATGAGAAATAAGAAGTTAGGTGCAGATGTAGGCTTATTCTTCTTTCTTCTATTTTTCGTAGTTGTTGCAAACGACATATTGTATGCGAATATGATCATAAATACTGCATACTTCTCTTCTTACGGAATAGCTTCATTTTTTGTGGCACAGGCCTTTATGGTCTCTCAAAGATTTACAAGCGCCTATAAACTTTCAGAAAAACTAGCTTATGATCTAAAAGAATCCAACCAAAGATTGATCTCTTTGGATAAACTAAAGGATGAATTTTTAGCAAATACTTCTCACGAATTAAGAACTCCTTTACAAGGTATTATAGGGATTGCCGATTCTTTAAAAAGAGGAGTAGGTGGTCCATTGTCTCAATCGGTAGAAAGACAATTGGGAATGATTGTCACAAGCGGGCAAAGGCTTTCTAGTTTAGTAAATGATATAATAGATTTTTCTAAATTAAAACATAAGGACTTAAATCTAAATTTAAGAGCAGTGGATTTGTACCAAGCTGTTAATTTTACCTTGGAGTTGAATCGGATTTCTACAGATCAAACTAAGATTAAATTAGTAAATGCGATCTTACCTGAGTTTCCTGACTTACTTGCGGATGAGAATAGGCTACAACAAATTTTACAAAATTTAGTGAGTAATGCGATTAAATTTACTGAAAAGGGAGAAATCGTAGTCAGTGCTCGGATCAAGGCACTTGGGATCGCAGAGATCAGCGTTTCGGATACGGGGATTGGAATAGATCCTTCGGAACACCAAAAGGTATTCGAATTTTTTGAACAGGTCGAAAGAGGAGACGCTAAAAATAGCTCTGGCGCAGGACTAGGACTTTCAATCAGTAGAGCCTTGGTCGCGTTGCATGGGGGAGAAATTGGAGTAGAATCCAGTCCTGGACAAGGTTCCCGCTTTTATTTTACAATCCCTTTGGTTTCTGGAAAGATCCAAAAATCCGATGGAAAAGAATTAAAAAATTATAAAGAAGGGAATCATCCAAACTCAACTGTAGCCCTACAAAATGAATCCGCTGATTCAGAAAAGAATTCTAGGATCTTGGTAGTAGACGACGAACCTGTAAACTTGCAGGTAATACAAAACTATCTTTCTTTAAGAAATATTTCCTCTGTCACTGCGAAAAGCGGAATAGAAGCCCTAGAAATTTTACAAAAAGATAAGGCATTCGATGTTGTTATCTTAGATGTGATGATGCCTAAAATGTCCGGTTTAGACACGGCTAGAGAGATCCGTAAAACACTTAGCACATTGGAACTTCCTATTCTTATGTTGACAGCAAAAAATCAGGACAAGGATCTGATGGCAGCATTGAATAATGGTGCAAATGATTATCTACTTAAACCTTTCGATTTTGAAGAATTAATTTTAAGGATCAATAATTTACTCGCTTTGGCAGATGGGCACAAAAGTCGTCTAAACCAAGAAAACGAAAAAAGAGAAGCAGTTAATAACGTAAGGCAAAGGATCAATATCGACTTACACGATCACCTGGGTGGAAAACTTACTGATTTAAAATTTTTATCAGAAGAATTACTTTCTCAAAACCAAGAAGATAGACCAATCTTTAGAAAGATCAACGAAGCTGTAAATCAATCTATCTACATCTTAAGAGAACAAATGTTGAAGATAGAAGATTTAGGTTTATTATCTGAGAATTTTATCACAGGGATCAACTTAGTTTTACTCAGAAGATATTCTGATGTGGAAAGGGACTTAGAATTTGAATGCCAAGAAGAGTTGCTTCAGTTTTTTGAAGAAGAGCGGAAGGAAACTTCTATTATAGAACTTTATAGTATTGTAAATGAGATCACCAATAACGATCTAAAATATGGCCAAGGTGTAGCTAAATGGAATTTCTATTTGGAAAACGGACATCTGATCACGGAAATGAATGTAGAGTCTTCTTATCATTTGAAAAAACATAAAACAGGAAGAGGAACAGAAAATCTGATATATCGGATATCTGGCCTCGGCGGAAAAGTTGAAATGTCCTTAGTCGAAAATATGTATAAAATAAAAATAAATATCCCAGCCGGAAATTTTTCCGTAAAATAAATAAGGTGTGAATACGATCATGAAAAATTCAGATATCAAAGTAGGAATTGTAGAAAACGACGAAAGTTTTAAAGACCAGATCTTAAAAACCTTGGAATCTATTCCTGAGATAGGTGGAGTGTTTCATTGGGAATCCGCAGAATCTTTCTGGGAAGATGAAAAGGGTAGGTCCTTAGATATTATTTTTCTGGATATCATGTTAGCTGAAATGAATGGAGTGGAACTTGCTGGAAAAATATCTGCAAGAGATCCTGAGATTTCTAAAATTATGCTCTCTAATATGAATTCAGATGAACTGATTTACGAATCCTTAAAGAACGGTGCGATAGGTTATATTCTAAAATCAGAACTGAAAGATATTGCCGATGTAGTCGATACTGTCCTGAAAGGAGGAGCAATTATTACACCTACTATTGCATTTCGAGTATTGAATAGTTTTAAACAAAAGGATTATTCTGGAGAATTTAAATTGACTCCTAAAGAAAAGCAGATCTTGGATGAAATGGTAAAAGGGAAAACGATCGGAAGAGTTGCCGAATTCTTAAAAGTCAGTAAATATACCGTCCAGCATCATGTGAAGAATATATACAAAAAGCTGAATGTACATAATAGAGCAGAATTGGTGCGAAAGGCGAGCGATATAGGTTTATTACCGTAAACTAATTGGTTTTTCGCCTATAGATTACTTAGTTCGTCTAAGAATGCTACGGCAAAACTACCCGTGCCAGAAGATCTTTCTGCGGCTCTGGAACCTGCGATTGCAAAAACAGCCGATGCGGAAACTGCTGCAAGTAATGGATCTTTTTGAACACTTAAGAAGGATGCCATCAATGCTCCTAAAGAACATCCAACTCCTGTTACCTTGGTCATTAGAATATGACCTCCAGGTACAGCAATGGTCGCTTTTCCATTTGTGATATAATCTATTTCTCCGCTGACTGCAATGACCGCTCCAGTGTTGATTGCCAGTTCTTTCGCCAAATGAATTGCATCAGAAGATGAAGCAGTAGAATCCACACCTTTTCCTCCGCCTGCAGCACCTGCAAGAGCAAGTATCTCTGACGCATTTCCTCGGATGACAGTCGGTTTATATTGTAAAAGATCTTTGGCGATTTCAGTTCTATATCTAAGAGCGCCTACTGCAACAGGATCTAAAACCCAAGGAGTTTTAGCTTTTTGGGCAGCGATTGCAGCTAACTTCATTGATTTGGCATCAAAGCTATTGATGGTCCCAACGTTAATCAGCATTCCTCCCGCTATTGCCGCAAAATCGGAAACTTCTTCTTCAGCGATGACCATAGCAGGAGAAGCTCCAGCTGCCAGAAGGACATTCGCAGTCCAATTTGTTACAACAATATTCGTGATAACGTGGGTAAGAGGTGCATGTTTACGCACTTCCGCTAGATCCGATACGATCTCGGATGAAGGCCAGGTCTTTTGGATTATATCTGAGGCTGACATACTTACAATGTATACTAGTTTGGACTCGTTTAAAAAGTCGATCTATTACTCAAGAGACTCATGGCCATAGGTCGGCTAATTAACATTTAACTTAATATTTTTTGCGAATTTTTTTGAAATCGTAAGACATAGTGTAGGGATTTTTTATATGATCCGTCTATACTTATAACCATTTTTATCTAGTTTCATTAGGGAGGAATAATGAAAGGAAGGATCGCCGGCATCAATGAGAAGTCGAACAAAATGATCATACTTACTGAGCATGGATATACATTCGGAATTGGTAATGTAGAATACATGCAGTTAGATCACCTAATCACCGGTGAGTTGAGAAGTAGTGGTACCGAGATCTTGACAAATATAACCTCAGGCGATGATTTCGTGCTGGATATAGAAGCGTATGATTGTTCTAAAGAGATTGCGCTTACTCTATTGAACGCAGAATAATTTTTAGATCGATTTTGTTTTTCTAATATTATCTATTCCCGTAAATATCCGAAGCCGGGTTCTCCCGACTTCGGAAAAAGAAAATTATCTTCCGTATTTAGCAGTCAATTTTCCTTCTGCAAGTTTTAAGGAATTGATGTAAAATCCAACTAAAGCGCCGGAAGCTTCGTCATCCAGATCAATCTTATCCTTTAGTGCAAATACCTTGAAGATATAGCGATGAGGCTTATCACCTTTCGGAGGACAAGGTCCACCGTATCCAGGTTTACCAAAATCAGTTCTTCCTTGGACAGCACCAGCAGGAAGAGGTCCTTTATCGTTGCCTGCTTTTGCGGGAAGGCTTGTGACAGAGGCAGGAATATTGATCACAGTCCAATGCCACCATCCACTTCCAGTAGGAGCATCTGGATCGTATGCAGTCACAGCAAAAAACTTAGTTTCTTTTGGAGCGCCTGACCACTGTAAGTCAGGAGAGTTATTTTCTCCGGAACATCCGAATCCTGAAAATACATGAGTGTTAGTGATTGTTCCTCCTTCTTTGAGGGCGGAGCTAGTGACCTTTAAGTCGCCGGCAAACGCGGATCCAGCAAAGAATAAAACACAAAGTAATATACCGTTTTGAAACGATAGGAATTTCTTCATAAAACCTCCGAGTTCTACGCGTTGCAGAATAACATCGGAAATCTAACTATGCATTCCAAATTTATGAAAAAAAGGACCTTATGTCCGGACCCGATCAAGGATTGTGCCGTTCCGATCACGACTCGCTTCCCTCCTTAACATTGTGGGAGAATATCCGAATCTGTCCCGAAATCGGACCGCAAATCTGGATGCGGAATCGTATCCTACTTCCCTTGCGATCTCTCCTATACTTCTATCCGTTGACTGCAATAGGGAAAGAGCAAATGACATTCTGACATCGATTAATATTTCAGAAAAGGAAGAAAGTTCCGAAGAAAGTCTTCTTCTTAAAGTAGCCTCGCTCATTTCTAAACGATCAGCAATTTCAATGGCGGACCAGTCTTTTGCAGGACTTGCACTCACGAAGGATCGAACCTTTTGCGAGGTACCTTCAGCAGAAGGTAACTTAAATTTTCTACCATATTCTCCTAGCCAAATCAATATCTCAGTTGCTCTATGGATCGCAACCTGTTCAGAAATTAATCTATCTGTGGTAATAGATTCTCTTGCGAGTTGAAATGCGTCTGAAAATCCAGAAAGTATATTAGAAAAAATAAATGCAGATTCTATATCTTTCAGGTTTTGATCGTTTGGTTTATAATTTCGGATCACATTTGGATGGAATGCAATCCATGCCGCCTCGAATTCCCCATTATCAGGCCGATTGATCACATCGAATGCTTGGCCTCCCGCAATCGCTACAGCCTCTCCAGATTTGATATCCAATTCAAGATCGTTCTGTTTTAGACTTTTGATCCCTTTTTTGACAAATACAAGGGTGGGTAGATCTGTAATAACTCTGGAAAGATATAATTCTCTTCTTTGGATCACTGTGGCCGAGATTCCGACCCCTTCTTTTGATATGATGGAACGTTTCATAGGTTTTCTTGGGTTTTGTCTTAGACTGACTATTTTTAAAGGAATGGCAAGATTTTTGTTTTTTGCTTTTCGTATTTTTAGGTGAAGATACTGTTCAACTCGTATATGAAATTCTATCTTCTTCCTACATTCATCATATTAAATTTTTATTATTGCGCGAGCGTAGAATATCGGGATCCAGGTGAGGCCGCAGGCACAAAACAATGGGGGGTCCTGGAAGTTAGAGAAACTGTGCAGAATATGAGCGTCTCACTTTCCGATTTTTATAAAAAGGACTCAATTAAGGGTTATATCGAACTCCAAAAATTCAAAAATAATACTTCCGAACATATAGAGACTAAAATTTTAGCAAATGAGATAGTTACAAACTTAACCTCTAATAAAATCCCATTTGTGGATACCTCTCAAAGAAAAGCTTCTTTGGATGAGATCAGTTTGAATAAATCAGGAATTACGTCGTCCGAAACCAAATTGGATTTTGGAAAATTGAAATCCCCAAGTTACCGTTTAAGCGGTGAATTAAATGATTTAGTGAATTATGAAAATGGGAAGAAGATCCAATATATACTGATCACTCTTCGTTTAACTAGTGTGGAATCGAGTGAGATTGTTTGGCAATCTGATAAAAAGTTTTTGAAAGTCAGTAATATGGAAGGTTATGGACTTTAGTTTCCTGTTTTTACATCCGGATAAAAACCAAAAGTAACCGGAATTTTTCCAAAGGTAGAAATTTGTAAAATTTCCGTTCCGGATTGTTTCTCCTTTATTTTAGGAAATCTTAAATTAGATTTAGAAGATCCAAACCAAAGATATTCGGGTAAAAAACGGACATATCTGTAATTTGCTGAAATATCTATATCTTCCGCAAATTCTTTCTTAGAAGTCTGGATCGATCTATCTATCCATTTTGCAGCCAGCTTAACTCCGGATATTGCGATAACTAAACCGATAGCTCCTATCTCATTTGAATGAATTTCCAATCCTAAATACATGATTCCTCCTCCTAACGCAACTATAACGCTTCCCACTGCGATACTCCCTGCGATTTTTGCTGCTAAGATGGATGCTTGTTTAGTTGTGCTAAGAGTAACTAATTGAAAATATTTAGAATCATCAATAATCTCATGAATAGAATTATCTCTGTCTAGATGTCTTTGATACCAATTTTGGGTAGAAGGGCTTAAGTGTAGTTTGTCCTGATTTCCTTCCAGATCAACCCAAGAAAGTTCACTTCTTTCTCCCTTAAATTGAAATCCTAATTTTCTGAGCCCTCTTACCAAATTTAAGTTTGTTTCAGGATCCATAAAAGGTTCTGGCCCAGGACCTCCGAATACTAAAAAGATATTTTGGGGAGCCTGCTCTGAATAAGCATATTGTCTAAGCCAACCTGATTTTGGAGAAAGCCTTAACGCGGCTCTTAAATCTACTTTTGCCTCCTGCCAATCCCCGCATGCAGTCCAAAGAGAAGCGAGTAATATCCTTAAGTTAGGATCATCAAATTGACCTTCTGCACTCCATTCTCCATTTAATAAGTTAGAAGCGTATCTTGCTTCTACTAAAGCTTCTTCGTATTGTTCCTTCTTTGCATAATAAAGACCTAATAGAATATGAAGGAAGATAACTTCTGCCTCGGATGCATAATAACCTTCAGGAGTTTCCGAATAGAAGAAGGAACGTAATTCTCTGCTCGCACTAAATCTGAGTCTGGATTTGTTCTCTTCTGCGATATCTTGCAGTTTTGAGATATCGTTCTCTTGGGTATAAAAACCTAGGATAGCTTTTTCAAGAGCTGTAATAAAAGTCCCTTTCTCTCTTGAGGGGAAACTTTCTAAGGCTGATTTGGGATTTCCTTTGGCCCATTCTTTTTTGGCAGGTGCATAATCTTCTCTTTTCAAAAGAGAAGAACAGGAAACGCAGAAAGATAAAAGTAGAAGAAGAATGCTACCTAATTTCCGGAAATTTTTCGCCATACGGTAGTTAGAAGTAATAGGGTGGGGACATTAGATGGGAAGAAGAAAAAGATATATTTTTGCATTTTCTTTCGTTTAAATAAGATACATTTTATAGAATAAACTGTCTGAAATTTCTATCTAAATGGATTCATTTTATCTTCTGGAAATTTATTTTCGTTTTATTGTACTTCACTCTATATGATTTCTTTGAGATCCTTCGTTCTTATTAATTTCCCAAAAGAATAAAAAAGTATTTCCCAATTTTGTTACTTATCGAATACCAACAGGAACGAATGTTTCAGGCTATTTTGGTACATTTAATTTGTTTAATATGCTTATAACTCATTAAAATATATTAAACGGATCTATTTCGATATCTATATCCCTTTTTTGTTTCTAAACGATAAATAAATATAAGGGAGCGAAACATTCAGCTAATCAGGAGTTTTTTATATGGCTGAAAACAGCATTCCGCAACATTCTTTGGGAGATAGCGCAGCTCGTAAGCTTGCAAATACAACTAAAACAAATGCACAGTATGATTTAATCACTCCCCGCTGGTTGGTTCGTTTATTGGATTGGAAACCTTTAGAGTCCGGAACCTTAAGAGTGAACAGAGTAAAGGACAATACCTCTGTCGAAGTTGTTTGCGGACAAAAAGACGAACAACCTCTTCCTGAAACTTTCGTAGACTACGAAGAAAAACCAAGAGAATATACATTAAGTGCAATATCCACTGTGCTGGATGTTCATACCAGAGTTTCAGATTTATTCAGCAACCCTCACGATCAGATTCAGGAGCAACTTAGACTTACTATCGAAAGTGTTAAAGAGCGCCAGGAAAATGAGTTAATCAATAATGAAGATTACGGACTATTGAAGAATGTTCATAAAAAGCAAAGGATCCAAACTAGAAAGGGAGCTCCTACACCGGATGACCTGGACGAACTTATTTCTAAAGTTTGGAAAGAACCTTCTTTCTTCTTAGCACATCCATTGGCAGTTGCAGCTTTCGGTAGAGAATGTACCCGTAGGGGAGTTCCGCCGGCTACTGTATCTCTTTTCGGAGCGCAATTCTTAACTTGGAGAGGACTTCCTATTATTCCTACGGATAAACTTTTAGTAGGAGGAGAAACTGCTCCTAAGACTCCAGGTGGGACAACTAATATTCTTCTTTTGAGAGTCGGTGAGAAGAAACAAGGTGTGATTGGATTATATCAGCCTGGATTACCAGGAGAACAAACTCCAGGCCTATCTGTTCGGTTTATGGGGATCAATCGTTCTGCAATCGGTTCTTATTTAATTTCTCTCTATTGTTCTGCCGCTGTTTTAACCGAAGATGCTATTGCGGTTTTAGAAAACGTGGATGTAGGCAATTATTATGAGTACAAGTGATTTTTCTCCGGAACTTCCAGGAGAATTTTCGAATTGGAAGGATTCGCCACCTATAGATCCCAATTTGATCGCAGAATGGTCCAAGAATATTTTCGGACCTCTACCAAGCAGGTCTAACGTGGATGAATTGGTTCTTTCTTCTTCTAAAATCCCAAATGAGATTCCATCGAATACCCAAGGGATTATTTCTCGGGCAGAAGCCACTTCCGGAGAAAATTCTTGGACTTCGAATTCTGGGACTGGGTATACCAGAGTTCCGGATCTAGGATTGTCAGGCGTTGGAGTTCCTATATTTCCCGGAGGATTGAATATTCCGGGTTCCGGACTAGGTTTGCCTGGACAGAATTCTCCATTCTCTTTTTTAGATGAATTTAGATCCTTCGATTCAAAGGCCCAGAATATTCAAATTTCGGATCCTTTTAGTTTCAACCCAAGCCTTATTCCTTCTGTAGATATTTCTTCAGGGAATTTTGATCTGAGTTATGCCAGAAAAGATTTTCCAATCTTAGAAGAAAAGGTGAACGGTAGAAATTTAGTTTGGCTGGATAATGCAGCTACCACTCATAAACCTCAGGAAGTAATAGATAGGCTTTCTCATTTTTACAAACATGAGAATTCAAATATTCATAGGGGAGCTCATACTTTAGCCGCGAGAGCGACTGATGCGTACGAGGCTGCAAGGGAGAAGGTAAAGGGTTTCTTGAACTCTTCTTCTACCGAGGAGATTGTATTCGTTAGAGGTGCTACTGAAGCGATCAATCTAGTAGCCCAGACTTGGGGAAGACAGAATATCGGTAAAGACGATGAGATACTAATCTCTTGGCTGGAGCATCATGCAAATATTGTTCCTTGGCAGATGTTATGTTCTGAGAAGGGAGCTAAACTAAAGGTAATTCCAGTAGATGAAACTGGACAGATCATCTTAAGTGAATACCAGAGATTGCTCACTCCTAAAACTCGTATCGTTGCATTCACTCAAGTATCTAATGCATTGGGAACAGTCACTCCGGCTGGGACAATGATAGAACTGGCACATAAACAAGGTGCCAAAGTATTATTGGATGGTGCCCAAGCAATATCACATATGCCAGTCGACGTGCAAGCATTGGACTGCGATTTTTATGTGTTCTCCGGTCACAAGGTGTTTGCTCCAACTGGAATAGGAGTCTTATTCGGTAAGAAAGAAATTTTGGATCAAATGACTCCATGGCAAGGCGGAGGAAATATGATCCAAGATGTAACTTTTGAAAGAACCGTTTATCAACCGGCTCCATTTCGTTTCGAAGCAGGGACAGGTAATATCGCAGATGCAGTAGGTTTAGGTGCGGCGATCGATTATCTAAATAAATTCGGAATGGTCCGTATTGCGGAATATGAACATTCTCTTTTGGAATATGGAACCAAGGAGCTGAACAGGATTCCTGGCCTAAAGATGATTGGAACTGCACCCGAAAAGGCTGGAGTATTATCTTTCGTGTTGGAAGGTTTTAAAACAGAAGATGTAGGTAGATATTTAGCTCAAGAAGGAATTGCGGTCAGATCAGGACATCATTGTGCGCAGCCCATTTTGAGAAGATTCGGATTAGAAAGTACTGTCAGACCTTCTTTAGCATTTTATAATACTTGCGAAGATATAGATGCTCTTATCAGAGCTCTTTATGATCTAAAGGGCGGAAGGACTTCCGGCCCTCTATGAGGGTCGGATCCGGAAATAAGTTCGAATCAATCTTCTTTAGATAGAAAAATCGATCACATTGTCTAGTTCTTTTGAATTTCTTACCCGGATCTCGTTTTTCTGATACACTACAGAATAAGGAGGGACACTTTGGGTGAGCCAAGTATTTCCTCCTATGATACTATTTCTTCCGATGACTGTATCCCCGCCCAGTATGGTTGCTCCTGCATAGATAATCGTATTTTCCTCGATTGTAGGATGTCTTTTAATACTTGCGAGGTCCTTACTGACAGAGAGTGCTCCTAAGGTCACACCTTGGTAAATTTTAACATTATCTGCTATCTCTGAAGTTCCCCCGATTACGATTCCGGTTCCATGATCCATAAAGAATGATTTCCCTATTTTAGCTCCTGGATGAATATCAATCCCAGTCTTTTCGTGAGCAAATTCACTTAGCATTCTCGGAAAGATCGGGATTCTTAGACGATGTAACACATGTGCAACTCTATGAACTGCAATTGCATAAAAACCTGAGTAGGCGAGTATAACTTCTTTGACACTTTCTGCTGCGGGATCTCCCTCATAAGCAGCGATTGCATCTTTCCAGATAAGATCATATAGTAAGGGTAATTCTTTTTTAAATTCTGAAAGTACCCAATTGATCTCAGGACCATTGGATCCTATTATGTACGGCTGCAACTTCTTCTTTGCGTCTAAAAGAAAACGAGAGATACTATCTTCTACCTGAGTTCGATCTCTAAAGTTTAGATCAGAGAAAAATCCAGCAAAAAGAATATCGAATAATTCTTGGACGAATTGTCCAGCGACCTGTCTCCCTCCATATCGATGAGGATCTTCATTCTGTTTTTTGAATATAGAATCTAAAAAGGTTCGATAGGTATCTTCCAAACTTGGCTCGATTTGAGGTGTTCCATTCGTTTCTTGGATTCCCATTTGATTCTCCTAACAGATTGCTGAAGGAATGAAATCTGTTATAATAGATATATTCTATCTATATTTCTATTAAATCTATTATTATTTTAATATATTAAATATAATTCTGCTTTAATCGTATTAATTTGATCTTAATGTTTAATTATATAGGTTAGTTGGTTAATATACTCTTCTCTTTTGATTACTTGGGTTCGTTTTATTGGATTTTTTTGATGCTATGGCGAAACTCTTTTGGAGACTTTTACTATTCAAGGTCCAGGGAGGCAAAGAAATGCAGAAAGGTTTTGTCCGAAGTAAGTATTCTATTTTTATAATATTCTTACTATTTGTTTTTGGGAGTGGGGAGGTTTTGGCGATTGATGGATTATACTTCAACGCGATTAATTCAAGATATTTAGGTCTTGCTGGAGCAGGCTACGCACTTGGTGGTTCTCCCGTGGATGTTGCTTTGAATCCGGCGAATTTATCTTTGGTCAAAGGTAAAAAATTAGAATTTGGTTTGGGTGCTTCTCTTATCCAGAACAGATACAGAGACCGTTTCCAGGATCCGAATCCAGAACTTGTATATGAAAATGATAAAACGACTAATGTAGTTGGTCCTGGTCCTTATATTGCTTTTAAACTTCCAGTTAATGAAAATATAAATTATGGAGTCACATTTTATGTTCCGGGTGGAGCTTCCGGCGGAGTTGATAAGATCACAAGAAATACTCCTACTGGAGAATCTGTGAACCAATGGGCAGATGTAAATTTACCCGGACCGCTTGGAAATTCAAAACAGATCAAAGAATCTAATTCGAATACATTCGCAGTGTTTAAATTAGTAAATGGTCTCTCTGTTAAATTCGGAAATTTATCTTTAGGCGGAAGTGTGGAACTTGCTTATGGAACCCAAAAATTAAATCAGAAATATTATGATATCACAGGCAATATTGAGATCCCTGGCCAAGGATATTATTATGAAAGTTCTAAAAATGCATTCGCAGTAGGTGGGATCTTAGGGGCGAATTATTCTTTTTCCGATTCTTTCCGTGTTGCGTACGCATATCAATCTCATGTAGGAATTCCACTAAACGGCGGATATAGCATTGGTACAAACGATCCGAATTATTATCGCAAGACAGGCGTTTCTTATACTTTCGATCTTCCAGAAAAACATGTATTTGGATTCGCATTTGGACCTGAAAATCTAAAATTTGCATTGGATTTCGTATATACAAATTACGGTTCGTATTTGAGAAAAGCCAACCAAACTTTAGAAGATCCCTGGCTTCCTACTCCTTTGGGAAAAACAGGTTCTGCAGACGCACATTTAAATTTCAGAGACCAGTGGGCGGCCATTTTGGGGGTGGAATATAAGGCATCTTCTTCCTGGATACTTAGAGGAGGATATTCTTATAATTCTCCATTAGTAAAAAGTAATGCTTTAGGTGGCACTACTGGTGGATTTTTCTCACTTACTGATATTGTTTCTGCTGGTTTCAGCTATTTGTTCGACAGCTGGAGTTTGGACGTGGCGGCAAGTTATAATATTCCTAGGAAGACGATAGAAGGTGGAAAGGGAACCGACTGGGATCTTTCTCACGCAGTAGGAAATGTAGGTAATGCGAACTTAACCGGATATTCCTATAATGCAAGAGCCGGAATTCCATCTTTCAGCATTGGGGCTGTAAAATCTTTTGATTGAGATGATAAGAGCCTGTCCCATAAGGTCAGGCTCTTGAAGCCCGTGGCTTGGTATTGATTGATAACCTATGTTTTTGGACGGACTATAAGGCAATAGGAGCCGGTTTTGCCGGCTTTCTAAAGAAAGGTAAGCTAGTTAGGACTTATCTATTCTTTCTAAAGAAGAATTTAAGTCCTTGTCCGTTTTTCGGTCTTAATAAACTAAATTTCTCAGTTGTTGGAATACGGAACCTGAGTGAGCTCTTATATAAAGAGCATAACTGGTAGTTAATATACTCAAAACAAGTGGTAGAAATTTAAAAAACTTATTTTTCGCAAAAGAGAATAGGACAAACGCAGGGAATACTCCTACAATTGGGATTAACGATCCTATAAATAGGAAAAGATAAAATACCCAAAAGGAGGCCATTTCTTCCTCTTCCGGTCTTCCTGTTCTATATTTGATTGGTTTCTGGGGCTGGGCTCTTGAATGAATCACGACGCCGCCCGGTTGGGTTCTCATTCGGTATTTTTGATCCGACTTCTGGCTTCTATTATCCATTCCTTAAGTGTAGATCTTTTTGGATAAAGGATCAACCCGATTCAGAATATTCTAAAAATAAATAGAATATTCCAAAAATTGAAATTTGATCGAATTGAGCGAAATCAGTTAAAAAAAGATATTTAAGAATCAAATAGAATTAAGAGCCTTCGATAAGGTTGGAATTCCTACAAAAACGTAAGTTTTCGTGATTTATCAAATGAGAGGAGATCAGGACTGCAATTCTATGATCATTTTAGTTCCACGATCTAACTCACTTTCTGCGTAAATCCTGCCATTTAAAGCTTCTACTTGGGACTTGGTGAGAAAGAGTCCAACTCCTCTTGCTTCTGGATGTCTATGGAAAGTTTTATGTAAACCAAACAGTTTGTTTTGGTATTTTTTCAGATCTATTCCTAATCCGTTGTCTTCGACAATCAGCAAATATTTACCTTCCGAAATTTCTGTCCGGATCTCTATCTTAGGGATTCGGTGAGCTGATCTATACTTAATAGAATTTGAAATTAGGTTTAATAAAATACTTTCTAAATATGCTTTATCGTATTCGAATTCTTCTAACGAAGAGAAGTCGGAGCGGATCTCCGCAGAAGTCTCTAGTAGCTGGCCTTCTAAAATCCTAACTATCTTTTTTAGAACGGAATCAAATCTGACTGTTTCGATTTTACGTTTGGTTCCTTCTTGAATTTTTAAAACTTCTACCAGACTGTCCAAGGTTTCTTGTAAATAATCCACTGAGATCTTGAATTTTCCAACTAAGGAGTGGATTTCATCTTCCGATTGGGCTTCTTCTATCAATTCTACTAGTGAAATCAAATTGCTTGTGGGTGCTCTTAAGTTATGAGAAGTGATATGAGCATAATTTAGAAGTTGTGCATTCTTTCTGCCCAATTGGTCTGCTAAAATTTCTAACTGTAATTTTGTATCTTCCAGTCTTTCTAAATATTCTTGAGCACCTGATACGTCTGTACCTATTCCTAAAAAGCCCAATAGTTTAGAATCATACCCCTTAACGGCAGTGATGATCATTTGCGCAGGGAAAACGGTCCCGTCTTTTCTTCTGTATTTCCAGATCCTGGAATCGTATGATTCTCTTTTTGCAACCTCACTGAATATATCGAAACCTTTAACTTCTTTACTATAAAGTTCGCTTAACTCTTTGCCTCTTTTAATTGTATCTTCTTTATCATGGAGGATTTCTGGCGTAAATTTTCCGATCAGTTCTTCTTCAGTATATCCAAATAAATTTTCTGCCCCCTTGCTAAAAACTGTGATCACTCCTTTTAGATCCGTTTTTATAATCGCGACCTGGGTTGCCGAATCCAAGATCTGTTTCATCTCATAGTTGATTGCTATTAATGATTGTTCTGCAATTTTCTTTTCCGTGATATCTTCTATTTGAGAAACAAAATACAAAAAATTATCAAATTTGTCTCTTACAGAAGAAACACTTAGATTGATCCAGATAATGGACCCGTCCTTTTTAAAATATCGTTTTTCCATTTTATAGGATTCGATCTCTTTATCTAGGATCTGTTTCACATAGTTTAGATCTTTTTCTAGATCTTCAGGATGGGTGATATCTTGAAAGGTGAGGGAATAAAATTCAGTTTCTGAATATCCTAACATTTCGCATAACTTTCTATTTACTTTTAACCATTTTCCTTCCGATGAGACCAACGCCATTCCGATCCCATTGCTTTCGAACGCCCCTCTGAACATAAGTTCGCTTAAAGCGAGGCTTTCTTGGTTTTTTCTAAATTCTTGGTCTGCAACTTTGATTTGAGTAATATCCCAATTTGTTCCGATCATTTGGATCGGATTTCCTTCTGAGTCTCTAAACACTGCAGCGATTGCTTTGATATAATGAACAGATTTGTCGGGCCAGATGATCCTGAATTCAGTATCGAATTCTTTTCTTCCGGCAACTGCATTATAAAAATCTTCTATAGCTCTAGTCTTATCTTCCGGATGAAGCGACCTCTCCCAAGCCTCATATGCTCCCGAAAATTCGGTTTTAGGAACTCCATACAAATAGTACATTCCTTCGTCCCAGACTAAAACATTTTTGATCAGATCTAAATCCCAGATCCCTACATTTGCCGCTTTGGTTGCAAGTTTTAATCTTCTATTACTCTGTCTTAGAGATTCACGATCAGCTTTAGGTTTTGTGATTTCTTGGAGAAAGAATATAAATTTACCAGGCGTTTGTGCAGAAGTTTCTACGTAACGGACTCCTGCCTTGAAGTAAAAAAATTCTCCATTTGAGCCAGCTATTTTTATTTCGAATACATCTGGATTTTCTCCGTTTTTGGCAGATCCAATTTCACCTTCTAATTTTGCTCTGTCTGCGGGGTGGAGCTTTGTAAGGAAGAAAGAAAGAGAGATTTCAGATTCGTTTAAGCCTAAACGTTTAGAGAGTTGGGAAGGAATCTTGCAGTTACTTATATCTTCTGTTTCCCAGACATATGTGTCCAGAAGTTCAGATAAAAAACCTAAGGTTTGGTTTGTTCCGAGTTCTTCTTTTTGAGGCATACCGGTTAAAACTCGGGTAGATGGAATCATAGACGTAAGATTTAGGAAGTCAACACCAAACAAAAAAGTTCTTTCTGTAATATGGATCTAGTTTCTTATTTAGGCATGTCTGATCTCCCATTGATTACAAATATTTACGACGTCGTAGGTGGTAAAATTTTTCAGATCACTATGAATCGCCCGGAAGTTCATAACGCAGTGAATAGGGAGATGGCGGATCTGTTTGTGGAAGCATGGAAAACTTTTCAAAAAGATCCGGAACTTACTGTTGCTATTTTGCACGGAGCAGGTGATAAGGCATTTTGTTCCGGCGCGGATCTTTCCGGTTTAGATAAAATGGCAAATCTGTATCTAAATAAAGAAGAAAGAGAAGAATATGCTAAGAATGATCCTGGTCCTTTAGGTGGATCAAGGATCATTCAGAAAAAACCTGTGATTACTGTATCTCATGGTTATACTTACGCAGGCGGTTTGGAATTATTTTGTCATGGTCATATTCGTATCGCAGAACCTCAGGCAATTTTCTCCGTTGCTTGTAGAAGATGGGGAGTTCCTCTTGTAGATGGAGGTACTGTATATCTTCCAAGATTACTTGGTTTTGGATCGGCATTGCCACTAATACTAACAGGACAAAGGATCCGGGCTGATAGAGCTTACCAGCTTGGCCTGGTATGGGAACTTGTGAAAAAAGGAAAAGGTTTGGATAGAGCATTTTCCTATGCCACCCAACTTTGCAGGCAGCCTAGAGATGCAATGTTTGCCGATCTAAGTTCTGCTTTAGAAGGTTGGAATCTTTCTTTAAAAGAAGCATTAACTCTAGAGGCCAGAAATACTTTTCCTGTAATGGAGAGTAAAAGCACCAAAGAAGGTGTAAAACGTTTCTTGGATGGGGATCGTTTTTGGTTTCGTTAGATTAAATCAAACTTCAAACATTCTCTATTTCTGAAATTGTATTGTTGATTCCGAAGAATAGTGATCTAATCCTAAAACCATTGCGGTTCCTTATCAATCAGATATTGTTTGGAAAAATCTATCTGCCATAATATGGAGAATGTATATGCGAACTAAAAACAAGATTTTGATCTTACTATTGGTTCTATCTTCGCTTGGTTTTGTAAATTGTAATACGTATAACGATTTATACGGAACCGGTGGGGATGATAAGAATGATAAAAAGAATTGTAGTGCAGCAGCTGCATTATACTTAACCTGTTCTAACGAAAACCCTGGATATGCAAATACTGCATGTTCCTCTCAATATCTATTGGCTGCAGCAGCTTGTGGTTACGGTGGGGGAAGTGGAGGCGGCGGGGGAGGTTACTGAACCTTCTCCCCATATTCAAAAGGCGGATCTATTTTTGATAGATCCGCTTTTTCGTTTATTTTCGTTCAGAAAGAATTTCTACATTCCATTCTTTTAAATTAGTTAAAACATAATCTAAAAGTGCTGCCTGAGCCTTTTTGGAATCCTTAGTATCAATCTCCGGGCCGAATTTCATATGGATCTTTCTGTCCCTATAAAGGCTACCTAGATCTTTCCAGATTTTACCGTTTTCCCAAAAATCCGTTTTGATTGCAAATGGAACTACCGGAACCCCTGCTCTGGAAGCAAGCTTAACAGCAATCGAATTGAATTCTGCAGGATTAAAGGTTCTAGTTCTTGTGCTTTGAGGAAACACTACGATAGAGACTCCTTTTTTCAAAAGATTTGCACCTTCTTCCAATACCTTGACTAAATCCTCTCTTGGATTGTCGCGTCCCACTGCGATCGGGTCTCTACTTCTCATGATAGGGCCGAAATAACCCTTTATTAAACTTTCCTTAACTACATAGGTAAGCCTTCTATGAGGCACTAAAAAATAAGAAAATACGAATGTTTCCAAAACGCTCATGTGGTTTCCTGCAAAAACAACAGGTCCCTTCGGAGATACAACATTCTCTAAATTTTCAATTTGAAATTTTCCTTGGCAGCCTTCGATTAAGTCTAAGATCCCACCTGATAATTCTATCCAACGAGGATCGTAAAACTTTCCTTTTAGAACATTCTGTCTTGCGACTATGATCTGGCGGAAGTATCCATACAAGAATGTAAGATCAGAACCTAGTAAGAGCCGATCTAAAAGCCATCTTCTGCGATTTGGAGGTGTGATGTATCTCAGGCTTACTCCTTCTCGTAGTTCAATCCTGCGTCCTAGTTCTTCCTTGGTTAAGTCGTATATCCCTGTTTTCAAGGCTGAATCAGGGATCTTAACTACAGGCGTTATGATCTTATCATGAATGGATTCTGTTAAACTCACTCTAGGTTCCTTTTAGAAGCGAAAGAATGACGAACATATTAATTTTCCCCGAATTCTTTTCCAGCTAATAAAAGGTTTTTTTAAGATCTATTGTGCAGAGCACCGTTGCAAAAATTTTGGGGAGAAGGTCACCAATTCACTTCCAAAAACGGTTTTTCTACTTTACGTTTCTGTTCGAAATCCAGGATCTCTTTTGCATTTTTGAGAGTGATATCAATATCGTCTAAGCCTTCTCGGATCCGATTTACGGAAGCAGAATCCAAATGAAAGAAAAACGTTTTATCTCCCGCTTGCACTTCCAAATTCTCTAGACTGATCCTGATTTGGGATCTTGGATTTTTAGAAACCCATTCATTTAAATATGAGATCTCCTCTTCTTTCAAACGAACTAATGCGATCCCGTTTTTTGCAGAATTAATAGAGAATATATCTGCGAAAGAAGGGGCCAAAATCGCCCTGAATCCGAAATCGGAAAGCGCCCAAGGAGCATGTTCTCTACTCGAACCACAGCCAAAATTTTTTCCTGCAATAAGGACACTTGCGTTCTTAAATCCTTCCTGATTCAAAATGAATTCAGGATTTGGGATATTACCTTCTAAGTCAGAATATCTCCAATCATGAAATAGATGTTTTCCGAAACCTTTCTTATCTATCAATTTCATAAATTGTTTAGGAAGAATTTGATCAGTATCAATATCCTCTCTTGGAATAGAGACTGGGACTCCTGTATGTATTGTCCAAATTTTTGAGCTCATGCCAATTTCCTCACATCTGAAAATTTTCCGGTCACTGCAGCAGCAGCTGCCATAGAAGGACTTACTAAATGAGTTCTTCCTCCTCTTCCTTGTCTTCCTTCAAAGTTTCGGTTAGAAGTAGAAGCGCATCTTTCTCCCGGTTTTAATACATCATCGTTCATCGCAAGACAAAGAGAACAACCAGGTTCTCTCCATTCGAAACCTGCTTCTTTGAAAATTTGATCCAAACCTTCAGATTCTGCCTGACGTTTTACTGATCCAGAACCTGGAACCACCAAAGCCTGCACTCCAGGAAAGACTTTTTTTCCCTTTGCAACTTCTGCAGCAGATCTCAAGTCTTCTATCCTTGAATTTGTGCAGGAGCCTATGAATACCTTATCGATTTTGATCTCGGAGATCGGAGTTCCGGGTTTTAAACCCATATACTCCAAAGCATTCATAGCAGTTTCCTTTGCTCTGGCATCATCGAATTTTTCCGGATCAGGAACTACATCTCCAATAGATAAAGATTGAGATGGATTAGTTCCCCAGGTAACTTGGGGTTCTATTTTAGAAATATCTAATTCTATAATTTCATCATAGACCGCGTCTTTATCCGTGAAAAATGTTTTCCAATATTCGACAGCTTGATAGAAACTTTCTCCTTTTGGGATCAGTTTTCTATTTTTCAGATAATCGAATGTGATCTGGTCGGGTGCGATCAAACTTGCCCTTGCGCCTGCTTCTATGCTCATATTACAAATGGTCATCCTTCCTTCCATGGAAAGGGATTTGATCCATTCTCCTGTATATTCCATAGTGAAACCTCTTCCGCCCGAGGTTCCTATTTTGGAGATCAATTCCAAGACTACATCTTTTGCAGTGATCCCGAAACCAGGTTTGCCAATAAAACGGACCAACATGGATTTTGTTTTTGCCTGTTTTAAAGTTTGGGTTGCGAGCACATGTTCTACTTCGCTTGTTCCAATACCGAAAGCTAATGCACCGAATGCTCCATGAGTTGCAGTATGAGAATCACCGCATACAATCACTGAACCTGGTATAGTAAATCCTAACCCTGGACCTAATACATGCACAATACCTTGTTCAGGATCTTCCGGACCAAATAAACGAATTCCAAAGTCCTTGCAGTTTTTTTCCATTGTATCGATTTGCAATCTGGAAACAGGTCCTGCCGCATCTCTATTCTTGCGATCTCGTGTAGAAATATTATGATCTACAACTCCGAATGTGAGATCGGTCCTTCTTACATTTCTATTCTTAGTTCTTAAACCTTCGAAAGCCTGGGCGGAAGTCACTTCATGAAGAATATGACGGTCCACATATAAAATGGATTCAGAGTCAGAATTCTCAGAGATCCGGTGGCTTTCCCAAATTTTATCGTATAGAGTTTGTCCCATATTTCCCTCTTGTTAAATAAGGTATCAAACTTACTGATATAATGCAAATAAATTGGTTTTATAAAATATATAACTAAAAGTTATATGTTAATATGGAATTCAGACAGATCGTTTATTTTCTGGAAATTTCGGAATCAGGCACATTCCAAAAGGCAGCTTCTCGTTTGGGATTAACACAACCGGCTCTATCTAAACAGATCTATCTTTTGGAAAAAGAATTGGGAGTAAGTGTCCTGGAAAGAGGGGGAAGGGCTGTTCGACTCACCCACGAAGGAGAAAGGTTTTATCAGTATTCTATCCGCATGCAAGAATTATGGGAGGAGATCCAAGAAGGTTTCTCGAAGGATAACGATTTAAAAGGAAATTATTCCATCTCAGCAGGCGGAACTGTTTCTGCTTGGATCCTGCCTCAGATCTTAAAAGAGATACTGAAAAAAAGACCAGGACTTTCCCTGTCTGTAAGGGAAGGAGATGCCGCGGAAACCAAAGATGCAGTATTAAAAGGAGAAGTGGATCTTGGTATCCTGACTGGTCCTATCTCCGAACCAAGTTTAAACGTTCTGGAATTTCTTTCAGACAAGATCTTTCCTGTGGCTTCCAAGGATCATCCGATTTTTCTAAAAAAGAAAATTAGAATAGAAGATCTGAAAAAACAATCCTTTGTATTATTCCATCCTGGTTCAGCTCTTAGGAAAGCGGTGGAGAAGAAGATAAAATCATTTTCTAAAGAATTCGGTCCTAAGATCGCAATGGAACTCAGAAGTGTAGAATCAGTTATCAAATCTTTAGAAGCAGGGCTTGGGATTGGTTTTTTATCTGAGTATTCTATCAGTTCAAAACTTAAAAAAATAAAATTCGAAGAATGGAATACTGAAAGGAAGTTTTATCTTTGTTATCGCAAAAAATCCGGACCAGGACTCGCGCTACTTGCTGAGGAAATTTTAAGAGCCGCGAAAGAATGGGAAGCTCGGAGAATCCCTTCTTCCCTTTGAAAGGAAGAAGGGGACAAATCTTATTTTACTCCGGTTTTATGCAAGAAGTCTATAACTTCTTTTTGAACCTTTTCCTTATCAGAGAATACATGTTTAGAAGTTAGAACGTGGCTTCCTTCTTCTATTCGTGCCTTTGTGTTGAGAGGATTCGGAGAGTCTCCACCTATTTTATCGAAGGCTTTTAACATTGCATCTACGCTTGCGGTTTTATCTTGATGATCCTTGTCCTTATAATAATATACTAATAGAGTAGGGACTTTGATCTTCTCTATACTTTGCTGGCTAAGAACGAATTTAGTTGCGTTACTTACATGTTGTATGGCAGATAAATACTGGTCCTTATACCAATGCTCATAATAATGTTCTCCGATTCCATCATCGGATGT
Organism: Leptospira venezuelensis; assembly: GCF_002150035.1. NCBI lineage: Bacteria > Pseudomonadati > Spirochaetota > Leptospiria > Leptospirales > Leptospiraceae > Leptospira > Leptospira venezuelensis. The sequence continues at coordinate 445,573 of NZ_NETS01000011.1, read as the reverse complement.
TTTAGGAGGAGATTTTCTGATCTTTCCTTGGACTGTTTCTCCAAAAGTCATTCCGCCTGGATAAAAGAATATTTTAGCCAAGGGAACTGCAAAATCGAAGAAAGGGGAGAATAATACTAGATCCTTGATCTTATCTGGATATTTTCCAGCCAGATATACAGATATCAAACCGCCCATGCTGGTTCCCATAAGTATAGTTTGATTTCCTAATTTATCCATCATTAATAAACTTTCTTCGGCGACCCGTAGATATTCAGTGAATGGAGTGTCTCTATGATCTTCGTTATTAGTTCCATGACCAGGAAGTCGTAAATAGTATGTATTTGCCTTGAGTGAGGCAGAGATCTTATCTACAGTTTCTTCTCCTTCTGCGCGGGACGCGCCGAAGCCATGAATATAAAGAATCGCATATTCTGTTTTGCCTGGAGAATAGCGGATCAGCCTTTCTTCTGAGCCAGCTCTACCGTTAAGTGATTTTGTCTCATCTAATTTAGATTTATAGAACGAATCAAAACTTTGAGTTAAGTCCGCCTTTGGATGGAATTCGTATTTGGGAAATGTGGCGTAATAGATCCCCAAATAGGCGATAAGCGCAGCACCTAGGCCAATCGAAACCCGTTTGAATATTTTTTTCATCCTTCTCTCCAATTATATTGCGGATTGAAATGAGCAACGAAAAGGATATTAGGAACCCTTTATTTTGAGGCAAGGATTTTTGTTGGAAGAAATCTGCGGATTTAGACCGGGTTCTTCTTTAGCTAACAGCTTAAGCCCGTTTTTTCTTTTCAGAATCCAGTTGGAAAAGCACATCTGAAAGATGAAATTCACCTAGTTTTGCCTCAAGAGCTGATTGAGCCTCTTGAAAAATGCCAGTCAAAGTGGTTTGTATTTTTTTACCAACTGGGCATTTAGGGTTAGGCTTGTCATGGATAGAGAATAACGGGCCCTCAGTTTCCACTGCCTTATATATCTGTAAAAGTTGGATCTCTTCGGGAGATTTAGCGAGTTTGGCACCAGCTACTCCTTGTTTTGAAACCACTAGACCTGCCTTCTTTAATTTTCCCAATAGGTTTCTGACTACTACTGGGTTAGTCCCAATGCTATCGGCCATAATTTGAGAAGAACTGGCTTCTTCCCCATCCTTATCTATCAAGGAAAGAATATGGATAGCTATAGAATACCTGCTTGGAATCGACATCTTTCCTCCTTAGTTGATATTGGACAATCTTTCCGATTCGCCAATCATATTTTCAGACGGCTAAAATAGTTAGGAACTCTCCGGGAAGGGAATAAAAAACAAATTTGAGTCTATTTTTTCGTTTTCCCCTGGTTTAAGAAATATATTTCTGATTTCTGCAATTTCTCGGAGGCAATCCAATGTTCGCTAAGTATTCGACTCTATTAATAGGGGCATTGTTCTTTTTTCACTGTGGTAAAAAATTGCCAGTTTCCATGATCACTGCTACTTCTATGGAAAGCGGGCTTCCGTTCGAGATCCTGGATGGGAAAAAATGGAGGCCGGAAGAAGGAGCCAAATTTGTTAAACTTCATTTTTATCCCGATGAGACCTTCTTATTATCAAAGATAGAAGTTGAATCTTGCAATGGAGACTTCTCAGATCCTATCACTGCATATATTAACTTTGATGAATATAGTCAGGAATTATCCACAGGCTCTACTGCTGCTGTTACCTTTGATGCTCCTAAAAGTACCCGTTCTGTGACTTTTAACTTTCATAGAAACGCGAATTTATGTGTCCAAAAGGTAAACTTTTACGACGACAAAGGTTCCAAAATGAAATGGAAGGGGCCGAAAGTTGTAGAAGCTTCTGTGACAGCATCTGAAACTGCTAAGCCGAATCTTTCTTATGATGTGATGAACTTATTCGATTCAAGATACGAATATGCTTGGGCTTCCGATAAAAAAGGTCCTGGAGTGACCTTAGATTTTGACTTTAAGGAAACACAAAAAATAAAATCTATCAAGATCTGGAATGGTTACCAAAGATCTGACAGACATTGCCAGACAAATGGAAGATTAAAAGTAGCAACTCTTACCGGCGATAATGGTTTTGAAGAAAAGATAGAAGTGGGGGACATCATGGGACCTCAGACCATCCAATTCTCCAAAACTTTCGAAGGTAAAAAATTAAAACTTAAAGTAGATTCTATTTATACAGGAAAAGATTATAAAGGACTGGTTATTAGTGAAATCCGTTTTTCAGACGGAGATGATTGGATTTTACCGAATCCAATGGAACAAGTGAAGAAGATCGCAAAAAATAACTTTTTCCAATTCTCTGCGGCTAATATAGAAAATGTTCTGAACTGGAGTTATGTAGGAGGAGAATATACAGGAAATGCTCCTACTTCTACAAACACAAACGTAGAACAACCAGCGGGGGTTAGTGAGGCAACTGCAGAGGGATCCACAGGAGAAGAGCAGGCTCCTGAAGCCGGGCTTATTTCTTCGAACTGGACATTACGTTTGAGATCCGACGGAAGCCTTTTTTTTGAAGGAAATACGGCTGAAGCGGATGGAGATGGACAAATTAATAAAAGTTTCTTTGCATTAGGAAATTATGAAGTAAAGGAAGCGAAACCGGATGGTTTAAAACTTCGTATATTCGGCCTTGTTCGAAAAATGAGTCAGAGAGAATATAACGAAGATTATTATGGCGGGGACTGCAATGGTTGTGGAAGAGACTGTAATAATAGCCAGGATTCAGAAAATGGAGAGAAAATTTTTCAAGAACAGATACTTCTTCGTAAATCTGGAAATAAACTTTTTATAAAGAATGAAAATCCTGGAAAAGTTTTCCAATTCTCTACTTTAGAATTAGTTCAGGAATAATTTTTTGTTTAGAAAAATTACCCTTCTCTTTTTGGTCTTGAATGCGTTTTTGATTTCTTGCGAAAAGGAAAAAACTTCTGATCCTTCTTTTTCCCTGAATCTATCTGGGAAAAAAGGGGGAGTTTCAGTTCGAATCGAATGGATATATAAAGGTCTTCCGGGAGAGATGCAAATTTACGAACTGGCATCTCAAAGGCCGCTTCAACTTTGGGATACGAATACGGTTTCCGATCTAAGTAAGGCCCCAGTGTCTAATCTGATAGAAGATTCAAAATTAGTTTTGGGTTCTGGAGAAACTAGAAAATTTGCGTTAGTGTATAAGAATGAAACAAAGGAAACCTTATACTTCTTTGCAGCACCTCACTCAGTCAATCCACCTGAATTCGGTTTTGGTTTTAAGTTCAAATGTCTTTGTGTAAATCATCTATTCCAAGTAGGGCCCGGTTCCGTTTGGTATAGAATTGTGGAAATTCGTACAATGCCTAACTGGGCAAGCGATCCATTTCAGATCACTCATACTTTAGTGAGAGTAGATCCAAGCCAGGCGAAAGAATGGAGCAATTCGGGAACACATTCTCATTCAGATGAATGAGAATGTCTATTGCTGAGTTTGAGGTGTGGCAGCCGGATCTGGTTTTACACAAACTAAAACTTTATTTTCCAGATAACATTCAGTTTCTGTTCCGTCTTTCTTTGTATAAGGGCCTGGATTTGAATTGCTTGAGTCCGTGAACTCAGTCACTAAAACACTGCCGTCAGTGAATGTAACTTTGCCGGAACCTTTAATGATCCCTTTTGCGAAATTTCCTCGGATCACAGTTCCGTTGGACCAGAAATACATTCCATCTCCTTCTTTCAGATCGTTTACATAAATTCCTTCGAACTTGTCTCCGTTCTTATAAACAAACTTACCTTTACCTTCTCTCATTCCGCTACTGAATCCACCGGTATATATATCTCCTGTGGAATATACATAGGTGCCTGTGCCATTTTCACAGTTGCCAGATTCGCATCGGCCATCTTCGGTTTCTTGGTCTGGATTGATGGATCTGTTGGAAGCAGAGTTTGTACTTTCTGATCTGGATGCACTTGTGCTTGTATTATTCGAAGATTCAGAAGAATCCTTGGTTTCCGTAGAAGAGCAGTTGAATATTATAAAAAATGCGAAAACAGAACAGATAACTGTGAAAATTCGAGCCATGGGAAAATTTTTGACCCTAAACTTAGATTCGTCAATCCGATTTCATTGTAATAATTCTCTAACCGGCATCCCTTGGCGGTTGATAAAATCCGGGAGCCTGTTTCTAATCCCTAAAAATACCAAATAATAGATCTTACGCAAAATCGGATGGAATAGGATTTTATCGACTAGACGATAACTGCTTCTATTTCTTAGAAATAATTTCAGAATAAATCCTAAAAACCAGGAAGGTTTGGACTTCGATGCCTGGAATTGGAAGCGGAAAGTTTTGGGATATTTCTTATTATATTCTTTTGCGAGCCTTTTGGATTCGGCTAATAGCGCTGGGTTTTCAAAATAGAGTAGTTTTCTTGCGTTTAAAATAAGCCGAAACGTTCTTTTTTGGAATTGAAAATCATATGGGAGATCCAGTTTTTCTGAGATCTTTTTCATTCTCGATAAATGAGAGAAAGCTTCTTCACCCGATCTCAAAGACTCTTTTGGATTAGGATTTAAGAGAGAATATAAGGATCGGAAAGGATCTGAAACAGTGATTTTATCCCAGGTAATATGAAGGATTGGTGGGATCCGAACGCGATGTAGATAAAAACTTTGTCTGGCAAATTCAGGATCGTATAAAAGATTCAGGATCAATTCTTCGCTCAATTTTAGAAATTCTATAAATAAATCTAAATTCTTTCTGCCGTAAAATTTGAGAAGTATCTCTTCTAAACTTCTTTCCGGCCTTGTAAATAATTGAACGGAAACAAATGTATTCAGTTCATTCCAATAGGAAGAACGTTTTAAAAAAGTTATATTTTTGAAGGAAGACCAGCCTCCGGTTTGAGTCCAAACGCTTATCCCTGCAATATTCGCTTTTCCTAAAAGTTCAGATCTATATTTTTCATATTGCCAACCTACAAAGCTTGGATATTCCCCAAAACCTTCGTATTCTCTTCTTGCCTGCAATTCTAAAAGTTTAGGTCTATCGTCTTCGAAGAATAGTGGATTGATCGGGAGATATCTAAAGAAGTCACCTTCTCCGTATTTTAAAGAAATGATTAGTGAATTACTTTGTATATTTTGGAATACCTTATAGTATGTTTTTGGATTCCAGATCAGATCACCAATCTCATAGGCCCCTAAAGTCCAGGTCCTGAATATTAATGTTTTATTATATTTTTCAAAAATAGGTAAAATTTCTCTCAGGAATGAGTTTGCCTGCTTAGGTGTTTTGAGTAGGAGTTTACTTCTGAAATCCCCAGTAACATCCACCCCATCCGATTCACCGATCCTAAGAACTATCCCTGAAATTTCTGTAAAACTGGAAAAAAGATCTTCTAATGATTCTTTAAAAAGTTGGCTGATCTTGTCCAGGTTCCCGCTTGTATGTTCTAAAATAGATTCATTAACGGAGAAAAAATCCGTAGTAATAAATACTTTCAGATCTTGGGAAGAGGCGATCTTAAAAAGTTTTTTATACTTTTTACGATAAGATGAGATCTTTCGTTTTAGTTCTTCCGGATAAAAATCTCTTTGGGAAAGATAACAAAGTTCATCCAGACTGACTGCATTAAATCCTAGATTAGAAATTCTTTTGGTATATCTGTAAAAAGATTCTCTGACTCTTCTATGTTTTTTCTTAGAGGGAAGAGAAAACTTCTCCAAATGAGCCAAAGGTGCCTTGGACCAATTCTGATGCCTTTCTTTGGATTCCAGAAAGAAGGGAGCCGATCCGTCTACGAGAGAAAGCATTCTTCTATTCCGTTTTTTTTCTGTATCTAAATGATTCGAGGGCGGCAGCAAATAAGATCATTGCTCCTCCTATAAACTCTTCTTTTCTGGGAACCTCATGTAAGATCGCCCAGGCAAGGATAGCTGAATATACAGGTTGCACGGTAGATAATAACCCAGCGGTTTTGACCTTCATCTTAAATACAGATTTGATATAGAATGTGTGTCCTACTGCAGTGAAGAATACTCCTAATAAAACGATCAGTCCCCAATCTTGAGAGGTGGTGAATAGATCTTCAAAGAATAAAACAGGGCTTAAAACAAGACAAGTAATAGCGGTCTGGTGGAACATTACTTGTGTGGATCCATGACCAGAAAGATATTTTTTAGTGAGAATATTTCTAAAAGCCATCGCCCAGGAAGATGCGAGTCCGAGTCCCACTCCCAAAAGATATTTATTTTCTAAATCAAAACTTGGTACGAGTATCCACATTCCGAATAGAACAAGTATAGCAAGCCCGAGATCCAGGCTTCTGATCTTAGAAGGAAAAAATAAAGGTTCTAATAATACTGTCCAGACTGGATGAGTGAAAAGAGTAAGAACTGCGACCGCAATAGTCGCTTCTTGTGCTGATGCAAAGAAAGTTACCCAGTGAAATGCGAGTAGTACTCCTAAAGAAAATGAGATCCAATTTTCTTTTTTACTCGGGAATAAGAATGGTCTTTTCCGAAACCAAAGAACGAAGCCCAATAGACTTGCTGCGAATAATGTTCTTCCCCATGTAATTAGAGAAGGGGAATAAGAAAGGACCTGAGCGAATAGTACGTTTCCACTGATTAAAATCTGGGAAGCTTGGAATTCAAGATAGGTTCTAAGTCTGTCTTCCTGCATCTGGCAGGACTAATTTCAGATGCCTATTTGGAACGGAAAGGAATTACTTTTGCTCTATAGATGATTTCTATGATTTGTAATAATTTTAAAAAGAAGAAGGACCCGGATTTTCACCCAGATCCCATACCGAAGGAGTCTGCATTAAGCCGCTACTAAAACTTCCTCTTTGCCCAGGCGATTTCCTCTGAAAATACTTCCGAAATCATTAAATCTGATCCCGTAACGTTTCATTGCAGGATGGACGAAAGGAGCCACCGCTTGTCTGAGATAAAAAGGTTGGTTCACAACAAAGTGATGTATTCCGTGAGTGCTTCCAAAATTAAAACAGAATAGATGAAGAGGGAATAAGAACCAACGGTTCAGTACTTGTGTTTGCTCATGAAGTCCTTTTACATCCCCGTAATAATGCATATTAGAAGATACAATTTGGATACTTGTCTGTCTGATCCAATTCGGAATTGTGTAAACCACTGCTGAAATATTCAAGAAATGACGAACGGTATCTAACCAAGCTGGAATTTCTACAGGTTTTCCTAATAGTTCATTTCCGATATAGAAAAGATTGATGAATAGGAAATTATACCAAAGATGAAAATAGATCACAAGGTAAGGCCAACTGGATCTGGTGATCTCACTTCTTTTAAATTTAGGAGCTTCTCTGCGAAGAATATGAGATTGGAATAAGAAGGACATATTCCCGTCCATCATAGTGATAAAACGTTTTAGTCCGAATTTCATTCCATTTCCAATCAGTCGTTCTTCAATATCTTCTTTATGACCGGATACTTTATGATGAAGAGTATGGATCATTCTTCTATACCAAGGGCTGACTGTGTTTCCTCGGAAGATCCAAACCGTCCAGAACATGAAGTTTTGGATCTTTAGATTATCCTTGAAATATAAATTATGAATTAAGTCGTGTTCGACTTCATGAAGAATGGAAGCAAGAACTCCATTTGCAATAATGCAAGCCCAGGCAGGAATCATCCCTGCGATATAAAGCCCTGCAAATAAGATCATACCCGCAGCGGAACCTAATGTAATCGCGAGGCCTAATCCATCTTGGTGTTTCAAAAATTCAAATTTACTACGAAGTTTTCTGTCCCTGAATCGGATCCATTTCATGATCTTCTTACTTTTTTCCTTTTGGGACAATCTTGTATAAAGTTTGGCTGGAACCTGAGCGGTCGCTCTTTCAGCAATGGCGATCATCGGTTTCCTCCGTAATTGTTTTCGGTTGTCCATATCTTACGGTAATTTGGAGAAACAGTCGTCTCAATTGATCGAATGCAACCATACATTTGGTCCCAATCTATAAATTTTTACCCTTTGTGGTTAACTTGAGAAGGATAGTTTGGTATCAAATGGGTTAGCTTCCTCTAAATTCAGAGGGTGTTTTACCTGTATGTTTTTGGAATGCTCTATGAAATGAGGATTTGGTCGCGAACCCAACTTCGAATGCAATGTCCAGAATCGATCTATCCGGTTCTTTCTGCAATAGTTCACATGCTTCTTTGATCCTATAATCGTTTACAAATGCGGAGAAATTTTTTCCAAGCTCTTGGTTGATCAGTTCGGAAACCTGATGAGTTGAAAGTGCAAGTTCATCTGCAAGATCTGCAAGTCCCAACTTCTCATCTCTATATAATTTTTCTTTTTCCATGAGCTGGGTGAGACTGTCTCTGAGCGCATGCCTGTTCACTCCAGAGAGTAAGGAGCGCGCATATTTTTGTCTGGTTGCTTGGCTTACCTCTTGGAGAACTTGGAAGAATGCGGGACGTTTGTGCCCGATTAGATAGGCAAGACAAAGACTTATCCCCATCATTGAGGAGCAGGCGAGAAGAAAGATGGGAGACTTACTGGACAAGTAAACTGCTCCGAAACCAAGATTCACGAATGTAGAAATTACCATGAATGCCAGAATTCTCGCTGTCCATTCTTCGCTTAAAACTTCCCAGCGTAGGAGGTCGGAACTTCCTTTTAGGATCAGAACGATGTAAAAAACCAGTATGAGTATGGGAGAAGAAAGTAAGATTTCCCCCTCATTCCAACCAGTTTCTCTCAAAAAAACGGAGATCTTTTCCAAAATCCAGTTTTGAGGGAGAAGGAATACTGCCAGGAAATATACAATCCAAACAAGACCAGGCAGGATCAGATGTTTTTTCGGAAGTCCCAAATAGGAGATTTCTTCCGAGTCTCTGTCTTGGCTTACGTTATGGATTCCGAATAGGATGGGACCGACTGATGCGATAAGCGGGAACTGGATAAGAGAAATCCTGGGAAATTCTACGTATAAACCGGAAACTAAGAGTAGAAAGCTTCCTTGGATCAGGCCTAAAATCAGGAAAATCAGGGCCAAAAGTCTGTTTAGAGCAGACTTATTCTCCATAACAAGCTGGCCAAGAGACATCAGGATTCCAAGTGCTGTCCCAAATTGGGTGATTGCCCAAAGTGTTTGAAACCAAATTCCTGAATTGTAGTAACTAAGACTTCCTATACCGTCTGGAGGCATGGCAGGGAGAATGAAAAAATCTGAGCAAGTTGTCAAGGATTCCCTTTGTGATTTGGAGTCTTTCGAGCCGAGTTGAATTTTCCAGTTACCTCTACAAGTTAGAACGAAATCTAGAATAAATTATATAAACCACTTGTTATTTTTAGCCTATCTCCCAAGGGATGGAAGGATACTTTCGTTTTTTGTAATATAGTTTTAATTCGAATGGACAAAATCGAAGTCTCAAAAGATAGATTGAGACCTCCAATCGAAAAGTCCCATATTGAATAACGATTGTTATTTTAAAAAGAACCCAAAATTAGCCGGAAACTTTTTATAGAGTCTCGCTTATTTTTTTTCAAATGCGCCGGAAATATAAGCCTGATATAAGCCTGCTTTATGTAGCGATCGCTATGCTGTCCACACTTGGAAAGAAACTGTTAGGATAAGCTAATAGATATGAATATAAAGAAAGCACACATTCTTTTCTCACTTTGTTTGGCTCTGGGGATGGGCTGTCAGGCAGGTGGTGAGAAAACAAGCGCGGATACTTTTTACGATAATATCGATTATAAAGGAATTCGCCTTTTCAATTTGTTTGATGATTATCCTTCCATCAAATCAGGTTTCCAAAGTTTAGAACCTATTCATTTTAATCTTAAATTAGAGTCTTCCATGACTATTCCTTACAGAGAGGATATCGTGGGATTCTTAAGAGTTTCGGGAGATCTTCTTCTAAAACCGGAAGCTCATGTGCGTCAGTCACTTCTCAGAGTTCACTCCCTTTTGGATCGTATTGAGAAAGCTCCAAATAACGCATTCGATGTTCTCCAACCCTGGTTGGAAGCTTTACGTACTTATCGTAAACCTGTACTTCGTAATTTGGCACCATTGAGCCAAACTGCTTTGAAGTACATGTACACAAATTATTCCAAAGAAACTATGGAGACAAAGTTTAAAGAGGTCTCCGCAGTATTGAAAGATCCTGAAATTCGGATCCTTTTTGTGGAATTGGAAGACGTATTAGACAAGGCGATCAATCGGAATACGAATGCTAAGCAGGCTATCGCCGGACTCTTACAGGGAATGGTAGATCCTTCTCTTATCTCTGACAGAGTGATGAAAGAGAAGCTGATCCAAATGATTGGTGCCTTAGGAAAATCTTTCCGCCAAAGAGCTGGATTTAGCGACGCTAAGTCTTCTGAGACTGTTCTAAAAAACCTGGTTGTTAATTTAGAAAAATTTTATACTGCAGGTGGTTCGGTTTATTCTGATCCTGCTTTTGCTGATTATAGAGACGCTACTTATCCATCCGAGTTTGCTACTGTACTCAGTGAATCTTTCCGTTATCTGCGACCAATGCTTGGAAGAGGAGGCAATTACACTTCTGATCCGAACGTTATTCTTTCATTGGAAATGGCTAAAAATTTTGCTAAATTCGATTTCTCTTCAGGTATAACCGGAGTAGATAATTCTCTTAGAGAGTTGATCCGTATGGATGCTTCTGGTTTGGATAGAGCCGATCCTGCGAATATAACAAGTAGCCCGATTACTGCGTTAGAATCCTTGATGTTCATCCTGACCTTATCCGATACTTACGGATTCCGTTGGGAAAATCCTGCTGATACTTCTATGATGAGACTTGAGCCTAACGGTTCGGGAAACGGCGGTCCTATGACTGGTGGTATTCTCACTGTAGGAGACAGTATCTATTCTATGAAATCTGCGATGACCGGTAATATCGGTATTAAGGCTTTCATGAACCAAAGTTCCGCTGATGCTGCAGTCTTTAAGAATGGAGATGCTAACACTCCGACTGCGCTTTCTATCGGGATCAACACTCCAACTTTAACTTTGCTGGAAGCTCCAGATCCGGCTATTATCCCTGCAGCAAACGATCCTGTTTATACTAAAACAATTCCGTTCATCATGAAATTGATCCGCACAGTTCTGGTCTCCGGCGGCGGGCCTTATTATAATAAGAATCGTGTCGATTCCAGTGGAAATGTCCTCACTCTCGACGGGAAAATATATAGAGATTCAACTGGAGTAGACCTAATCTACAAAGAGTCTTGGAATACATCAGAATACAGAATTAAAGTTTCGAACACTGCAAGCGGCTCATGCAGCGGTGGTACTATTTGTAAATGGGTAGGTCCTGGAGGAAGAGAAACAAACGCGGTTGTTGCGAATAACTCTTTTGCTCCAGTTGCAGCCGGAGCAAATGCGTCCGGAGCAAAAGGTTGGAGTATTCCTGTTTGGGAAATTCCGAAAGACAATACTACCGAAAGAGCTGTAAATACAGATGAGGAAGCTCTCTATAAGAACTTCCAATGGCTTCTTCATGAAAAACGTATGGTCGCTGTTATCCCACTTCGCGCTTCTTTGGGCGCTGGGGTTCCTTACAAAATGGCGGCTTATGTAACTCTGATTGCTAACGGTATGACTGGTCTAATGAACGCAAGACCTGTTCTACAAGATGGATCTACATGCTCTGATCGTATCAATGCGATCTGGAAAATCAAAAATACTTTCTTAAAACCGGGATGTGCGAGTTCCACCCAACCGAATTTCAGGCAACCTGGAGTTCCGATCCTACAGGAAAATTACTCTGATATTCCCGGCGATAGTATGTTCTATCTGGAAGCTTGGGATTACGGAACAAGCGGTGCTAGTTCGTTAACATTTAACAGCTTAGGAGATGCTTCCGTATACAGTATCTTCTACCCTGATCCTGAAAATTCTTACGGAGTAATTCCTCAAGTAATTGCAGCTAACTTTGCCGTGATGGAAAGACTTTCTTTCTTAACACCGGATAAAGTCCTTCCTTCTGGCGCGAATGTGTCTTACGGGAAATCCGTTGAAGAAGCTTGGGGACAAAGAAATAGACTTCTTCCTTTAATACTTTCTCTTGCGTGGACCTTGGATGACCAAGCAAATCCAAGCTTGAATAAAAATCCATTCCAGATACTAACTGGACTCAGTGCTGCTTTGACAAGGCCACTTCTTGCAAGGATTACAGATCCTGAACCTAATAGTGGTGGAAGAACTATTGATGTAGTTAAGATCGTAAACTCTGATTCTAGCGTAAGGAGTAACTCTGCAACTGAATCGGAATATTTTTTCAGGTATTTAGATCCAGTTTCCAGCAAACCAGTACGTTCTCCACTTTCTATCTTAGCTGAAAATGAAAGGAGATACCAAGACGGACTATTAAATCTGATGTCCAGAACGGATCTTCTATCCACATTCGTACAAATGCTTGCTGAGATGGGAAAACCTGAAAGAGCAAGTGGAGCACTTTTAACATTCCAATCCATTGCGGATCTGATCGGAGAGATAAAACTCAATAACGAAAGTCCAACAGCAGTTCAATTTAACTTGGAGGCATATTTGGGAGAAGTTAGAGATATGCTCGCTGCATTTCCCGACTCTCGTGTTGCAAATATTTACGATCCTGAATGGGATAGATTAGGGATTTGGGCAGTTCGTCTAAGGGATTATTTCGATCCTGAATCTGTTTATAGCCTTCTTCCCACCTTGGAATTTTCCATGGATATGATCATAGATAATATTCCTACGACTGCTCAGTTGACTGCGGTAGTGGATCTTCTGGGAGGACTTACTCGTGACCAGTCCAGCACCCAGGATTATTTAATTACGAATTTATTAAGTGTAGATACTGCGGATCTTGCTCAAGTCTCCTCTCCTTACGGAAGAAGTACCGTGGGAGTGTTGATGGGTATAGTTAAATCCGGAGAATTCTACTCTTATTTAGAAGCGGATATGAGAAGTCCGTATTCACTTAAATCCATATTCAAAGACGCTAAAAGACTTTTGGTGTCGGATATGATACAAACAGAAAGAAAAGATCAAAGCTCACTGATCTATACGGCGGGAGTGTTGATGGATATTTTTGCGGATCTTACTTCTACAGGAAAAAAACAATTCCCGGACGGATTCGTATTCTACGACAGATTTAACGAAGATGAAAACTCAGACACCTATTGGGATAGGTTTGTTACGGTATTCACCCGGTGAGAATAATGAAGAGAATTTTTTTGGGAAAAATAAGTCGAGGGCTGGAAATGAATCTGAAAAATATAAAAGTTTCTAATGTCGATAAGGGAATCAAACTCGCGATCGTTTCACTTTTATGGGCAGGAATCTTAGGATGTAGCCCTGAAAAAATGAAAGGATTTGCAATGTCGGATGTATTCGACCTGGGATTCTTTTCAGGAGGAAGAATATTTGGCGCGAATCCGAATCTTCAACCTCCGTATAACAGCGTGGATAACGATACGGCAGTTCTTCCTGTAGATTTCGGTTCTACTAATCCTCAGGCAACCTTATTCATCAATTCCACTGAGAACGTGGATAGATACAAAGAGTTGGAAATCCGCTTTTCTCACCCGATGAATAAGACCACTGTAGAAGCAAACTTTACTATTTCTGGAACTACTGGAAATCTTTCAGGCCCGACTCCAGGTGGAGAATTTTACTGGATGAGTGGTCAGAAACTTCGTTTCAATCCTTACAGAGAATTAAAGCCAGCTGAATCATATACGATTACTATTACTCCGGATGCAGCGACTATAGGTGGAGTTGCTCTGGAAAATTATACGATCACATTCAGAACCGGGTTAGATTATAGTCTAACGAATAAAATTACCCAAGGTAGTCAATACACTCTAAACGGAACGAATGATATGACATTCGATCAGTCCGCAGCTTTGACCTTGGCTTCTAACTACTCGAATCCTGTAGTGGGAGAGAATTATATCCAATCGGTTCTTTTGAAGAAGATAGGAGCTAGCGCTTCTCAAGATATTTGTACCACTCCTCCTTGTTCTATGAGTGCTACTATTTCTCTAAACTTAAGCACTTCTCAAGTTCCTCCAACAGTTGGTGGGAATACCTACTATTACGAGATTGCTACAACGAACGGAAAAACTTTTCGTAAATATTTCAGCTTTAACTACGGTAGATTGGAGAATGCAAACGGTGTTCTTCCTTACGTAGCAAACGGTGTAATGGATGAAGCTCAAATGCTTCCATTCTTAGGAAAAGCGATCCAGAAATATACTACTGGTGCTTTCAAAGTAAAGGATGCAACCGGAACTCCTCGTACCTTCCAAGAATTCTTATTGGGAATGCCAGATTTTCCTAAGAAAAAATTCTACGAGAATGGAGCATGGACCATCGGCGAAGCTTGTATGAGACAAGATGGTAAAATGTCCGGTAACGCGAACGAAGCTGCATTTAAAGATTTCGATTATATTCCCGTATTCGGAGCAAAATCAGGCGGAGCAGGAAGAGGATATTGTTGGGTGAGACACCCTGATTGTGTTACGGATAACGGACCTCCATATCATCCTAAGAAAAGAAATGGTATAGATAGAGACCAATGGTGGACTACTTATAATAACAATAATTGTGGTCAAAACCAGAATAACGCGAATTATCCTCAGGCTTGTAAGAACTTATTCCATTGGGGTGAGGCAGCTTGGAGTCTTTGTCATTATCCTACAGACGTAAAATCCTATAAGAACGGTGGTTATACTTCTACAGTATTCTCTCCATTCGGTAGACCAGAAGGGGATATTGGTTCAGCGGGAGAAGATTTGTTAGATTGTGCATTCCCTGCATGTTTCTTCGATTCTTATCATATTGAAAAAATCGCTCCGGGACCATTCTCTAAATATAGCGCGATCTTAAATGTAGCTTCCGGTGGAATTGCGGATGGAAGTGCAGCGATTACTTTGGACGTATACGTTACGGACATGAGACTTCCTAAGTTCGTTAAATGCGGATCCAATAACGCAACTCATGGTTGTGCAGCAGGAGTCGGAACCCAATTAGGAAACGTTGTTGCAGACTTAAAAGTAAACCCTGGTTCGGGAGCGGTTGCTCCGGGATTAGGTTTGGATCTAAAGTCCAGATATACGGAAGTGGATCTACTTGTAGTGTCCCGTTTCGAAGACTGGTATGGAGCATTTAACGGACCAGGAGCACTACTCGTATTCAGAACAACTGCTAAGTTGAACTGGGATCCTGCAGTGGAAGGTGTCTTAAATCCTTCCGGTTATGATTGGAATAACGTGCAATTATCCAAACCTCGTTTGGCTTTAGCTCGCACTCGTAATAATATGACTGTGACTTCTGATGGTTTAATCAATATGACCGTTAAGACTCCTTTCACAGTAAATGACGATTACTTCCCTGATAATCCAAGCATTGCGCAGATACTCTCGAATTCGAATAACTTCTTCATTCGTCCATGGGCAAACCCATTGCATATGACTTTATCAGGTTTATATCCTGGAGAAGATACTTCTGACTTCATGTATACGGAGCCAATGACTTATATTCATGGTAGTGAAGGTTTCAACACCATCATCGAAGCTCTCGTAGGTAGAGCAGAGCTAAGTAATATGGCGAACTTGACTGTGGATCAAGTGAAACAGATCATCACACAGTATATGCTTAGAGATATCGTGCAAAGGATTGCTCCTAACGTTCTTAACTCTGTAATTGCTGACTTAAGAGATACAGGGGTGACTATCACTTTACCAAGTTATCTTCCTGCTCCGCTTGGAAACTTCCCATTAACTGTGAAGTTTAAATTGAATACGGATGCTGCGATCAAACATGATGGAACCAATAAAGGACTTGTGACCTCTCTGGACTTCGCATTCACAAGCGGTTATAATCCTGCGGGTGGACTTAGAACCCAATCCGGAAAAACGGGAATGGTTACCACAAGGACTTGGACTGCTGCGAATCCACCTCCTTCTACTTATCAGTTCAGCCAATCAGCTGCTAATCCCGGATTCTTGATCTCTATGCATACTGATACAATCTCTCAGGCTGCATTCCATTTATGGCAGAGAAGGGGATTGGATATTGTTCTGAATAAAGCATTCATCGATGGAATGAACGCTTTTGCTGGTGCAGATCCACTGTTCGCGCTGACCACTTCTTTCTTAAAAGCTTCTCCTCTGGTTACAATCCTTGTGCCAGGAAGAAACAAACTACAAGGTTTAAATGGCTCTAACGCGATTGCACCTCCTGTAAAATCTTACGATGATATCGATATGGTGATGTCTCCAATTCATGCGCCTAACGTGAAGTTTAAACCTATGACTTCTGCAGGTGTGCCTAAGATGAGATTGTATTTCACAGAAATGCAATTACAGATCATTGCGAAGAAGCCGACTTCTTGCACAGGCCTCGTGGATGAAGAACTTACAGATTGCCAAGCAGATACAAGAGCAAACGGCTACCAACAGACTTTGGGAACGGTTAGGATCAGTTTTGCTGCGGATGCAGACTTCCGTTTTAAAATGTTCTCTAACCCGACCAATAACCCTGCGCTTACGAACCTAAACGCGCTTCAGGTGATCTTGGATCCAATTAATAACTTGGATTATGCGGTAGAAGTTTTAGAAGGACAAACTTACAATCCATTCGGTTTGGATCCTGACGGTATTAAATCAGTAATCTCTCCGTTAGTAACTACTTTGGTAATTCCAATGGTAAACAGTATTATGAAAGAGATCCCTATGCCTCCGGATATCACTTTCCCTAAATTGATCAACCCTGCAGGAACGGCGTCCTGTGCGATCAGTGCGAAGAGTGATAAAGTACAATTCTTCACCTTGAATTCTCCTCAAGTTGCGGATCCGTATCTGTTAGGAGGAATGAGATTTGTAGGACAAGCTGTAACAGATCCTGCATCTCTGATTGTCTGCCCTTAAACACTCCTAGCTATTTCGAAAAACTAGATGTCGAAATAACCGAAAGGGAAAAACCCTTTCGGTTTTTTTTTAAGGTGTTTCTTGGATTACTAAATTAGAAAAAACTTATGAGTGAGTCTTCACTCAATTAGGATTGTGTAATTTTGATTTTCTTTTGCTACAGTTTCGCAAAAGTTTTCGTTCGATTTTCTATCGAACAGTATTCATTATTTCATAACGATCGTTAGAACGTGCTATATATTTTTATAAAAATGAAAAGGAAACTCATTCAAATACTTGCATTTAAAAATAGTGAGCATTTAGTCACAATTTTTGTTCCGTTTTCATAAATGGGTTGCAGGAATCCGGATAAGATAGGAAACGAAAAGTGGATATGACGTATTACCAGCTTTCATGTTACTTGGTGGTGACTGTATTAGTCTACCGTACGATTCATAATTTAGTTTTATATTTTAGAAATCGGAAACAAGCATACCTACTTTACTTCGCATTATTGCAAGTAGCGTACGGTGCTTATCTATTCTGTTTTATCCAAACCATCAATGTAGATAATCCTGAAAAAGCTTTGATCTGGGAAAGAATGGAGAATGCGACGGCTGCGATATTCGCTACGTTTATCGTATTATTCGTAAATAATTATAAAAAACTTTTTAGCAGGGATTTTATACTTCTTTACGTATTCATGAACCTGATCCTTGTAGGGATACTATTGCAGGATCCAAACGCTTATACAATGAGCGTTGCTCATCCGAAACATTTCCCTTCTTTAGGCATAGTGATCTATGAAACAGATCAACCTACTATCATGCAGTTTATCTTCCTTTCCGGGATTTTGATGATTGTATGGACCGTGATGAAGGTAATGAATCAGTTCAGAAAGAACAGATTCAGGAACCATTTCCTATTTTATGGATTGGTATTATTCTTTGCGAGTTTGATTGCAGATATTTTGGTCGCAAGCGATATACTGGGCATTCCTTATACTTCTCATTTTAGTTTTTTGATCCTAATGTTCTGTGTGGATAGCTTCCTAACGGTAAATAAGTCTGAAAGGGAAGTCAGAATGGAATTCAAGGAGTCGGTTTCCAAATGGCTTACCAAGTCAGAGGCGACTTCTTTTGGATCTCAAGTAAAGGACACAAGTGGAGAAGGTTCTGATTCCAAAAATAATAAAGAGAAGGGCCGAAATCCTAAGAAACTGAGTGTAAGAGCACTTGGGCCATTGGAATTGGATTTGGATGGGAAGAAAATTCCGGCAGCTGAATATTCCAGTAAGAAAAAACTACTTAAACTCATTAAACTACTGTTAGTCCGTTTCGGGAAGGGCGTTCACAAAGAAGAATTATTGGAAAATCTTTGGCCTGGAATGTCAGAGAAAAATGCTCTAAATAGTTTACATGCACTACTTTTCCGTCTTCGCAAAATATTAGGAAATCCGGAAGCGGTTGTATTCGCAGAGGATAGGCTCTTCTTCCATCCTGATTTAGTAGAAGCAGACTTTGTGGAATTTGAAAAAAGATTTGAGACTGCAGGTAAGTTACTTAGAAACAAAAAAGAAGAAGAAGCGTTTCAATCGTATAGAGAAGCACAAGAGTTATATACTGGCGACTTTTTCGAATTTGATCTGTATTTCCCTGAATCAGAGCTAAAACGTGAATATCTACGCAAGAACCTGATCGAAATTTATAGAATTTTATGTGAATATTCTCAGAAAGCAGGGGATGCAAATTCTCTACTTTCCGATTCAGAAAGCTGGATCCGTTTGGATGATTTGGACGAAAGAGCCTGGAGATTCCACTTCGAATCTTTACAATCTTTGGATCGTAAGAATGAAGCACTACGTAAATTCGAAGATATGAAGAAGATCCTGAAAAAAGAATTAGGCGTTGAACCTGACCAAGAGACTGTTTCACTCGTTGAAAAGATACGAGTTACTTCTCCAGTGAGTTAATTGTTTTAGGAACACTGCACTATAAAATAAAACGCTCATTAGAAAAAAAATATTGGACGAAGTAAATCCCTTCTGTACGTTCTTCCAGAATCCCCCATATTCAAAGTAAAAAATAACCCCCGAAATAAAATGAATAAACGAATCCTTTTTTTTGTAACGATTGTTACAATTACCCTGGCAAACTGTTCCATCGTATATAGAGTTACCGGTAAAACTTTAAACTCTTATGCCCAAGACCATTTGGTCCCATATTACCTTTCTTCCGACGATTTGGATGCAATCTGCACCGGAGGAACTGCGCTTGGACCTTTAGTGGCTTCTTTTGAAAGAACCGGTGCTTCTGTGGAGCTGGCTACTATGGTAGCTCAAATGGGAGCAGGGATGTGTGCAGAAAAACAAGCACAAGAAGCTGAACTTTTATATATCGCAGCTGTTCGTAAGGGCAAGGGAGAAGAAGCACTGGATCACCAGGCTAGACAGATCCGTTACCATGGGGTTGCTGCAAAAAGATA
This sequence comes from Leptospira venezuelensis, assembly GCF_002150035.1. Lineage (NCBI taxonomy): Bacteria > Pseudomonadati > Spirochaetota > Leptospiria > Leptospirales > Leptospiraceae > Leptospira > Leptospira venezuelensis. The sequence goes on along the minus strand of NZ_NETS01000011.1, from coordinate 426,200 downwards.
CGGGGATGCCCACACTAGATTCCTTCAATACTTTGGAGAATGGAATGGAAAATGTCCTTCTATCAGCGAAGACGAAGAGTTATATTATTTAGTAGGACTTTCTTCTGGGTTATTGGCGATCCTTCACGATTTCGCTTCCCAAGGATATGCAGGGATCACTCGTGATGTACCGAGTGTAGTAGCTGGTGCTTCTAGATGTTTGGACCCTAAAAAATGGTGGGGAACTCCTTTAGCATTGGAGGCCGTTGTATGGCTTTCTGTTCCAGGGGCAACTCCTGAGGGCAAAGATCCTATTAAACAAATGGAAGAAGCAGTTAAGATTGGCGACAAAGAAGGTGTTCGTTTAGCTCGCGCATTCCAGATCCAAGCAGCTGCCGGTAAAGGCGATGTGGAGAAGATCAAAAAACTTATATTAGAACATTCTAAAGTTCTAAGCCAAATCCCTGCTAAGAAAGAATATCGTTTCTTAGAGGCATTTGCAGAAAATTTATCACGTCATGAATCCGATAAAATTTGGATGAAAGAAACCGGACATAGGGGACCAATTAACTTCTCCTCGTTCCCGGGAAAAAAGAAAAACAATAAAGAAGAAGACGATCTGTTAAAAGATCTTTGAGCGGGTTCTTGGGTGGAAAACGAAAAAAAAGGGACCTTAAGGAGAAAAAACTATATGAAGAAGTTTCTCATTCTATCGGTAATCATTCTTGGGACTTGGATGTCCGTAGGTGTGGGAGCAGCGGAGACGGTGGATCGATCCATGTGTGTATTCGATCCTTCCGGCGCACACGGAGACGTGTTTAAAGCGGCACAAAGATACCAAGCACAAGCTTTAACATGGGGAATCCGTCTGGACCTAAAAGCTTACACAGACGAAGTGGTAGCAAACTCCGACTTCAAAGCTGGAAAATGTAATATGGCATTCTTAACTTCTCTTAGAGTAAGAAGTTATGTGCATGAATCAGGATCCATCGAAGCGATCGGTGCATTGCCAAGTTATGACCTTCTCCGTAAAACAATCGAAGCATTATCAAATCCTAAAGTAAGAGAACTAAATACAGACGGCGACTACGAGACCATGGCTATGTTCCCTGGTGGAGCAGTTTATCTTTTACTAAGAGACAAGAACCTGAAAGATATCAAGGACTTGGCTGGTAGAAAAATCGCAACTTTGACTTACGATCAAGCCGCAACTACTATGGTGGATATCGTAGGAGCTTCTATGGTTCCTGCAGAGATCGCTACATTTGCTGGTATCTTCAATAACGGAAGAGCAGATGCTTGTTACTCTCCAGCAATCGGGATAAAACCTTTGGAACTAATGAAAGGAATTTCTCCGAATGGTGGAATCGTTCGTTTTCCCATCGGACAATTGACCTTCCAAATCGTGGCTCGTCATAAGGATTTTGCAGAAGGTTTTGGGAATACTTCCAGAGCATGGGCTGCTACTCAATTTGATGCAATGCTTTCTTTGACTAAAAAGGCAGAGCAGGAAATTCCGGCTAAGTATTGGATCGAAGTTCCAAAAGATCTTCAAAAGAATTATTTCGAAAAATTCAGAGAAGTAAGGATCAGGTTGAGAGACAAAAAAGTATATCATCCTACCATTCTGAAATTAATGAAAAGGGTCCGTTGCAGTGCTGATAAAGAAGCAACTGAGTGCGCGGATAACCTGGAATAATTTCCAAAACTAACATAAAAAAGGCGGGAAAAATCTTTCCCGCTATTCTTATATCAATCAATCGCAGATTCCAGAGGATATTCTATGTGGAGAAAAATCGTTTCCTGGGCGGTATTATTCTTTTTATTTGTACCCCTTGTTCAAAGTGGAAGCCAGCTAGTACAAGCTAGGTTACTAGGTTTAGGTGGCAGCATATGGCCTAACTATGCAATGATCCGAAATGTTTGTGTCGCTGATCCGAATGCGGAAGCCGATACAAAAGCTGAAGTCAGCCAAGCAGATATGGATGCATTGGATGATATTGGTCTTGGAGATACTTCCGGTGGGAAGAGTTCAACGGCTCCTACAGGACCTACTGAAACTCAATTAGAGTTAGAGAGGCTTGCGGGCTCTCTAACTACTGGGCAGAAATTGTATTGTGGATTTGAGCGCAGGCTTTCTTGGCTCACTATCTCTGCGATCGATTATATTCCGATGACAATGGTATTCTTATTGATTGTCGCAGGAACCGTTTCCACTACCAGAAGATATCATATCGCTCTTAGGAACCCTGAAAATTCTAAAGAGGAAAAGATCACAGAATGGAGCCAGATTATCGCCAATACGATCATCATGGTTTCCGCAGCGTTCATGTATCCTCTTCAGAAAGGTGTAGAAGCTCAAATCCAAGTTCTTTGGGTTTTAGGGTTAATACTTTTAGCCGGTTTAAATTTTTATAATTTAAAAAATCCTCTTTTTAAAAAAGGAGAAGGGAAGCAGAATACAAAACTTTCCAACGCATTATTATGCGTTCCTTTATATGCTTGGATGTCACTTGTCTGCGGATTATACTTCTTCATTTTGGAGAAACACCCAGCCGGACTTGCGATCTATTTACAAAAATTGACCGCACATGCTCAGCTTTATATCCAGATCGGTCTGTACGTTTGGACAGGAATTCTTCTAAGAGATACTTCATTAGGAAGAAGGTTCTTCGATCTTCTGAACCCATGGAAATTCCCTTCCGAACTAATGGCAGTGATCATCGTTGTTGTGGCAGCACTTCCTACCGCGTATAGTGGCGCCTCCGGGATCGTAGTTCTTGCATTGGGCGCAACCATCTTCAAGGAATTGAGAAGAGCAGGTGCAAGCCAAGAGAGAGCACTTGCTGCTACTGCAATGTCTGGAAGTTTAGGAGTGGTTTTGCCGCCATGTTTACTCGTGGTGATCGTTGCTTCCTTAAACTTAGAAGTGACTACCGACGAATTATTCCACTGGGGTTGGAGAGTATTTGCACTTTCTTCCACTCTATTCTTGATCGTTAGCTGGTTTAGTAGAACCGAATCCTGGAAGATCAGGCCTGAACAAGATGCATTCAAAAAATCTTTATTAGCATTCAAATCTTTCTCAGTCTATTTGGTGATCTCTATCGCTATCGTTCTTACGATTGTTCTTGCACTTGGAACCCATTTCGATGAAAGAACTGCACCGTATATTCTGCCAATCGCGATGCTTGCTCTTCTATTCATAGATTATCGAATTTCCAAAAAGGAAAAATTGGAGAAGGGAGAAACGCATACCGAAGAAGTGGAACTTTCCAGAACTTCTTATGATGCTGGCTCACATTTAGGGGCACTTCTTCTTCTTATGGGATTATCTGCATGTATGGGTGGGGTTTTCGAAAGATCGGAAGTGATTAATCTATTCCCAACTCAGTTAGGATCTCCAATGTCTGCGATGTTTATTTTGACATTTGCACTTGTGATCATCGGAATGCTTATGGATCCATACGGCGCTGTGATCTTAGTTTCGGTAACCTTATATCCGATCGCTAAGGCAAATGGGATCCATCCTTTGAATTTCTGGATGACTGCGCTTGTTTCCTTCGAGTTAGGTTATTTGACTCCTCCAGTTGCTCTTAACCATCTGTTAACCAAACACGTTGTGAGAGATCTTTTAGTAGAGGATAAGAGTTTAGAAGGAAAAAGTTTCTTTGCAAGACATGAACATATCGTGATTCCGATTATAGTTTTGACTCTCACCTTGCTTGTGACTGCTTTCGGGCCGATCTTGTATTCCAAATACGCAGGATAGAAAAGTATAGAGTGGTTTCGCACAGAGACCACTGAGTTCGCAGGGGGCTTTCTTTTCTCACGCAGAGTCGCGAAGTCGCAGAGTTTTTTAGTAATCCTATGTAGGAGCTCCTACATAGGATTTTTTATAGATGGTTACTGAGTGTAGGAGGTCCCACTGTCTGTGAGCGTTACTCATGGTTGGAATGAGCGTTAAAATCGTAACTATTATGAACAATTATAAAACTACTCTTTGAACTTGAAAGCCCAAACAAAGGCCCTGATTAGAGCAGAAATAGGATACAAAATTAAGGTAATAATGAAAAAGATTCCGTGAAAGGTAGTCGCTTCTCGTATTATTGGGGAGTCAGCTTCTCTGCGCCAATTTTTCCCGTTAAATTCAGCCCGATCCCAAGCGTCTCCTTCCTTATGCGTTCGGATTTTTCCTGGATCAACTTCATATTTGGATAAAAGTTTATCGTCTTCTTCCTCAAGTGTTAGGAAATTTCTTTCACAGTAATATCGAAGATTGGTTCGCTCCCAAGTCAATCTCTCTCCTTCTTTACAGGAATGAGCATCTAAATTGAATGTAGATATAACTAATGAACATACCCCCCAAATAATTAAGGGGGTTATAAAAAGGAAGAAAATCCAACGAAGTTCTGTGGCGAAAAACTTTTTTAATTTCATAATAAATCGAAGCCCAAGCGGTTTCCAAAATAAACTATTCTAAATGCATAACGTCAAACATGTTTCGAAAGAAAGTTTCTCACCCAGTCGTAGCAATCCAAGCACAGTTCACACGAGCGGCGACCCCGAAGAGTTGTCCACCAATCGGGTTAATCCCACCAAGACCGTGGCCGTGGATATTATAACCCTGACCAAAGCTAATACCGTAAGCGATTAGGTAAACCTCTGCGTGGGAATAAAGCGCTTGTGCAACCTTACTTCTTCTTTTTTTTCTTCTTATCTTTAGTTTTTGGGAATTCTATTTTAGAAGGACCATAGTTTCCTTTTGCAAATTGTTTCTTCTTAGTTTCTGTCCAAGGTAAAACCCAGACCAGTTCTTCTGCCAGAGCAAATAAGTTTTCGTTAATATCCACAAGTTCTTCTACGACTAAGAAGTAGGCAACGCTTGATTTTAATTTGCTATCTCCTTTGCGGATACGTTTCATCTGGTTTTTGTAAATACGGACTTTGATATCAGAAAGTTCTTTTGCTTTTTTACCGGATCTTGCCTTTTCTACCAAGCCTGGGACCTTGTCGGATTGAGCCAAAAGTTCGAAAAGATCTTCTGCGAGTTTACGAAGCTCTTTTAGATCTTCTCTTTCGTCTTTGGTGAGTCCAGTTTGGAAACGATCTATCTTTTCAGAAGTGTTCCTATGGATATTTGTAAGATTTTCTGCAATACGATCTATATAGCCGAGTGCATTTGTGAATGGATGAATGGATTGGAAATCAGACTCGTCGAAATGTCTATCGACCAGACTTAAAAAACCGGAGATGGAAGATTCGTAATTTTTCTTTAAGTTTTTTAGGATCTTAGAAGCTTGTTTAAAGTCCTTCTTCTTCCCTCCAATATAACCGGAAGAAAGTGTATTCATTGCCTTCTTCGCTAATAATAAATTTCCTAATAGGGAAGAAAGCGATTTAGAAAGTGCTTTTTCTGGATGTTTTGAAAGTATAAGAAGTTTTTCCAGATTATCATCATATTCTGCCTTTCTTTTCTTATGGATACGATTGAAAGCAAGTACCAAGAAGAATGTGAATATTAAAACTACTACAACCGCTGCAAAGCCGAAGTAATAAAATAGAGCAGCAACAAATCCACCTGTAAAGGAAGCAAAGACCGCAGTCATAAACCATCCGCCTACAACTGTTAAAACTCCACTTACACGATTAACTGCATTTTCTTTCTGCCAAGCTCCATCTGCGAGAGAAGTTCCCATTGCCACCATGAAGGTCACGAATGTTGTAGAGAGTGGAAGTTTTTCGATAGTTCCAATGAGAATCAACGCAGAAGCGATGAGAATATTTACAGAAGCTCTTAATAAGTCAAAAGCATCGCTTTCATGCAAACGAATTAATTCCAAGGTTCCGCTTTGTTTGAATCTAGAAGAGACCCAATTGCGAATTACTGAAGGTAAAAATCTTTTGATCGGATAATAGATCCCAACTGCAATCTGAACGAAAACTCTTGCAACCAAACTGGATTGATAAGCTTCTACGGTTTCGCCCTGAGAACCTAAACTTACTTCTGTTCTGGTTACTGTTTCTGCCTTCTTGGATTTGAATAATGCAACGATCATGATAAGCGCTGCACCGATCAGAAGTCTATTGTCTGTTAGGACCTCCTTTCCTAAGCCGGATGCCATAGTATTTGCATCCCAGTTTGCAGCCTTGATCAGTTCATGAGTTTGTAAACTTGCGATTGGAACTCCAATAAAGTTCACTAAGTCATTACTTGCGAATGCCATTGCAAGTGCAGCTGTTCCAAATAACACTACGATCTTTAAAACATTAATTTTGGATAAGATCAGAATCTGGAACAGGATAGAAAATCCTATAAAACTTAAAACCAGAATGGTCTTAAAATTGGTTTGGATCCATGCGAGGGTATCTTTACTCAAGAACGTGGATCCTTTCATCGCAGTAAGTAGGATGAAGAAGATCACAACTGTCACTGCCAGTCCTGAAAAAAGGCCTCCGAACCATTTCATTGTTTTTTCCAAACGGAAACTGAAGATCAATCTAAAGAAAAACATTAAGATCAGTCCCGCAAAGAACGCGAGTATTACAGAGAGTGCGATCCCAAAAATGATTTTTAAAGCGGACTCTGAGTTTATGATCTTAAATGCTTCATTTAATGTTTCAGCTTTGAGGATCGCCATGACCAAGGAGGCACCCAGTAATTCAAAAACCAAGGAGACAGTGGTAGAAGTTGGAAGTCCTAAAGTATTGTATAAGTCGAGAAGGATGATATCTGAAACCATCACCGCTAAAAATAGGAACATCAACTCAGCCAGGCTGAAAAATTCGGGATGAAATATCCCTTTTCTAGCAACTTCCATCATTCCACTCGAGCTTAATGCTCCGAGTAAGATACCGAATGCAGAAACAATCAGTATAACTTTTCTGGAAGCCGCTCTAGAGCCGACTGCCGAATTCGTAAAGTTCACTGCGTCATTGGAAACCCCGACGAGTAAGTCCATTACCCCGAGCACAGCCATGACTGCTACTATGATTAAGAAAATATCCATATTCTTATTTCCTGGAATTATTACGAGAAGAGCACCCTGAGAGGGTGATTTGGGTAGTATTTAAGGCAAAGTAGGAGCCTCAACTCAAATTTCCGTTGGTTTCTTTTTCAAAAACTAGATTATGAAATGGGCTTTCGATTTCTCCCCGACCTGAAAGAATGGGTGATCTAACCGGTTTTCTTAGAAAGCGAATAGACCGGCTTATCAATCGTCGCGAAATAAAAAAGGAGGCGGTATGAAGATTTCAGTGGGCAATCTTCCTCAAGAATGGAAGGAAGAAGATTTGGAAAAATTATTCTCCAAATATGGAAAGGCCGAACATATTTCCATTAAAAAGGACAAACTCACGGGACGTTCTCTGGGGTACGGTTCTTTGGAACTGGAAGATGAGGCGGCAAAAAAAGCCCTGGAAGCTTTAAACAAGTACGAGGTTTCCGGAAAAGTTTTAACGGTGGTAGACGCCGACGAATGGAAAAAAGAATTCGATAAAAAACAAACCGTGAAAGGCGGGCCAAGTCACAATAAGGTGCATGGAAGCCAGACAACGGGAGGTTTCGGAAGTTCCGTAAGACGTACTGGAGGTAGAGGAAAATGAATCTAAAAAGAATCTATATATTAACCGCAATTTTAATCTCAGCATTCGTTTTGAGCCTGGGTGTATTTGCTCAAAATGGTCTGGTGATTAAGGACATCAAAAAAGGAACTGGAAAAGAAGCCTTCAATGGGTCTAACGTAACCGTTCATTATACAGGCTGGCTTACCAACGGCAAAAAATTCGATAGCTCCAAAGATAGAGGGACTCCGTTCCGTTTTGATTTAGGCGCTGGGCAAGTGATTCGTGGTTGGGACAAAGGAGTCCAAGGTATGAAAGAAGGTGGGGTCCGTAAATTGACTATCCCGCCTGAAATGGGTTACGGAAGTTCCGGGGCGGGGACTATCCCTCCAAATTCCACCCTGATCTTTGAAGTAGAATTGCTCAAAGTTTACTGACATTTCTGTGTTAATTCTGTTGCTTCTATCCTAATGGAACGGAAGCAACAGTAGCAAAATATCACGATTTCACATCAATTCGTGCCAATCCTTCATCCACTCTCATAAGACTTCTTCTTTTTTTTCAAAATTTGTAATATTTAAACAAGGCTACTCTTCCCATTTACTATAAAGAGAAATCGGGAGGAAGAAAGTTTTGAATAAAGAAAACACATTAACTACTGCATCTTCTTCCCAATACCGTACTCTATTCGAACACCAACCATTGGCTGCTTTTTTAGTAGAAGCAGACGGGACCATTGCTTTAGTAAACCAGAAATTCGAAGATATCTCCGGAAGGAAGAAATCGGAGATAGAAGGAAGAATGAAATGGACTCAGTTCGCTCATCCGGATGATACGGAAAGCCTAACAGATGCATTCCTAGAGAAATTTGGGCCAGAAGTCCCGAAAGTATTCTCTGCAAGAACAAGACTTCTTTCTACGAGCGGATACAAAAAAGTTTATGTAAGAGCAAACAGGATTCCAACGGAAGAAGCTAGAGTGCTTGTTCAAATACAAGAGTTGGACGAGGAAGGTCTACTAAAAGACTATTCGTTAGAAGATTCCGATTATCGCTGGCGTTCCTTTCTAATGGAAGGAATGGATTTCGTAGTTATCATGGACTTGAACGGAAACGTATTATTCATCAATAAAACATTCACTGGTGTTCCAGCAGATGAGATCCAAGGTAAAAACTTTTTCGAAGTATTAAAAACATCTGATGCACTAAAACTACAGTCAGTTATCGCTAGAGTTTTGAATACTGGAAAGCCGGAAGCATTCGAAGAATGGAGTAGTTTTACTGGAAAGAGAAGCCATTATTATATTAGAATTTCTCCTGTGACAAAACAAGGAGAGATCAGCGCGATATTACTTGCGATCTCTGATACTACTCAACAAAAAGAATCTGATTCGGATCGTTTGAGAAGGATGGAATCCCAAAGGCATCGCCAAAAATTGGAAGCTTTAGGAACCTTAGCTGCGGGTGTGGCTCATGAGATCAATAATCCTCTTACAGGTATTTTAAATTACGCGGAACTAGTTCGTACTCAAGTAGAAGAGAACGAATCACTTTCTAAAAACATGGAAGTTATTATCAGAGAAAGTGAAAGAATTTCGGGAATTGTAAGAAGTTTATTAGGTTTTGCTCATAAAGAAGAAGGGATTAAAGCCCATGTTTCTACCGGGGAAATTTTATATTCTTCTTTCCAACTTTTGCTTCCTTTCCTTATCCGAGACGGGATCAAGATAGAAGGTTTGGATGGTTTGGTGGATGCAGACTCTGAGATCCCTCTTGTGATCGGAGAGCCCCAAAAACTAAAACAGGTTTTTCTAAACTTGATCACTAATGCAAGAGATTCGTTGAACGAAAAATATCCTTTCGAAACAGATCTAAAGAAGATACGGGTTTCTCAATCAGTCATTCATAGAGGATCTACTCGATTTGTCCGGATCACAGTTAAGGACTGGGGACTCGGGATAGGAGAGGAGAATTTAAATCGCATTTTTGATCCATTCTTCACTACAAAACCAACCACGGTCGGAACAGGGCTTGGACTTTCAGTAAGCTATGAGATTATCAGGGAATTGGGTGGGGAGATTGAGGTAGAAAGCTCTGAAGACGAGTTTGCCACATTTCATATCATGATCCCCGCTTCGGAAAAGATTTCTTGACCTTGCTTTAGGCAAGGAGATACTTTTGATCTCCTATGTCAGAAGCAGAGGAAAAAACTTCCGGAACTCGTGCACCATTCCAGTCCGCTTCTAGAAAAGATGTCATTCGGATCTTAGAAAGAATCACGGATGCATTTCTATCTCTGGACAGGGAACTTCGGATCTTATACGCCAACTTCGAGGCCGAAAAACTTCTGGATATTATCCGGGAAAACTTAGTGGGCAAAAGATTGCCCGAGATACTCCCCCAATTTAATTATACTAGCTTATTTCCTGCAATGATAGAGTCCATGCATAGCGGACTTCCGAAAGACTTGGAAATCTTAGATCCAAAGGAAAATATCTGGTACGAAGTTCGTATCTTTCCTTCTGTTGAAGATATTGCAGTGTATCTTCGCGATGTAACTGTTAGAAAAGAAGGAGAAGTGAAACTTAAAGAATCAGAAGAAAGACTTTCTGAACTTGTAAGAACTTCTCTGGATTGTATTCTTTCTGTGAATGAATCCATGGAAATAGTAATGCTAAATCCGGCAGCAGAGAAGTTGTTTGGGTACTCTTCTTGGGAAGTTACTGGAAAATCCTTGGAGTTTTTACTTCCCTCAAGGCGCAGAAAATATATTTCCAATGTATTGTTTCAGATAGGAGAAAATCCTGAAAGAGGGATCTTCGGTCCTTTTAGGGCCAGGCGTAAGAATGGAACTGAACCTATTTTAGAAGCATCCGTTTCCAAGGTTAATACCTCCTCCGGAAAGGGGTATACTCTTATACTCAGAGATATCACGGATAGGATCTCTATCCAAAAGAAGTTAAGGGGAACTGTAGAAGAGCTAAAGAATGTAGACAGAGAGAGGTTGGACCTCCTACAAAATCTGGAAGCGGAAGTAGAGTCCCGGTCCAAAGAGCTTTCCAGATTCTATCGTTTGATGAAAGAAGAATTGAATCTTGCTAAACGAGTACAAAACAGTTTACTTCCACCAATCGACTATTCTATCCCTGGAGTTCAAACTTTCGTAAATTACGTCCCAGTAATGGAAGTGGGTGGGGATTGGTTTGATATATTCGAATTTCGTCCTGGAGTTCTTAGAGTCATCCTTGCGGACGCAACAGGTCATGGAGTTCAGGCAGCACTTGTTACAATGACAATTAAAGGAGTTTATGAACCGCTAAAATATTTAGCCGATTCTCCTTTAGAGCTGATTAAAGGGATTAACACGGACTATTGCAGAAATTTCAAAAATCTTCAGATGTATTTTTCCTGTTTTATCTTAGATATAGATACGATAGAAAAAAAGATCCGATTTGCATCTGGAGGTCATCCTGCATTATTATGGAAATCCAAAGCCGGGATTAAACCTTTAGAGAGAACTGGATCTCTTTTAGGTCTGAATTCAAAAATGGAATATCTGGAAGAAGAATATGAATATTCTGAAGGAGATTCCATACTGATGTTGACGGATGGGATCTTTGAGGAATTCGATTCAGAACAAAATCCATTCGGTGAAGAAAGGATCGAAAAAATTTACAAAGAATCTGGACTGAGTGGGCTTGAACTACATTCTCAAATCATAAAAGAAATGAAAGCTCATCTGGGAGAAAAAGATCCCCAGGATGATATCACTCTGATTTCTTTGAACCTGACCTAATCTAAGTTGACCTATTTGCTTAATTAGAAGGACATTCTTTACGTGTCCGAATTTTTTATACTGTTTCCATTACTTTTAATTTTATTAGGATTCGGACTTTCGGAATATATTCTACATATTTCAAGAAGGAATCAGATCCCAGTGCGTATCCATGTAAACGGAACTCGAGGAAAAAGTTCCGTCACAAGATTGATCGCATCCGGTTTAAGGGAAGGCGGATTTCAGGTATTTGCTAAAACAACAGGAACTATTCCAAGGCTTATCTTGCCTGATGGGTCTGAAAAAAATATAATCAGATACGGAACTCCAAATATTTTAGAGCAGAAGTTTGCGATCCAAGAGGCATTCAAACAAGGTGCGAATGCAATTGTTTTGGAATGTATGGCCCTTGTTCCATTCAATCAAAAAGTCTCCGAAGAAAAATTGATCAAGGCCACACATGCGGTCATCACAAATGTAAGAGAAGATCATTTGGAAATTATGGGACCAGAAAAGAAGGATATAGCATTTGCCTTAAGCGGTTCTATTCCGGAATCCAAAGTATTATTTACTTCAGAGAAAGAATTTCTCCCTTTCTTTCGAGAAGTTTGTAAAAGAAAGAATACTGAGATTATTCCAGCTCGTTTTGAAAAATATTCTGATCTAAACTATATGCAAGGTTTTGCATATTATGAACATCCAGAAAATGTGATCTTGGCATTAGAAGTATGTGAATCGCTGGGAGTAAAGCCAGAGATTGCGATAAAAGGTATGTGGTCTCATTCTCCCGATTTGGGAGCGAGTTTCCTTTCTGAATACAATTTTGGCAAAAAAAAGATCATATTTGCAAATGGATTCGCTGCAAATGATCCAAAGTCTGCAGCAAGTATTTGGGAAAATGCGACTTCCCAGCCTTATGAATATGGTTATAAAGTAGCTCTTGTAAATTGTAGGAAAGACAGACCGGAAAGATCGGAACAAATGGCAAAGGAAATCCTTTCCTGGGAAAAAGATAAGCCAGATCTAATTTTGATTGTCGGAGAGGAAACCGGAGTGTTCAAAAAAACCTGTATGAAATTAGGTTTAGGGAATTCGATATTAGAAGATCTGAAGAAGAAAGATGCAAAAGGTATCTTTGAATTTTTTGAAAATTTCTTACCTTCCAATTCTATGGTGGTCGGACTTGGAAATATAGGCGGTTTAGGTTTAGAACTTTTAGAAAATTTAAAACAGAAGGAAATTCTAAAAGGTTAATATGGATTTATTAAGTATTTCCATTGGACTAGGACTCGGAATTAGTTTATTTTTTTCGGAATTTTTCGGAATCGCTGGTGGGCTTGTGGTACCAGGCTACTTTGCTTTGCAGCTCCAAAGTCCAATCAGTATCCTTATTACCTTATCCGTAAGTCTTTGCGTTTTTGGTTTAGGAAAATTCATTTCAAAATTTGTAATATTATATGGAAAGAGAAGGACAGCAATTTTACTTCTTCTTGGATTTATATTGGATGCTATCGGTAACGAGTGGATATTTCCGAAGTTTTTCAACGAGGTTATTCATGTAGAAGCAGAAGTAAAAGCAGTAGGTCATATTATTCCTGGTCTAATTGCAGTTTGGATGGATAGACAAGGTTGGTTGGAAACCTTGGCATCTTTACTCACTGCTTCAGTAATAGTTCGCTTGATCCTGATCTTATTTCTTGGAAAGGAGTTATTGCCTTGAAGGGAATGTATTGGAAATCTTCTAACAAATCAGCTTCCTATTATCTTGTTTTGGCAGTATTTTCTATTTTTGGAATGTATTCAGTGGAATATTTTCGGATTGATAAAATTCAAGATCATTATACCGAAAAAATGGATGCGGCCAAACTCTCTGCAAAAGCATTCGAAGAGATTAAAAAATATAAAAAATCCAAAAGCAAAAAGATAAATCTGAATTTTGATCCTGCTAATTCAGGATTGATTGGTGAATTTTTTACACCCGTTACTAGCAATTTAGGTTCTCTTAAAGCAAAACAGAATTCTATCAATCCAAATTTTGGGGCTTTGGTCTTAGAATATTTAATACAGGTTGGAGTTCAAAACGGAGATACTGTTGCAGTTTCCTTATCGGGCTCCTTTCCTGCATTAAATATTGCGGTCTATTCCGCCGCTCAAGTTTTAGAACTAAAACTTGTAATTATCTCAAGTATGACTTCTTCACAATGGGGGGCGAATGATCCCGAATTTTTATGGCCTGATATGGAGAGGCTGCTATATGACAGAGGAATATTTTCTTATAAGTCTAAAGCTTATAGTTGGGGAGGGATAGAGGACCAAGCGCTCGGGATCTCCAAAGAAGGGTCGAAGATCTTGCAAAATTCCGCCTCTAAAAACTCACTACCAATACTAAATTCCAAAAACTATTCGGAAAGTTTGGAAGAAAGAATGAATTTGTATTCCGCCGTGATTCCTATTTCTAAATACAAAGCCTATATCAATGTGGGTGGTGGAACAGTTTCTGTAGGAACTAAAAAGAATGCTGGGGAATTTATTGCTGGTTTGAATCTTAAACATCCGATTGTGAAAAACGGAAAAGATTCAGTCATGAGGCGTTTCGCAAATGAAGGAATTCCAATTATTCATTTGGTTCGGGTAGAAGAACTTGCTGCAAAAAACGGATTTAGCATTCAGCCTAAAAAACTTCCAGAAATTGGAGAGGGAAAAGTATTTAAAAGAGCTGAATATGATCTTAGTTTAGCTACAGCAGTTTTAATAGGTATTTTAGTTTTGCTTTATATTTTTTTTAAAAGAGACTCATTTATAGAAGAAGATAAAGACGAATCTCTTTAAGATTGCAAAAATTTAAATATTTCCTGATCTCTTTTTGTATCTTCCAATAATACTGATTCATAATGGTTCTTATCCGCTAATTCATAAATCTTCAGGTTTAAGATCTTCTCTTTCATTTTTTCAATAGCTGAAGAAGGTAAAAGTTCGTCTCCCGGTTTGAAATTCGGTTTTAAAGCGCGGATTACAAGCACAGGACAACGTAATGTGGAATACGGCATTACTTTATTTTCTTGGACAGTTTTGATAAATTCTTTAGGATCTTTGAAAAGCCTTGCTACAATACCGCCAGGCTTCATTGCTCCACCCATATTCTTCAGTTCTGAATCGATCACAAACGGGGGAATAGAACATAGAACCGGTCCGTAAAAAGTGTCACCAGGCATTAAGGAAGGGGAAAGTGTTCCGATAGGTTCTAATTCATATAATAAGAAATTTTGAATATTCGTATTCCAAGATGAAAGAAGCGGAGATTTTTTGGCCTCTTGCAGATACATTTCCTTACTTGGGATTCTTCTGCCCAAACGAGCTAAAGAACCTTGGATCATGAGTAGATTCGAAATTTTACGCTTGATGGAAAGTTCTCCTCCTCCGTCAATAAGGACCGCTCTTTCTAATAAGTTAGGATACTTCTCCGCAAATCTAAGAGTGATCCAGGCGCCTAATGAATGGGAGAGGACGGATATTTTAGAATATCCTAATGCAGAGGATAGTTCTTTTAGATCTTGCGCATGAACTCTTGCGGAATATTCTTCTTTTGGTTTGTCTGAATTTCCTCTTCCACGTAAATCATATACTATTACCGTGATCCCTTTTTTAGAGAGACCCTTTGCAATTGGCTCGAAGTTTTTTAGATTTCCTGTAAGTCCATGAACACAGAAAAGTGGGACTTTGGATTTGCCTGGAAAGATCCGATAGGCGATTCGGATTCCGGAGGGTAGAGTTGCTATTTTGGAATCCGAACCGAATTGTAACATTCTGTAATATTTAGGAAACTTCTGCCCCTAGTCGGATCAGAATATTCTCCAAATTTTTTTCCATTTCTGATCTGAATGCTAAATGTAGTAAAGCAATCTTTTCCCTTTTTTTGACTGCGGAGAATCCTTCTCCTTCTCTTTGTAATTTAAACCAAATCCTGGATTCACCGAGTCCTGAAAATTTGATACAAAAATCGTCTTCTTTTAGATCGAATTTTGTAATAGCACCTAATTCTCCTCCGGAGATTGCTTTTGTTAATCTCCGGAGGAATGATTCTGGATCAGATTCATTCACTTTGATCAGATCCATATTATACCGCGATCATATAGATCCCTTGCACAAGACCTACAATAGCTCCTAAGACGGAACCTATTAGAATAAGAACATATTCATCTTCTTGGAAAGCGGATCTTAAGATTGGTTCGAATTCTTCAGGAGGGAGATCTTTCATACGTTTGAACATATTGTTCTCGATGCTCATCGCTCTTCCCATATAGGTTTCGAGTTTAGTAGAACTTCCTGCCAAGGAATCACTTACCTTGCGGATCACTTCTTTTTTGGTATTCTCGAAATCTGAATCTTCGCCTTTATTCTCCTCATCGAGTTGCCCAGCTAAGTTCAATCGAGAAGCGGCGGATTCTGTTTCAGTTTGGATGGTTTCTACAAGAGTTCTTGCGGCTCTTTTGTATAAGATCTCTTCTAATACGTTTCTTGCTGTAAGAACTTGGGTTGCGAATACGTTAGAATATTTTTTAGAAACTTCTTCCTGTCTTGCAATGAATAGTCCTCTGTATTTGATCGGTCCAAGTCTTTTTTCATAAAGAGGACGGAAGATCATTGTGAGTGCCACCCAGTTTGTAATATATCCTACTATGATCCCTTGGATTGGAAGAGTCCACCAGATCGGAAGATAATTCCAAAGGAATGCTTGTGCGATCCCGAGTGCTCCACCAAGAGCCCAGCCACAATGTTCAATAAATTTGAATTCTTTAGAACCGACTTCTTCGAATATGTTTACGATTCTTTCTACATTCGGTCCAGTGAGTTTACGTAATACCAGGGATCTGAAATTGAAAACGGAAGATACATTCTCCTTTACCTGGGTCATGATATTCTTCACTGTGTGAGCGCATTTTTCTTGGACAGCTCTTACGATCTCTTCACCGTGTCCGTTCTCTAAATGTTTTCTAAGAATTGGATTGATATGATGAACGATCTCGTGAGTCGCAGAAGGGATTAGATCGTTTAGAACAGGTTGGAATTCAGTCTCTAACTGATCTGGATCCACTTTGGAGAAAAAGTCCTCTACCTTGATCAGCCTTTCGGTCATGATATTTACCGATTTTAAGGCCAATTTCTGCGCCTTCTTCGGAACAATCCCTTGCCATCCTAAATAAGGCGGAATTCCTACAAATTCTAGTGGATAAAATGTCATTTTTAAGGCTACCACATTGGTAAACCAACCCACGAATCCGTAGGTGAAAGGCATCATAATGATCCCGATCAATTCTTTGTTTTGACTGATGAAGGACAGATCCATATTTTCAATTCCTGTAGCGTGCGCTATACTATTCGGTTCTATTGCAAAGTCCTTTTCGACCCAGTGCACTGCAAGTTATTTTTCGATCCGTTTTTCGGATCTGAGTCTGGGGTTTTGAAAAGAGATTTTTCAGAGTCGAATAAATCGCAGAAATAGGCCTCTCCAGTTTAAAATATGAATTCCTCCTTCTTTCCATATTGGTGTATTTTAATGGATCCTTCCGGATTGATCCTTGAGACCAATCTTCCTCTGGAATTATGGAGGCAAAATCCGCTCTCTCATTTTTTGATTGGGACAGAGCAGATCCAAGGGGAGAAGGGAAGCGCTATACTTTCTTGGCTACCTGGAAAAAGCCCACTTTCATTTCCTGGGAGCACTGGACTTCTTGCAAGTTGGTCTCTCACTCATGGGATGTTTTGGATTAAGATGGAACCAATGGAGGAGGACTCAGCTTCTCTTTTAGAAAATTCTTTTTGGAAAGAATTTCTATCAAGCGACAGACCATTCCGACAAATTTTTGAAACCAACCAAGCAATCAAATGGATCTTGGATCCTGACTCCGGAGATATTTTATACGCGAATCAGTCTGCAATCCAATTCTACGGATATAGCCAAGAAGAACTTCTGAAAATGAAGGTCACTGATATTAATATTTTCACGAAAGAACAAATTTTCGAGGAGATGAAACAGGCTGCACTTGAATCCAGACAATATTTTAGATTCAGACATAAATTAAAAAGCGGAGAAATCTGTGAAATGGAGGTTTATAGCGGACCCTTGCAGTTCGGAGGCAAAAGAGTTTTATTTTCTATTCTATACGATATTACGGAAAGAGTGAAGGCGACTTCATTGTTAGAAGAAAGTGAAAAAAGATATCGTTCCTTAGTTGAGAGCGCATCTGACTCAATCATCATTATAAATTTTGAAACCAATATTTTAGAGGTGAATAGAAGAATGTGTGAACTTTTGGAGTATAGTAAAGAAGAACTCCAAACATTTACTTTAAAAAATATTCTGAGTGAAGATAGTTTTGAAGATGCTGTGCGTAGAATTCCCGCTTTAGAAATAGGGAAGCCTGTAATCTTAGATCGTAAGTTCAAAGCCAAATCTGGAAGAATGATAGAAGCAGAAGTAAATGCGGTTCGAATAGACGAGTCCCGTTATATGGGAATTGTCCGTGATGTGACTGAAAGAAATTCTATGACCAGAACCTTGGAGAAATCTTTAAAAGAAAAAGAATCTATGCTCCAAGAGATACATCATCGGGTCAAAAATAATCTGCAGGTGATCTCAAGTCTTTTAGGATTACAGTATGAGAATACAGAAGATCCAAACCTAAAGCGGATCTTGAAAGAATGTGAGAACAGAGTCAAGTCCATGGGATTCGTTCATGCTGAATTGTATAGATCAGAAAATTTTGCCGCAGTAGATTTGGAAAATTATTTTACCACAGTTTCTTCTAATTTGATCCGAGTTTATGGAGGACTCCCTCGTATAAAACTTCAATTGGACCTAAGTTCCTTGGAAGTGAGTATAGAAAGAGCCATTCCGCTCGGGCTGATCCTAAATGAACTTCTCACTAACTCCTTAAAATACGCATTTCCTGAGGACAGCTCTGGCAAAATTCAAGTCAGTCTCTTTAAAGAAGACCAAAATATCGTCTTTTCGTACTCAGACGATGGGGTAGGCTTTCTAAAAGAAAATCTGAATGGCTCCGGGACTATAGGCATCCAGCTGATAGAGATCTTGTCCAGACAACTCAAGGCACAGTCTGAGTTTACTTCGGAAAATGGAGTTGTTTTTCGTCTTAGAATTCCGGACCGAAATCCAGGAAAGTAGCTTGATGGTTTTTTTCTAGGCTCAATACTCGGTCTTTGGTAAGGAACACATGCAACACACTACAGAAGAAATCCTACACCAGATTTATTTATTTTCCAGCTTCTCCATGGACGAATTGGCTAAAATAGCGGAGAAGACAAAATACAAGGTGCTTGAACAAGGGGACGCGGTTTACCAAGAAGGGAATGAGGCAAAAGCGTTCTATGTGGTAATGTACGGAACCCTAAAAATTTTGACCTCTACCGAAAAGGGTGACGATGTAAATGTAACTACCATAGCCACTGGTGATCATTTCGGAGAATTCCCATTTTTGGATCAGGGAAAAAGAGCTGGAACAGTAGAGGCAATGGAACGTTGCGAACTTTTAGAAATTCCTTTCGATCATCTTCAGCATATTCTGGATTCGGATAAGGAACTTGCTCTTAAGTTTTATAAAGGTATTACCAACTATTTGGTAAAAAGAATGAGGCTTTTGACTCATGACTTGGCTTATGCTAGAGAATTAAAGAAACGTTATTCTTGATCTGACTATGAACCGTAAATTATTTCCAATCTACCTTTTTCTAATTTTATTCGGGCTTACTTATTGCTCCGAGACACTTGTCAAAACTGGTATCGGCTATGAAAGATGGAAAGCCGGCCTCGAAAAAAAACAAACCAAGCTTGAACCTTGGAATTGGGTGTATTTAGAAGGTGGACAAGGTAGCGAAAAGATCCTGATGGTCCATGGATTCGGTGGTGACAAAGACAATTGGACTAGATTCTCCAAATGGCTTACTCCTACATACACAGTAGTAGCAGTGGACCTTCCTGGTTTTGGGGAAAATGAGCGAATTGCGGATCAGGATTATAATATTAAAGAGCAAGTAAAACGACTGGATGAGTTTGTTACAAAGCTCGGTTGGGAAAAATTCCATATCGTTGGAAACTCCATGGGAGGAGCAATCTCTGGCGTATATGCTGCAACATATCCTCAAAAGATATTATCGTTAGGATTATTTGCACCTTCCGGAGTAAACAGTCCTGAAAAAAGTGAATTGTCCAAAAATTTGGAGAAAGGAAAAAACAATTTGGTTGCGACTAACGGAGAAGAATTTCAAGAATTGATGAAATTCATTTTCGTAACTCCTCCTCCGATTCCTTCTTTTCTCGCTTCATATTTTGCGGAAAAAGCGATTAAGAATTCTGAATTTAATAAATATATATTCAAACAAATACGATCTACAGGTTTTCCGTTGCAGGAGAATATGAATAAGATCCAAGCAAGAACTCTAATCCTATGGGGAGATACCGATAGAGTATTGAGTGTCTCTGGAGCTGGCGTATTAGAGAAGGGCATCAAGGGATCTAAAAAGGTGATCTTGAAAGATATGGGTCATGTTCCTATGTTAGAAAGACCCGAAGAAGTAGCGAATACTTACAAAGAATTTTTAGTAAAGTAAGCTCTAAGAAAACTTCGGTTTTTTAGGAGTTGTTCGGAGTTGCGATGGCTTTTGCCAAACTTCTAAAATGGTTTCAAAATCGGAATCTTCGAAAAAAAATAGAAAAAGAGATTCGTGCCCTCGCGCCCGAAGTATTTAACGATTATCTTTACAGAGTACATGTATTAGATAATGGTGATTTACAATTAAGCTGGGCAAATGAGGGATTTTTAAAATTCTGCGGGATCAATTTAGACGATCTAAATAACCCATGGCCTGCGGCTGATCCAAAATATTTCCATCCTGATGATCAAGATTTAATTAAACAAAGGACAAGATCCTTATTATCGGGTTCCCCCAGGGCTGACGAATATAGAGTGTATGGCCCTGATGGACAGATTAGATGGTTGAGAGACCACGCTCATCCTATTTGGGATCCCGTCAAAAAGAGAGTAACTCAGATCTATGGCTCCGTCCAGGACCTGACTCCATTAAGAAAAAGTGAAATAGTCCTACAGGACCAACTTTCCTATACAAATATTCTTTTAGATAGTACGGAAGAATGGGTGATCCGCGTAAACCAAGCTGGAAAGATACAATACGTAAATTCATCCGGAAGATCAGAGGTCAGAAGGCAATTCGGAATAGAATTACTTCCTGATTCTAAAATTTTATCTTTAATCTCGGAGACACATAAGGAAATTTTTCAAGCACAGTTAAATAAGGCTTTTTCGGGAGCAAAAGTTAAATGGCATTTCTCTAGACTTTTCCCTGTCCAACCCAATTCAGAACTGGAAGTATCCTTTGCACCCTTGTCCAAAGAAGGAACAATTAAGGAAGTCGTAATATTTCTAAAAGACGTGACCCTTAGGACGGTTTGGGAGACTGCACTTCTTGCCAGCGAAGAAAAATACAGAAAATTGGTGGAAGTTTCTCCAGACGCGATCGGATTACATGCGGACGGAAAAGTAATCTATATTAACCAAACTGGTCTTAAAATGTTGGGTTATAACTCTGTAGAAGAAGTAGAAGGAAAGGATATTATAGAATTTATCCATCCAGATTCTAGACAGGTTGTAGCAGAAAGAGTTCTCAAGGCGATGCTTAAGTCGGAACCTTTGGAACCTATTGAGGAAAAATTCATTCGTAAAGATGGAACTGAATTCACCGTAGAAGTTTCCGGAGTTGCATTCGAACAAAGGGGCCAGAAACTCATGCAGGTGATTGTAAGAGACATCACTGAGAGAAAAAAAGCCGAACTCGAGTTAGGTGAACTCCGGAAAAAAATCTTACAAACAAATGATAGACTACAAGCAATTATAGAAGGTGTAAAAGATTCTATTTGTGCTGTGGACATGGACCTAAGGGTCATCTCTTGTAATACCGCTTTCGAACTCATGGTTTGGAAAGTGTATGGGAAAAGAGTTACCGTCGGCCAAACAATCTGGGATATCGCAATTGATAATCCAGAAGAACGAGAAAGGATTATCAGGAATTGGAGTAGGGCTCTCACCGGTGAAGTTTTTAAAATGGAAAGGAAAATTTCCGGACTCATAAAAGACTCAATCGTTCTTGAGATCAATTACAGCTCAATCCGTGATGAAAGTCATAATATGATAGGTGCGACTCAGATCATCCGAGATGTGACGGATAGATACCAATACGAAGAAACCTTAAGAAAATCCTTGGAAGAAAAAGAAGTGATGTTAAAGGAGATTCATCATAGGGTTAAAAATAATCTACAGGTGGTTTCTAGTCTTTTAAGTTTGCAGACTGATTTTACTGACGATCCAAAACTCGTTTCTATTTTAAAAGAATGTGAAAGAAGGATCCAATCCATGGCTCTCGTCCACAAGGAATTATATCAAAATGATACAATTGCGGATGCAGACTTCACAGAATATTTAAACAACTTACTTGTTGCACTCGTTCAATCATTCGGCGCAAACAAGAGAGTAGGATATTCAATCGAATCCCAAGATATACGTTTGAATTTGGATTTTGCCATTCCGCTTGCATTAGTATTCAATGAACTAGTTTCAAATTCCTTAAAATACGCATTTCCCGGAGATCAAAAAGGGGAGATATCTGTATCTATCGCCAAGACAGACTATGGACTTTCTATTTCTATCGGAGACAATGGGGTAGGACTTCCTAAAACGGTGGATGTCCGAAATTCTGAAGGATTGGGATTACAATTGGTAGGAATGTTATTGGATAAACTAAAAGCAAAATGGGGATTAGAAACAGTAGATAAAGGAACCAGATACAAAATAGAACTCCCAATCCCTAAATAGATCTTTAAAAGAATTGCTTCCCATCTGGTTTCAAAAAGGCTGGAAGCGATGAATCTAATCTCCATAGATAAGGTCGGTAAATCTATCGGCGAAAAACTACTATTCCAAGGTTTAAGCTTTGGAATAGACGAGGGAGAAAAAACAGGATTACTCGGGATCAACGGATCGGGAAAGTCCACCTTACTTAGGATCTTACTCGGGATAGAAGAACCCGACTCAGGTAAAGTAGTTCGAAACAGAGAACTCAAAATTTCTTTTTTATCCCAATTTCCTGAATTCGATCCCAATAAAACAGTTTTAGAACATATACTTTCAGGTTCGGGAATTCTTTTAGATACTGTTAGAAGATACGAAAAAGCGTGTATCGAATTAGAAAAGGGCGGAGAAGAGGCCGAAAAAGAATATCATCTCGCTATGGAAGAAATGGATTCTAAACAGGCTTGGGAACTGGAATCCAAACTAAAAAATATATTAAGAGAATTGAATATACCGGATCTTTCCCGGAAAATGGGAGAACTTTCAGGCGGAATGGCCAAAAAGGTTTCTCTCGCTCAAGCTTTGACTGACGAATCTAATTTTTTAGTTTTAGACGAGCCTACCAACCACTTAGACATAGATGCAATCCTATGGCTCCAAGACTTCTTAAAAAATACAGACAAAGCAGTTCTACTTGTTACGCATGATAGATATTTTTTAGAAGAGATCGCTAACCGTATCTTGGAAATAGATAGAGGGAATTTCAGGATTTATCCCGGAAATTACGATCTGTATTTGGAAAAAAAAGTAGAGATGCAGGCAATCGAAGAAAAAGAAGAAGCAAAAAGAAAATCTTTTCTTAGAACAGAGTTGGAATGGCTCAAACGCCAACCGAAAGCCAGGGGAACCAAACAAAAAGCTAGAACGGACCGCGTTATTGAAGTAATGGAAAGGAAGAAGGCAGGCAAGGATATAGTCCTGGATATTTCCGTTTCTGGAAGAAGGCTTGGCGGTAAAATATTAGAATTAAAGAATATTAAAAAATCTTATCCTAAGATGGAACTCATCTCAGGATTTTCCTATGTATTTAAAGGTAAAGAGCGAATTGGAATCGTGGGTCCTAATGGTGCAGGAAAGACCACACTTCTAAATATGATCACTGGAAGAGAAAAACCTGACTCTGGGGATGTAGCATCGGGGCTCAACACAAGTTTTGGATATTTCGATCAGCTTGGAAAAGAACTTCCCGGGTCTAAAAAAGTATTGGAATATGTGAAGGAAGAGATCGCTCCAACGATCAAGATGAACGATGGAAGTTCTTGGACTGCTTCTCAATTTCTGGAAAGGTTTTTGTTCCCGCCTCAATTACAACAGACAAAGATAGAAAGACTATCAGGCGGAGAAAAGAAAAGATTATATCTAATTCTACTTTTAATGAAAAATCCAAACTTCTTGGTTTTGGATGAGCCCACAAACGATCTGGACATTCCCACACTTTCTGTGCTCGAAGAATTCTTGGATGATTTTCCTGGAGTGGTTCTCGTCGTTTCTCACGATCGATACTTCATGGACCGAGTTACTGATTATTTATTTGTATTTAAAGGTGAAGGTAAGATCGACAGATTTCCGGGAAACTATTCCGAATATTTGGAATATAGAGAATACGAAGAAAAAGAAACTAAGACGAATACACACAAAGCCCCCGAAAAACCGACAGAAAATAAGAAGAAGGGGCTCGGTTACCAAGATAAACGTAAGTTGGAGATCTTAGAGAAAGAGATACTCTCTTTGGAAACAGAAGAGAAGGAACTCGTCCAAAACTTACAATCTTCTGACCCAGAACTTGCCAGAAAATCGGGAGAACGACTGAATAATCTACAAGAAGAGTTGCAGAAGAAAGTCACTGAATGGGAAGAGCTTGCCTCAAAGGAATAGAATTCGCTCTAATCTAACAATGCCCAGTTGGTCCATTCTATATAATGAAATTTTCTTTCCTATTAAACAGTGTTAAACGAACTAATCCGAAGTGATTAGTTTTATCTTACGAATATTCCTAATTCCATGATTTTTGTTCCTTAGTGTCACTCGATGCTTGACTAAAAAAGCGCAATGAGCATCTTCCTTACTATGAAACGTCTGACAGTTCTATTTCTTTCCTTCTATCTTTCTTTCGCCAATTGTGGTGGTGCGCCCAGTCAAGATCTAAGCGGCTTATTACTGTTACTGGCAGGAGGGGGATCAGGAAGTTCTTCTCATTGTGGTCAGACTGTTGCAAATCCGATTCCGTATACTACTGCAACCAATAATCCTCCTGCAAGTGTTACTGATTTTATAAATGCTGCTGGTGGTAATAATTGCGGAGCAGCTTCCTTAGTAGATAATGATGACGGAACTGTAACTGATACTCAGAACAATTTTTTATGGACCCTTTGCACTGCTTACAAGCCAGCTGGCAGCATTCTTCTCTACGATTATGTTACTTCGAATTGTAATGCGGGTGGGGTGGTAGCTGCAGACAGAGACATGACTCAATCAGAAGCAGTTACATTTTGTCAAAATTTAAACTTCGCTGGTCATACTGATTGGGTCTTACCGGATGCAATTCAGTTAGATACTTTATATATTTCAGCAAATCCATTTTCTTTAACTCCTTTTGGAACGAAAGAATCCTTAAAAAGACTTGGTGTTGTTTGGACTTCAACCCGAACTGCTGATAGGATTGTTCATACTTATACAAATGGAACAGTATCTCAGCGATTTATAGCCGTAGCAGATAATACTGGTTTAGCCAGCTTGATTTGTGTAGCTAAGATATAGAATTTTCTGCTTTCTTTGAGACGCTTACACTTCTCTGCTTAAAAGCATCCAGGATCATCTAACTCGAATGCTCCGATAGAATATCCTGCAGAGCCGGATGGAGTAGTTCCTCCAGAAGATGTTGTTCTCATTACTGGAGCTGTAATCACTGCGTCTAACTTATATTGCGGATCGAAACTATTCAGATATGCAGATGTTTCTACCCCACCAAAAGCGATATTACAAGGCCCACCCGTTGCTGTATTTAGTGACAACCAAGGTTGGAGGGGAGGAAAGGCGCTGAAATTAGGAATGTCCGTAAAGTTTTGATCTGATCTAACGGTAGAAAGGCCGTTGTTTAGGAATTTATCGCTGAGTAGGGCCAAAGCACATAACGCAGTATTGGTAAATACTCCGGAGCAAAGCATATTATAGTTAGTAGCAACTGAACGCACTAATGTTCCTGCGCTGCAGTCTAGATTATTTCCGCGGAATATTGCTGTAGTCGGATTCGGATCTGTTGAGAATTGCGCACATATTCCATTACTTCCCGGAGCTCTGATAATATTATTAGTCATCTGGGCATTCGTTGCCACTCCAGTCATATAGATTCCAAAATTTGAACCTGTAGTAGCTCCACCAGAATAGATCGTATTTCCAGCTATATAGAATTTAATGAGGGCCGTACTTTCTTCATTACGTATCCCATATGAAAATTGAGAAGTTACGGAACCATCCGTATATGGGCGGAAATTCATTGTATTATTTATGATCGCTACTAATCGATCTACAAAATTTACAAGTAAGACTGAATGAGAATCGTTTGCTGCTTTGTCCCCACTGATTCTATTTCGAAGCAGGTATACATTGGAATTATAGCTATACACTGCAGTAGAAGTTAATGCTCCGAATCCGCCCTTGATTACATTCGTATCAATTTGGTTATTCGATTGAGAGGAAAGAAGGTAGATTCCTCCCCTTGTTCCTGAAGAGTTTTCTAAGCCAAATCCGCCTTGTCCCCCAGAAATATAATTTGCATAGATATATATATAACTATTCGAATCACCATTCAGGATTCGAATCCCGAAAGCGTTCTGTTTCGTTTCGTCGGCAAAAATACTAAATCCTTGGACCACGTGGGCCTTTGTTGTGTCCCCAGCCATTCCAGACGCAGTGATCGTAATCGGAGCACATTCATTCGAACTTAAAATGGTTCCAGGACATTGAGCGAAGGTTCTATTATCGATGATTCTAGTTGGAGTTCCGTCTAGATCCTGGGTGCTAAATGTAGAATCATAACTTCCCAGAAGTCGAACTCCTCCAGAAGAATTTAATGTTATAGGAGAAGTTGTTCCTGAAATTGTATAATCTCCACCTTCCACAAAAACGGTACAGACGCTGGAACTATTACACTGATTTACTCCAGTTTGGATTGTTTTACAAGAATCGCTTGGGTCCATGCAGCTATTGCTGTCGTTACCGGAAGTATCGCTTATGAAGTAAACATCACCGTCCATCATTTTGACATTGAGAGATATGGTTGCTCCATTATTTGCAAAATCGACTCCATCCTTACAGCCGGTCAGTATAAATGTAACACTCAAAGGGAAGGTCAATGCTCCAAAAGACCAAGGCAATGTTGTAGGGGCAACCCTTGCCGTGTTTCCTGAATAAGTAACCCCAGGACTCCCACTCGCAGTTCCTGCAGAATAAGGAGGACCTCCAGCAGTCGCATCCAATGTACAACCGGAAACAGGACCAGAGAATGTGAAAACCATCGCTTTGGTAGAAGGGAAAAATGCACCCGCTGCGGGCACACTTGTTTTCATTAGACTCAAACAACTGACCTGTAAATTTACATCCGCTCCACTGATTGTTCCATTCGCAGGAGAAGTTACCACTTGGCAGGTATGAGTAGAAGGAACTGTAGGCTTTACTCCGAGAGTGATATCGTAAGGGAGTCCGTCTCCCACATCAAAACTAATGGTTCCATTGGAGGTTCTTGTTTTAAGATCGGTTCCATTATTCAGCACTTCTAAATTCGTTGTATTTGCACTATCTATCCCTGTGACAAAAACATTTGCTTTATACCAGTTCTCAGCACAGTTAACCACGAATGTGGTACTTGCAAAAGTAAGATTAAGATTTGGGTTACTAATAATACAGGTCTGGGTTGGAAGAGTAGCAGGTTGAGCGATAATACTTAAAGTATAAATGATATTCGGATCATAATATCCAGTAAAAGAATCTGATCCAGCAGCGGAAAATGTAAGTTGTTCTCCAGTGCTTCCTAATTGTACTATCAAAACGCCAGAGTTAGTTAATCCATTTACTTGCACATTCAAAGGGAAGGCAGTTCCTGTTAAATAGGAAACAAAATTAGATATATTCATAAAATCTAAAATGCCAGATTTTTTGGGACGTGAATAACAGCCCATCGTGCTCAAAGTAAATACGATCAATAAAATAGAATATAGTTTTGGTAGAAAATTCTTAAGAGTTACCATGCGAATTCCACTCCTAATTCCATTCTTTGTTGGAGAAGATAAGAATTTCCGGAAGCATAGGTGGCAGCCCGATCCGATTCCCTTGCATTTCTGAGGATGGGGGAAACTGTCACTGGGGTATCGGTTCCTTCTACCTTTACTTGTTTAGGGCCTGGAAAAAATCCTGCATCGATTACATTGATTAGATAAAAGAATCCTAATACTCCTAAAGCTACTCCCAATTGGTTGTATTCACCAACGGCATTAGAATATTTAGGAGATATCTGAGTATAATTATATAGAGCAAGGTTAAATAGTGCAGGGTTCCCGGATTGTAGGAATGCAGAGTTATATAAAATATTACTCTGTCTTGCTCCATCCAATTCATGAGTTGCACTTAAATAAGAACTTCCCTTTGCCGCAGCGTAGCCACCGGCTAGTAAAACTAAACTAGGAAAGATTGCAGTTCTAAAAGTAGATTTTTTTTGGTAGTACTGTCCCCAACCTGGAAGAACCGCTGATCTTGCGGCAGCTCCTAAATCAAAGATAGAAGACCCAGACGATCCCGAAGAAGTTTTGGAGTCTAAAGCAGCTAATTCATCTTCTGTTTCAGCTACTAAGAAATAATTTTCCTTTTCTGTAGACTTATTACGAGGATTTTCTAAACGTAAAGAAACTGCACCTTCCGGAGCCTTCTTCTTATCTATAGTTACTACCATAGTTTCTGAATTTTTGATATCTATGGATTTAACAGGGATCTCGTTTCCTTTAGAATCTTTTAATATAACTTTTGTTGCTTCTGTAAAATGTTTACCCTTGATCTCGAATGTTTCAGGCATGTCCTTGCTTAAGAACTTACTTTTTTCAGCTGCGATGACTTCAGGCTTTTGGGAAAGAATAACTTCGAAAGGGATCCAAGCGGAGAAGACGGAAACTCTTCCATATTTATTCAATACACCGATCCTGTGTTCATAAGCACCAGGAGGTAATTCGATTTGGATCTGGGAAGCGTTTGTTTTTTCTCTGGTGACCTTTCCTCGAGAATCTTTAATCTCTACTTGGTAACCACCTGCGTCAGGAATAGGTTTCCATTCCAGTTTGACACCTTCTTCCTTCCCTAAAATTGGAAGAGAGAATAATAGGAATCCTACTAAAAGAGCCGCAATCGTATTAGATTTTTGGAATCTTCTACTCAACATAAAATTCCTTAGGAGTCAGAATCTCCGGTGCCTTGAATGTTGCGGACATGATTACTTCGAAATCCCTGGTTAAAGGAAGGGTAGTGCGAACTTGTCCAGAGCTGTCCCTGTATTTTGCGCTCAGTCTCCACTGGTACTTTCCTTCCCTTAATCTATACAACTCTCGATAGTCGTAAGATTCTCCCTTAATTTCCTTTTTAAATACTGTTTTTAGGGTTTTTTGGTCTGCCTCTAAAAGCTCCAAGATGTATGCCTCGGATTTGCCCTCAATTTCCCAATAAAATGACAAACTTGCTTTCTCATCCAAATCTATCTTATCCCTATCCCTTGGATATACAGGAGAGACAAATGGAGCAGAGTCCGAAGTTTTAAATCCAGAAGAAGGGCTGCTCGTCAAAACTTCTCCCTCCGGAGAAAGAAGAGTAACTTTCCAATAATAATCCCCAGGTCCTGAAAGTGGGACTGAGTTTTGTCCGGAGCGAACAGAGGTTTCGAATATTTTAGAAGCGAAATTAGGATCTTTAGAAACTTCTAATTTATAAGTTCCGGTTGGATCGGGTCTGTCCCATCTGAATTGTAATTTGCCGTCCACTGGGTGACCTAGCTCTGATCCATCTTTAGGAAAGGATAATCGAATTGAACCAAGGGGTTTTAAAGTAAACTTACCAACAGAAGAAGAAATTACCTCTTCGGAATTGGAACTTGCTTTAATTCTCCAGAAGTATACACCCTCTTTCCAGTCCAGATCAGGCTTCATAAAATTGGAGTTAGTCGATTTGGAGAAAAGGATATTTTTGAAATCGGAATCAGCGGCTATATCTATGGAATAAGATTTGAATTCCTTGTTGGAACTCCAGCTGAAGAAGGAACCAACCTTAAAGATACGAATTCCTATCTCCTCTCCCTGTAAAGGCTTTAGAAGTTTCGGAGGTTCTGCTTGTTCAGATTTGCGCAATACAAAAGAAATCGCATCAGAACTTTGCTCAGTAAACCCTTGTTTGTCGGAATTCATTTTTACCCGAGCAAAAAATTGGCCTTCGGCCTTAGGCTCCCATTTTAAGAAACCCGCAGAGGAATCCCCAGTGTATACGATTTGTTTAAAATTCGCATCCGAGGAAACTTCCAGTTTATATTTTGTCTGAGAATCAAACGTATTCCATTGAAAGCGGACAGGAGGAGCGGTTTCAGTATATGAGAATACTTCTTTATTAGTAGGGGAGACTAGTTTTGGTTTATTCCAAGAAATTAATTTAAAGTTTTTAGAAGAACTAAATTCGTCTTTTCCTGATTGAGGATTTTTACCTGCGAGCCTCCAATAATAAGAACCATTAGTTAAAGAGATGGAAGCGTTTGTGCCACCTGCGTTCAATTTTTTTAAACCTGTTCTAAAACCAGAATCTTTTGCAACTTCCAATCGGAAAGTTTTTACGCTTGGAGAATTTTTCCATTCGAATCTAACGGGAAGAGTTTCTCCGGCCAATGGAAAAAAAGTCTTATCCGGAGGAGAAACAGTTTCCAGATTTAACGTATGTACTTCTACTTTTCCATCTTTTAGATCCGCAGATTGGTTTTTGCCTACAGTGTTCTCACCGGAAGAGGAAACGACCTTGGCTTCTCCTTGTTTTACTTCCAGATTTAAACCTTTGTTTTCGTCTTTGGAAATTTTCAGATCTGAATTTCCGAGAGAAATTTTAGTGTCTCCCGAACTGATCTGCAGGTTGCCAGAACCGCCGCCAGTAGCGGAGAGGGAACCGGACACAAAGCTGATCTTGTCAGTATCTTCGACAAGGATCATACTTCTTTCGTCCATTCTGATCTCGGCAGAATTTTCTCCATCAGTGAAAAGTAATACTGCTTCTGAACCTTCTTCTGTACGAATTGTATCTCTGTATCTGATTGGATCTGACTCATCCAGCTCTTCCCAGATAACTTCAGAATCAAGTTTTCTTAATATTTTAAGTTGTTTTGTTTTAAGTTGGCCTACAACTTTATTGGTTCCTGTTTTAGAACCAGCATTTGCATAAAGATATAATAGTCCCGAAAAAAAGAACAGTAATAGAACTAAAGCAGTAACGATGACACGGCCGTCATTCAAGTATTTCATACTTTAATTCCTCTTCCTCATCTCCTGTTTTTGTTTTTTTCTTGGATTCGTATTCAATTCCGAGCCTTCTTCTCAGATCATTCAGATCTCTCGGGCGATCCATATCGTCTTTTCTTCCTAAGACCGCGTAAATGGTTTGGGGTTCTTCTTTTCCCTTCACCTTGATAGATTGCATTTTTTCGACCGCAAAGATATCTTTTACGTGATGCAGAAGATCTTGTGTGATTAAAATGTCTGTTCCAAAAGGTTTGTTTAAGGCTTCCACACGAGAGGCGAGGTTCACTGCGTCACCAATTACGGTATATTCTAATCTTTCTTCGGAACCGATCTGGCCCGCAATCACTGGTCCAAAGTTAAGACCGCAACCGATACGAATGATCGGTTTTTTATCTCCACCTCTTCCTTCGTTGAACTTAATAAGTGCCGCTCTCATTAGGAGCGCACCGTTCACTGCGTTTTCTGCGTCTTGCTCAGAAGTACGAACTGCACCCCAAGTTGCCATGATCGCATCACCGATAAACTTATCCACGATCCCGTGGGTATCGTTCACACAGCGAACCATCTCTGTCATGTATTCGTTTAAGAATTCTACTACTTCTTCAGGTTGTAATTTTTCTGATATAGCTGTGAAGGAACGAATATCTGAGAAGAAGATGGCACACATCTTTCTTTCTCCACCCAGAGTCAGCTCCTTGTTTAAGACCATTTCGGCGATCTCTTTGTTTACGAAACGGCCGAGAGCGTCCTTTACCTTCTCTCTTTCTTCCAGACCTTTTCCCATACTTACGAAATAATCAGTTAAAACGCCAATCTCGTCCTTTGTGCTGGACTTGATCCCGATCCTAAAGTTGCCTTTCGCGATCTCAACTGTTGCAGTCAGAAGTTTTAAAACTGGAATTGTAATGGTTCTTGCTAAAAAGAATACAATGATGAGTGCGATACAAAGTGCGATCGCCATAATCAGGAGGTTTTTTGTCTGGATCCTGTATACCATCTCAAAAACTTTTTCTTCCGGGACGGAGACGATTACTCCTGATCCACCAAAACCTAATTTTTGATAAGAACCATAATATCTTGTCTTAGTAGAATCTTCATATATAGTTTGTTGGCTATCCTCTCTTACGGAAGAAAGCATCGTTTCAAAAATAGGAAGATCTGCCCAATTTGTTTGAGATGCAAGAAGTTGGAGATCATGATGTGCAATCAAATCTCCATCTCCATTGATCAAGAATGGAACGTTAATATCTTGTTTTTGGAATACAGATAGAAGTCTTTCCGCACGAATGATATAGAGTAGAATAGATTTACTCTGAGTATCATATACGGAAATGGAGAACGTAGGCTCTTTAAAATTAGGAGTTAGGTTATCTATTCTACCGCCTGATTGGATTGTTTTTAAAAAGGACGATTCCTTTTGAGAAACGGCAGCATCCAATTCTTCTCTATTGGAAGAAATTCCTTCTAAGTAAGAATCATTATATAGAACCGTTCTTTTTTTAAGTTTGTCTCCTTCTGCAGAATAAATTCCCGCTAAAAGAAAATCAGGTTCATTTCGGAAGAATAGATCCGCATACGCACCGGGGCCTTTTGGATCTAAAAGTTTTTCAGTAAGAGTTTTGCCTTTATCACGAATATCTTTCAGATCTGATTTTACTTTGATCCCTAAAATATTCACCAAAGAGAAGTTAGTTTCTAACACTCTTACTTCGTAGTTCTTTTTGAATTCGCTGGATGCGTATAAAATAACTGTAGAAACTGTAATGGTAAGTAGAAGAGAGATCACCGCCATCAATTTTAATTGAAGAGGGAATTTTGCAGTGGTTGCTAAGTCCCCCATGTCAGCGGAAGGGTTAGGTGTGGATTCCTTTTTCGGAATATTCTTCTTTTCTGATGTTTCTTTTGCCTTTGGTAATTCTGGAACGGCTGCGGAAGTCTCAGATTCCTGCTTTTCTCCAGAGAATACTGTATCAAAGGAAATTACCGGCTTACTTTCCAAGGTGCGGAAACTCTCTGCCTCTTGGAATTTCGGGACCTTCTTCTTACCATTAGGATCTTTATGCCCGTTCTTAAATAGTCCTAGTTCAATTCCAGAAACCGCTAAAGGAAGTTCTTTTAGAAAGAGAGAAAATTCTCCTCTTGTGGAATCAGGAATTTCTTTAGGAGCTTTTTTGCGAGAAGCATAAGTTTTAAATTCTCCTAAGAAAGTAGTTTCTGCATCTCCTTGCAAACTCGGAAACCAAGCACCTAACTCACCTGTGGCGATATGAGGGTAGGAAGATATTACCATTTTGGAAAGTATTACTTCCCATCTTTCTTCCAATTCTTCAGGGATTAAAAATAATATATTAGATTTTGCTGCTGCAGAGATTAATTTCCAAGCAGAGTGGAACACTGACTCGTTTGTTTCCGGTCCAGGAGGAATTTCTAATGCGAATAGTTTCCATTCTCCTGCATGTAAACCTTCTTCCAAGTCAGTTACTAAAGAAGAACCTTTTTCAGAGAATACACAGACTACAGTTTTTATGCCTAGATCTGCCCAGGCTCTTAATTCGTCCTGGTTTTGGATTTTATCCTTCGCTTTTGCCCAGAAGGCGACCGCACCATTTGGTCCGAAGGGAATGTATTTTGTAGATGATGGCATTTCGTTCCTAAGGAAGTTCCGGAATAAAAATTCTCTTTTAGAAAGCTAAAAAATCGATCCGTTTAGCGGAAAGTAGATTCCGGAAATCCTCCGTTAAATTATCGGAACAACTGCATTCTATATTGAAAACAAGTAGAATGAGTTCTCTCCCACTAAGGATATACCTAATTAGTTGATTGCACAGACACCCGTTAGAATCTGGTTTTGAGGATATTTATGGCAACTGCTAAGTTTACCACCAACCGAGGAACCTTTTCCGTTTTATTGGAAGATGAGAAGGCCCCGATCACTGCCGGGAATTTCATCCAATTGGCTCAAAAAGGCTTTTATAATGGCCTAGTCTTTCACAGAATTATTGCAAATTTTATGATACAAGGCGGTTGCCCTCAAGGTACCGGGACTGGTGGACCAGGGTATAAGATCCAAGATGAGTTCCATCCAGAACTTAAAAATAAGAAATTTACTATCTCTATGGCAAACGCTGGACCTAATACTGGCGGATCTCAATTTTTCATCAATGTGAGAGACAATTTGTATCTGGATAATCGCCATGCAGTTTTTGGTCATGTGAGCGAGGGAGAAGACATAGTTCAAAGTATTTCCGAAACTCCTACAGCTCCCGGAGATCGTCCTCTTCAACCGGTAGTGATTGAAACGATAGAGATCATCTAACGCATCCCTTGTGGGATATAAATTCCACAAACTCCATAAAAAGTCGAAATATGCTTGAAAATATCCATATTTCGCCATAATTAGAGACCCCTGCCCGGAATATAGATTCCGGGCGGATCTATTTATGGGTTCTCCTTCTCCTTTATTTTCAGATTCTAAACCGGGAAATCCCAAGTCCTTACTAGATTATATTCTCTCCAATTCTCCCATCGTACTATTTTCTGCAGACGAAACTGGGCTTATTAATTTTGCTTCGGGTAAAGCGTTAGACATGCTTGGCCTGGATTCCAGTGCATTTACAGGGACTAACTTTGTAGATCATGAATGGAATGCTGAACTAATAGAAGAGGATGGGACCATCCGTCGTCTGGAACAAACGGAAGCCTTAAAACTAGTACTCTCCGGAAAGGAAATTAGCGCGGAGATCGTTTTTTTAGGAAGGTATTTTGCCGTTAGGATTTCTCCTGCAATTGGAGAAGATGGAAATATCAGGGGACTTGTGGGAGTTTCTCTGGATATTACTGATCGTAAAACTACTGAATATATATTAGAAAAACGTACTGTAGATTTTGAAACTCTCATTGGAGCTTTGCCGGTTGTTGTGTTTTCTATCTCGCCGGAGGGAAAGATTATACTCGCCGATGGGAAAGGTTTAGAAAGATTAAAGATCAATCCTAAGGAAGTGGTGGGGAAAACCATTTTTGAAAGAGCCGGAAATCGGCCTGAAGTAATGGAAGCGTTCTCTAAGTCTCTTCAGGGAGAAGAAAGTATATATCATACAAATCAAAATGATCTTCTTTTGGAAACGAGAATGTATCCAAGGATAGGGAAGAATGGTCGAGTCCAAGAAATATTAGGAATTGTTTATGATATTTCGGATCGTAAAGAGTATGAAAATAGGATACGCAAAAATGAGGAAAAGTATCGGAATTTATTCCAAAATAATCCTCAAATCATGTTCGTCTTTGAAAGATCTTCTCTCAAAATATTGGCAGTAAACCAAACTGCAATCCAAACATACGGATATTCGGAAAAAGAATTTTTAGAAAAAAGCGCAGAAGAACTCAGACTTCCGGAGGAAAGAGAGTCCATGAAGGAAAAGATTAAAGGACTTAAAAGTGGTCCGAATTTTTTCCAAGAAATGAAACATCTGCGAAAAGACGAAAGTATCGTATATCTGGATATAGTTTCTTCTCTCATACAATTCCAGGAGACGGAAGCTGTTCTTGTTTCCGCGATGGATGTAACTGAACGAGTTAAGCTGACCAGAGAGAACCGTTTTAATTTAGAAGTTATATCCCAAGTTAACGACGCTATCATTGCCTTAGATGGGGATATGAAGATCACCTATTACAATGATTATGCTGCAAAAATGTACGAAGTAGGAGAAGTTGAATGTTTAGGAAAACATTATACTTCTCTTTTTAAGGAAGATTGGATCTCCGAAGAAAATTATAAATCTGCAATGGAGGATTGGGATAACTTAGGAGCCTCCAAACGAGAACTTATACACACGCTTGGGTCAGGCAGAAAGATCTTCATAGAAAGTAATTTTAAAAAAATTAATGCAGAAGGTTATCTGGTTCCCGGTCTTATTATGGTGAATCGGGACATTTCTGAAAAAATAGAATCCAGAAAATCTTTGGAAGAAGCTCTTCTCGGTCTTGCAAAAACGAATAAGGAACTGGAACAATTTGCATATATTGCATCTCACGATTTGCAGGAGCCACTTAGGACGATCGCGAGTTATCTTCAACTATTGGAGAGAAAGTTTTCTGATGAAATAAAGCCTGAGATGAGAGAATTTATTCATGTTTCTGTGGAAGCCGCAAAAAGGCAGCAGGGACTGATAGAAAGCCTTTTAAGTTATTCTAGGGTTGGTTCTGATTCAGTAAAAAAATCCAAGGGAGATCCCAATCTAATCCTGGATGAGTTAAGAAGAGACTTATCTTCAGTGATAGACGAAACTAAGGCAAAGCTGGTCTTTGAGGGTCCTTTTCCTGAAGTATATGCAGACCAAGACCAGATCAGACGTTTATTTAGCAATCTAATCTCCAATGGTATCAAATTCCGTTCCCCCGTTAGAAACCCTGAAATTCATATCAAGGTAAAACATATTCCGGGAGCTAATATTTTTTCCGTATCCGACAACGGTATCGGTATGGATCCTAAATACTTCGATCGTATTTTTATCATATTCCAAAAATTGCATGTTAGATCTGAGTATCCCGGAACGGGGATTGGGTTGTCCATTTGCAAAAAGATAGTGGAAAATCATGGGGGAAAAATTTGGGTCCAGTCTTCTTTAGGAAAAGGATCTGAGTTCTTTTTCTCCCTGCCTGAGGTTTAATTATGAGCATTCCTTCTAAACAATATTTTGATATTCTTCTTGTGGAGGATAATCCTGCTGATGTTCGACTTACTATCGAAGCCTTGAACGATCTCAAATCCGAAAAAAGACTTTTTGTGGCAAAAGACGGA
This sequence comes from Leptospira venezuelensis, assembly GCF_002150035.1. NCBI lineage: Bacteria > Pseudomonadati > Spirochaetota > Leptospiria > Leptospirales > Leptospiraceae > Leptospira > Leptospira venezuelensis. The sequence goes on along the minus strand of NZ_NETS01000011.1, from coordinate 389,629 downwards.
GAAGAAGCGATCGATTTTGTGAAAGGAGAAGGGGAATTCGTAGGAGCAAGACGTCCCGATCTGATACTATTAGATTTGAACCTTCCTAAAAAAAATGGATTAGAAGTATTAGAAGAACTTAAATCAGATCCTGTATACAAAAGTATTCCAGTAGTAGTATTGACTACTTCTGGCTCAGATAGGGACATTATTGCCACTTTTAACTTACACGCGAACTCATACATACAGAAACCGGTGGAATACGACAATTTTTTGGAAGCGATGGATACATTACGAATCTATTGGTTCAAAACTTCGAGGTTACCTCCAAAATGAATGCCAGAGTAGTGTCCGTCCGGATGAAACAAATTTTAATAGTGGAAGATAACGAGGATGATTCTCGTTTGTTCGAAATATTTTTGAAAGAAGCGGATCCTTCTGGGGTTCGTTTGAAACATTCTCCAACAGTCGCCGATGCTTTGGAAGTATTGAAAGATGAGGGAGAAGAAATAGATTGTATTCTTCTCGATTTGACCTTGCCTGATAGTTTTGGTCTAGATGGCTTCGAGGCTATTAAAAAATCGTATCCTAAAATACCAATAGTGATCTGTTCCGGGACTCAAGACGAAACTGTCGCTATGGAAGCATTGCAGTCCGGAGGTCAGGATTATCTGATCAAGGGAAAATTCGATTCTCATCTTCTTTTTAGATCTATTTTGTATGCGATCGAAAGGCAGGATATGTTGTCCAAGCTGGAAGAGCAGGCATTCCTAATCAAAGAGAATGAAAAAAAATACAGGCTGATCTTCGAGCATAATCCTCATCCGATCGTTTTGTATAATTATGAATGTGAAAGTGTTTTGGATTTGAACCAAGAAACGGAACGAATTTACGGGTACGATAGAGAAGAACTTCTTCATATGAAATTTTCCGAGTTATTTATAGGGGCCTCTACTACAGAACGAACGCAGTACCTTGCAATTAATAATGGTAAAAATATTCCGGAAACACATGTTCATAGATCTAAAGAAGGCACTCCTCTCTTAATGGAGATCACTTCCTATAGATTCCAATTAGAAGGAAAGGAAGTAGTTCTTGCGATATTAGTGGATATGACCAAATGGAAACAGTCCGAAGACAATCTCATACAATCATTGAGAGATAAAGAGGCACTTTTGCAAGAGATCCATCATAGGGTGAAAAATAATCTCCAGATCATGGCCAGTCTTTTGAATTTGCAGGCAAATTATGCAAAGAATAAGGAAGTTACTCGAGAACTTAGGGATACAGAAAGCAGGATCTATTCCATGTCTCTAGTTCATAATGAACTCTATAATTCTAAAAATCTAGCAGAGATCGGTTTAGGTTCTTATGTGGATAAGTTACTCGATAATCTTTGGAATGTGTACGGGATTGGACCTGAGATCGGAAGGGTTGTCGATGTAGGAAATTTAAGTTTAGCAGTCGAGAAGGCACTTCCTATCGGTATGATGATTAATGAGATTGCTACAAATTCTATCAAGTATGCTTATTCAGAAAAGAAGAAGGGACAGTTCTATATAAAAGCAAAATCCGGAAATGGGAGATTTTACTTGGAAGTTGGAGACGATGGAAAGGGGATCCCGGATTATTCTCAGATCGAGGTCAAAGAAACCTTAGGTTTACAACTGATACGGATCTTATCCAAACAGTTAAAGGCAAAATTGGACATCAATACTTCAGCCCCAGGAACCCGATTCCAAATAGAGTTCGCGTTTTAAGCAGCCAGTATTTTTTTGAATTCGGAAATACAAGCTTTGCAAGCTTCGCCACAAGCCTTACATTCTTCGTGATGGTCTGCGTGTTTATCACATTGAGCAGCACATCTTTCACAAGACTCCAAACAAATGGATGCTAATTTTTTAGTGGAAGCTGAACCTAATGAAGACAATACGACGAATGCATCGCATAACGCCACAGTTTCTTCTACAGATCTAAGGCAATCCGCCATTTCCTTATGACCTTCTGCCAACATGTCCACACACATATTGATACAGACCCTGCCTTTTAAAATACAAGCAGAGGAGGCTTCAATCGCGGAACCTGGCACGGAAATTTTGTCGGCCTTTTTCTTTTTAGAAGCTTTCTTATCTTCGTGGTCATGTCCTAAAACGGAAGAACTTGCAAGTAGGGCCATGGTAGTCGCACCCAGGCCTAGGATTTGTTTTCTAGATATTTTCTGTTCCAAGAGGAACCTCCCTCGGTGCTCTAAATTATTCCAGAATCCGCTTTTCGTCGCCTGAAAATAGGTTGAAAACCGCAAAAAAAACCGCTTTCTTTTCGGAACTTTTAGAATAGGTTTGGAAAATTCTTCCCGCGAAGTAGCTCTAATGCAAAAGACTCGTCGGATGAATTGAACCAGTTAAAATGTTCGGACCAACGAAAGAAAAAAGCGAATCATCCGCAGCGATTGGCGAATTGGACAAAATTCTTATTCTGGACGATGCTCCGGAAAACTGCCTGCTCGTAGAAAGGATCCTTAAGAAAGCAGGATATGGTGATGTGATTTCCACCCAATCTCCAGAGACTGCCTTGGAATGGTTAGGCTTACAAGGAAATCCGGAAAACAAAAAAGATATCTCACTTCTACTTTTAGACATTCTTCTTCCAGGTGGAATGAATGGTCTGGATATTCTTCGCACATTAAGTTCGAAGGAAGAATTTTCAGACTTACCAGTTATTATAATCACTGCAATCCATGATACCCAAACCTTGGAATCCGCATTTGAATTAGGTGCAATTGATTACGTTACAAAACCTTTTGATGCCCATGAGCTAAGAGCGAGGGTTCGATCTACTTTGAGGCTTCGTCATGAGATGCTCCAAAGAAAACAAAGAGAAAGAGACCTTGAAGAGATCACAGATAAACTTTCAGAAGCTTACCAAACTTTGCTTAGAGTTTCCAGAACAGATGGCCTTTCTGGAATTTGGAACAGAAGATTTTTTGATGAGATCTTAGAAGTAGAATGGAAGAGAGCATGCCGCTCTGAAAAACCGATCTCCTTACTTTTATTAGATATAGATTTTTTCAAAAAGTATAATGATACGTATGGCCACCAAGCTGGTGATGAATGTATCCGTCAGGTTGCTAATGTTCTGAAAAATACTGCAAGAAGAGCGGGGGATTTCCCAGCTCGTTATGGTGGAGAAGAATTTGCAGTTATCCTTCCTGAGACTGATTCAGATAAGGCGATGATAGTTGCTGAAAATATCAGAAAACGTGTCCAAGAACTGAAAATCCCTCATGATGCTTCTCAAACTTCTGAATTCGTTTCTGTGAGTATAGGGATCAGTACTCGGATGTCTGGAAAAGACAAAGAGAGCAAAAAGTTTTTGGAAGAAGCAGACAAAGCTCTCTATAAAGCCAAAGAAGACGGAAGAAATAAAAGCATAGTCTTCAAAGATTAAACCTTGGGTCTAAGTAATACCAAGGTCTTATTTCTTCATTTTTTTAGATAATGGTACGATTCTCCCGTATTTTTTTCCTAAAATTGGAAATTTGTTTGCATTGCACTAAGTCTCATTTGTTAATAAACGATAGATAGAGATAGATATGGCTATATTGGATAAAATAGTACAGGAATTCAAAAACAGGTTTTTTGAGACCGTAAAGGTTCCAGTGCAGGTGCATTCTTCTTCCGGAGATTTCCAAGCGACTTGGGAAGGAATCCAAGGTACAGCTCTTAGCTTTACCTTGGATCGTTTTCATCCGGATCCGGAGGGAAGCAATGCTGTGATAGAAATACGTGTCCCTTTTTGGAAGGAACCATTATTATTCTCTGGAAAACTTTTGGATAAGAAAGTGGTGAAATCCAAATCCTCTGAAAGGATTACCGATACCGTTTTAGTATTCGAGTCTGAACTTTCGGAATTCCTAAAAAAGAATCTTCCAAAGATTGATCTTACACTTCCTAAGAGGTAATTCTACTTTTTAGGAAGATCTAATTCTAAGATCATCGCGGCATGATCTGATAGGATAGGGTCCTTTTTCACTGTGAGTTTTTTGAGTTTGGTTTTAAGCTCAGGCGTTACAAAAAAGTAATCGATCCTCCAACCTTTATTATTTCCTCTCGCTCCGGCTCTAAAAGTCCACCAGGTATATTCCTGTTTATCAGGATATAGTTCTCTAAAACTGTCCACCCAACCTGTGGAAAGAAATTGAGTCACCCAAGCTCTTTCTTCCGGAAGGAAGCCGCTATTTTTAGCATTTCCTTTTGGATCATGAATATCCTTTTCAGTATGAGCGATATTCACATCCCCACAGAGGATGATATTGGAATGTTTCTTTTTTAACTTTGCTGAAATTTTTAGGAATTCTTCCAAGAATCTCATCTTGGCGGCTTGTCTCACGTCACCTGTAGTCCCGGAAGGAAAGTAGACAGTCCAGATCGCGTATGAATCAAATTCGGCTAGGACACTTCTTCCTTCTTTATCGAATTCGTCTAGGCCCAAACCATAGGTTACTTTTTTAGGTTCCTGTTTGCTCCAAAGAGAGACTCCAGAATAACCTTTTTTAACGGCAGAATGGAAGAATGCTTTATATCCAAGAGCTTCCCAAAGTTCGGAGTCAAGCTGGTCCGGCTGAGCTTTTGTTTCTTGGAAACATACAAAATCGGGTTTTTCGGAGGAGATCAGGTCTGTGAGACCCTTACTAGAGGCGGATCGGATTCCATTGCAGTTCAGGCAGAAAACTTTCATAGGCGTTCAAAGAGTTCCCAGGATTTTCGGGATGCTAAGTCCGGGCAAAGAAAAAAAATGTCCGTATGAGCATTCGTATCAGGGAAATAGGCAAGGATTTTTCCTTTGAACCCATTCTCCAGAGAGCAAAGCAGGATCTAAATGACACTTTGGCCCTGGTACGTCCGATTTTGGACCAAGTGAAAGAAGGTGGGGATAAAGCTGTTTATGAACTCACTCAAAAATTTGACGGCCTCAAACCTGAAAAATTGGTTTATCCGGTCTCTGAATGGAAGGGAAAAGCAGACCCAGAGCTTGTTGCCGCATTAGAAAAAGCAAAAGAGAATATTGAAATATTCCACAAGGCTCAGATGCCTAAAGATCTGGATGTAAAAGTCTCCGGCAATACATTAGGAATACGTTATACTCCAATAGAATCAGTTACTGTATATGCTCCTGGCGGAAAGGCTCTTTATCCTTCTACTATTTTGATGGGAGTAATCCCTGCTAAGATCGCAGGAGTGAAACACATTCAGATAGTAACTCCTCCTCAAAAAGAAGGTATCCCTGACGGATTATATGCCGCAGCTAAAATCGCGGGTGCAGATTCAATCGTAACAGTGGGCGGCGCTCAAGGAATTGCTGCTGCCTCTTTCGGAACTGAAACAATTCCTCGTTCCGAATTTGTGATTGGGCCTGGCAATAAATTTGTAACCGCTGCAAAAGTTTTATTAAGCGGACAAGGTGTGATTGGAATAGACAGCCCAGCTGGTCCAAGCGAAGTTCTTGTAATTGCAGATAAATTCGCAAATCCGAACTGGGTTGCTGCAGATTTACTTTCACAAGCGGAACATGGAGAAGATTCAGCGGCGATACTTTGCACTGACTCTTTAGAATTTGCTAAAAAAGTTTCGGACGAAATTGATAAGGCTCTAAAAGAAAGACCTAAACGAGAAGCCATCAAAAGAGCCTCAATAGAAAATGAAAGTTGGATATTAGTTTTTCCTAATTTAGAAGAATGTGTGAATTTTTCTAATCTTTATGCTCCTGAACATTTGGAGATCCAAACCCAAAATTATCAGGAATTATTTAAAAAGATTACGCATGCAGGATCAGTGTTCTTAGGGCCTTATTCCCCTGTTGCCATGGGAGATTATATCAGCGGGACAAATCATATTCTTCCGACTGCAGGTGGGAGCAGGATCTTTTCTTCCTTAGGGGTCCTTACATTCTTAAAAAGAGTGACCTATCAAGAAGTAACCAGGGACTCTTTAGAAAAATTATATCCATATGTAAAAGTTCTCTCCGAATTCGAAGGTTTGGATGAGGAACATGGAAATTCTGTAAAAGTACGTCTTTCCCAAAACGGCAAACCATGATCGTATCTAAGGATCCAAACGAAGTCAGAAATCAAATACTCTCCTGGAAGTCCGAAAAACTTTCAGTAGGTTTTGCTCCCACTATGGGCTTTTTGCATGAAGGACATTCGAATCTATTTGTTCGTTCTGCTTCCGAAAATTCCAAAACAGTAGTTTCTATTTTTGTGAATCCCGCACAGTTTAACGATCCAGAAGATTATGCAAAATATCCGATCAATACGGAAGGTGATTTAGAAATTTGTAAATCATCTAAGGTAGACTTGGTATTTTTGCCGGATAAGGATACAATGTATCCAGGTGGAATTCCGAAAGTAGAATTACGTATTCCTCATCTAATGAAAAATCTGGATGCAACTACTAGGCCAGGTCATTTTGAAGGTGTCCTTCTCGTTCTTTCTCGTTTATTCCATACAATTCCAGCGGATCGTTCTTATTTTGGTAAGAAGGATTACCAACAATATTTGGTCGTAAAGGATTTTGTTCGAGCGCTTGGTTTTCCAATGGAGGTTATAGGAGTTGAAACAGTTCGCTCCCCAGAAGGGTTGGCGCTTAGTTCTAGGAATGCTCGTTTGACTGGACCAGAAAAAGAAGAAGCATTATTATTAATCCGAGCTCTGAGGCTGGGAGAAAGCCTGATTCGACAAGGTGAAAAAGATCCTGCAGAAATTCTAACTGTGATGAAAGATGTTTTGGATTCTTCTTCGAAAATACAAACGGATTATCTGGAAATTTTGGATGCGAACACATTAGAGGAAATTCCTATACTGAAAGGAGAAATCCTACTCGCTGTTGCTGCCTTTTTGGGGCAGGTAAGATTGATCGATAATCTAACCATAAAGGTATCTTAATTTACTATGGCTAAGTCTGTTTCCACTCAATCCGATTGGAAAAAATCTTTGGAAGATTTATTCTCTTCTGTAAAAGAGAATACAAAAATTTCTTCCGTCCCCAATTCAGTTCATTCACTTCTATCTTCCGTTATCTTTCAGGCTCAGAAAAATTCGAAAATTGTAATCTCTCCTACAAATACAGAATCTGAGTTTTTATATAGAGAATCCTTAAGTTATTTAGAGCCCGAACTTGTTTGTTATCTTCCTGGTCAGGAAGTTTTACCTTATGAGTATATGCGTTATCCTCAGGAAATGAAAAGAGAACGGATACAAGCACTCGCTCGAATCTTATCCGGAGAAAAAGTTTTAGTATTCACTTCTGTTTCCGGTTTTTTGAAAACTCTTCCGGAAGCGTCCGCGCTTATGGAAAGATCTTTGTCTGTTAAATTAGGCCAAGAGATCCAACCAGAAAATTTGATGAGAGAGCTTGTCCGACTTGGCTATCATAGAGTAGATATGTGTCAGGCTTTCGGTGAGTTTAGCTTGAAGGGTGGAATCTTAGATGTATTTTCCTCCTTCTCCGCTGATCCTATTCGGATCGATTTTTTCGGCGATGAAGTAGAGTCCATTCGTACATTCGATCCTGAAACCCAAAGATCGTTAGAAAATTTGGAAGAAGCTTTTCTTCTTCCTGCAGATGAATTCATTCTGACCGATTCCCAAAAGCAAGCATACAGAAATCTAATCACAAACGCAGATAAATCCCTTCATTTGCCAGAAATTCCGGATGATGCAGGCGGGACCTATTACGAAGAATTGATCCCAATGGTCCGGGAGAATAAAGGAATATTATCTTTTTTTAAATCGAAGCCGGGTTTGGTTTTTCCCGATCCAAATGGAGCTAAAGAAAGATATTCTCATCTATTGAGAGAATATGACGCTCTTTATGAAAAAAGAAACAAAGAGATCTTATGTGCACCTCCTTCTTTCCTGTTGAGAGATAAAGAAGAATCCGAAATTTTAGAAAATCTTAATGGTATCAAATTTACACAACTTCCGCCAAGCAAAGCGGAAGATCTGGTTTGTCCTTTGCACCAAGCTCCATCTTTTAAGGGAAAAATCAGAGAAGTTCGTGAAAAACTGAAAGAATTGAAAGCGGAAGGTGGATGGAAGATCATTCTCACTTCTTCTTTTGAAGCGCAGACACAAAGACTTTTGGGACTTTTTGAGTCGGAAGGAATTCGTTTATTAAACCAAGAAACTTCTGAGCCTGAGCCCATTCTTCTTCCTAATAAATCTAAGGAAGAAGTGTATTTAGCAGTTTCCGAAATACGGAACGGATTCTTATGGGAAGAAGAGAAACTTCTGTTCTTATCCGAAAACGATGTATTCGGAAGAGAATATAAACGTAAAACTAGATTCAAAAAACAAAATAGCAAAGCCATCCAAAGTTTTCTAGACTTGAAAGAAGGGGACTTTGTAGTTCACGTAAATCACGGAGTTGGAAAATTTCTTAAAATAGAAAGAGTCAACGCTGGCGGAAAGGAAAGGGACTTTCTAAAATTAGAATATTATGGCGGAGATACGTTATTTGTTCCTTTGGATCAAATTTCCTTAGTCCAAAGGTTTGTAGGTGGAACAGAAAGACCAAGATTAGATAGCCTTGGCAAAAGCACTTGGAAAAAAACGAAGGACAGAGTCCAAAAGGCTGTCGAGGGTCTTGCGGAAGATCTGGTCCATATGTATTCCAATAGGATCAAACTACAAGGGTATGCTTTCCCTCCTGATACAATATATCAGGAAGAATTTGAGGCAGAATTTGAATATGAGGAAACTCCAGATCAGATAGAAGCGATCGAAGCCGTTAAGAAGGATCTTGAATCGATAAAACCAATGGACCGTTTGATCTGCGGAGATGTCGGTTACGGAAAAACAGAGGTTGCGATCCGTGCTGCTTTCAAGGTAGCAATGGCTGGTAAGCAAATCCTAATGCTTGCTCCTACTACAATTCTTGCCTTACAACATTATAATAATATGAAGAAGAGATTTGAGAACTATCCTATTACTGTGGAGTTAGTTTCTCGTCTTAGAACTGCGGCGGAAACTCGTGATGTTCTGAAACGTTTCGCTTCTGGAAAAGTGGATATGCTCATAGGAACCCATGCGGTTTTAGCAAATTCAGTACAACCTAAAAACCTAGGACTTCTAATTATAGATGAGGAACAAAGATTCGGAGTGAACCATAAGGAGTCCATTAAGAAGATCAAAAACCTAGTGGATGTTCTAACTTTGACTGCGACTCCGATCCCTCGGACTCTTCATATGGCTTTGACCGGGATCAGAGAACTTTCTATTATCGCAACTCCTCCTAAGAATAGACAAAGTGTGGAAACATATGTGATTGAAGAGGACGAAGAAGTCCTAAGAGATGCAATTCGCACTGAACTTGCTAGAGAAGGACAAGTGTTCTATCTTTATAATAGAGTTGAATCCATTGAACAAGAGACTAAAAGATTAAACGAAATCGTACCGGAGGCTGCCATCGGAGTTCTTCACGGACAGATGACGGAAGACGAGATCGAAGAAACTCTTGTAGATTTTTACGCACGTAAATTTGATATTTTGGTCACAACTACCATCATTGAGTCCGGGATAGATATCCCAAATGTGAATACTCTGATCGTAAAAAGAGCGGATCTATTCGGACTTTCTCAGTTGTATCAGATCCGAGGCAGGGTTGGAAGAAGTGACCGTAAAGCATTTGCATATCTTCTTCTTCCTAAAGACAGGGTCGTGACTGAAGATGCAGAAAAACGTCTGAATACTATCTACGAATACCAGGAACTAGGTTCCGGATTCAAGGTTGCAATGCGCGACTTGGAAATCCGAGGCGCAGGAAATCTTTTAGGTAAAGAACAATCAGGCGATATCATGGAAGTTGGCTTCGATCTGTATGTTCAGATGTTAGAAGAAGCAATTGCAAGGATCAAAGGTGAAGAAGTCAAAATTGAAGTAAGGACCGCAATCAATTTGGATTCTAACTTCTTCATTCCTGAATCTTATATTCCTGACACAAGACAGAAAATAGAATTTTACAAACGATTCGAAGGCGCAAGAGATTTGGACGAAATAGAAGAAGTCACTCAGGAAATGACGGACCGTTTCGGTGAACCTCCTGAAGAGGCAAAAACTTTCTTAATGTTAGAAAAGATAAGGACCTTAGCATCTGTATTAGGATTTGAATCTGTATCTGAGTTAGGGGAGGAAATCCGCTTAAAATTAGGAACACATTTCTTAGGTAGTTATGACAAAATCGTAAACTTGATTTCGGCTCGGATGGGTCTTACCATGAATCCAAGAGAACCAAATGTTCTTTTATATGTTCCCGGGAAAGCTAACCAAAAAGACAAACTTGTGAAACTTGTGTACTTCTTAACGGAAATGTTACCCGACAAAAAGTAATGGACGCCAGGCCCGGTTCTCCTATTTTTTGCGTAGGAATTCCAACACAGATGAAACGGCTATATATTTCCCTCACTTTACTCTTATCTTTTTTCTCTTTTGCATATTGCGGAGATGGGACTCCGGTCATCGAGTCTATCGACGGCAATAAGTTAACTACTGCCGGTTTTGAAAGCGCTTTTGATACAGCTCTGGATACTTTGAGCCGCACTCAAAACATCGAAAAAAAGAACGTCATTAAATTTTTAACAGAAGAAGAAAGCAAAGTTCCTCAAAGTTTCTTACAACTCAGAAACGAATTTAGAAAAAGAAAGTTTTTTGATCGTTATCATGAGATGATGGTCGTTAAAGCTGCTGCTGACAAAAGTGGTTTCAGCAAAAGAACTGATATTAAAGAAATCTTAAAGTTCCAAGAGATGCAGTTGATCTACGGAATGTATGTCGCTGAACAGATCGAATCTAGAATTAAGATCACTGAGCAAGAGTTAAACCAAGGTTGCCAAGAGCTTCGCACTAAATACAAACAAGCTGAGTCTTTAACTCTAGAGCAGTGTTATGATGCGGCACGAGCTCAGATCAAAGGCAGAAAATCAGAAGAAGTTTATAAATCTGTTCTGGATAGAATTAAAGAAACTGTCGCTATCAAACATAACGATAAGTTCGATCTTGAAAAATATCTAGATAAAGAATTTAGCTTCCCTGAATTAAGTAAAGAAGAAGCTCCTAAAGCTGAGGAGACCAAAGCTCCTGAGGCAACTGCTCCTACACCGGAGCCAGAAGCTACTAAGTAAAAAAAGAAATTTTTCAACGATTTGAATTCATATCTAAACGCAATCTTCCGTAGCGTAATTGAAGCGATTACGGAATTCTTACCGGTGTCCTCCACAGGACACCTTTTCTTATTCTCTTCCTTCTATCCTTTTACGGAGGGAGCGGATTTTGACGACTTATTCGATATATTCATTCAGAGTGGAGCGATCCTGTCTGTGCTTGTTTTGTATCGAAAGAAGTTCTCAGAACAGGGAAGATCAGCAGTACGTTACCTTCTTCGCAAAGAAGAGAACAAGGAAGGATTCCTTTTCTTAATCAGAGTAACGATCGGATTTCTGCCTATTATGTTCGCTGGATTTTTATTCAGAGGATTTTTAGATAAAATCAAATCAAGAGAGGATATCTTAGCGATTTTGGGAGGAGCTTGGCTTGTTGGAGGAATTCTGATCTTAGCTTCGGAGTACTGGTTCCAGAAGAGAGAGAAGATCAAAACAAGTCAGCCTATCGGAACAAAGGACGCAATCCTAATCGGAATCTTCCAATGTTTGGCCCTGATTCCGGGAGTTTCCAGATCGGGGGCTACGATTGTGACAGCTAGATTTTTAGGAAAGGATACCAGAAGTTCAGCTGAGTTCTCATTCTTCGTTGCGGTGCCTGTTTTATTCTTGGCAGGGGCTTATAAATTGTTCAAACATAGAGCGGTGCTAAATTTGGAGAATCTGCCGATCTTAAGTTTAGGTTTTGTTCTTTCTTTTCTACTTTGTTTTTTCGTGATCAAATGGTTCCTAAAATACCTTCAAACCCATTCATTTACAGGGTTTGGCTGGTATCGGATACTTCTTGGGATCTCCGTGCTTTCCCTCTACAAATTAGTGATGCAGGGCTGACCCGACACAATAGTGTGGCTTAGATCGGAATGCGCCCCTGGATCCGAAATTGTCTATTTTTACTTTTTTTGCCCACCTTACTATGGGGGCAGCCGGTCGACCTAGGCCCTAGGGGTTCTGGGGCTGATTCGAACTCCGAAGACGATACCCAAAGGTCAGTTGTTAAGACCAGAAACCGTCTTTTAAATAAATCCGTTGAACTACTTAGCGAAAGAGAAGTGGATGAACAGCTGGAAAACTTAGGTCTTTCCAGAGAAGGTTCCATCTATACCAGACGTAAAAGATTAAAAGCTGCTTTGGGCGAGAAGGAAGATAATAAGCCTGACCTCGCCGCGTTAGCCGGAACATCTAAAAAGGATCTTCCGATGGTAATCGAGAACGCCGCAGAAGGTGAACTCATGAGAGTGGACCAGACTAAGGGTGGTGTTTTAGTTTTAAGAGGTAGAGTTCGTATCAAACTTAGATCAGGAACTCTGGAAGCAGAAACTATCTCTGTGGATTCAGATCGCCAAGAAGTATATGCTGAGGGCGGGATCAAATTTGAAGATGGTCGAGCTAAAATCACTGGTGATAAATTTATCTATGATTATCGATTAGATAAGGGTGTTGTTTATAATACCAAGGGTGCGATTGCACCTGCTTACTTCTTCGGAGAAAAAATCAAAAAATTAGATGATAAGCGATATATGTTGGAGATAGGATACTTCACAACATGTAATGCAGAGAAGCCTCACTATTCTTTCAAAGTGGATAAGGTTGTTCTTTACCAAGATAGGACGGTTGTCGGAACTAACGTTCGATTCCAGGTAGGAGGTACAACAGTATTTTGGCTTCCATTCTTCTATAATAATAACTTGGGGAACGGTTGGACCACACAAGCTGGTAAGAATAATACACAAGGTTTATTCGTCCAAAACTCATTGCAGTGGTCTACTATCCCGACTTTTGCCTGGACACCAATGGGTTATAAGGCCAGAGCAGACTTCTACGAAAAGACAGGACAAGCCTTCCAGTTGGAAATGTGGAGGCAAAGTAATAATCTAAACTATTTGATAGATATAGGTTTTGCAAATCATAAGGCCTACCAGATTACTTCTGGTTTTGAGGATAGATTCGCTAATTACGGTTTAGGAACAAGTGCTGTTACTAATCAAGTTGATAAGGGGAATTATTGGGGGACCAATATCCCTAATATTGGAGAAGATAGAGATCCTTGGTGGAAGGGTAGAATATTCCTAAATTCCAAGATGAATAATACGGAAAAGGACGTTACCCGAAACCTATCGGTTCAATATGAGAACTTTACAAATCGTTTATTCGAATACGAATACGGGAATAGATACCAGCCAAGTAACAGTTTACAATCATTATATACGTTCAGAGATGTTCGTTATGGATACGTTCGTAATAATTTAGAATGGAAATTAGATTATACAGAGAATAGGGGAGATCTTTCCGTTAATATCAACATGAAGAGGAATATGCTCTTCTATAACCTTTCTCCTCTCACTAAGTCTGGCTATTTTCCTACAGTGGATGTTCTTCCATCCGTTACGATCAAGAATAGTTCTGAGATTACTAGGCTTCCTTATTTTGAAACTCCAGTTTATTGGGACGTGTATTTAACGAATACATTGATGAGATTTTACGGAGTTCCTACCCAAGAAAAATTGAAAATACCTACCTCCGATGGAAGTTATGATAATCCGAATGGAGACTATAAGGATAATCTTCTAAGGACTCAAAACTTCTTACAGGGTGAGACTGGATTTAGGACTTCTATGAATTTTGGAAGTTATGTGTCCTTGGCTCCAAGCGTATATTATGGTGCTAAAAAACAATCAGCTCAATTACCTGCGGGAAATGCTGACACTGTTTCAACGAACTTTACTTCTTTAGAAAGAAGTTTATCAAGGGATAGTTACCAATATTTTAGAACAAACACCAACTTAAGAATTGGTGCTCCGGTCCTATTTTTTAATACTACATATCGTAAGTTAGAAGCGGAGAAGCCTGAATTACAGGATCCAATTCTAATGAAAAATCGTCAGCATGAGCTGGAACTTTCTTTGGAAAGTTATGCTCTCGAGAATTTTGAAATTTCCCTTAAGACCATTCGAGATCTTAGAACATTTTCGGATGAATACCAGCCTCAGCCTACAAGCCAGGAGAGATGGTATTATACAGTATTCCGTTTCGCAGGTTATATAGATTTCCTGGATGGGTTCAGCAAAAGAAAAAGAACTCTTCTGGAGAGGAAAAGAAGTTTTTATACAGGTATATTCTTTAATAACGATTTTGTGTATCATACACCTCTGCATCGTCCTTTGTCTAATAACTTCACCCTCTCTTATAAGATGGGCGGATTTAGACTTCCGTTTTTAAGATATATCCGTGAGTTGGAAGTGGGTGGAACTTGGTATCATATATATTATGCTTCCATGATGGATAATTATCGGATCTATGCTAAGGCAAGTATTGATATTACGAGAGAGTTTGGGTTTGAGGCGGAAATAGATTCAAGGGTTACTGAACCTTGGAGATATACCAACCAAACGGACAATTATTATTACCAAAGATATATTTTGAATACGGATCCAACTTCACCTTTTACTTCGATGAATATGAACCATACGAATATTGGTCAGGATATTATCAATGGTTCCGGGATCAATGGGACCCAGGCAAGACAAACAACAGCTATGAACGTAAACCGCGCAATGGCAGTTTTAAAATATAATCTGCATACTATGAATTTCAGATTAGGTCTAAGTAGTGATCTTAGGTCCGTGCCGGGGGGAACTACTGGAGCGAGTCAGGTTACCTTTTACGACCAGTCCATTTTCTTCTCCATATCTTTAACGGATTTCAGTTTGGGTCAGGAAGATTCTTCCCAGCTATCTAGAATCCGTCTATTTAGATTTAGAAAACGTCCTCTTAAGACAGGTTATACAGAAGGAGTTGAGTCAGAATAGTATGCTAAAAGAAAGAAGCCAAACTTTTAAATTATTATTCGTCTTCTTGGACCTGACCTTCTCATTGGGAAGTTGTGTATTCGCATTTCTTCTTCGGTTTTATGTAGGAGATCCAACCGGAGTAGATAGATCATATATTGATCTCGAAAGTTATTTTATATTAGGTTCTGTTCTTTCTGTTTCACAAGTAATCGTTTTCTTATTTATAGATCTATATCATCCAAGAAGAGGATTATCTTTCTTAGATGAGTTCCTTGCGATTTTTGGAGGAGTATTCTTAAATTTACTCTTCGTATTATCTATGTTATTCTTCTTCCGAGGTGATTTCGGAAGCGAAAGATTTTCTCGTTCATTTATTTTAGTTTTTGCAGGGACAAATATATTTTCTATAGGGCTTCTTCATCTTCTTGCCCGCCAATTTTTGAGATATCTTAGAAGTAAGGGATATAATTTACGTAGGGTGCTTGTTATCGGAACAAGAGAGACCGCTGCTCGTTTTGCTGATTCAGTTCAAAGACACCAGATCTACGGTTATCAGATAATAGGTTATGTAAGTTCAGGAAGTTCCAAAGCCATTCGTAAGGACATGGTGCTCCTAGGAAAGACTGACAAAATAGAAAAAGTTTTATCAGAGATTAAACCTGATCTTGTTGTTTATGCTTTAAATAATGCAGAAGGGGACTGTTTAGAAACCGTTTTGGATGCATGTGATACAGAAGGTATCGATTTAAAAGTAATCCCTGGTTTCCAAGAGTTCATCAAGGCAAAAGGAAGAGTCGATGAGATGGATGGCCTTCCGGTAATTTCTATCCGAAACATTCCTGTGCGTCTTGGTTATAATCGAGCAATCAAACGAAGTTTTGATATTCTATTTTCTCTTTTCTTCATTATTCTTTTTTCACCCGTATTTTTGATCATTGCTCTACTGATCAAGTTAACTTCCAGAGGACCTGTATTCTATCATCAGGAAAGAGTGGGTCTGGATAATAAAAGTTTTAAGATGCTTAAGTTTAGAAGTATGGTTGTCCAAACCAAGTCCCAGTCTGAAACTACCTGGACTGTTCAAAATGATCCAAGGGTAACTGGGATTGGTAAAATCTTGCGTAAGACCTCCCTTGACGAAATACCTCAGTTTTTTAATGTGCTTTTAGGAGATATGTCCGTGGTGGGCCCAAGGCCCGAAAGACCCCATTTTGTCGAAAAATTCAAAACGGATCATAGACATTATATGAGAAGGCATGCGGTCAAGGCTGGGATTACCGGTCTTGCTCAAGTCAAGGGTCTGAGAGGAGACACTTCTATCGATGATAGGATAGATGCGGACATCTACTATATAGAAAACTGGTCTCTTTGGTTGGATATTAAAATCATCCTACTTACACCTTTAAAAGGTGTAATGGATAAGAACGCCTATTAAGGGAAAAAAGGAGAACGAAGGCCGTGAACCTAAACGAAGAATCCCTTCAAAAAATCGCAGAGTTATCTAGGCTCAAAATAGATCCTAAGGATATTCAAAATTTCCTTACGGATTTTAATAAGGTACTGAATTATGTGGATACTATCACTGAATTAAATGTGAGTTCTGTATCCGACGAGGACTTATATCCGAACGAAGCAAATTCACTTCGTGTAGATAAGGCAAAAGAAGGTTTAAGCCGTTCACAAATCGAATCTTTTGCACCTAGTTTCCAAAATGGATATTTCGTAGTTCCAAAGGTGATCGAAACATGAAAGAACTTTGGAAATTAAAATATTCAGATATTAAAAAAGGTTTAAATTCTGGAGAATTTACTCCTACCGATCTGATTAAATCTCTGATTTCTCGTATAGAAGCGGAAGATTCTAAAATTAAAGCTTTTCTTGCCTGGGAAAAAGAAAGTTTCTTAAAGGCAGCTGCAGAAAGTACTGAAAGAAGAAAATCAGGAAAACCTCTTTCTGAATTCGATGGTATTCCGATCGGAGTAAAAGACAATATCTGTATAGAGAATACGATCACTTCTTGTGCTTCTAAAATTTTAGAAAACTATCGATCTCCATTTCACGCAACCGCCATCGAAAAACTTTTAGCAAAAGGTTTTGTACTTATTCCAAGAGCGAATATGGATGAGTTTGCAATGGGTTCTTCTACAGAGAACTCTGCTTACCAAGTTACAAAAAATCCATTTGATACTGCAAGAATTCCTGGAGGGTCCTCAGGTGGATCCGCCGCCGCAGTGGCTGCTTCTTTTGTGCCAGTTGCATTAGGTTCCGATACTGGAGGATCCGTTAGACAGCCTGCTTCTCTTTGTGGGATTTATGGTTTAAAACCTACTTATGGAACTGTTTCCAGATATGGGCTTGTAGCTTATGCATCTAGTTTGGATCAGATTGGTCCTTTGTCCAAGGACATCGACGGTATCATAGATGTTTATTCAGTGATCTCAGGAAAAGATCAGCGGGATGCTACTTCTAAAAATATTCCTGCATTCGATCCTTCTAAGGTAAAAGAACTCCCTTGGAAAGGGTTGAAAATTGGAAAGATGAAGATCACTTCCGAGATTGAGCCTGATATTGCAAAAGCATATGAATCTCTTTTGGCAGAGTTAGAATCTAAAGGTGCTCAACTTGTAGACCTGGATTTTTCACTTCTATCTAATTCTATCCCTATCTATTATATCATTGCTACAGCGGAATGTTCTTCGAATCTTTCTAGGTTTGATGGTATTCGTTTCGGACAAAGAAAAGATCCAAGTGGCAAACTGGAAGATCTATATGTAACAAGCAGAAGTGAAGGTTTCGGAAAAGAAGTCCAGAGAAGGATTCTGCTCGGAACATTCTCATTATCTGCCGGATATTATGATGCATATTACGGAAGAGCACAGAAGGCTCGAGTTCTGATAAAAAAAGAATACGAAGGCTATTTTTCTAAGGTAGATCTAATCCTTCAGCCTACTTCTCCAACAACCGCGTTCAAGGTGGGAGAAAAAACTTCCGATCCTATCCAAATGTATAAGGCAGATATTTTAACTACTTCGGTAAACTTGGCTGGAGTTCCTGCAATGTCTGTTCCGATCGGGATAGATTCCAATGGTCTTCCGATTGGTCTGCAGATCACAGCTCCTGCTTTACACGAAGATAAAATATTCGGTTTTGCTAAAATGATCTCTGAATGGGCTTCTAAGGTTCAGTTGCCTGAAGCTATCAAATGAGTGAGCTCACCGCGAGAATTATTCCCTGCCTAGATATCAAAGACGGCAGGGTAGTCAAAGGAGTGAATTTCGTAAACCTTGTGGATGCGGGTGATCCTGTAGAGTCCGCGGTTGTTTATGAAAAAAATCTCGCGGACGAGTTATGCTTCTTGGATATCACAGCATCCAGCGATAAAAGAGATATATTAATCCATTTGGTGGAAGCTGTTGCGGAAAGGATATTTATCCCTTTTACTGTCGGTGGTGGGATCCGCACATTAGATGATGTGAAAGCCGTTTTGGAAAAGGGAGCGGATAAGGTTTCCATAAATACTGCTGCTTTTCAAAATCCGGACCTCCTTCGCGCCTCCTCGGAAATTTACGGTTCACAATGTATTGTCTGCGCAGTAGATGTAAAATTTCATCCAGACCGAGAAAGATACGAAGTATTCCTCCACGGTGGAAGAACTGAAACTGGAAGAGATGCGTTAGACTGGGGAAAAGAAGCTCAGGAAAGAGGTGCAGGAGAAATCCTACTTACTTCTATGGATCGTGACGGAACTAAAAAAGGTTTCGATATCCAACTTTTAAAATTATTTTCTTCTAATTTAGAAATTCCTATTATTGCAAGCGGTGGTGCAGGGAACCCTGAACATATGGTAGAAGCAATCCTAAGAGGAAAGGCAGATGCGGTACTTGCTGCATCTATTTTTCATTTTGGTGAATTTACTATCCGAGAAACGAAAGAAAATATGAAGGAAATGGGTATTAAGGTCAGACTATAATAGCCGGTCCATACCAGAATTCGAAATCTACAGTCCGCTAACTATAGTAAAGACTTCATTGAACACATTATCAAAATGTGTTTTTACTTTAGTGAGTCCTCCTCCGGTTCCGCCTTCATTTCTAAATGACATTTGGGAATGATCCATAGCGTTAACAGTATGTGTATTCCCGCCTGCCAATCTATTATTCAAAAGTGCTGAGTCTAATGGAACAATTCCGTCTGAACTTGGGAATATAGGATTTCCGTTCGTGATCACCGTGCAAGCTGCTTGGTAGGTGGCAGCATGATCAGCAGCCCCACAATCCCCAGCACCCATATCCCCACCGTAAACGGTAGTGATCAGATCCTCTGAGGTATTTGCGATCATCTTTTCCAAGGTGTAGTTAAATGCTTGGTTAGTTCCGTCCACAATCGTAGGAAGAATACCCGTAACTCCTGGACTGATCCCGTTTGTATAGGCAAGTCCTTGTCCCCCAGGAGTATCTGTCATAAATTTGATAATCGCTCCTATCGCAGTTAAGTCTCCGGTATACTGTGGGGAAGAGTAGGGAGATCCGTAATAAGGAGTTCCTAAACTTACTATATGATCTATAACATTCTGAGTATTGTTTGGGTGTTGGATTGCAGCTCTAGAAACTAAACCCCCCATGGAGTGGGCAACTATAACTACCTTGTCAGATGAGTTGAATGCAGCATTTAAGGAATCTATAAATCTTCTTCCGTTTATTTCAATATGGTCGGAAGTCCGGTAAGTGAAAACGTATATTTCAAATTCATCATATACGCTTCCTGTATAACTGCTTGGTGGTGTGGCATTGTCTGTAATAAACGAGAGTCCCTGGTTCCAAGTCCCGAGCAGGTTTGTTACCTTTTGATTAAAATCGGTCGGTAGATCTGTTTGTCTTTCTGCAAAATCCCACCCATGAATAAGAACAATCTTAGCCTTAGAATTATTTCTCTGGAAGTATGGACTTTGGAAATATAAAGGAGAAAGATTTTGGGGCTGAAGATTAGGGATCACGGTGGAAAATTTATACAAAGCATGGTTTTGTTCTGCAAAATAGGCTGAGATAATATAGTCCTTAATTTGGTCCGCTAATGATTTGTCTTCGGAAGGAGTTAGTCTATCTTGTAGATATTCGCAGTTTCCGAAAGTTAGAAGTGTAAAAAATAAAAACAGAGTTTGGAAAGATAAAAATCTTTTCATACTATAAAGTCTGGGACTATTCCTAAAAAATCGCAAGCTAGAATTTGATAAGGGGCGTTTCTTTCGATCGTAACAGAAAGGAAATAAATGTTTGAGTAAGATTTACTTTGGTCGGTTTTTCAAACGATCCAGTACAATTCCTGTGGCGACTGTCACATTTAAGGAAGAGATATGGCCGTGAAGTGGAATACGAACTGTAAAATCAGATTTTTCCATTAAGATCCTTTTTAGACCTTCTCCCTCGTTTCCCATTAGGATCACTAGTTCTTCCCAAGCGGGAATGCTAGACCAATCTTCTGTTCCCTTGTCGGAAGTAGATACTACCCAGAAATTTCGTTTTTGCAATTTTTCTAATATTTGCGCCAGGTTGCCGACTTTAAAAACATTCAGATAGGCGAGTGCACCTGAGGCTACTTTTTCAACCGCAGGAGTGATACCTGAAGAATCCCTATCCGGGATGAGAACTGTTTCTACTCCGAAACATTCTGCCGTTCTAAGAATATTTCCTAAATTGCCTGGGTCTTGTATACGATCCAAGACCAGGATTGGGCCCTTACAATTGTCCAAATGAGAATCGAATGATTTTTTATCTCCGGAATGGAGTTGTATTCTAAGTGCAAGCACGCCCTGATGATTTACACCCGGAGCCATTTTGTCTAATTTACTGGGAGAAGCTTCTTTAATCAGAAGTTTGTTTCCTAATTCGGAAAGGATTTCTTCTAATTCTTTTTTCGCCCCTGATGTCAGCCAAATTTCTTGGAAAGAAAGTTCGGAACCTTTTTCGAGATGTCTTTCCAGAATTTCTCGGATATTTCTTCTTCCGTAGATATACTCCTGGCGACTCATTTTCTTTTCCAGCGAAGACCTTCTTTGGTGTCTTCGATTATAATTCCTAACTCGTTCAATTTGTCTCGGAGTCTGTCAGATTCCGCAAAGTTTTTGTTTTTACGTGCTTCTTGTCTTTGTCTTACGAGCTCGTCGATCTCAGAGTCTAAAACTTCGACCTTTCTTTCGAAACTTAAAACTCCTAAGATAGAATCTATTTTATAAAATAATTCCAATCTTTTTAAGATCTCAGTTTCATTCGGAGAATTTTGATCCAAATATTGATTCGAATCTTTTACTAATTCAAAAACGGATGCTAAAAATTTAGAAATATTCAGATCATCCGCAAGGCTTTCTAAAAATTCATCCCATGTTTTAAATTCTACATTACCTTGAGATTGAAATGTTTTTCCAGACTTGGATAATTCTTCCAATAAACGATCGATACAATTTTGGATCTTAGAAACGGACCCGGCTGCTTCTTCCAGACGTTCTTTCGTAAAGTTTAATTTGCTTCTATAATGTGCGGAGAGTAGAAGGAATCGGATATTTTTGGGTTCGGCGCCTTCTTGCACCAAATCTCTTAGGGTAAAAAAGTTCCCCTTGGACTTGGCCATTTTTTCTCCATTTACGAGAAGATGTTCGGAATGTAGCCAATATTTTACGAAGGATTCTCCAGGATAGGCGCCTTCACTCTGAGCAATCTCATTTTCGTGGTGGGGGAAGGTAAGATCCACTCCTCCCGTATGTATATCAACTCCTGAGCCATACACGTCACGCACCATTGCGGAGCATTCTAAATGCCAGCCTGGTCTTCCGGAACCTATTTCCGTTTCCCAAGAAGGTTCGTTGTCCTGTTTCGGGAATTTCCAAAGGACAAAGTCTCTTACATCGTCTTTGTCGTATTCGTCGGTATCGTAGCGGGTGCCTGTTTTCATTCCGCTTAAATCTATTTTGGAAAGTTTTCCGTAATTTTTAAATTTTGCTATAGAATAATATAAACTTCCGTCTTTTTCGTAGACGAGTCCTTGGCTTTGGAGATGTTTTATGATCTCTACCATAGACGGAATAGAATCAGTAGCTCTAGGATAATGTTCTAATTTTTGAATATTCAGAGATTCTAAATCTTCTTGAAATGCTTTCACCCAGGGTTCAGTAAATTCTCTGATCCCTTTGCCTTGGGCCAATGATTCGCGAATGATTTTATCATCAATATCCGTAATATTCATTGTCATATCCGGTTTATAACCGAAAGCGACTAAAACTCTTCTGAGAAGATCCACGAATAAGAAAGCACGCAGATTGCCTAAGTGAGCGAAATTATAAACTGTAGGTCCGCAGGAATAAACTCTGACTCTGTCCGGAAACTCCGGATGAAATACTTCTTTGTTCCCGCTAAGAGAATTATGAAAGCGAATTTCTTTCATTCAGGGAACAGGATCTCTTTCGAGAATTCCAGATTGGCCAAATTTTGTTTGTCCCCTGCGATACCTGCTTCGTTACCTTCTGTAGGATATACCTGCATCCTTTTATCGCAGACTAAATGATTAAATAATGCGAACACAGACTTAGGATGAGAAACTTTATCTTCCATCCCGACTGAAACTAGAGTTGGTATCTTAATCTTCTTAGAAAAATTCAAACTATCAAAATAAGAAAGATTCTTTTTTACCTGAGCCTTCTTAGATTTTGCATTTGCAATCTGCTCCGAAACTTCTTTGGACCAGCTTGTTCCTAATTTTAATTGGGTATCATCTACATAGCAAAAATTAGGAGTTTCTAATATAAGAGCTTTGACCCTTGGAGAATTTGCAGCACCGAATAATGCCATGGAGGCTCCGATACCTTTTCCGGCCAGGATGATCTTATCTCCATCAATTCCGTCTGTGAGTCTTAAAAATTCGATCGTGCGGATCACGTCCAAGTAATTTGCTTTTAAGAAGAAGGATTCTTTGGCTTCCAATCCTTTTCTGTAATATCCTGGGGTCCAATCTGGATCAGGAATTTCTCCTTCTTTCAAAACTGGACGGATAAGCTGAGTGCCATGACCTCTAAGGTCTAGGATGAGTTGTGCTACTCCAGCTTCTGTCAGGCCTTTAATGATTTGAGGTCTGTCCTTTGCGTAATCGTGGAAATATACAAGAACCGGAAGATCCCCTCTTTTTCTTGGGATCACCAAGCTGCCTGTTAGAGTAGCATTTCCGTAAGATTGGAAAGAAATATCGTAGATGGTTTCTTTTAGAATGGTCCCTTTGAGCAGGGCCTTGGTCTGGTTTTTAACCGGAAAACCTTTGAGTTCTCGGATCGACTCCGCCCAAAAATCGTCCAAATCCGCGGGAGGTGAGAAGGGAGGATAAGTCTGGAAGCACTCGTCGAAACTGATAGCCATCAGAGATACATCGTTTTCATTTCAACGGGGGTGTAAAGTGATCTTTTGCGGAATACAATGTCTGAAGAAGAAGGACTGAAATTGTCATAGGTCCTACACCTCCTGGAACAGGAGTATAATGAGAGGATTTTTCCCATGCCTTGGAAATTTCAATATCTCCTACATTTCCAGCGTTATAACCGGCATCTAATAATACTGCGCCCGGTTTGATCCAATCCGCTTTTATAAATTCAGGTTTTCCGACAGCACCCACAATTATATCTGCTTGGGCAACGATTTCAGGCAGATTTTGGGTTCTGGAATGACATAGGGTAACTGTCGCGTTCATTTCTGTAAGAAGCATTGCCATAGGTTTTCCCAAAATAGGAGAACGTCCTACTACTACGGCTCTTTTTCCCGCAGGATCAATCCCGTATTCTTTTAGAAGGAGCACCATACCGTAAGGAGTGCAAGGAAGATAGGTTTCCACTCCCATGGATAATTTTCCGAACGATAATGTAGTAACTCCGTCCACATCCTTCTTCAAATCGATCCGATCGAAAGCAGCTCTTTCATCTATCTGAGGAGGGGTAGGATGTTGCAGAAGAATTCCGTGAGTATCAGGATCCGCGTTTAACTTATCAATGACTGCAAGTAATTCCTGGGTTGTAGTAGTTTCAGGAAGTTCGATTTTTTCTGAGATCATTCCCACTGCATGGCAGGACTTGACTTTCATATTTACGTATGTTGCAGAAGCTGGATCACTTCCGACCAGGATAGTCGCGAGTTTCGGGGGCTTTTTTCCGGATGCCGTGAGAGTTTTGATCTCTTCGGCGATCGAATCTTTTATCTTTTGGGAAAGTTTTTTGCCATCGAGTAAAATCGCAGTCATGGGTTCAGGATTTAGCTTCCGGTCCCAATGTCATCCGAAAATAATCCTTTTCAGTCGGGTAGAATGCTTAAAATAGGATCATGTCCGAAGTTTCCACCATTGATCTAAATCGTTTGCCGGAATATGTAAACCAGACCGTACGTATCCAAGGCTGGGTCCACGGTTTGAGAGGATCTAACGCCAGACAATTTTTAAGTCTGAGAAATTCAGGAAAGATCCTACAGGTGCTCGCTGAAAAGGAAATTTTGGGCGAAGACCTATTCTCAGAGATCAAACACCTAAAACAGGAAACTTCTGTAGAGGTTACTGGAAAATTAGTAGAGAATGAAAAGTCTCCGATAGGATTTGAACTTGTGCTTTCTTCTCTCAAGAAGGTAGGAGAATCCGAAAATTATCCGATCACTCCGAAAGAACACGGAATAGACTTTTTACTTTCCCAAAGACATTTATGGTTACGTTCCAGTAAGCAGCTTGCAATTATAAAGGTAAGAAGTGAACTTTCTTACCAGATCCGAAAATATTTCCATAATAATCAATTTACTCTGATCGATACTCCCATTCTAACAGGTTCCATCGGGGAATCTGCGGGAACATTATTCTCTACAGAATACTTCGACCTTGGAAATGCCTACCTTGCCCAAACAGGACAGTTGTATTTGGAAACTGCGATATTTGCTCATAATAAAGTGTATTGTTACGGTCCGACCTTCAGAGCAGAGAAGAGTAAAACCAGAAGACACCTCACCGAATTTTGGATGGTAGAAGCAGAAACCGCATTTTTATCACATGCAGAAAATCTAAAATTACAGGAAGATTTTGTAAAAACAGTGATCAAAGAAACTGTTTCTTCCTGTCTGCCTGAACTAAAAGTTTTAGAAAGAGATCCGACACCTCTAATGGATTATATCTCCAAACCGTTTGCGCTTATAGATTATAAAGAAGCTTTGGAATACCTCCAATCCCAAGGGGAAGATATAACCTGGGGAGATGATATCAATTCGGAAAGAGAACAGATGCTTTGCCAAAAATTCGGCGGACCTGTTTTTATCCAAAAATATCCGAGAGAAGCAAAAGCTTTCTATATGAAGGTCAATCCCGAGGATCCAAGAACAGTGCTTAACGCGGATCTGATTGCTCCAGACGGAGTGGGGGAGATCATCGGTGGTTCAGAAAGAGAAGAAAGTTACGAAAATATCACTAAAAGGCTAGAAGAAGAAAACCTGCCTGTAGAATCCTATGAATGGTATTTAGAGCTTAGAAAATACGGCTCTGTTCCGCATTCGGGTTTTGGCCTTGGAACAGAAAGGCTGATTGCCTGGATCTGCGGACTGCAACATGTTCGAGAATGTATACCTTATCCTCGTATGATGGAAAGATTGTATCCTTAAAACGATCTCACGCAGAGCCGCGAAGGCGCAAAGAAAGGACTTTTATTCCTTTAGTACTATTTAAAAACTCTCAGCGTCTCTGTGCCTCTGCGTGAGAAAAAAAGTCTAGAAAAAAAGCCAGAGCAACCGATACCAAAAATAGAGGTATCGTATGGCTAAAAGTTCCGCCCTTTCCACACAGCTTTCCTTAGAAGAGTCCGCTTGGGAACTCTTTGAAACGGGAGCATACGAGGAAGTATCCAAACTAGCGGAGAAGAATCCGAAAAACGTGTTCTTAAATCATTTAAGAGCTGTTTGCGAATTCGAAACGGAAACGAATACTGCCAATAATTTTCCTTTAGAAGGAAAAACGGTACTTACCCCTTTGCTTGGTGCGTATCTTCATAGAGCAAAAGGAAACTCGAAAGAGGCCGCAGTATTATTTCACGAATACTTCAAGGCATCTTCCAGCCCAGTATCATATTCCATTTTAACCACAGGGATCAAAGCTTGTGGAGAAGTAGGGGCTCATAAAGCATGTGCGGATCTAATCCAAAGATATAAGGCTTATTGGACCGACGGCTATTTTTCAAAACTGGAATTCTTCTCCCTTTATCATTTAAGAAGATTCGAAGAAGCTCTTAAAGTATTCAAAGAAAATTCTGAAAGCCTAAAAGAAGACAGAGATGTTCTGGCTTCATTAGGATTATGTTTTGTTCATATCGGAAGATTTGAAGAAGCTTGTAATATCCTGGAAAAACTTCCAGGTGCAGGCGAGATCCCTTCTTATGAAGATAAGGTAACAGAGTATTCTGATAGGATCAAAAATATTCCTAAATACGAAGCTAGAAAAAAAGAACTTTCTAGAACGGAACTTTTAGACCTGGGATATGCATATTTATTCTCAGAGTCTTATAAGAAAGCGGAAGAAGTTTTTACTTCTCTGGTTTCCCTAGAATCACGATAACTCTACCTTTCAAAAGAGCCTCCCTGGATTTAGGGGAGGCCAAGATTTTCTCCGCATCTTCGTTGGAGATCACAAGATCAGCTCCCAACTTACCTGAGACGCCTAACGCAGTAGTCAAAAGTGGTTTATAGCCGGCGATATCTTCCTTCATTGCGTCCTGCACTTTCGAAAAATACCTAATATATCCGTAATTCACTATCGAACTTTTTTTAACGAATAGTGGAGAATAGATCCCAACACCATCTTCATCCCTGATCTCTGAAAATAAAGCAGGCACAACTTCTAAATGTCTTGCATCTACTATAAGCCCTGTATAAGAATCCGCTGGATTATGGATTGGATGAGCTTCTGGAAAATTTTCAGAAGAATAGGGTAGAGTGATATGAGATAAAATTCCCTTTTTTCCTTTTAAAGAAATAGTACCGGTAGCGATTAGATGATTCCCTTTGAACTGATTATGGATCTCGATGGGTTCCTTTTCATAGATCTCTTGAAAAATTTCTCGAAAGGATTCATCCTGCGCTATTTTTTCGCGAAGAAGAAGGTTGGAATCCAATTTCAAATTTTCCATACTTCTATATAAGTATTTCTTAATTTCCTCTTTTGCGGTCTCTTTTGCGATGTTCCTAGCTTCTGTGATATTTTTGGCAGTTCCGATTTTATTATAATCCGGATCATCCGGATGAAATGTAATCTTAGGGAGCTTTACTTCTACAGTTTTGCTGATCTCTCCGGTTCTCCAGTTTACGATTGTTTCTGTTTTATCTTTGGACTCCCAGGCAAAAAGTGAAATTCCAGAGATCAAAAAGAATGCCAGGCTTTTAAGTTTCATACTGCTTCTCCGGAAGAATAATTGGGAAGTTTAGAATATTCTAATTTTAGTTGGTTCCATTCGGTGACCCGTTTTGCGGGAGGAAGAGAATTGATCAAATCTGTACCATACGACTTGGTCCAAATTCGAGAATCCAATAAACTTACAATCCCGGTATCTCTTTCTGAACGGATTAATCTTCCAAAACCTTGTTTTAGAACTGTAGTTGCATAGGGAAGTTGTAGATCTTTGAAAGGATTTCCACCTTTCTCCTTTAATTTCTCACTTCTTGCTTCTAAAACCGGATCGTTCGGTGGTTGGAACGGAAGTTTAGTCAATATCACTGACCTGAGTTTATCACCTCTAATATCAACACCTTGCCAGAAAGATGATACACCAAAAAGAACTGCGTTCTTTTCTGCTAAGAAGCGATTCTTTGCTGCTTCCGGTCCCATTTCCAATTGTGAAATCACGGGTAGATCAGTAAGAGGCCGGATTGTTTCTATAATTTCATTTAACGATTTGTTTGAAGTAAATAGAACAAATGCTCCACCTTTTGTGAGCTCAATGAGTTTTAAAATATAACGGGAAAGATCCGCAGCATTTCTTTCTGCAGATTCTGTTGCGTCTTTTATATCCTTAGGCAAAAATAAAAGTGCATTCTTCTCATAAGGAAAAGGAGAAGCTACAATCTTAGAGCGAGAAGGTAATCTTCCGATCCGGTCCGCAAAATAATTCAGGTCACCCTTATTGGTAGAAAGTGTAGCGGAAGTAAATACCATACTTTCGGTTCTGGGCTCTAAAACTTCTCTGAGAATTATTTCAGACTTTAAGGGTTGGGTCAGAAGTTTTGGGAACATCTCCTTCGTTTTCGTATTAGGCGGATCTGCCCAATACACCCTTTCTCCCTCATCCATTGTACGGAAAAGATGTAAACCTTCTGCGATTTGTCCGATACGTCCGGAAGACATTTCGATCTCGAGTGCGATCTCTTTTTCTTCTAACTCATCACTATCTTTAGAATATTTTTTTAGTTCTATCAGAAGCGCTTCTTGCAAAGAATCTAATGCTGCTTCTAATTCTCCTCCGTCCATTTTTAATGGTCTTCGAATTCTTTGAGAACCATAGAAATTGAGAGGAAGTTCTCCAACTACCTTATTGAAACAAAGGAATAGTTTTTCACCCGCAAGATTTGTAAGATCATTGATCTTAGGAGAATTGAGCCTTGCTCCCAAACCAGATTTTTTCTGGGAATTCCAAACGCCTTGTAAAAGTTTTTGGATCTCTAAAGATGATAACTCAATTCTAAATGCATTTCCTAAAACTTCAGGGAAATTATGGGCCTCATCCACTACGATCTTTTTGAAGTCTGGAAGAATATTAAAATCGGATGCTATATGTGCAGCGAGTAGGGAATGATTTACAATCAGAAGATTGGACTTTTGCCATTTCGCTCTTTCTAAAAAATAAAAAGAATGGGAAAAGTTAGGACAACTTCTTCCTAAACAAGAATCTGCTTCTCTTGTAACTTTGGACCAAAAATCTGGAGAAGCATAGCCATCGTATTCTTGCCTTCTTCCTGATTCCGAATTGGAAACCCAATCCTTAAAAGAATTCAAATGTTCCATCATCTCTGGGCCAAAGGTCCCTTGGGTTAAAACATTTCCTAATTTTCTTTTGCAAACGTAATTAGAAGCTCCCATTGCAATTTCGGCCTTCACTTCTTGGCCTAAGATCTGAGAGACTAAAGGGATATCTTTTCGGATAAGCTGGTCCTGCAGCGCCTTTGTTTCAGTAGAGATGACAACGATTTCCTCATCTTCCAAAGCACTGATCGCCGCAGGGATAAGATAGGCTAAGGATTTTCCAACACCAGTTCCAGCTTCCACGATTAAATGTTCAGAACTTGCAAATGCTTGTTCTACACTATTCGCCATTTGGATCTGACCCGATCTGGATTCGAAATCAGGCCAGAGTTTGGAAAGTTTTTTGAATTGTTCTTCTACTCTACTCAAGTCAATCACGCTTCCCTGGTTCGGAAAAGTTTGATCACACAATATAAGGATAGAAGGGTCACTAAACCTAAAGAAACCCACATGATTAGCGCTCCATCCAAAGTTAAGTCAGGAGATACTGAGCCGAATGCCTTCTTGATGGAATTAGTTTCTTTGTATGGGAAGATATTCATAAAGAACGCCAGGATCAGTATAAAACTTCCCAGAAAGATTGGTAGCACTTTGTTTGTGGATTTATCCTGAGATTCTTCCTTACCTTTCAAACTGAGGTGCACAAGTAGATAGACTAGTCCGAATACTGCGATAATTGCAAGAAATACGTAACGAGAGATCAATGCTTGGAATTTTGCTTCTTGCGGATCCGTTCCTGCAGAAGCATTAGCTATCATCCAGTCTACGTCCATCTTATTGATATAAGATCCAAGGTTTTGGTATAGGAACATTCCAAATACGATCAGCAAAAATGCTGGCGTAATATATTGGATCACCCACCAGAAAAACTTAGGAAGCTGAGCATGTGCGCCCTTATGACCTTCTTCCAAACCTTTTTTAGCTCCAATTACCCAACCAAAAATTACGATTTGCAATGTTGCCAAGATATAGATAAGAACTGTTCCTACCCAAAAGTCCGCTTGGTCTAATGCATTAAAGTTTTTGTTAAAATATAAGATTGGAAAAGAAAGTCCGAATGTAAAAAGGAAAAGTATAAAACTGGAAGTTCGTCGTCTGAGATGAAACGCTTCTTCCAAAAATACGATCACTGGTTGGAGCATTGTTACAGAAGAGGTAAGTGCGGCTAAGAATAGAACAAAATACCAGATTGCTCCAAAGAATGAGCCTCCGGGCATCAAGGCAAAGACGGAAGGTAACGCGATAAATCCCATTCCGAAAGTCCCGAAAGAAGTAGCGGACACTCCTAAGAACAAAAAGGCAACTGGAATAGTGATCATCCCGCCGAATGCAACTTCCACAAATTCATTTAAAGAAGCTGCGGAAACGGAAGATAAGATTACATCATTTTCCTTTTTTAAGTAACTAGAGAATACCAGAGCAATCCCGAAACCTGCAGACAATGTAAAGAAGATTTGGCCCGCCGCAGAGATCCAAACTTTTGCTTCTCCTAGTGCTGCCCAGTTCGGATTCCACATCTGAGCAAGTCCTAACTCTATATTATCTAAGGTTAATACTCGAACAAGAACTATCACTGAACAAATTAGCATAGAAGGAACTGCAATCTTTGCGAATACTTCCAGACCTTTTGCAATCCCTCTATAAACTAAAATAAAGTTCATTAGAAAACAGGCGAGTGTGGCGTAAAAAATTTTACCTTGGACCGCACTTCCATTTTCATTTGCGCCTACCAATGTATGGAAATGGTTAGAAGAATTTTGTATAAGAGAATTTAGGTCTCCGTTCCCTGAATTTAAACTGATACCACCTGTTATGAAATCGAAAGCATAAGCGAGACACCATGCTTCCACAAAAACGTAATAGACATATATCAATAAAGGAATTGTAACACCTATCGCTCCAAGCAGTCTAAGAGGAACACCGGAAAGGTAGGCACGGAATAGATTCGGAAAACTATGGCCTTGTTCACCCCCCATTCTTCCCATCACCCATTCGGTGATACAGACTGGAATTCCAACGAGGATGAAGCTGATGATATAGGGGAGAAGGAATGCTCCTCCTCCATTCTGCACTGCCTGTCCCGGAAATCGGAGGAAATTTCCAAGTCCGATCGCTCCTGAGGCAACGGTTAATATGAGTCCAGTACGGGATTTCCAACTTTCCTTGGGCGGTTCTTTAGTCATCTAGGGTTGTTCCGGCTTTTAGGGATTTCGGACTTAATACCTGTCCGAAAGGGGAATGGCTATAATCCCAGTAAAAGTGTCCCCCTTGTCAAAACGAATTCGGATTTAGAAATGGAAAAAAACGGGACATAATAGGACAAAAATCATCTCTGACTTTCTGGCAGAAAAATTTATAAATTTGACTGCTGGTCCAGTCTAAGTACCAACTCGAATACAGAATGGATTCGGATAAAAATGAAACTAGATAAGATCACATTAAAATTGAATGAGGCTCTTTCAGGCGCACAAAGCTCTTATGATAAGAACCCTGAAATACAAGAAGAACATATCATTGCTCAGATCTTGAGCCAAGGAGATGGCTTTGCCCCTCCTTTGTTTTCGAAGCTGGGTTTGAATTTGCCTGCGTTCTTACGCAAGACGGACGAATCGATCACAAAACTTCCAAGGGTAGAAGGCCAGCAGGATAAAGGATTTTCCAGAGCCTCGGTTTCACTCTTGCAGTCTTCTGACAAGATACGGGCGGAATTGAAAGATGAATATCTTTCTACAGACCATGTTCTCTTGGCATTTTTGAAGAATGGTACTTCTTCACTTCGCCAGGACTTTATTCAATTAGGACTAGATTATCCTAAATTATTAAAAGCAGTATTAGAACTTAGAAAAGGACAACCTATCATGGATGATACTCCAGAAAACAAGGCAGATGCCTTAAAAAAATATGCAAAAAACTTAAACGAGTTGGCCAAGCTAGGAAAGTTGGATCCTGTCATTGGAAGGGATGAGGAGATCAGAAGGACCATCCAAGTACTTTCTCGCAGGACTAAGAATAATCCAGTCTTAATTGGAGAACCGGGTGTAGGTAAAACTGCCATTGTAGAAGGACTCGCAGGTAAGATCATCCAAGGAGAAGTTCCAGAAGGAATTAAGACAAAGACTATCTATGCCTTGGATCTAGGAGCAATGATCGCCGGTGCAAAGTATCGGGGAGAATTCGAAGAAAGACTCAAAGCCACTCTGGATGAAGTAAAACATAGCGATGGAAATATAATACTATTCATAGATGAGATCCATACTCTCGTGGGTGCAGGTGCGCAAGAAGGAGCAATGGACGCTTCTAATATGTTAAAACCTATGCTTGCCAGGGGAGAACTTCGTTGTATAGGTGCTACAACCTTAAAGGAATACCAAAAATACATCGAAAAAGATGCTGCATTAGAGAGAAGGTTTCAACCAGTCCATGTAAAAGAACCAAGTGTAGAAGAAACGGTTACAATTCTTCGTGGCTTAAAAGATAGATACGAATTACATCACGGAATTAAAATATTAGATTCCGCGATCGTGGCCGCGGCTAGTTTATCGAATCGTTATATAGCTGATCGTTTCCTTCCTGATAAGGCAGTGGATCTAATAGACGAGGCAAGTTCCAAAATGAGGATAGAAATGGATTCTATGCCGGAAGAATTGGACAAGCTAAGTAAAAAAATCCAATCTTTGAAGATCGAAAAAGAGGCTTTAAAAAGGGAAACCGATCCTGCTTCTAAACAGAGGGTGGAGAATATTGCAAAAGAACTTTCTGAACAAGAAGAGCTTTTCAGAAATCTGAAAGCACGCTGGGATCTGGAAAAATCAAAAATTTCCAAAATTAAGGAAATCAAAGAAGAAACAGATAAATACAAGGTCCTGGAAGCAGAAGCAGAAAGAAGGGGAGAGATCAATAGAGTCGCGGAAATACGTTATGGAAAACTAATAGAACTTTCCAAAGAAATGGAAAAGGCAAACGCGGAACTTAAAAAAATCTCAGGCTCAGGAAGACTTCTAAAAGAAGAAGTAGATGAGGAAGATATTGCAAACATAGTCTCCCGTTGGACTGGAATCCCTGTGTCTAAAATGCTCCAAGGTGAGAAGGCAAAACTTCTCAAAATGGAGGATTCACTTAAGATCAAGGTAATCGGTCAGGACCATGCTTTGGAATTATTATCCGAAGCGATCCGAAGATCCAGGGCAGGGATTGCGGATCCGCATCGTCCGATTGGTACATTCTTATTCTTGGGACCTACGGGTGTAGGTAAAACCGAGACTGCTAAAGCATTATCCGAATTCTTATTCGATGATGTGAATGCAATGCTTCGCATCGATATGAGTGAATATATGGAAGCTCATTCAGTATCCAGACTAATCGGTGCTCCTCCTGGATATATTGGACATGATGAAGGTGGACAATTGACAGAAGCGGTAAGGCGAAGACCTTATTCGGTTCTCCTATTCGATGAAGTCGAGAAAGCTCATCCGGAAGTATTTAATATCTTCTTGCAGATCTTGGATGAGGGTAGGCTCACAGATTCCAAGGGGAGGAGTGTTGACTTTAAGAATACAGTCATCATTCTCACTTCCAATCTAGGCTCGGATGTATTAGGTTCCAGCGAGTATTCGGAAGAGGAAAAAGAGAGAATGGTGGAGCAAAGGTTGAAAAAACATTTCAAACCTGAGTTCTTAAACCGATTGGATGAAGTGATTTTATTCAAATCTGTGGATGAAGCGATGATCGCTAAGATTGCCGAACTTCAATTGCAGATCATGGCTAAGAAAGCAGCAGAGAATGGGCTTAAAGTTAGCTTCACACCTGCATTGAAAAAATATATAGTGCAGGCAGGTTTTGATCCTGAATACGGAGCAAGGCCTTTGAAAAGACTCGTCCAAAGAGAAATTGGGAACGCTCTCAGTAACTTCATACTGAAGGGTGAATTCAAAGAAGGGCAAAGTATCGTTCTAGATTATTCTGGCGGTACGGTGTCCGTAAAATAACTAAGAAAATAAAAAACCCCGGGTTTTACAAACCTGGGGTTTCACTAAGTACAGCACATTGAATAAGGGAAAAGAATGTGCAGTATTGCTTTACGGGAGTATAACCTCCCGTGTTCGATTTAGAATTCTACTTTATGTAGAAATAATTCCTCTTTTTTCATTTTTAAAACTTTAGAAGCCATGCTCTTGAAATCTTCAGGCGGCTCTAATAATCCTAACTCCACTTTAGAAAGGAAAGGAGTAGAGACCTTTAATTTTTTAGCCATATCATATTGTTTGATTCCCAATTCTCTGCGCTTTGCCCAGAGTTTATTGGTAAGTCCTTGGCTGAATTCAGGATAAACCTCTTCGACCGGACTTTCGTTAAATAGCTTATCTAATGTCGTTTTCAAATATTTAGCGCAAGCTTGTCTGAATTTTTCAGTAGGCGCTTGGCTTCCGGTTTCAATTTTGGAAAGGTAGCTAGGGGATACACCCAAAGCCCTTGCCATATCATATTGCTTGATTCCCCGTTTTTTACGGAGCATATAGATGTGGTTGTTCATTCTTTTCCCCTTTTTAACCGTTTTAAAACGACCTTACTTTGCCTCAAGAATAAATTTCCATAGTGCCCAAGAGGCATCTAAGTATAGAAATTTTTTCCAAAGTGGGCTAATAGTAAGAGAGATAAGAATAAGAATCAAGCATTTGAAGTCTTAATCTATAAAAAAAGGCCGTTAGACTTATTGAAGATTATAGAACACGGTCAGTAGTCCGAAGTATAAAGGTCTATAACCTTTTCGGACTACTGAACGGGGATATCTAAGTTATATATAACTTAGAATAACCGATTAGATCTTACCTTCTTTCAATCTGCTTGAATCCAGAATAAATTGATAATCTGTTTTAAGCTTTTGAGTAAGATCTCTAACAAAGTTTTGTTTCTTAGCTCTGATTAAATCTTCTTTAATTCTTTCTCTAACTTCCCCATAAGGCATAGGGATTCTGTCTTGAGGATTGTTCGGATTTGACTTAGAATAAGAGAACATTTTGGCAGCCTCATATTGCTCTCTCATTTCTGCTTCCGAAACTGTTACATCATTTGGAAGTTCTCTTTTGAATACCAAAGGTTGAACAATGTATAATTTCATTACATTGAACATATCTTGGAAATCTTTAGATTCTAAAGCTTCTTTCAATTCGGTAGAATGATCAGCTATTTTATACCAAACATATTGTTGTCTGAAAAATTGGAGCACATTCGCCTTATCGTCTAGTTTAGAAGAATCAAGGCCGCTTTGTTTTGCTAATTGTTCCAACTCGCTCAAAACATCTTTGAACTTAACAGTTTCGCCTGTTTTAGTATTAGTCAATAGAACGGAATCATGATTGAAC
The DNA here is from genome assembly GCF_002150035.1 of Leptospira venezuelensis. Lineage (NCBI taxonomy): Bacteria > Pseudomonadati > Spirochaetota > Leptospiria > Leptospirales > Leptospiraceae > Leptospira > Leptospira venezuelensis. The sequence continues at coordinate 354,234 of NZ_NETS01000011.1, read as the reverse complement.
GTGTTCAAGTTTTCCTGAGTGATATTTGCCTTTTCGAAACCGGCATTTTTCACTAATTGCTCTTCCTGCTCGCTAACTGCGCTGAACAAGAATCTTTTTTTCATAAAGTCTTCGTAACGAGGAGCGATTTCATCTACTTTCAGATCTAGATAATTGCGTTTGATATCTGCTTTGATCTGGTCAGGGAGATCTGGAGTCTCAAGATATTTTTTAGCGAGATTTTTTAGTTTTCCAAATTCTTTGGAGAAAAATTTTCCAACTCTTGATGCGTAGATTGTTTCTACTCTTTCTACTCTTAAGATCAGGAATTTTTTCTTTCTTGGAGTTTTAGGATCTGCTCCTGGAGGAAGTTGGTCGTCGATCTCTTTTAAGATCCATTTTCCTTGATTCTCAGCAGCTTCTTGGTAAAAAGCTAAGTTCGGATCGTTTCCACAATTCAAACATTGCGGTTCTAATAATCCACCCACTGCTTTGTATGCAGGTTGGTCGGTATGATCCACTACATATTGAATGATTTCTTTTTTGTCGGAAAGTTTTTGGATCCCGTCGAAAATATTTTGAGCTCTCTGTCTAGTAACAGCTTCGTCTTTAGGATCGAAAGAAAAAACTGCAATTGCTCGAACGAAAGCGAATTTTAACTTACCAACTTGTTCTAACTTTTCTGCCAAATTTCTTTGCAGGAAAGAAGCAGCCATTTGAGGTTTAGAATATTTTAGAAAAACAGCTAATTCATCTTCAGATACAATTTTCTTTTCTGTATTGTACAAAGAGATCAATTTGAAAAGACCTAAGGTTTCGAGAAGTTGAGTTTGTTCTTCTTTGGTAGGATGATTCGGCTCTGGCTTGCGTCCGCCTGTATTTAATTGGTAGAAGTTCCTGAGTTCTTTTCTGGTTACTGTGCCACCTTTGAAAGAGGCTAATGCTTCCGAATCTGAATTACACTGAAAGAGTAATGCCGCCAGGAAGGAGAGTACGATTATTTTTTTGTTCATGTTGTTTTATATAACCCGTTCTTTTCGAATTCCGAAAAGACTAGTATTTATGGATGGTCTTTCGGGCAGGTTGCTGCTTCTTACCTTGGATTTCAACGGATATTTCGCGAGTTAGGCGTTTTTCGTTGTCTTGGTAAAGTCCTTCGGCTGCCCTCGCGCCTGAAGGATTGCCGGAAGAATTCCAATCAGATGGAGTTTCCTTTGTCTTCATTGAAAGCATCTCTTGTTTTTGAGAAGAGAGCTTATCCATCTCAGCTCCAATAGATACTTTTAAAGATTCGGAATAATCTCGGTCTGCTGCAATTCTATCCTTGATCTTGCCTAGTTCGGTCAGGTCTCGATCTATTTCTTCCGTTTTGCGTAAAAGATGTGCCACTTTAATTTTCATGGAATAAGACCTGGAACTTTAAACTTCAGTTCCTGAGTCTAGGCCCCAGGCCGCTTCTTGCAAGTAGGAAAAAAAGAGTCCGCAGGTGAGGATCATCAACTCTTCTCCCGGCTTGGATAGGCATATAAGAAGGAAGAAGGCGGAAAATAAGACGTTACTAAGAAGGTCCTTCTTTCCTTGCCAGATGACCCAAATCATTCCAGAAAATAACAATACTGATTTGAATAGGGAAGGTTCTAAGCCAGGATGAGCCGGCTCATACAAAATCCAGATTCCTGAAAGTAAAACACAAAGTCCTAAAATAATAATACGAATCCGTTTCGGAATAGATAAAATTAGAAATAAGGAAAGTGCCGGGATTAAAAAAGGTGAAAGTTCCCTTCTCGAAAAAGAAAGGATACAGGAACCGGCCAATATAAGGACTCCTAAAGTCTCCCTAAAGGCTGGAGAACGACTTCCTAAAAAAGAAAAACCACCTGAAGAAATCAATCCAGCAAGACTTAAAGACACCAGATCCAAAATGAATTCTGCAGACGTTCCGTCCCAAAAAGAAAGTGCACATAGAGAGGCTGGGAATAGTAAAAAACTGAGATTTGGCCTAAGCGTTTTAGAAGAATGGAACTGGGAAAATGCGATGGTAAGACAAAGTACCAAGGAACCGGAGAATGGAAATCCATAGGTTTTGAAAAACAGATAAGCTGAGGTGAAGAATAGAAAAACCATTTGTATCTATTATGAAATTACGGTATCTTGACGAATCGAACCGTTATGATCCTGAACGAGATTATCATCTCAACGGAAAAGATAGACAGCGTTCAAGTTCTGAAATTGCAGGGTTCTATCAACTCCTTTACGGAGAAAAAATTTAAGGATGTGCTTTCCTTGGCAGTTCGCCAGGGACCGGTCATCATGGATATGGAAGACGTACATTTGGTATCCTCCACAGGGGTCCAGGCCTTAAAGGAAGTAAGCCAATCCAGTTTTGCCAGCAAAAATAAACTCGTCCTTGTAAATATCTCTAAAGCAGTGATCAATGTTTTTAAAATGGCGGGTTTGAGTGGATTTTTCCTAATCGCAAACGACGAAGAGGCCGCCTTAAAAATGGCTTCTAAACGTTGATATTCTTGGATCTAAGACGGACTCTCGGAAATAGAAAATGAAATCTGAAAAAACTTCTTTTAATTATTTTAGAAAAGCCTGGCATATGCTTGGACTGATCATTCCTGCCTTCTATTATTTCGATGTATTTCACGGACAATTTTTGTTAGTGTATGCTACCCGTGCCATTCTAACAATCTTACTCGTTCTATGCCTTGGACTTTTGGTTTTATTAGAATGGGCAAGGTTCCATATTCCAATCGTTCAAACAGTATTTGTAAAGTTCGCTGGTCCTTTATTAAAAGAAGAGGAGAAGTCCAGGATCAACGGAACCTTCCCGTATTTTCTTTCTATCACGTTAGTTGTCTTCTTCTTTCCTCCTGATATTGCGATTCTTTCTTTATTATTTTTAGTGATCGGAGATCCGATGGCCGCTTGGGTTGGAACTCATTTCGGGAAGAATAGATTTTCTAATGGAAAATCCAAAGAAGGAATTTTAGCTTTCATTCTATCTTCTACAATTGTAGGTTTATGGTTTATTTATGTAATTCAATCGGGTTCAAGAGAACTTGGAATCTACCAATTTTCTTCCGGAGAGTTTTTGCAGAATATAATTTTAGTGCTGCCTGCTGTGATCGCAGCTGCAGTAACTGAACTTTATAGTGGAACTTATTGGAATGGGATTGTAGATGATAATCTACTTATCCCGGTAGTGTCGGCTATTGTATTAGGATTTTTCGCGTATTTTACTTTGGATTTAAGTATAGGCCAGATCTTCTTGAATCCAGCCCAGATCTTCGAAACATATTAGGAAAATCGGATTCTCTTTTTACGGAAAAGTTCAAGGAGCTTTTTCTGCAGGAAGAACGTGATATACAAAGTCAATTCTTGTCTTCGTACTACCTTTTATCCCTTTTGCAGACCAGGTAAATTCCATATCAGTAGGAAAGATGGACGTCTCGTAAGGATATTGACCTAAACGGTTTTCCTTTTTCTGTTTTTCTTTGACCATAGAACCTAGATAATTAAAAGAACCGATCCAATCTTCTCCAATCTCAAAACCTTCCATTTTACCCTTTACACCAGCAAATTCATACATTGCAAAGTAAGTCTCTTGGATCTGTTTTCTTTCTTCGGGACTCATTTTGCGATTCATTCGAAGAACGAATCCTGGAGTTTCACGAGCATGAAAATAGAGATAATTTCCTAATTCTTCCCAGGTATTTGGCTTTTTGACATTTGGAATATCGACTGAATATTTTTTATTCAAAGGAGAAGGTTCTCTGCAAACTCCATCTCTTGTGAAATAGTCACAAAGTTCCACATTGCTTACGGAAAGAACAGAAGGTTCGCAGGCCGCGAATACAATCAGAGATAAAGATATTAGTTTAACGTTTTTCCAAAGAGCTAACATAAGATTCTCGTAAATTAGTAAAAAAATATAGAACTTCAGGGTGTTTAAAAAAATCAGAAGAAGAGTTTTGAGGGATCCATTTTTGTCCCTGGTAAGTATAAATAATCTCTGCAAAGACACCATGGAACATGTATATTCTATGGAGATCTTCTTCCAAGGAAGCTAAAACTAAATTGTAAGGAGTGAGATAGCCTGGGAGGATACGGATAGATTCATCCGATTTCCTGAGAGTTGTCTGGAATTTGGTACATTCTTTCTGTAGGCTGGGAAGCTCTTCTCTGGATATCCTGCGCTTCAAAGAAAGAATACGAGTAAATCTCCCGATAGGAGAATCTAAAAAATTCTCAAATTGATGGGTCCATTTGGGAAGAGGTTTTGATTCGTATAATGCCTGAGAAAATGTATCTTCTGCTTTTTCTTTTAAACGATAATAGGCCTCTTCATTTTCATAGGAAACCACTATGAAGAAGGAGGCGGGAAGAGGTTTTTTGGGTTTGGAAGAGATCTGTTTGGAATTCACTTGTTTAAGCTGGTTTCAGGCAGCAGATTATAATTTGGAATCGAAATAATCCAGCAGAATTTTAGTAAGCCAACGGCCATCTGGAAGGTCAGGATTGGAATCAGTTACAAATCCCACATGGCCACCTTGTTTTGTCAGAATGGTTTTTAAATTCGGAAGTTTAGACCAGTCGATAGAATTCCATTCGAATAAAGGAACTACTGGATCATCTTCTGCATGGATTAAGATCCCTGGATGAGTGATGGATTGTATATAATTGATACATGAGTTCTTTTTGTAATATTCCATCGCGCTAGGATATCCAAAAGAAGGAGCGGTGATCATATCGTCGAAGTCGAAGAACGTTCTGACCTTTTTTAAGTTTTCCAACTGAAGGGGAGTTAGTTCTATAATTCCTTCTTTGATCTTCTTTTTAAAACTGCTAATAAAATGACTTCTATAAAATCTTCCAGAAAGTGAATCTATAAAATCACAATTTTTTGCAAGGTCCAGCGGAGGGGAAACTGAGGAGAATGCGATAGACTTATGATTTCTGGATTCTCCAAAAAATTTCAAAACTAGATTTGCAGAGAGAGAAAATCCAGACACAAAGATCTTTTTACTCAGATACTCGTGGATATAATCTAGAACATCCTGAACATCTTCCGATTGTCCCGCGTAATACGATTTTTTTGCGAAACCTCTTCCTCTTCCGCAATTTCGTAGATTCATACGGATGATGCCGTATCCTCTTTCTAAAGCAGAGGTTGCAAGAGACACTAAATAAGAACTTTCTGAATCACCTTCCATTCCATGGATCATTAAAATGTAAGTTCCATTTGAAGGTATTGCACTCTTTCGATAGGAAGAAACTGGAGGATTATGTTCTAACCAAAGTTTATCTCCTGATTCTCCGCTTACAGTTAAAAGAATGTCTTCGCAGTAATAAGAAGTCCTAAGTGGATTTTCAGGAGGGAAAAGAGTGCTATAAATAGTCTGAGCGTGTTTGCCCGAGACGAATCTTTTAGGTCGAAAATGAGAGGCTTCCATAAATCAACGGATTTCGTTTTCTTTAAAAAACTCTTTCCACTCTTCTTCTTGTTCTTTTTTTAAAATTGATTTTTTATCTAAGAACTTTCTGAACTTTTTAAGAAATACTTTTCCCTTCTCCCTGATCTTTGAATCATCGGGAAACATATCTTCCAAATAGAAATTCAAAAACTCATCTAATTCGAAACCACCAAGATCAGAGATTAAAATTTTCTCAGAAGTATGTTCCGGATTCTCAAATAATAGCTCAGAGAATTCCAGAAAAAGGGAAGGCATTTCTTTTTCGGAAGAAGGAGCTCCTTCCGGAATTGTTTCCAGAAAGGAGCGAACGGTTTCTTCTAAGGAAGAGGGACCAGACAAAATTATAAAACCTTAATTTAGTTTAGGGAATTCGATTTTGGTAGCGAGAGTGTCTACGATCCCGTATTTGATCGCTTCTTCTGCATCCATATAATAGTCTCGGTCTGTATCTTCTTCCAGCTTTTCAACAGGTTGACCGCAAGCTTCTGCAAGAATTTGGTTCAATCTTGCTCTAGTCTTTAGGATTTCTTCGGCGTGGATCTGTAGGTCGGTTGCTGGAGCTACAATCTGTCCACCGATGCTAGGTTGGTGGATCATAACTTTACCATTAGGCCAGATGGATCTTTTTCCTTTGACTCCAGCTGCGAGTAAGACGGATCCCATAGACGCTGCAAGTCCCATACATACAGTATGAACTGGAGAAGAGATCATCTTCATTGTGTCGAAGATGGTAAGTCCTGAAGTAACAACTCCTCCGGGACTATTGATATAGAATGTAATTTCTTTTCCTGGATCAGCCATTTCTAGATAGAGTAGTTTGCCTACGATGTCTTTTGCGGATTCATCTGTAACCGCTCCCCATAAGAAAATCTTTCTATGGTCGATGAACTTTTTGGAAATTTTGCTACCGGCTAATTCTTCGATTACTTCGGATATTTTTTCAGTCTCAGACATTCTGGCTCCCTTAAGCAGCGGTTCGTTCTTCCAGTTTCTTCCTCCGTAATTTCCTGAAAACTCCAATAAATACGAAAGCTACAAAGGAAACGTAAAAAAAGCGAAGTAACTGGATCGGAGGGACCGGCATATCACGGTCCGCTCTTAAAGCAATTAGACGGGAGGCGAGGACCGGACGATTCTCCGCTTTTGGTTCTGGCTCCCTAAATTTAATAATTTGTGCGTTTTCGGAGAGAAGATAATACTTTCTAGCTTCTTTCTCTAATGCAACCTTATCATCTCTTAGAAGTTTTTGCCTTTCTTCTAATTGTCTATTTTCATACTCCAGTCTTTCCACATCCAATCTAAGGCTGGAAAGACTGGTTTCTAGGGTAGAACGTACGACCAAACCTGACTCTCCCAACACCGTGAAGTAAAACATTCCGGAAAGGAAAAGCAGAAGTAAAAACAGTTTGTTCGCCAGATTCATACCCATAAGAAGTTTAAAGATTATAGAATGTATTTCTCCCTTTGTAAACCGCAGAAGAACCTAATTCTTCTTCGATTCTCAAAAGTTCGTTATATTTAGCGATCCTATCGGTCCTGGAAAGGGAACCAGTTTTGATCTGGCCCGCGTTCGTACCTACTGCGATATGCGAAATAGTTACGTCCTCGGTTTCTCCAGATCTATGGCTAATCACATTCGTATATTTGGCTTTTTTAGCCATATCGATGGACGCCAATGTTTCGGATAAACTTCCGATTTGGTTCACTTTGATCAGGATGGAATTGCCCACCTTTTGGGAAATTCCCTGAGAAAGTTTTTCTATATTGGTAACGAATAAATCATCACCTACGAGTTGGATCTTCTTACCCAATTTCTCGCTTAGAAGTTTCCAACCTTCCCAGTCGTTCTCATCCAGACCGTCTTCAATAGTAATGATCGGATACTTTGAGACTAGATTTGAATAGTATTCCACTAATTCTGCGCTGGAGAACTCTTTATTTCCTTCTCCGCCCAGAACGTACTTCTTCTTGGTTTTGTCAAAAAACTCGGAAGAAGCAGCGTCCAGACCCAATAATACGTCTTTTTCAGGCTTATAGCCCGCTTTTTCGATGGCTTGGAGAATAACTTCTAATCCTTCCAGGTTGCTTGCTAGGTCAGGTGCGAATCCACCCTCATCTCCAACTGCGGTATTCAGTTTTTTGGATTTAAGAACCGACTTGAGACTATGGAAAACTTCTGCCCCAACTCTTAAAGCTTCGCGGAAGCTATTTACTCCCACAGGTAGGATCATAAATTCTTGGAAGTCTACGTTATTGTCTGCGTGAGCTCCGCCGTTGATAATATTCATCATAGGAACTGGAAGTTCCTTTGCGAAGTTTCCACCAATATATCTGTATAGTGGAAGTCTAGTATGAGAAGCTGCCGCTTTTGCTACTGCAAGGGAAGTTCCAAGGATCGCGTTTGCACCTAATTTGGATTTGTTTTTGGTTCCGTCCTTGTCCAACATCAGGGAATCAATTCGGTTCTGGTCTAAAGCATCTTCACCGATTAGAACGTCTTTAATCTTTACGTTTACATTCTCGACAGCTTTCAGAACACCTTTGCCTAAATAACGGGATTTGTCTCCGTCTCTAAGTTCTACTGCTTCGTATTCTCCTGTGGATGCTCCAGAAGGGACTGCAGCTCTACCGAAAGAGCCATCTTCCAGTTTTACATCTACTTCAACCGTAGGATTGCCTCTGGAATCCATGATTTCGCGGGCGCGGATCGCCGAAATTTTGGAGGATTGGGACATGTGATTCTTATAATACCTATCTCTTATAGATTTTTCCTGAAATCCTTTTGTTATAGGGAAATAAATCAAGCGGGAAAAGGAGGAAAAAAGATTGCCTGGACTACCTATAAAGATAGAAATCCATCGATGAAAACGACAGAAAAGCATTCTATATTCTTTCATATCTCCTTCACAATACTATGTATCATAGTTCTATTACTTCCGATCCCTGCGACCAGCGGTTGGAGAATGTTTTTTCTGGTCCTAGTCTATAATATCTCTCTCCCTATTGTTGCCCAAGTGTGGGACCATGATCGTTGGATGGATATTTTCCTTTTTGTTTTGCCTGTTAGTATTCTACAGGTAATTCCGGATTGGTTTCTATCCAAGGTGCTTGGCATTTTAGTATTTCCGCCGGATGGATTTTATAAATTTGGAACAGTGTCCGCATACATGGCAGGACTCTGGACCATCCCGCTATTTATAATAGTATATGTTTCTACTCGATTTGAGAAAAGATATCCGGAAGCAAATCCGATCAGCAAATATCTATTAGCTGGAGTAAGCTCGTTTCTTATCTTTTTCTTATCCGAAGAATTTATGAGACTGATTCCAGTTTGGTATGCTCAGAATGTTTCTATGATCGGTCATACAGCGATCTACGTCTTGTTCCCTGAATTTGTTTTAGGTATCTTTGCAACATTTGCATATTTTCACACAGAGCATAAACCTTTCAGAACAAAATTACTTTGGGCGATCCCGACCATGTTTGTATATTTGGGTGCGCTCTCTTTCAGTTATCTATTTGTAGAAGGTGTCTGGAAAGTTTAAGATAGAATGAAGGTCCTGACTCAAATTTCTGAAATTAAAAACTTAGTCTCGGATCGAAATCCGGAAATTCTACATCTTCCTCCTGAGTTTGCAGAGAAGGTAGAGATAGATCCGAATTATTCTTATACGATTCAAAAAGAATTTAGTGTAGAAGGTAAGGCCACTTTTGAAAACAAGGATTCGGTAGTTAAAGTCAGTCCTGCTCAGAATGGAAAATCCGGATTTAGCTGGAATGGAATTCGATACGATCTGGATAGTGAGAAATGTAAAAAAGGAAATCATAATATACAGCTGGGAGAAGTGAAGGTGATAGAACATCCTCTAGCCTGGATGTTAGCCTTTGGTATTTATGCTGACTTTAGTTTAACTGAATCCAGTTTTCCTACTTTCGATTATTGTGACCGGGTCTATATGGATCAATTTAAAGGGAATTGGAGAAGGTTAGGAGAAAGGAAAAAAATCACAGTATCTTCTCCGTTTGCACTAGTATGGGATAAGGGGTATTGTATTTTAGAACCAGCGGTCCAGGACTCAAAAGGCCTTTTGATAGACCACCAAGTAGAATATCCCGGAACCACAGTTGGAAAATCCAGGATCGTGACAGAACTGACTCCTGAAAATTTTTCTTATTTTGGAGACGCAAGAACGACTGCGTTCCGTAATAAAAAGGACGCGGAAAGTTTTTACCAAATCGGACTTGCTGGAGGATTGAAAGATTATCCGTTCACCTTGGAAAATGTATTACTATTAGATGAAGATAAAATTTATAATATTCGGGACAAATTTAAGGACCCAAGGTCAGATTATAATTACGAATTCATCTGTCACGAGATGATAGATATCATTTCCTGGTTACGCTTTGTAGAAGAAAAATATGAGGGAAAGTTTTTTGGAAAGATGACAACCTTTCTTTTTGATCATCATAAGCAGATAGATATTGCTCAATTTTCCTGTAATCAGGACGAATTGAAAAAACATGGGATCAGAATCGGAAATTAATTTCATTAATATGATTTCCAAGAACCTAAAACTACTTGTAATAGAAACGGTTTCGTTTTAAAAAATCAAAACGAAGTCCAAATTTTCTCAAAAGAGGTTTTCAATGAGGATCGGAATATTACCGCTCTTATTTATTCTAACGATCGCAGTAAACTGCGTGGCGTTAAACACTACCGGATTAACGAATCGTTATAAAGGAAGTGAGGCAAAGGATAAAATAGAAGAGGCGGCTACTGTCGCGGCTCAATTATATGCGATTGGGACTGGAGACTTTTCAGGCTCTACTTATTTAAATAATATATATCTTCCACCAATTTTGGCAGGAATCAAGCCGGGCGAATATTACGCTAAGGAAGATGTAAATGCCTGTGTGGACGAGATTAAATTGTTTGGAGCATTGAAGCTTCAACCTTCTATCGCCGTACTGTTTGGGCAATGTTCAAACCTGCAGCCTGATAATAATGTGTATGGAAATGTAAACTAGTTCCGTTTCAATTGCAAGCTCCTCGGTCTGTAATAGGGCCGGGGACAAATTTCCCCAGTAAAAGACTTTTCACAGGCCCCGTCTCGCTGGACTTTGTTTTTAGCAATGTCCGACCGCCAACAATTCATCCGCAATTTCTCGATTATCGCCCATATTGACCATGGTAAGTCCACTTTAGCGGACAGACTTTTGGAAATAGGCAGGATTACTGATGATCGGACAAAAAAGGACCAGATCCTAGACTCCATGGATATTGAAAGGGAGAGAGGGATCACGATCAAGGCAAACAATGCCACCTTTAATTATACCGCCGCCGACGGTAATACATATACGATGAACCTGATCGATACTCCTGGTCACGTAGACTTTACCTACGAAGTATCTAGATCCTTAAAAGCATGCGAAGGTGTGCTTCTTATTGTAGATGCTAGCCAAGGAGTAGAGGCTCAGACTCTAGCTAACCTATATCTTGCGATGGAGCAAGACTTAGCAATCATACCAGTCATGAATAAGGTGGACCTTCCTGCCGCGGATGTGGAGAAGACCAAATTACAGATCGAAGACAGTTTAGGTTTAGATGCAGAGAATGCTGTGGCTATTTCGGCAAAAACTGGACTGAATGTCCAAGCAGTCTTAGAAGAAATCACAAGACAAATTCCACCGCCAAAAGGAAATCCAAAAGGTCCACTTAAAGCACTTATTTACGATTCATATTTCGATCCATACATGGGTGTTGTGATCAAGATCCGAGTATTCGACGGAACTGTCAAAAAAGGAGATCGAATCCTTTTGATGAGTAGCCAAAAGGATTTTACAGTCAACGAAGTTGGTATCAAAGGAATTGGTTTAACACCTACAGACTCTCTCACAGCGGGTGAAGTTGGCTATATTATAGCTGGTATCAAAAAAGTTTCTGATGCAAGAACTGGAGATACAGTAACATTATTTTCTAATCCAAGTACAGAAGCGGTTCCTGGCTATAAAGATGCAAAACCTATGGTGTTCGCAGGATTATTTCCTATTATGGGAGAACAATTCGAAGAATTAGTAGATGCGATCGAGAAGATGAAACTGAACGACGCAGCTCTTGTGTATGAAAAGGAAAGTTCTGCTGCGTTAGGGTTTGGATTCCGAGTCGGATATCTTGGACTTCTCCACATGGAGATCGTACAAGAAAGATTAGAAAGAGAATTCAATCTTGACCTGATCACTACTGCACCTTCCGTAAAATATACAATCCGAATGAAAAATGGTGAAGTATTCGATATAGATAACCCATCTAAATTTCCGGATCCTGTTTTTATTGAAGCTACAGAAGAGCCTTATGTAAAAGCGTCTATCATTACTCCGAATGAATACGTTGGAAATATCATGTCCTTGGCAATTGATAAAAGGGGAGTTCAGTTGGACACGGTTTATCTTTCTCAAGATAAGGTGCAGTTGACCTATGAGATCCCTCTTGCGGAGTTAATTTTCGAATTTTATGATAAACTAAAATCTCTCACCAGAGGTTATGCTTCCTTAGACTATGAACCGTGTGGATATAAGGCCTCAAGGCTCGTTAAAATGGATATTCTGGTAAACGGAGAATCTGTGGATGCACTTTCTATGATCGTTCACAGTTCCAAAGCAGAATCTCGAGGTAGAGAGATTATTGAAAAATTAAAAGAGATCATTCCTCGTCACCAGTTCATGATCCCGATCCAAGCTGCGGTTGGTGGCAAAATTCTCGCCAGAGAAAGTATTTCTGCCCTTCGTAAAAACGTTACCGCTAAATGTTACGGCGGAGATATTACCCGTAAGAAAAAACTTTTAGAGAAGCAGAAAGAAGGAAAGAAGAGGATGAAACAGATCGGAAACGTTGAAATTCCTCAAGAAGCCTTCTTAGCAGTCTTAAAAACCGGGGATTAATTTTTGAAAGACTCCGTTTTGCGTCCCCGCAGAACCGGAGTTGATTCCGTTCTAAAAGTTCGCTCCTCAGAATTATTTATCAAAAGAGAAGATCGAATCTTCTTTTCCCAAGGAACTAAGATCCGGAAATTAACCGGAATTTATAAAAGTTTAGAATCGAAACTCCGAACTGGGAAAATCCAAAAAATCATTTTGCAAGGGAATTTACATTCCAATGCGATACTTGCTGGGAGTTTGTTTTTTCGAGTTGTCGGAGTGCCTACAAAAATCCTGGGATATTCCAGGAACCCAGAGCTAATTACTCCTGCTTCTATCATTTCTAATCGATTTTCTAGCTTAGAATTGTATCCTACGAGGAAAGAATGGGAGAAAGCTGTCGAAGTTACTACAAATTCTCTCCCTTCTCGCGAATTTCTGGTCCCAGAATATCTATTCACGCATTCAGCTTTGCAAGGCGTGTCTTATCTTTGGGAAGAAATAGATCAAACTCATTATGACCGGATTGTTTTAGACGTTGGTTCTGGACTTACTTGGATTTCTGGAATTTTGTGGGGAAAACTTCCAATCACTGGGATTTGCCTCGGTCTACAAAAAGAGAAATTTGGCCATTGGATGAAATCGAATCTGTCGTCACTTCGACTTGGAAATATAGATCTTCCTTATGAAAACCTAATCGATCCAAAAAAAAGTTTAGAGGTAGATTTTACCTATGGAAATAAGGGAAATTATTGGTTGGAAAGATCTAAGGAATACCAGAGACGATTCGGAATCTATTTAGAGCCTATATATGCCGCTAAGTCTATCAGCATTATTGAATCTATGATGGAAAAAGGTGAGTTAGAAGGGCGGATTTTGTATATTTACCAAGGGGGAGTCCTACAAGGAGGAATAACGTCCATCTAACCCTAAATGTATAGAAGTGTTTCGTATAACTCTTTTGGGATAGAGCGAATTCTAAGTTTTCTTCAAAACAAAATTGACCTCGTTGCCAGTCGGAAAAATACATAACTTATCATTTATATTGGATTACCGATGAGAAAGATTCTACTTATATGTCTTAGCCTGTATTTATTACAGTGTACGACTACCGTTAAGATTATTACAGATCCTCCTGGATTGGATGTATATAACCAAAGCCAAAGACTTGGAAAAACACCAGTGGAAGTGGTGATGTCTGACGGTATATTTGAAAATTATTATTTAGAATTTAAAAAAGATCGCAAGTATTTAAGAAATGTTCGTATGGCAACCGAAATCAAAACCGGAGCCTTGGTTGGAGCGATTTGCTTTTTATTTCCAGTTCTTTGGGTAGTCGGACCTAAACCATACCAAGAATACACGATAGACAATGCATTCGACCAGAAGACAATGAATAAGGATTCTGCTTTAGTAGTTTCTAATTTACCTCAAGGTGTAGAAATGATCGTCGGGACTAAAGTGTTCGGAAAAAATAGTTCTGCTTATATAGAAGCGAATGAATATAAGGTAAAACTTTGTGACCACTTGAAATGTAACGATATAGGAAAACATCGTTTCGAGAAGGATAGTGGATATTTTTATCAATTAGACTCTTCTAATTCTAATCGTCAGTAAATTCCAGTTTAAAGGAATCGAAATCTCTGGGAAATTCATCGATCGGTTTGTGGTCGATTAGTTTCCCTTTTCCTTCTTTATATACATATCTTTTCTGTCCATAATCCTGTATTAGTCTGTTTTCAACATAAAGAATCCTATTGATTGAAAAAAATAGGGCAGTGAAAAAATTAGAAGTTTCGAATTCTTCTTTTACAAAGTGAGAACAGGAGGGTGACATTGGGCAAATTACATTTTGGAATTTGCTATCCTTTGTTTGGTGTTTTTGAATTCTATCTAATACGATATCAGTGAGAAAAAAACGATCCTCTGGATCTTCTTTGCGGACGGAAGACGCAGTTTGGCAAAATGAGAAGAATATTAGAAATAAGCATATTTGTATTCGTCCAATTTTGGAGTTTTGAAATATTCTCTTCTCCTCTGGACGTTTGTAATCTAAATCCTTCACAGTTAGATAGTTTACGTAACGCAACCTTTTATTACAAGTCAGAAAGATATCTGGAAGCTGAGATAGAACTCAATCGGATCTTGCAGTCGAATAAATGCAATCCCATTCGGATCTTCCACGTATTTACAATCCTAAAACAAAATAAGAATATAGATATACTATTCGAAGAGTCGGATTGGAAGGATATTCGCTTCCGGATCCTATACGATTTTTCTAATTTAGTTCGGTCCGGTAGAGATTTTGCAGAGATTCCTAAAGAAACGATTTCCTGCCTTTATCCAAATTGCAGATTAGAAGGACTCGAAGCTGTTTTAATGTCTTTGATTCAGGTAAAAGATTGGGAAAATTTGGAAACTTCTTCTTTTGGAAATTCTTCTAATACGTATTCAGAAGATGAATTCAAGAGATTTAGAGATTATTGGACCACTGAGCTAAAGAAGATCCAAGAAAGATCTAAGAATCCATATTTAGCAGGAGGGTTTTCGGCAATAATTCCAGGAACAGGGCAGGTATATGCGGATCAATTTGCAGAGGGAGTTACAGCCTTCTTTGTCAATTTAGTAGTTCTATCTGCAACTTATGCATTGTATGTAGCAGAACCTACAAACGTTTTGTTTTATCTTGTCTCAGGAGTTTCTTTGATAACTTACACAACTAATATAGTGGGAGCTTATTCGGCCGCGAATCGAAATAATAATTATTGGAAATATGAAACTTTGGAAGGGCTGAAGAAAAAATTTGTAAGTCTTTCCATTTTGGAAGAAGAGATCTTATTTAAACTTTTTCCGCTTTGAATAGGAACAAAAAAAGCCCTCTTTCGAAGGCCTTTTTCTTATTAGGAATCTCCCTAATTCTTAAGAAAGAATAAACTCTTTGTTTAGAACTCGGATAAAATCCCGTTTGATATCTTTAGGACAAGCAGCTTCGCACTCGTACTGGTTTGTACAATTTCCGAAACCTTCTTTATCCATTGCGTTTACCATGTTTTTCACACGTTCTTTTTTCTCCACTTGGCCCTGAGGAAGTAGCGCAAGGTGGGAAATTTTCGCAGAAACGAATAGCATAGCAGAAGCGTTTTTACAAGAAGCTACACATGCTCCACAACCGATACAGGTCGCAGCATCCATCGCAACGTCCGCGTCCTTTTTAGGAATAGGTAATGCGTTTGCGTCAGGAGCGCCGCCAGTATTGATGCTAACGAATCCTCCTGCTTGGATGATCCTGTCAAAACCACTGCGATCCACTACCAAATCTTTTAGAACTGGAAATGCTTTCGCTCTCCATGGCTCCAAGTAAATAGTGTCTCCATCTTTGAAAGTTCTCATATGAAGTTGGCAGGTGGTTACACCAGGAAGAGGGCCGTGAGCCTCTCCATTGATCATAATATTACAAGAACCGCAAATACCTTCTCTACAATCATGCTCGAACGCAATCGGATCTTCTCCTTTTACGATCAGGTCCTCGTTGACTACGTCCAACATTTCCAAGAAAGACATATCGGGAGAAACCCCTTTGGCATCGTAATTTACGATTTTGCCTTTCTCTTTAGCGTTTTTCTGTCTCCAGACTTTCAGTTTGAGGTCCATTATTTGTAGCTCCTCGTAGCGAGTTTAATATTCTCGAATTCCAGTTTTTCTCTGTGCTCTGTAGGTTTTGCACCCACACCTTTCCATTCCCAAGCAGTAGCATGACAGAATTTATCGTCGTCACGTTTTGCTTCTCCGTCATCCATTTGGTGTTCAGTTCGGAAATGGCCTCCACAAGATTCTTCTCTTGTGAGAGCATCTAAGCAAAGAAGTTCTCCGAATTCTAAGAAATCCGCAACTCTTCCTGCTTTTTCCAAGGATTGATTTAGATCAGAACCGGAACCTGGAACGTTTACATTCTTCCAGAATTCTTCTCTGATTTGAGGGATTTTGACTAACGCTTCTTTTAAGCTCTTATCATCCCTTGCCATACCGCAGTTATTCCACATGATCTTTCCAAGTTCTTTATGGAAAGAGTCGACAGTTCTTTTTCCTTTGATGGAAAGAAGTTTGTTTAATTGTGAATTTGAATCTGCCTCAGCTTTTTTGAATTCTGCATGGTCAGTAGAAGGAGTTTTTCCGAATCCAACTTCTGCCAAATAATTTCCTATTGTGTAAGGAAGAACGAAATATCCGTCTGCAAGTCCTTGCATCAAAGCAGAAGCCCCGAGTCTGTTTGCTCCGTGGTCAGAGAAGTTTGCTTCACCAATCACGAATAGACCTGGAAGATTACTCATCAGGTTATAATCCACCCAAAGCCCGCCCATTGTATAGTGAACTGCAGGGTAAATTCTCATAGGAACCTTATAAGGATTTTCTCCCGTAATCTGCTCATACATCTGGAAGAGGTTACCGTATCTTTCAGCGATTGTATGTTCTCCCAGACGATTAATAGCAGAAGAGAAGTCCAGATATACACCTTGGCCACCTGGTCCAACACCGAATCCAGCATCACAAACTTCTTTTGCTGAGCGGGAAGCGATATCACGAGGACAAAGGTTTCCGTAACTTGGGTATTTTCTTTCTAAGTAATAATCTCTTTCGCTCTCAGGGATATCCGCAGGGTTACGAGTATCTCCTTGTTTTTTAGGGACCCAGATACGTCCGTCGTTTCGTAGAGACTCAGACATCAAAGTTAATTTAGACTGATGGTCGCCTGAAACTGGGATACAAGTAGGGTGGATCTGAGTGTAACAAGGGTTAGCCATGAAAGCTCCCTTTTTATAAGCACGGAAAGTTGCAGTAACGTTAGATCCTTTTGCGTTTGTGGAAAGGTAGAATACGTTACCGTATCCACCGGAAGCAAGTACCACTGCATCAGCAGAATGAACTGTTACTTGGCCTGTGACCAGATCTCTGATCACAACACCTTTAGCATGACCGTCGATCACAACTAGGTCTAACATCTCAGTTCGAGGATACATCTTCACATTTCCTAAACCGATCTGTCTGGAAAGTGCTGAATAAGCTCCCAATAGAAGCTGTTGTCCTGTTTGACCTTTAGCGTAGAATGTACGGGAAACTTGAGCTCCACCAAAGGACCTATTATCCAAATGTCCGCCGTATTCTCTTGCGAATGGAACACCTTGAGCAACACATTGGTCGATGATGTTTGTAGAAACTTGAGCTAAACGATATACGTTCGCTTCTCTTGCTCTGAAGTCCCCACCTTTGATAGTGTCGTAGAACAAACGATAAACAGAGTCGCCATCGTTTTGGTAGTTCTTGGCTGCGTTGATACCACCTTGAGCTGCGATTGAGTGAGCTCTACGTGGGCTGTCTTGGAAGCAGAATGTTTTAACATTATATCCTAATTCTGCTAATGTAGCAGAAGCAGAACCGCCTGCTAGACCAGTTCCGATTACGATAACTGTGTATTTTCTTTTGTTAGCCGGGTTAACTAATTTGATATGAGATTTATAATCGTCCCATTTTTTTTCCAAGGGACCCGATGGGATTTTGGAATCTAAACTCATTATTGCGCTCCTGGAACTTTCACGAAGTTGAGAAGAATGGCAACCGGCATGGAAACATTGCCGATGAAGATGGTCAAAGCGTAGAGGATCGCAAATGCGTTCGTCTTAGGCGCCCAGAAGCTAGTGTTAAATCCAAGAGTTTGGAAGACACTCGTAACTCCATGACGAAGGTGAAACGCAAGCAAGGTCATCGCTACTATATAGGAAATAGAAACATAAACATTCTTAAATCCTAAAACTACCATGGAATAGACGTCATGTCTTTGAGTATCCCCGATGGTCTCTCGGAGTGCAAAGTTTTCCGGCTGAATCTTACCTAAAGTAAAATGAAGCAAATGGTATATTACGAAAGCTAATAATACGGAACCAGTTAAGGCCATATAACGAGAAGACAATGTAGCTTGGATCGTACTTTCTTTTACGTAGCCAACCGGTCTTGCCTTCTTGTTTTCAAGGGACAGTTTCAGAGCGTAGTAAACGTGTAATACGAATGCTAACAAAAGAATTCCGCGGGCTAACCATAATAGTCCGCCTAATTTGTGTAAGAACTCAGCGTAAGTGTTAATCTTATCCGGCTCTTGGAAGATCTGGAGGTTCCCCAGCATATGTACAAATACAAAGCCAAAGAGAATGATTCCGGTAATCGCAACGATAGTCTTTCTACCGATGGACGACCTTAGATATCCAGCTTGAAAATCCATTCAAAATCTCCTGTGAGGATCATGGGAAGAAGTCATCGATTTGTTTGAGGAAGGGAGTAAAAACGAAAGATCGAATTTAGAATCCCTCTACAAAGTAGGATAAAAAATCAGGTTCAGACGAAAAGCACTTTTAAACTAAAAGACAAAAAATGGACATTTGCCGAGGAATATTTAGACTTGGTCTCATTTAGTCCGATAGTGCGACGCGAAAATTCAAAAAACCGCAAATGATTTCTAAAGATCCGTTTCAGTCTTTATATAGAGAGCCCCTTCACGAGGGGAGGAAGGAAAAATTCTCCCCAGGCAAAAAAGGAGAAAGCACCGGCTATTTTTTATTCAGAGAATTTAGGCTTTCCCGAATTGCGTTCGGTGGATATAGAATTGGACTCGAAGATCCGGAACAAAAGGAAGCTCTAATTTTAGCGCTCAGATCTGGAATAAACGTTATCGATATTTCTGCTAATTACGGAGACGGGGAGGCGGAAAGTTTAGTCGGAAAGGTCCTGGATGAAAATTTCAAAAAGAAATATCTGAACCGAAAGGAACTTTTTATCATCACCAAGGCTGGATATATCCAGGGAAAAAATATGAAATTGGTCGAGGCCAAAGAAAAGGAGAAGGATCAATTTCCTGAAATCACATACTACCAACCTGGCTGCTATCATTGTATCTCTCCTAATTTTTTAGAAGACCAGTTAGAAAGATCCAGAAAACGTCTGGGCCTTTCCACTATTGACGCATTCTTATTGCATAACCCTGAATATTTCCTGAGCCATTCCGAAAAGAAGGGAGTTCCTAAAGAAGAAGCTCAGGCAGAATATTATCGTAGGATCAAGGAAGCGTTTCAATTTTTAGAGAAAGCCAGAAAAGAAGGAAAAATCCAGTTTTATGGAATTTCCAGTAATACTTTTCCGCTTCCCGAAGAGGAATATACTCATACTTCTTTGTCGAAGTGCCTACAAATCGCGGAGAAAATAGCGGGAAAAGAGAACGGATTTGCGGTTATCCAGTTCCCGGGGAATTGGTACGAAGACGGATTCCTAAGAAATCAATCCCAAGGCAAGACGTTGCTCGAAATCTGTAGTAACTTCGACCTTCTTCCCTTGATCAACCGACCACTCAACTCATTCCAAGCCGGAAAGGGAATGGTCCGACTTTCTTATACACCTCAAAGCCAAGCTCCAGATCAGTCGAAGTTACTACAAATCCTAGATCTCGAATCCTCTCTCATAGAACCTCTTTCTTCTAACCCGAACCGGAATTCACTTTCCAAGCTCTGGAAAACATCTGGGGAGAAGGTCCGCTCCGAAGAACAATTCCAGCTGCTTCTGCAAAAATCCTGGATCCCAATCTTAAGAGAGGTAATCGACGAAGTATATTCTGAAAAAGGAAAAGAATCAGCGGAAGAATACCTAAGAGTCCTGAACACAGCCCTTCCTTTATTGGAAGAACAAATACGGATCCGTTCTTCTGAAAACCTTTCCGGACTATATGAAAGTTTAGTCTCTCGATTCCATTCTAGCGGAGAAGCTCCTGAAAGTTTATCTTCTCTTATGGTTTTTCATCTGGCTTCTCTTCTTGAAAAAGGGGTCGTCCTTCTCGGAATGAGGAAAAGAAAATATGTCCGGGACATTCTTCCAATCTTCACAAATCAATTATCGCCAATCCCAAGATCGGAATGGGGAGAAAATGGAATTCGATCCTGAAATACTTTCCATATTAGAAAAAGTAAAACAAGGAGATGCAGACTCGAGCTTTGTCTATGCATGGGAAGAAGGAAGAAAGCTATATCTTAAAGGAAGATATTTCGAATTACATGAAGTATTCGAATTTCAATGGAAAAAGGAAGCAGGCGGCAGAAGACTTCTTCTACACGGGTGGATCCAACTTGCCATTTCCTTGAATAAAGTTTTCGTAAAACCGAATATACGCGGATCTAAAATGCAAGCGGAGAAGTCCAGGGAGAAGTTCTTAAAACTTTCAGAAACTGGAGAACTTTCTTCGATTGGTAGAGAGCAAATTGCTCTTATAATCTCTTATTTAGAAAAACTTTTAAGCAATTTTCAAAGTGAAGAAAGTTGGGGCCTCGAACAAATTAAAGAACTTTCCTTGCCTGAAATGAAAGAAAACGGCAAGGAATTGTTTTCAAGTTCTGTTTTCCCACCAAAATGACCCTATGGAAGTTTCGGATTCTCAAAATAAAAACCAAGAAAGCGGATTTTTTGAATCAGGTGGATATAAACTCCATTATACAAAAAGAGATAATGGAAAGGGTAGAGCATTACTTCTTCTTCATGGATTTATGGATTCTTCTCAAACTTTTTTGTTCCAAGAAGAATATTTATCCAAATATTTCGATCTTTATCGTTTTGATTATAGGGGACATGGGGATTCGGATTGGCTGAGGGAAGGTTTCTACCATTTCATGCTTCCTTTAGTGGATACCACTACATTCATCCAAAAATTTCTTCCTGAAAAATTCCATATACTCGGACATTCTATGGGAGGGGGGCTTGGTTCTCGAATTGCAGGTCTCTACCCAGAAAGAGTTCAAAGTCTTGTATCTTTGGAAGGTTTTAGTTCTCTCCAAGATCCTGAAAAGGAAAGAAGAAGGTTCCTTGGTTGGTTGGAAAATTGGGAACAAAGTCTCGCGGGAAAGGATAGAAAGCGCCAAAAAAATTTTAAATCTGTAGAAGATGCAGCAGCAAGACTTGCACCTATCTATCCAAGACTTCCAAAAGAAAGACTTCTCAAAATCACCGAAACATTAACAAGACCGGCAGAAGAGGGGGGGTATATGTGGAAGAGTGACCCTTCTTATAAAAATGGTCCTCCTGTATTTTTAAGTCCTCAATTCACTCGACATCTTTGGGAAACTATTTCCTGTAATGTTCTCGTTGTATATGGACAAAAGACTCATCTTGCTCTGGATGATAGCAAGGAAGTATTCTCACATATTAGGAATTTAAAATATACTGAAATAGAAGATGCAGGTCATAATATGCATCATGATCGGCCGGAAATTCTCGAAAGTATACTTGAGGAATTCTACGTAACAAATTTAAAGTAAACGAATTTTAAATATGTTTATGTGTCGGGTAACGTATTTTTTACTCACGCATGTTTAGTACGAAAAATCCGGAGACATAAAAAAATTCCTGAGTTTTTTCAAAAAACACTTGTACTTTTATCGTACCGGAATAGTTTTCCTCCAACGTTTTGTAGTTAGGGGCGAACATGGTAAGCAGCAAATTTAAAGAACAAATGGAAAGATACGTAAACTACCGAGGAATTGATATCATCCTTCATTTAAAAGATGGTTCTATCATCGAATTAGATAAAAACAGAAGACTCGTAGGCGAAGAGATCGTGTATTTTCCACAAAAAGCGAATCCTAGTAAAATTTCTCTCACCATGATCCAAAAAGCGGATCTATTTGTCGCATAATCTAAAGCGACGAATCCCTTTAATTTGACCAAAACGACACCGGGGAATCACCCGGTGTTTGTTTATATAAGCCTTACGCTAAGGTCTGGATTAATTCTTCAATCTCTTTGATCTTATCAAAATCCTTTTCAGTATAATTCAAGAATATATCGTATTCTACATCAGAAACACGATCACACTTGATCACTTTCATCGGAATATCGATGGAACCAGAGACACTGATTGTTCCTACTTGCAGAGCAAGATTCGTTCCTGGTTCCCAAGGAATATCCGTTCTATGGACAATTCCTACGAGAACATTTTCGGCAATCCTCAGTTTAGAACTTTCTAAGACCTGAAAGCCTACATTAAGAGTGGAGGGGATTCTATTGTATTTCATGGCGGTTTTCCTCCCGGTTTTCTAAGATAGCTTAGATTAAGTCGCTTACGTTCCGATTAAGATCGTTTTACGATCCTGAAATATTCGGACAAAGAGGCGATTACCCTATTTATAGCAAATTCTATACCAGTAATCTTATATTAGTTCCCGGACAAAAAGAAAATCGTGCAATGCACTAAAATATTAAGTCACTTTCTAATATAGCGAACAAATACCTGTGTTTAGCGGAGAAGGAGCTCGGTCTTGCCGGGATTTGAGATTCAAATCTTCTTATTTTGTCGAAGTTACTACATGGCAGATATTTTCACCAATCCCGAATCTTCTTCTATATTGCTAATTTATTAAGCGAATTGGAAGTATTCCATTCGTCTTTGGAAATTATTTATTCCAGAATTTGCGAAAGCAGATACGATCATGAGCGAGGATTACGATCTTCTGAAATTAAATCAGTTTCAGAAAATCGAAATCATCTCTCCGAGAAAATATAAACTGAAGTTTTTTATCTAAAAATAGCTTAGTAAAGAATTCTGGTCTTAAGAGATCCAGGATGTCTTTCTATTCTTTCTTTTAGTTCATCACCTACGCTCATATTGATTACCATAGAGAGGTAACCAATTTCAGCACTCGTTCCTAAATGTTGAGAGCTGATATTTGCTCCAATTTCAGAAACCATACTGTTGATATCCTTCAAGAACCCAGGTTGGTTTTTGTGAACGTTCAGTATTCTATACATTCCCTGAGGAATTGGATTTAATTCCAGATGAGGAAAGTTCACTGCAAAAGTAGTGGAACCATTGTTTACAAACTTCAAAAGTTTAGAAGCAACTTCAGTTCCAATATTTTTTTGGGCTTCTTCCGTAGAACCGCCAATATGAGGGGTCAAAATTACGTTTTGCAGATTTTGTAATGGTGTAATAAATGGATCGCTATTGGATTCAGGTTCTTGAGGGAAAACATCCACTCCAGCTCCTGCAATATGCCCTGACTTAATTGCTTCCGCCAAAGCTTCCAAATCAACAACCTTCCCCCTGGAAAGGTTGATAATATAAGCACCTTTTTTCGTGGCTTTGATTTCCTTGGCTGCATAAAGGTTAGTAGTTTCCGGAAGTTCAGGCACGTGAAATGTAACAAAATCAGACGTGGAAAGTAATTCCTCATAAGAATTGAGAGGAGTTGCATTTCCTAAAGGAAGAACTGTTTGTGTGTCGTAGTAGACTACTTTCAAACCCATTGCTTCCGCAAGTACGGAAACCTGGCTTCCAATATGGCCATAACCTACGATTCCTAAAGTTTTTCCACGAACCTCAAAACAGTTCTTAGATATTTTATTCCAAATCCCTGCGTGTGTATTTCGAATATGGTCTGGGACCCTTCTTGCTAACATTACAACTTCTGCAATTACGAGTTCCGCGACTGAACGTGTATTGGAATAAGGCGCGTTGAATACTGGGATCCCTTTCTTCTCCGCTTCTATTAAATCCACTTGGTTTGTTCCGATACAGAAACAACCTACAGTCATAAGTCGTTTTGCCTTGGCTAAAACAGGTGCAGTCAGATTGGTTTTACTCCGGATCCCCAGAACATGAATGTTCTCGATTTCTTTCGAAAGTTCGTCTTCGCTAAGTGCTTGGGGGAGAAGGCGGACATTAAAACCGTCTTTTTGAAAGAGTTGGAATGCGTCTTGGTGTACATTCTCTAAGAGGAGGACGTTTATCTTTTCTTTCGGGTAGGAAATCATAGTTCTATTACCATGGAACGTATCCTTGGCTTCTCTGAAAACGGATTTTTTACTTCACCTTTGGGAGATCGTGAGAAGAATGGAAAGGAAATCACAAGGAGACCGCCTTTAAATGATCCGTTCTAGTTTCTCTTTTTTACAAGTTTCTCTCTTTGCCGTGTTTTTTGCAGTTTTCTTGAATTCCTGCTCGGCTCGGGTCCAAGTCCTTCCAGAACCTGTAGTAGAGCAGACACTTTTCAGAAGTGGTCCTATCTGTCCGGGAGCGATTTTCTGCAGTGTTGGAAAACCAGGTTCCTTGAATTTTAAAGGAATCTTGGTAAATAAGACAGGGGAGAAGCCAATCTTCTTAGAATACTATATGAGTTCTTTCGAGGAAAGTTTTCCAATCGGGATTTCTATGAAGTTAGACCAAACCTGGCATAATCTCAGAAAAACCTCTACTGATTATGGTGACACTGTTCGTGTAGTTTCCATTCTTCCGGCAGATGTGGCGGATAAATTACTTTCTGCGAAAGAAGTTCAGTTCAGCTTTTCTTCGAGAGACAATACAAGCACATTCACTTTAAGTTCTTCCAATACAGAAAGTTTGAAATCTCTATTGAAAGACTTAAAGGAAAAGTTGGATACTCAAGCTAGGCTAACAATTACAAATCACTAAATGATCTTATTCCGGTCTCATCAGAGGGAATAAGATGGTATCGCGGATAGATTGAGAATTTGTGAGTAACATCACTAAACGATCTATCCCGATCCCAAGACCTCCAGTAGGAGGCATTCCATATTCGAGTGCTCGGATATAATCCTCGTCCATCATGAATGCCTCATCGTCTCCAGCTTCTCTTTGTTTTACTTGATCCTCGAATCTTTCTTTTTGATCGAATGGATCGTTCAACTCTGAAAATGCGTTTCCGATCTCTCTACCTACGATATAAGGTTCAAATCTTTCCACATACCCTGGATTTTCAGGGTTCGATTTCGCTAATGGAGAAAGTTCTTTAGGATAATCTGTCACGAACACTGGTTGGATCAGATTTGGTTCCGCTTTTTCGGAGAAAACCTCGTCCGCCACTTTCCAAATAGAAGTACATTTACTTGCATCTACTTTTACGGAACTTGCTTTTTCTTTAGCTTCTTCCAGAGTTTTTACCTGAGAGAAATCGATTCCTGAATATTCTTTAATAATATCAACGTATTTGACTCTTCTCCAAGGAGAGCTAAGGTCTACTAGATCATTTCCGTATTTGATCTTAAGAGTTCCGCAGATCTTTTCGGCAACAGTAGTGATTAGTTTTTCAGTTAGTTCTAACATTTTGCCCATATCGCCGTAAGCCATATACGCTTCCATCATAGTGAACTCAGGATTGTGCTTGGTAGAAATACCTTCGTTCCGAAAGTTACGGTTTAATTCGAAAACCCTATCTAATCCACCAACGATCAAACGTTTCAGATATAATTCAGGAGCTATCCTTAAGAATAATTGCATATCCAATGTATTATGGTGAGTGACGAAAGGCCTTGCTGCCGCGCCCCCCGCAATTGGTTGCATCATAGGAGTTTCCACTTCCAAAAATCCTTCGGAAGTTAGGAAATTACGGATCTCAGATACAATTCTACTGCGTGTGATAAAAGTATCTCTGACATGGTCGTTTACTACCAAGTCCACATAACGCATTCTATATCTTTGTTCCACATCAGCAAATGCGTCGTATATCACTCCGTCTTTCTCTTTTACAACCGGAAGTGGACGAACACATTTTGCAAGCAATGTAACCGAAGTTAAATGAAGGGTAGTCTCTCCCTTTTGCGTTTGGAAAAGATAACCTTCTATCCCGATAAGATCTCCTAAGTCTAAACTTTTGAAAAGAGTATAATTCTCTTCTCCCAGATCATCTCTGGTTGCATAAAGTTGGATGACTCCTGACTTATCTTTTAAATGAGCAAAACTTGCCTTTCCCATCACACGTTTGGAATGCAAACGTCCGCCTAATAAAAACTTTTTCTCAGGGCCTGTCGGAGTTTTAGAATACATCTCTATCAAAGATGCTGAATCTGAATCTGGGAAGAATCGGATCGGGTAAGGATCTACTCCCTTCTCCTTTAGATTTTTGATCTTCTCGATTCTTTGTTGGATGAGTTCGTTTGTTTCTTTTAAGTCGTGGGACATTTTAATTTCCTAATAGTATCAAATATAAATGTTTCGAGAGTCTTCCTAAGATGGATTCCAGGCTTTTCGGTTTTGTAAACCAATCCCAGGAACCGATCCCTTCGCTCACTTTGGAGACTGCTATATAAATTCCAGCAGGTTCTAACACGTTTCTATATAATTTTAACAGGGTTGCAGAATCGTATTCTTTTCCTATCAAAAGAAAAGTTTTCCACTGACGATCTAACGCGATCTTTAAGAGAGTTTTAGGGAATTCCTGGGGGCCAGATTCTACTGTATAAACTAAGATCTTGGTTTCATCTACCCCTAAGGAAACCAAGAAACTTTGTAAAGAAGTCGTAGGATCTCCTACAAGTCCCAAATCAGAATCTTGGTTGGGTGGAGAATGAAGAATTACGATCACAGGAGCGAGGCCCTTCTTCCATAAAGCAGCTGCCTGCTTGAATTTATCTTTTTTACCTGTTTCAATTGCTTCTAAAACAAGCGCGTCCGATTTTTTAGGATCTGCTTTTGAAACTAAAAGATAAGGAGAAGAGAAGAATAAGATCAGAAATAGGATCAATAATCCGAAAAAGCCGTATGAGACTAGTTTGGCTTTATCTAAAAAATCTTTAACGGAAAGAGCACCCGATGCCATAGTTTTACCGAGGGTTGGTTTTTCGAAATGGGGAAAGAGTTTTAGGTAGGACGAATTGCTCGAGAGGGGACTCGAACCCCTACACCGAACCGGCACAAGCACCTCAAGCTTGCGTGTCTACCAATTCCACCACCCGAGCGGTCGCGATTGACAGACTGGGTGACTAGGCTCCAGTGTCAAGGAAATTCAACCAGGACTGGGATTAGACCAATTCGTACTTTTTCTTCTGCTTTTTATCTTCCGGATCCAGGATGAATTCTTCCGGATGGAATACAATATTCCAATATCTTTTGGAATAAGCTACCACTCCAATACTTAAGATTAGGACTAATACATAACCTGAATATTCCGGATGATGGAAGAAATGATTTTCAGGTAAGGTCGGGCCGATCAAAGGTAAGGTCATATACCATAGAACAGCGGCTGCAACAAGACCAACTCCAATCTTACCCCACCAATTTGGTTTTCCTTGAATCCCTCTTTTTAAATATAGAAATCCACCCAACCAGACTCCTAAAACTTCTCTTAGGATATAGATGAGAAGAATCCAAAGAGGAAATTGGTAATAATGAACAATTACCGAAAGTCCACCAATAGTAACGAACTTATCACAGATCGGGTCTAGATATTTTCCCAAGACAGATTCTTGAGAGAGAAGGCGAGCTAGAAACCCGTCTAGAAAGTCTGTAAGCACTGCAAGAATGCAGGTGCCTATTGCTAAAAATAAATATTCGCTACTACGAGGAGACTCGATATGTTTGCGAGTAAATTGTATAAAAAAAGGAAGAAGTAAAACTCTAGAGACGGATAGAAAATTCGAAAGAGTAAACACCCTCTCTTCGAGTAGATCCTTTGGTTTTTTTTCGTGAAGCATCTAATAAAGCCGTCGGTCGGAAAATCTCCGCTATTGGAAAGGCTATGGAAGGGACTTAAAAATTCATCCCTTTTTCAGATAAACGAATTGACCCCCGAGCCCGCTCAGAAATTATGTTCTTCATAAAAGGAGCTGTAGCTCAGCTGGTTAGAGTGCCTGCCTGTCACGCAGGATGTCGCGGGTTCGAGTCCCGTCAGCTCCGGAAATTTCCCCTTCATTCTATAACTTGACTCGAAGCTTTTGTGCGTAAGCAATCGTAGCGACCCATAGGGAGTGTAAACGATTGCGACGCAAGACAGGATGTCGAAGCGAGCGCAAAAGACGCCGTGGAGCCGAGTTTGCCAGGACGGCAAACTGCGTAACGGCGAGTCCTACAGTACGTGAAATTTCGTCAGAAATTTCCATACTCCAAATTCGCACCTACAGAAGACCAACCTCATAAAGCGATCGAAGATCGCGCAAACTAGATAAACTAATCAGATAAACTCTTCCGAGTCCTTTTTAATAATAATTTCCCCAATTTCTTCCAAATCACGTAATGCGGTAAGAACAGAATTTCTTGCATCAGTGATCTCTTTCAAGGTCACTTTTCCTCGGATATCCATACTTTCTAGAATATCATTGGCTCTGTTTTTAGACATTGCTTCGAAGAAATGAGCCTTTATTTGGTCAGAGGCTCCTCTAAGCGCGATCGCTATCAGATCGTCATCTCCAATACGATTGATGAGTAATCTCATCTCTTTCGAGTTTAGAAGAAGTACATCTTCGAATGTGTATAATTTTTCACGGACCTGAGAGGCAAGCTCAGGAGATTGTTCTTCTAATTCTTTCAGAATCGTTTCTTCCAAAGATTTATCCATATGATTCAGGATATTTGCAAGAGCTTCCGCTCCTCCTGCTTCGCTGAATTCGGATTTGTCTCTTTGTTCGTATTTTTTCTTCAGAACTTTTGCGATCTGACGTATTGCATCCGGATGGGTTTTAGTAGTATTTGCAAGCCTAAGGGCAACCTTACTCTGCAATTCTTTGGGCAAAAACTTAAGTGTTTCGGCAGCTTTTTTAGGATGTAAAAATGCAAGTGTGACTGCAATGGTTTGAGTATGTTCCGGAGCGAGTAGGTGAGCAAGAGTTTGGGGTTCAGCGTCGTTTAAAAAGGAAAAATCCTCTTCAGTATCTTTTCTATCCAGTTTTCCTAAGATGTTTTCGGACTTCTCTTTTCCGAGCGATTTCTGGAGTAATTCTCTCGCAGTTTCTATCCCACCTCTGGACTCTGCAGCTAGGTCTTTAAGTGAACCTTGGAAATCTAAAAGAACTTCTTCTTTTTCGGATTTGCTGATTGTTTTGATCTTAGCCATTTCCTGGACGATCTCTTCAATCAACTTCTCATCTAGTTGGGCCAATGCCTTTGCAGCAGCATCCTTGTCTAAGGATAGAAGTAGCATTGCTGCTTTTTTAACTTTTTGATCTCTTATTTTAAGATTGGAATCCTGATCCACTGTTTCTTCGCCCACTAAAAAATCAGGCAAGTAACCGAAGAGGATGTTCCAGAAAATTTCGAAACACTTCCAACCAACCGGCTCCCACCGCGCCGTCTACCACTCTATGATCACAGGAAAGGCAGACTGAAAGAGTTTTTCCGGGGACTATACTTCCGTTTTTGATTACCGGTTTGGACACCACATTTCCTACTGCGAGGATTGCGGCCTCTGGTTCGTTGATCACAGCTGCAAAACGATTCACTCCGAACATTCCCAAATTGGAAACAGTGAAGGTTCCATCTGAAAACTCTTCCGGTTTGAGTTTTCGTTCCCTGGCACGAGAAGCAAGCTCTTTTACCGCCCTACCAATTTCCAAAACAGACCTTTTATCTGCATTCCTCACATAAGGAGTAATAAGCCCGCCCTCGATAGAAACAGCGACTCCCACATCTACTCTTCCATGTTTTAAGATATGATCTTCTCTCCAGGAAGAATTTACTTCTGGAACTTTTAGAAGGGCAAGCGCAGAAGCTCTTATGATAAAATCATTGATACTGAGTTTGATTTCTTCTCCTGATTCTTTTAGATCTGAGTTAAAATTTTCTCTCAATTGAACGAGTGCATCCACATCAATTTCCATATCCAAATAGAAATGAGGCTGGTGGGTTTTTGAATGAACCAATCGAGATGCGATCGTCTTTCTCATTCCCGAAATTGGAAGTTTCTCTTCTTGTATTTGCACTCCGGCAAATGGAGAAGTTCCGCTTGCGGAAAATGCAGAGATCCCGTTTTCAATATCTCGTTTAATAATTCTTCCGTCTGGTCCGCTTCCTCTGATCTTAGAAAGATCGATCCCACCTTCTTCTGCTAAACGTTTTGCTAAGGGAGAAACCTTGATTCTTCCTTCCAAAGCCCCTGGAGAAAGCCCTCTTGAAATGGAACTCTCTTTAGGTACTGGAACCTCTTCCTCCTGAGGTTCAGGGGTTGTCGAAGATACTGCATTTTCTGTCTTTTTAGGCGCTGGACTTGGAGAAGGTGAGGGTGAGGTCGAAGGAGCTGCAACCGGAGTAGAAGTTGCCGAAGCCGTAGATCTGGATTTTGCTTCAGAAAGTAGGGAGGTGATATCTTCTCCCGCCTTTCCAATGATGGCAACCGGGGCTCCCACGGGGAGTTTGGCACCTTCCTGGGCTAAAATTTCTAAAATTACCCCGGAGTCAAATGCCTCCATTTCCATGACCGCTTTGTCAGTTTCGACCTCGGCTAAAATTTCTCCTGGAGCGACTGAATCACCCTTCTTCTTTAGCCATTTTACCAAAACACCTTCCGACATAGTCGGAGAAAGTTGGGTCATTTCGGAGATTTTCGCCATCTATTTTTCCTATTTATAATATAGTAATATTTAAATATTATGATTTATTTAATCATTTCTCTGACTTTTTTTATTATCTTCTCTTCACTCGGCAAAGAGGATTTTTCCAGATTTGCTGCATAAGGCATAGGCACATCTTCCTGGGTGATCCTTTCAATTGGAGAATCCAGATAATCGAACGCTTCTTTTTGGATGAGGTAGGCTACTTGCGCCCCGAATCCTGCCACATTCCAGCCTTCTTCCACAATAAGTGCTCTGTTCGTTTTTCTCACGGAAGCCAAAATCCCTTCCTCATCCAAAGGTCTTATACTTCTTAGATCTAAAACTTCTACTGAAATTCCTTCCTTTGCCAGTTTTTCTGCAGCAGGAAGAACATACATGAGAGCTCTGGACCAACTGATGATCGTAAGTTGTGTACCTTCTCGTTTGATATCCGATTTTCCCATCGTGATCAAAAATTCTCCTTCCGGAACTTCTCCTTTGGAGCCGTAGAGAACTTCACTTTCGATAAAGATGGTTGGATTATTATCTCTGATAGAAGTTTTCAAAAGTCCGTAAGCATCTGACGGAGTATAAGGTGCGAGCACTTTGAGTCCGGGAATATGAGCATACCAACTTTCGAATGACTGAGAGTGTTGAGCAGCAAGTCTTCCTCCCGCACCTCCAGCCCCTCTGAATACGATCGGGATCGGAAATTGTCCCGCACTCATATAATTCATTTTTGCTGCTGAGTTGATGATCTGATCAATTGCAACAAGTGAGAAGTTCCAAGTCATAAATTCTATGATTGGTCTAAGCCCCACCATTGCTGCTCCAATCCCAACTCCAGCAAATCCGTTCTCAGAAATTGGAGTATCGATCACTCTTCTTTCGCCAAACTTGGCAAGCATTCCTTGAGAAACTTTATAAGCTCCTTCGTAATGTCCTACTTCTTCTCCCATGAGAAAGATATTCGGATCCTTCTCCATTTCTTCCGTCATGGCGCGGTTGAGTGCTTCTCTATAAGTGAGTACTGCCATTATGCATTCTCCGCATAAACATGCTTGTACAACCAACCAAGAGGTGGTTCTTCACTTTTTTCTGCAAAGTCAACCGAGTCTTCTACTGTTTTGAGAATGATTTCGTCCATCTTGGTTAAATCTTCTTGGGCCCAACCTGCAGTGAGTAAATCTTTCTCTGCTTTGATAAGAGGATCGCCTTGTTTATATTTATCTAATTCTTCTTTGGTCCTATATTTGGCTGGATCTGACATGGAGTGTCCTCTGAATCTGTAAGTGGAAATTTCCATGAGGGTAGGACCTTCTCCTCTTCTTGCTCTTTCCACAGCGACTCTAACATGCTCTCTAACTTTTCTAACCTCATCACCTTCGATATGGTCTCTTGCGATATCATATGCCGCAGCTCTTACGGAAACATCTTTGACGGAGAGAGCTCGATACTCAGGAGTCCCCATCGCGTAGTGATTATTCTCGCAGATCATAACTAAAGGAAGTTTCCAGATAGCGGCTAAGTTCATTCCTTCATGGAAGGATCCAATGTTTGCTGCACCTTCTCCGAAAAAACATAATGTTACTGCTCCGTCCCCTCGGTATTTAGATGCGTATGCTATACCTGCAGCAAGTGAGATATGGCCACCTACGATCCCGTGTCCCCCCATGAAGTTTTTCTTTTTATCGAAGAAGTGCATGGAGCCGCCGTTACCTGAAACGATCCCAGTTTTTTTACCGTATAACTCGGCCATAAGTGCTTTAGGTTCCAGACCTCTGGCGAGTGCATGCCCATGATCTCTATAGGTGGATACTATATAATCTTTTTGTTCTAGTGCGGAGATTGCTCCCACACCTACAGCTTCTTGACCGATGTATAAATGGCAGAAGCCGCCGATTTTACCCATACTATACGCTTTTGCGGAAGCTTCTTCGAAGCGGCGGATTAAAAGCATTTGTCTGTATAATTCTAATAGATCTTCGGTTTCTTTTTTTGTTTTAGGTTGGCTCATAGTACTTTAGGAAATGCGAAAACAATCGCAAAATATCTTCTTAGAACTAGGATATGCAAACTGATTTCGAAAATTTTGGAAAAAAAATGAAAAGCTAATAATGGAAAAAATTTTCCTTTCCTTGGGCAGAGTTACCTATTTCCTTTTTCTGAATGAACTCCACCCGAACGATTCTTGTAACTGAAGATGAACCAGGGATTATTGATACAATCCGTATGGTCCTTGAATCGGAGGGATTTAGGGCCCTAACAGCAATGACCGGAAAGGAGTGTTTTACCCTTCTGTCAGAATCTCCGGATCTACTTGTATTAGACATAGGACTTCCTGACTCCAGTGGTTTGGAGATTTTAAAAGAGCTTAGAAAGAAATATTCTATACCTGTAATACTTCTTACTGCTAGGGAATCAGAACTAGACCGAGTGCTCGGCTTGGAACTTGGGGCGGATGATTATATGGTAAAACCATTTAGTCCAAGGGAGTTAGTTGCCCGTATTCGCGCAGTGCTTCGAAGATACGACGGAAAACCAGAAGAAAAGGCCACCGACTTTGTTACAGATGAAGATAAAAAGGTAATTTATTACTATGGGAAATCTTTGGGCCTAACTCCCTATGAATATAAAACTCTAGTATTATTCATCAAACGAAGAGGTAAAATTTTTACTAGAGAAGAAATAATGGATTTGGTTTGGACTGAACCGGAAGATAGTTTTGACCGTGCTGTTGACACTGTGATCAAAAATTTAAGAGCAAGGCTAAAAGAGATCCGTCCTGACTTGGATCCGATCGAGACAAGAAGGGGACAAGGATACGGCTTGAAGGAATCAATATGAGTCTTTGGATACGGATCATCATCGGTTTTTTTTTGCGTTCTCGATCGGTTTCTACTATTTAGTAGATAAGATAGAAGAATCTATTCGCCCTCGTTACATGGAAACTGTAGAAGAATCCATGAACGACACTGTTCATATACTCGCTTCTCTAATTGAACAAGAACTTTTAAACCATCCAGAGTCTACATTCGAATCGAATATCAATCGAGCATTGGGAAGTTCCTTTAAAAAGGCCAAAGAAAAGAACTTTAACGCAAAAATTTATGAGCATACTAAAAGGAAGATTGATCTAGAATTTTATGTAACGGATGCAAAAGGCATCATACTGTACGATTCCGCCGAAAAAAGAGTAGGGGAAGATTATTCCAGATACAACGACGTTTTTCTTACCTTAAAGGGAAAATACGGAGTGAGATCTAGTAAATTAGGAGTATCAGATACAGAAAGTGCGATATTCATCGCAGCACCTATTTACTTCAAAGGAAAGATTGCTGGTGTTCTTACAATTATAAAGCCTAAAGGAAGTATTCTGCCTTTTATAGATTTTGCCAAGGAGAAGTTTTACAAGACAAGTTTGCTTGTTGCAGTCTTTATCTCTCTTGTTTTTTGTATCGCTGTTTATTTTATCTTCTCTCCGATCCGAAAATTATCCGGATATGTTTCTGCCTTACGTTCCAAAAAACGGCCAAGTCTTCCTAAGATTGGAGTTCCTGAAATTCGAGAATTGGGAGAACAGATGGATCAGCTTGTTCGGGAAATTGCAGGAAAAGAATATGTTGAGAATTATATTCAGGTTTTGACCCATGAAATAAAAAGTCCGTTATCCTCTATTCTTGCCTCAGTAGAATTATTATCCGAGGATCCTAATCGGCTAAAACCTCTTCTGCAAAATGTCCAATTAGAGAGTAAAAGGATACAAACAGTAATCGAAAAATTATTAGAGTTAAGCGCTTTGGAGAATGTATCCAATCTGGAACTACAAGCAGGATTGAGCATGAAGGAACTTGTCCAAGAAGTTTTGGATTCTTTAACTCCCGAGGCAGATAGAAAGAAAGTAAAGCTACACTTATCCGGTCCAGATGCACTCTTGAATGGGAATCGTTTCTTTTTAATTACTTCAATTCGAAATCTTCTGCAAAATGCATTAGATTTTTCTTATGCTAATGCTGAGATCCGGATAAATCTAGGAATTCTGCTGGAAAAAGAATATTTTATCGAGATCAGGAATGAAGGGCCGAATATTCCGGATTACGCGTTAGAGAGAGTATTTGAAAGGTTTTATTCTTTGCCTAGGCCTGATACTGGGAGAAAAAGTTCCGGTTTAGGTCTTGCATTCGTTCTAGAAGTTGCTGAATTGCATGAAGGGCGGATAGAAATAAACAATTGGGAAAATGGCGTGATTTCGCTTTTTTTTCTGCCAATTCGATCCTAAGTCCAATTCCTCACATAATCCACACAATTCACTCATAATCAAATCACTTGCTTAACAGATACTTTCTGGAAAGGAGCGATAGATGAGCAAATTAAAAACCTCTATTGGTGTTAGAGTATTTATTCTAGGCGGGATGCTGTTCGGGTTCGTAATTCCACTTTTTATGATGGGATCCCTTGTTAGCGAAAGGCAAGACAGATCGAGAGAGGCAGTACAAGAAATGAATTCTAAATGGGGTGCAAGCCAAGTAATTGCAGGCCCATTTCTGGTTATCCCATACAAATTAGAGAAAACTAAAAAGAATGTCCAAGATGAGGAAGAAGTGGATAGCGAAAGCGGAGAAATTTATATTCTGCCAGAGAATCTTACCGTTGATTCCGATTTAAAGGCAGAAAAAAGAAAAAGATCCATTTATGAGACTGTATTATTTTCAGGAGATTTCAAAATAGAAGGGTTTTTTAAATCTCCCTCTCTCACAGACTTTCCGGCTAGAACCAAAAACATTTTATGGTCTCAAGCAAGAGTAATTCTTTCTGTATCTGACCCAAAAGGTATCGGCAAAGATGTAAAATTCAATTTAGCAGGAAATGACACTGCTTTGCAACCAGGATCTTCTTCCTATTTATTCCCTGCAGGACTTCATACTAAATTAAATCCGAAGGAAGGTAACGGTAATATTTCCTTCTCATTAAGAATCCCTTTAAAAGGATCTGATTCTATTTATGTGGCCCCTGTAGGAAAAAGTAGTTCGATTAAAATGTATTCGGATTGGAAAGATCCTTCCTTTGAGGGTTCAATTCTTCCAAGCGAAAGGTCTGTATCAGAGAAAGGATTTAATGCAGTTTGGGAATCTTCCTATTTTGCAAGAAATTATCCGCAGGTGATCCAAGATATGACCGGATCTTATACAGAATCTATTATCAATTCTGCATATGGGGTCCGTTTTATAATTCCAGCCGATCATTATTTAAAATCAGAAAGATCTTTAAAATACGCGATCTTGTTTTTGATGGCGAGTTTTGCGCTATTTTTCCTTTTGGAAATTTTCGGTGGAAAAATATTGCATCCGCTTCAATATTTAATGATCGGAGCGGCAATGTTGGTATTTTATGTTTTAAATCTTTCTCTTTCTGAGCATATCGGATTTAATCTGGCATACTTATGTGCATCTGTTTCTGTGTCAGGTTTGATATCATATTATGCAACATCAGTGTTAAAGGATAAAAAAAGGGGATATCTGGCTGGAGGATATTTCACTATTCTTTATATCTTCTTATATGTAATCCTCGCGTCCGAGGAGAATGCACTACTTTTAGGTTCCTTAGCAGTATTCTTTGCTTTAGCTGGACTAATGCATCTCACTCGAAATATAGATTGGTATTCTTTCGGCACGAAAGAGGATCAAATACCAGCTTAATATCTTTTATCTCCTTTCAGGGAAGGCCATATCTTCTCTGAGAGGATTTTCCGGTTATAATTATGAAATTAATCAGTAAAATTCCTTTTATCCAACAATTGTTTGTATTTTCTTTAAGTTGTTTTGTAAGCGTATTTTTAGTCGCAATGCGTATCTCCATTTCCAAAGAGAAAAGTTTCTCTTTTTTGGTTTGGAATTTGTTTTTAGCCGTAGTTCCTTTGGCTATTTCTTATTTTATTTATACATATTATGAATTTAGAAGGCGTAAGATAGGTTTATTATTTTTTGCTTTGTTAGGGCTTTGGCTATTATTCTTTCCGAATGCTCCTTATATTGTTACTGATTTCGTTCATTTAAGGGTTAGGAATATGGTTCCTATTTGGTTTGATATCTTGATGATCTTTTCTTTTTCCTGGTGTGGGTTATTTTCAGGTTTTATATCTTTGAGAATGATACAATTAGTATTGAACGATAAGGTCAATCAGTGGTTTGGTTGGGTATTCGTTGTTTTTGTTTCTCCAATTACTATTTTAGGAGTTTGTATCGGCAGATTTTATAGATGGAATTCATGGGACTTGGTTGGAAATCCTCAGTCTCTAATTTTAGATTCCTGGAAGTTTCTCCACATTGTATGCAGTAATTGGAAATTTTTTTTGGTGATTGGATTTTTATCCTGCGGGATGGTTGTTGCTTATCTTCTCGCATTGTCCCTTGGCGCTATGAGAATAAATTATGTTCTGAAAAGCACCATAAGACGCTAAGCAGAGAAGGTTAGGGGATTTGTGTGAGAATAACTCAGTCGGTGACTTTTCTAAAAAAATGCTTATGGAAATTTCCGATTCGTTCGAACCTTTAGATGAGCCCAAAAAAGGAAAATTTTTTAGAAAAATTCTCCAAATCCTTTTTCTTCCTTTCTCCGAAAATCGCTAAAAAATGCCAAAATTTGGCTAAAATTAGCGAATTTCCTCGAATTCATTAAAATTAATCTAGGCCATGCGCTTCACCGAAGATATATCTGAAGGAAACCCTGAATTTCTAGGTTTATCCCAGATATCAGCCTTCATTTAAACATATAGAAAAAAGACCAAAACCAAACCAGCACAGATCCCGGCACGGACGCCGGGCTCATGATCTCAGTTTCAAGGAGGAAACAAATGATCATTAACCATAACTTAGCCGCGATTAACTCCCACCGCGTTCTGAAGTTCCAGAACAACGAAGTGGCGAAAAACATGGAGGCACTTTCTTCCGGTATGCGTATCAACCGCGCCGGGGATGATGCATCCGGTCTAGCCGTTTCCGAGAAAATGAGAACTCAGGTGAAAGGACTTCGCCAAGCGGAGAGAAACACTGAGGACGGCATGTCCCTGATCCAAACAACTGAAGGATATCTGCAGGAAACTAATGATATCATCCAGAGGGTCCGTGTACTTGCTATCCAATCTTCCAACGGAATCTACGGTGCAGAAGACCGTCAGATGATCCAAGTAGAAGTTTCTCAGCTTATAGACGAAATTGATCGCATTTCCTCCCAAGCAGAGTTCAACAAGATGGCATTGCTCCAAGGCGATTTCGCTCGTGGATCAAGAACCGC
This sequence comes from Leptospira venezuelensis, assembly GCF_002150035.1. Taxonomy (NCBI): domain Bacteria; kingdom Pseudomonadati; phylum Spirochaetota; class Leptospiria; order Leptospirales; family Leptospiraceae; genus Leptospira; species Leptospira venezuelensis. Next base: position 316,231 of record NZ_NETS01000011.1, on the reverse strand, counting down.
TTCTATGTGGTTCCACATCGGACCGAACCAGCACCAGAGGGAACGTGTCTATATCGCAACTATGACCGCTAAGGCTCTGAATTTGATCAAGTCTGACGGAACACTTTTGACTCTTTCTACTGCGGAACTTTCAAACGAAGCAATCGGCTTTCTTGACGATGCTTTAATGAAAATCAACAAACAAAGAGCAAATCTTGGAGCTTACTATAACCGTTTAGAGCATGCATCTAAAGGCCTAATGGTAGCTTACGAGAACATCCAAGCTTCAGAGTCGAGAATCAGGGACGCGGATATGGCAGAGGAAACTGTTGCATTCACTAAGAACCAAATTTTGGTTCAATCAGGAACTGCAATGTTAGCACAAGCTAACGTAAGACCTCAGTCTGTCCTCCAGTTACTTAGGTAATTAGGACTTTCCGGCAGCGGGAGCAGTGATGCTCCCGCACCGGGAACTTTTCTGTAAAACTCCGAAGCCGCGTATGCGGCTATCGTTGTCTACAGACCTAACGAAAAGGTACAGGAAAAACGTCGGGTCCAGCATTCTTCTTTCCCCAATTTTTTTCCGGTTCCTTTTCCAAGGAGGAATTCCGAAGAAACCGAACCGGGTTAGTAATAACCTAAAGCTTATTGTATTTTTGCAAGATTGCTGGCGTTAGTCGGCTTTATTGCGGTTGATTGAAAATATCCTAAATCTCCTCGGGAGAAAATGACCTGTCGGGTGGTCCGACCGGGTCCATCCCGGAGCACCGGACAGGTCATGTCCGATCGGAGGATAGGGAGATCCTCCGGAAACTCTCTACAAGGAGTGTAGGATGATTATCAATCACAACCTGAGTGCGGTGAATTCTCACCGCTCTCTGAAGTTCAACGAGCTAGCTGTGGATAAAACCATGAAAGCTTTGTCTTCCGGCATGCGGATCAATTCTGCCGGTGACGATGCTTCGGGTTTGGCTGTCTCCGAAAAACTCAGAACGCAGATCAACGGGCTGAGGCAAGCGGAGAGAAATACGGAAGATGGGATGAGTTTCATCCAGACTGCAGAAGGATTCCTTCAACAGTCTTCGGATATCATCCAAAGAATCCGGGTTTTGGCCATCCAAACCTCGAATGGAATTTACAGCCCCGAAGACAGACAATTGGTTCAGGTGGAAGTTTCCGCCCTTGTCGACGAAGTGGATCGTATTGCCTCTCAAGCAGAGTTCAATAGATTCAAATTGTTCGAAGGAGACTTCGCTAGAGGTTCCAAAAGAGCTTCTATGTGGTTCCATATGGGACCGAACCAGAACCAAAGGGAAAGGTTCTTCATTGGAACTATGACTTCCCGAGCTTTAAAGCTGACCAAGGCAGATGGTAGACCGATTGCGGTTTCTTCTCCTGGGGAAGCGAATGAAGTGATCGGCTTAGCCGACGCTGCACTCGGAAAGATCATGAAGCAGAGGGCGGATATGGGAGCTTATTTTAATAGGCTGGAACATTCCGCAAAAGGTCTCATGGCCGCATACGAAAATATGCAGGCATCTGAGTCCAGAATTCGTGACGCTGATATGGCGGAGGAGATGGTTGCTCTAACTACAAAACAAATACTCGTGCAGAGTGGTACGGCGATGTTAGTGCAAGCAAACTTAAAACCGAATTCGGTCCTCAAACTTCTACAAATGTAGTTTTCGGGAACAGGCGCCACCGGATGAAAACTCCGGTGGCTTTTTTTATCTAATGATTTGAGATCCCTATAAAAATTCTTTCTATTTATTTATTCGTCTAAATTCGATTTTTCTAAACAAGCTCTGCTAAAAAATTGAGAGTTGTTTATAGAAAAATGTAAATAGTATTTGTTTGGGAACTACTGTCTACATTTGAAATTGAACGATTTAGCTTGACTCTTTCTATAGTTTCACAGAAATTCTTGAACATCTTTCCCTATAGGTAGTCTAGAATGTTCCGTGGTTTACTCATCTTTGCGATACTTTTAGGTTTAAATTGTGCAACCACTAATTCGGGAAAAAAGCCCGGGCCGGACTCTGATAATACATTTACTTTGGATTGTTCAAATACAAAGAGTCCATATTATATCTCTGTAATGAAAGGGAAGGGGAATTTTTCAATAACAAGGTTTTTAGAATACTCTGTTCCAGCCAGTGCTCATCAAAATTTTTTAAGTCAAAATCAGAAAATATGGGATAAGGCGCTCTTGGATTATCAAGCTAGGAAGTTTTCCGAAGTAAAAACCTTGTTAGAACCTTTTCTTTCCAAGTATGATCAGGATTTAAATCTTCGGGAATTATACGCCAAATCTTGGTACTGGAGTCAGCAAAATCGAGGAAAGGACGATAAGCTTATTGCATTCTATTTGGATCTATATAAGCGCGTGCATCATGAAATTGATGTGCAGGATGGGATTCGAAAAAAAGGCGAAGTAGTCATTGTCCTGGGTTTTAATGACATAGAGTGGAAGATTGCTACAATTTATTTAGATAGAGCAGAGTGGCAAACCGCAGAGTCCTACTTGGAGTTATCTCTTTTTGGAGTAACCATGACCAATGATGGAAACCAAGCACCTCATCCATCTGTGATAGAGAACTATGCTTACTTAACCGAAACCGCTTATTATCTGAACGATAAGGATAAGAATCGATTTTATTTATGTAAGACACTTCAACTGAATCCTAAAAATACTTACGCCCTTCAGTTTTTACTTCGTTAATTCGTAGCATTTCATTTACCGACCTCGGTTTGACCCTAAGGTTAAGTTCGCAAAAAGCCTTTATTTATATATTTAAGTATTGACTTAATTAAGTTTATACTTAAATATATGCCCATGAACGCTTTAGATGCGATTTCTGATCCTACCAGGCGTAAAATTTTAGAACTTCTATTCGAAGGGGAAATGGGGGCAGGCGAGATCTCCGGTCATTTCGATATTAGTTCTGCAGCGATTTCTCAGCACTTGAAAGTTTTAAGAGAAACCAATCTTATCCAAGTGAGAGTGGATGGCCAAAGAAGGATCCATTCGTTGGATTACAGAGGTTGGAAAGAGATCCAAGATTGGTTAGACAGAGCTAAAACTTTCTGGGAAGGAAGATTGGACGTTTTGGAAAAGGAATTGAAAGCAAATAAGATTAAAAAGCAGAGAGGGTGATCTGATGAACAGATCGGAAAATAGAACGTACGGTAAATTTGTTTCCTCAAGTGAGGTTCGTTTTGAACGGCTACTACCTGGTCCAATCGAAACTGTTTGGGAATATTTGACTGATTCTGAGAAGCGCGGCACATGGCTTGCTTCTGGAACTATGGAGCTGAAGGTAGGAGGAAAAGTAGAATTAAACTTTTTGCATTCTTCTCTTTCCGATGAAAAAAATTATCCAGACAGATTTAAGGCAATGGAAAACGGCATTAGCGGGGTCGAAACAATTACAGCGATCGATCCGCCTCGCTTTTTAAGTTTTACTTGGCATCCCGATTCAGAAGTCCGTATCGAATTGGAAGAGAAAGGAGAAGAAGTTCTTCTTACTCTTCGCCATTATAAACTGAATGATGAGTTCGGTAAACTTATGGTTTCTTCCGGATGGCATACTCATTTGGATATCTTAGTTTCCAAATTGTATAAGGAATCAGTTCCTAAATTTTGGCAAACATTCGAAAAACACGAAATTGAATACGGGAAAATATTACATCCAACCTAAAGTTTTTCTGGAGGTAATATTATTCCTGACATTAAACTTTGAGTTACTAATTCAGAGCCGATATAATTTAAATGGTGTTTATCTGAATACAGTATCTTTCCTTCTTTCGCAGCCCAACAATAGTTGTTATCGCAAAGGGATTTCCAAGGTTCCCAGACTTTCAGTTTTTTGCCTGAAAATTCTTTTGCGACTTTTTCTATTATTTCTCGGTAAGCGTTACGATGAGTTTCGAACTGCGCTTTAGAGATCGCACATGGATCTTTTAATTGAGAGTTATAGAAATGTATAGGACGTTGAGCTCCGCAAGCTTCCGGATCAAAATCTAATTCAGGGATATCTACAGCCAAAATAACTTCTTTTTCGTGCTCTAATAATTTTCGCACTGTCGAAATAAGTGAATATTCATACGCGGATTGATTTGAATTCAGGTCGGGACGTGATTGATTTCGTATTTTATAGTCCCAAGGAATTTCTTTTCGATCAGGCGAACTCTCACCGATATACATTGATCCTCGATCGCTTAAGATTACTGTTTTTATTTTCGGGTTACCAATTACGTATTCGAATATACCATCGAACATTGAACAACGTTCCGTACCAGGTGTTCTGATTACTCCGTATAATCCTGCGCAGGCCGGATTACTCAGGTTTATCACGTTTCGGTTCATCTTTTTAACATACGCCTGAAAGAGCCCATAATAAAGATGATTCGCATGACTGTCACCAATTAGCGCGACCTCTGGCTCAGCTCCAACTTGCAGGTAATTACAGAATTCGATCTTTCCACCGATTTTTTGGAAAAAAGATTCGGAACATTTGGTTTGCTCGAACATAGTCGCGATTTGATATTCTAATAAGGCAGATGGTTTTGCATCATTGTGATTTTTTCCTCCAGATAAGAAGACGATTTCACCAATAATTGCTATAAACAAAGCAGCGATTAAAATTCCTTGAGTTACCTTTTTTTGAAAATTAAAACGTAATTTCTTTTCAAGGTATGCCCAAGTTAGAGTGGCAAATAGAAAAGATAAGATAACAGCACCGGTTCGAATTTCCCAGCGAGGAGATCCAGATTCTATTATATTCGAAAAAGATAATAAAGGCCAATGCCATAAATATAGAGGGAAACTAATCAATCCTACAAAAACTAGTAAGCGTGATCCGAGTATTTTTCTGTTCCACCAAGAATTTGCTCCTGCGTATATGAGAAATACAGCCCCTAAAACTGGGATAGCCGCAGCAAATCCCGGAAATTTAGTGCTGCGGTCTATCAAAGCGAGTCCAATTACGATTAGAGAAAATCCGACTAATGAAATTAAGTTCGAAATATTGAAAAAAGATGGGCTGACTTCGTCAGTTTCTTTGTCGGAGGAAAATCGAAAGAGTGAAGGGCGATATATTCGAATCCATGAAAGCAAGGAACCTGATAGTAACTCCCAAAATCTGAAGACTGGTAAATAGAATGCGTTAATTTGATTATATTTAGTATCAATGACGTTAAAGATGAACGAAAGTAGAATTAATGCGATTAGGAAATATTCGGTAGGAAGTCGTCTATATCTACGAGCAGCGACTAACAAGAATGGCCAGACTATATAAAATTGCTCTTCAATTGCCAAAGACCAAAGGTGTAAAAAAGGTTTTTGTTCAGAGACTGGGTTAAAATAATCAGAGACCTCATTTAAAAATGTAAAGTTTGAAAAGAATAAGATCCCAGCAACGGAGTGTTTTCCCAATTTAGAATATTCCTCAGGATAAAGAGCAAAAAATCCAAATACTAAAGAAATAAATATCACTAGAAGAAGTGCAGGAAAAATTCTGTGGATTCTTCGCTTGTAAAATTCAGAAAAAGATAACTCGTTCGTATCCATTTTTTTGAAAAGAATCGAGGAGATTAGATAGCCGGATATGACGAAGAAAATATCTACTCCGATAAACCCACCGGGCAACCATTGAGGAAATGCATGATAAATTAAAACGGAAAGAACAGCTATTGCTCTTAGTCCGTCTATGTCTGGTCTATAGTTAAGTGAATTATTATGGGACATTCTAATTATATTCTTATACGGTATTTTTCTCCTAACTAGGGTCAATTCGAATATGAAAAAGATTTGAGAGTAGCAAGAAGGTGAAAATAAAAAAGCCGACGATTAATTCGCCGGCTTTTTTTAAATCGATCGATAAGACCGATTATTTATTAGGAGTAAACTCCAAAGTGACTACGCCTCTTGCAGCGGACTTAACATTCATCTTCTTAGTAGCTAAGAAAGTAAATCCCCTGTCCTTTTTATAGACTAGTTCGTCCATAAACAGAGCGTCTTTTCCAGGGTAGGTAACTTCCCACTCGGAACCACTTGTATTGCTAGTTCTAACATTGATGTCTTTTGCAGCAGTTAATTCTGCAAGATCATCTTTGAATTTAGTGGATTCATCTGCATCCAATCCAGTAAACTTAAGAATGATTGTATTATTCTCAGTGAGATTAAACCATTCTTCTTTTAGTTGTTTGTTTACTTTTTTGGTAACGTCTTCTGCCCAACCAGCAAGTGCTTTCTCTCTGGAAACTTTTTGAGTGATATCTGCTCCACGAGCATCTGCGTTTCCGGATGCTACCACTTTTCCGTCTCCCCAAAGTAGGATTACTTTATAAGGTCCGGTCGCAGCAGTATTGAATAAAGGTCTGTCTAAAGTTTTCCCACCAATAGCCGTTACAGGTGCTTGGTCTTCTGTTTCAACAGAACCAACAACTAAAACTTCTGCTCCGGAAGATTGAGCTTGGATAAGTATTGCAGCTCCTGCATCTAAAGAGTTAACCGCATCAGCATTCAAGCCGGAAGGTTTAACTGATTTAGAAGCTTGTCCAGGATCTACGATCTTGTTTCCTGCTTTTTTAAGACCTTTGATAATCTCTGCTTCTGCAATATTACCATTGCTTAAAGGAGCAACTGGAGCTCCTCCTACTTTAGAAGGAACTAAAACTACGATTCTTGGATTTCCTACGTCAGCAAGTAAACCTTCGACCGCAGTGGAAAGTTTAGATTCTTCGATAGTACAACGAACTGTAAGTTTTAGAATAGGTTGGGTATCTATCTTACCTTGGTCTTCCGCAACTATATCGTAAGATTTTACGAATGCATCCGTTTTGGAAAGTAGACTAGAGCCTAAACTTTCTCCATCCGAAGCTTGGCTTTTGTTGGAAATTTCTTCACCAACTATTTTACGTACCGCATTAACTTTTGCGTCTTTAATCGCTCTTTGTTTTGCGTTTGCTATATCCCCGTTATAAATCGGAGCTTCTCCGATCACGGTGATTGTATTTCCTTCTCTAGTGAATTCTTCTTTTTTCTTGCGTCGGGATCCGTCACCCGTTGCGCATGCAAAAGCGAAACCTAAAATCAGTGTGAGAGCGGTAATCCGCAGGATGGGCAGCTTTGCCATATCGCTTCCTTTTTCTCCTTGATGTATTGAATTCTGTCTATTTACTGAACAAATAAGGTATCTTACATGCGGTTCAAAGAAAGAAACAAAAAAAACCTAACTTTACTCATTTTTTTTCTGACAATTTCCTCAGGCTCCTGCGTAGAAGCGTCATCCAGAAGTCATATTTCTAAATCTAAAATTATTCCAGCCGAAGTTTCCTTTTACGAACAAGTGCTTCCAAGTCTTGCAGGTAAATCCGTTGTGCTCGTTACAAATCCATCAGGTATAGGGAGACACCCTGAAAAGATCCTGAAAGAATTTAAGGATAAAAAAGTTAAGATCAAACATTTGATCGGACTTGAACATGGGTTTTTAGGATTGGAAGAAGACTTCAGTAAGTCTCCGGTCACACTGGACGAGACTTTTCAACTTCCTATCTATCATATTTATAAGGTTAAAAACTCTGAGATCCCAGCAATCCTGAAAGGTGCAGACGCGGTTGTATTCGACGTCGTCGATATGGGAATGCGTTGTTATACATACCTAAGCGTTCTCAAACGTTTGATGGATAATCTTCCTGATCCAAATACTAAGTTTATTCTTTTGGATCATCCTAACCCTGCATTGTATTTAGGTGCAAGAGGAGAAGGTATACAGAAGAAGTTTTTAAACTTCGCGGGAGAATTTCCGTCTCTATTTTTTACAGGAATGACTTTGGGAGAAGCGGCTGCGTTCTATAATGGAGAATATCTAGGTGGAAAAGTAAAACTGGATATTATCTCTCCTGAAAATCTAAAAAGAGGATTTGATTGGGAGAAAGAAGGAATCCCCTGGACCACACCTTCTCCAAATCTTCCTATGTTAGATTCAGCAAAAAACTATTTAGGTTTGGTATTATTAGAAGGAGTGAATGTTTCCGTAGGTAGGGGAACCCAGGCTCCATTCGTATATTTCGGCGCTCCTTGGATGAATGAGCCTGAAGATATTATCAATGAATTGAATGAAGACAGTAAAGGTGATTATTATTACCAAAGTGTATTCTTTAAGCCAACATTTGGACCATTTAAGGGGGAGATTTGTAGAGGTCTTCGTTTAACGGTTGTAAATCGTAAATATGATCCGATCAGAATGGCATATAACCTAACTACCATTATGAAAAAGAAATATAAAGATTTCAAATGGAGACAGTATGCGGACGGATCTCATAATATTGATTTTCTTTGGGGAACCGAAAAATTCAGAGAGTCAGTAGATGCCGGCCTCACATACGAACAATTTAAGGCTACTTATGCTGAATCCGAATCTTCTACAAATAAGCTGATCCAAAAATATCTGATCTACTAATGTTTTGTATTAAAATTTCGAAAGATAAATTATGAGAATTAGATTCGCTGTTATAGCATTGTTTTGTTTTTCCTTTTCCCTTTCCGCAGAAGATGTAAATGGAGAATGGAAAGAATACGGTCTGAAAGAAGTTTTGGGCCGGTTGAAATTTTATGCATTCGCTAAGATCGCTCAAAGTGTTCGTACTGGGGCTTCTTTCGACCAAGAATTATATGTAAAAGAAACTCCATGCGCTCAGGATTTTCCAGTATTAGAAGGGAACTTCCAATGTGCATTACTGAAAGTTTCTACATTAGAGGATAAGTTGGCAGAAAGTTCGGAGCCCAAAACTCCAAGCTCTGCGGCTACCGGAACTAACGGTTTAACTCCAAGCAAAACGATACCTCCTATCCCAACAAAAGCGAAATGGTATGAGGGAAGAACTCTCGCAGGCAAAGGTGTACTTTCTCTGCCTGGAAAAGAAGGCCAGAGTGATTTGAAATTATTCTATCATACTGATGGAAAGCTAAGTCATTATTCTTATGAAGATAAAATAGTGGTTTTTGACTGGAAAGGCCAAGAGTTAAGTACTATTCTAACTGTAAAAGTGGATCCTAAACTAAGACCGCTTGGTGGTAAGGAATATTTTTTTCGATGAAAGAACTCTCTTCCGGTTTTTTAAGAATGATGGATCACGAAAGTATCGACCCAGTAGAATATATCTGGGTAGTCGCTAATTATCCTTCTTCGGAATCCGGAAAACAAGAGGCTCAGCTAGTTCCCGCAAATTTTAAGATTGGAAGTCTTGTAGGCAAACGTGTAAAACTAGAATTTACCGGAAAAATTCGCTGCGTAAATTGCGGGAAGGTCACAAGCAAAAGTTTTAACCAAGGAAGTTGTTTCTCCTGCTTCCAAACATTAGCGGAGAATGATCTATGTATTCTTCGCCCGGAGACCTGTCATTTTCATTTAGGAACTTGTAGAGAACCTGAATGGGGAGAAGGCTACTGTTTCCAAAAGCATACAGTCTATCTTGCAAATACAAGTGGATTAAAAGTCGGTATCACTCGAGAAAAACCTGTTTCCAATCGTTGGGTGGACCAAGGTGCACAAGAAGCAATTCCGCTTTTAGAAGTTACATCTAGAAGAGATGCTGGCCTTATAGAAAAACAATTTACAACTGTTATAGATGATAAGACCAAATGGCAAAAGATGGTCACAGAAGATTCAGTTCCTTATGATCTAATCTCTAAAAAGAAAGAATTACTAGAAGTATTGGAATCCTGGGATCTAGGAGTTCCTTATACTGAATCTGATGAACAGAAAATTACAAAATTAAGCTATCCTATTTCAGAATATCCTAAAAAATCCAAATCTTTCTCCCCAGATAAGGAGAAGGAAATAGATTCTAAATTACTCGGTATCAAAGGGCAATACCTTTTGTTCGAGGATGTAGTTATTAATATCCGCGCCTATGGCGGTTACGAAATCCGTTTGTATTCGGAGTGAGTTGATTCATGAATAAAACTTCTATTCGCAAATATTTTCTGGTATTATTTTTACTTTTTAGTCTCCAAGGCTGCGGTTGGATGGTGGATCTTGTTTTTCCTTTGGACGTGGACCGATTTTTAGGAGAACAATTTTATAAGGCCGCAGTGACTGGAGAAGATCACGGTAAAGTTTATAAAGGTAAGTCTTTAGAAAAATATCTGCAATCTATAGTGGACCGGATCTTAAAATCCAAATCCATCAAATATAAAGACGAATTCAAATATAAAGTAACCATAATAGACGATGATAAGGTCATTAATGCAATTTGTGCACCTGGCGGTTACATTTTCGTATATACTGGACTTCTTCATTTTGTGAAGAATGAGGCAACCCTGGCAGGGATTCTTTCTCATGAGATTGCTCATGCAGAAAGAAGGCATTCCACTAAACAATTATCCACGAATATTACTTTATACTTCTCCTTATATTTTGTGCTTTCCTTTGTGCTTGGTCCGGATCTGGCTTCACATGCGGCAGATATTGCAGGGCTTTCTACAAATCTATTGGGACTTGCAAATTCTCGTTCTATGGAAGAAGAAGCAGATGAATACGGATTTGATTATATGAGATCTACTCCTTATTATCCCGGAGCAATCGCAGATTTTTTCAAGGATATTCAAAAGGAGAAGAAGATAAATCCTGAGTTGGCGGGAGCCGACATTCCTTTAGAAAAATATTTAAGCACACATCCTCTAGACGAGGACAGAATTTCTGCCAATGAAAAAAGACTAAAAGATGCTAAAATCGGCGCACCAAATGTGAAATCTTATTATAAAGAAAGATATCGTACTAATATAGAAAAATCTTTGGGAACCAAAGAGGAAGAGGACTGATCGACCGGTTGTTCGCAGTTCTGGCTAGTTCTAATTTATAAATTATACAAAGAAAGATTGACTGATTTCGATTCCATTTAGATAACTTTCGCGTTATGAATTGGAAGAAAAAATTAAAAACTTGGGTAGATTCCGGACTCATTAGCCAGACTCAGGCAGAGTCCATTCTCAAATTCGAAGATTCCAAAAAAATTCCATATGTATTCTATTCCTTCCTGGCCTTAGGGATTGTAGTAATCGGCCTTGGGGTTATCGCAATGGTGGCGGCTAATTGGGACAAGATTCATTATTCCGTAAAATTATTTAATAGTTTTATGATACTTTCCGGGATAGGGATTGCAATTCTATACTCTCAAAAGAAAGAGATCTGGAATGATACAGTTCGTTATCTTTTAGTTTTACTTCTTTGTGTATTATTTTTTGCGAATATTGGACTGGTTTCCCAGGTATATCATACTCAGGGAAAATTATACCAGGGTTTGCTTCTTTGGTCAGGAATTACGATCTTACTTGTGATAATGTATCCGGGACGAATATTACAGCATCTTTGGATCGCAGTATTCAGTTCTTCTTTTTTAAGTTGGATTGACAATCATCCTGATATCGGTTGGAAAGAAAGAAGTCATTATTTTTCTCTCTTCTTCTTTGTAGCTTCTTGGGTATTTGCAGGAATTGCGATCTTTGCGGAGAAAAGATTAGAAACTAAAGAGAGTAAAACTTCTATTCTTGTGAATCCATTTTTACTATGGGCTTTCGGTTTCTTTTTAACTTCATCTATTTGGGGAAGTTTCGAAACTCATGATATTCCGAATTTAGACGGGGACCCTGAATTTGTCAGAAGATATGATCTTCCTTTTTCGTGGTATTGGCCTTTGCTTATCCCGATTCTTCTAATTGTAATTTCTCAAATTTTTAGAAAACGTTTTTCTCGTAGAAAGATCATCTTGCTTTCTATCTCCGGAATATTCCTCGGTTTCTTAAATTATCCTCAGGTTTTTCATTGGTATGGAAAATTTCCGGCAATGATATTTTTCTTTCTGGCATGGATACCGTTTGCATTCTTATTTTTCCAATCCAGAAGATGGTTTGATCTGTCTCTCTTGATTTTAGGGCTTAGATTTGTTTCAGTCTATCTGGAAGTATTCGGAAGTTTACTCGCCACAGGAATTGGACTGATAGTTTCAGGAGCAGTCATTTTGGGTTTCAGCATTTTAGTGTTTAAGATGAGGGAAAGGATCAGAGATGCTGCGAATCAACTCTTTCAAGAAGAGGAGCTTGGAATATGAAGAAGTTTAACATTTCAGTTCTCGCAGTATTTCTGCCAATTATTGTTTTAGCCTCCGTTGCTTTTGAGAGAGAATTCGATCTTAGGAATGGAAAAATTCTGATACTTCCGATTACTGGGTATGATCCTAGAGATCTACTTTCAGGACAATATCTTAGATTTCAGATAGATCGTAAATATTCTGATGATATTTGCCAAAAAGGAGATTACGTTTCATCTGCAATAGAATCGGCAACGGCTACAACAGATGGACGTAAGCTTACAAAAAAGGAAGCTTGTGTTTGTTTTGATTCCAGAGAACCTTCTGAATATGAAATACGTTTTCACTCTGATTGTGACGAACTCAAAAATGATACAACTTGCTGGAATTACGTCAAAGGCGAATGTAATTACGGAGACTTTAATTACCCTTTCAGCAAATATTTTATTCCGGAAGAGGGCGCCAAAAAACTGGAAGAAAAACTGAGAGAACCAGGCGCCAAAATCCAGTTGAGAATAGACGAAAACGGAAATGGATTGATCGAAAAGATTATTTGGCCGGAGGTATCTTCGCAGTAACCTCGTTTAGGCTGCAATAATCTTTCTCACCAAAGCCATTGTTCATACCGGCTTGGTAAATCTCATCTAGTTCGGAACAGAGCGGCAGTTTTGTTCCGGACTCTTTTCCTAAAGAAAGTGCATGTTTGAGATCCTTATACATATTCTTCAAAGCAAAATGAGTCTCGTAATTTCCAGAGAATACAAATGGAAACTTAAATTCTGAAATTCCGGACTTTGCAGCGGATTGTTCTAAGATAGATTTTAAGATAGAAGTATCTATACCTTGGCTTTTGGCCAAAGAAAAACCTTCCATATAGACCTGGAAGATCCCAGCCTGCACCATATTGAGAGCAATTTTTGCCTTCTGCCCATCGCCGACATTCCCACAGTAGACAGTATTTTTGCCACAGATTTCGAAGATGAACGAAATATCTTGGATTTCTTCTTTTGATTTTGCTCCTACCATAAATAGGATCTGACCGTCTCTCGCGGCATTTTTGGAACCTGTCATTGGGGCGTCTAAGAATTGAATATTCTGTTTTTGGAATGTGTTATTTAATTTAAGTGTGAGAGAAGGGGAGGTGGTTCCAACATCTATCACATATTTTGCATTCGCTTCTAAAAGTCCAGAGGAGAATACTGAGTCTTCTACCACGTGATCTTCCGTGAGGCAGAGTATTATGATTTCAGAATTTTTTACTGTTTCTTTAATATTTCCATAGATAGAAACTTTATCCGATTTTAGGTCTTGGATCTTTTCTGGATTACGAGCATATAGTTGGAGGGAATGACCTTCTTTAGAGAGATTATTTGCGATCCCTCTACCCATGATTCCAGTTCCGATGATTGCAATTTTATGAGAAGACATAGGGAAAGTTTCCCGCATAGAACCCGATTTGGCAAGAAAAAGGTTTTAGAAAGAGCTGAGTGCTGCGCGGATAAAGCTTGTAACAGGAGCCTGCTCTCTGGTATCTTCCAGACCTTCTCTCAGTTCTCTAAGAACGATCTGCGCATCTGTCAATACTGTATTGACATTTGTATGAAGATCATCTCTGTTTATAAGCCTTCCTAAGGTCCCATCTCCGCTATTGATCTTAGTCGTGATATCTGCTACGTTGGAGAAAGTTTTACGGATATCTCCTCTATTTTCTGCGATCAATTCTGAAAGAGACACAAGTGGATCTTGTAGCACCCGTCCTTTTAAGGAAGAAACTCCAGATTTGTAATCCACTACCTGGAAGGTTCTAGGCGCACCTTTACCTTCTTCCGTAGATTCTGAGGTTCCAGGGTCAATTGAAATTACTCGCCCGGAGAGTAAACTTTCGTTACGTATTGCAATATCATAATTTTCGTACATACGCACAGGCTCTTTTAGAAGAATGGTAACTTCTACCCTGGTTGCAACTCCGACTTCTCCTGCAGGAAGTACTGCTCCATTTTCATCGATTTGGATGAGTCGAATATTCGATACATATCCAAAAGGAACACCTTGTACTGTGACCTTATTTCCTACTTTGATCCCTTCCGAGTTTTTGAAATTGATTTTTAGGAATTCGCCCCGTTTTTGAACGGGCCCACCTTCCGTCATGACGGTAAAATAACCTACTACGACCAAAGCGACTGAAAAGATAGCACCTACTAAAAGATAACGAAAGGATTTCATTTAGGATCCAAAACTCTTACTATATATATCGGACTTTTTATCCAGAATATTCTCTTAGGACCCAGGTTTCAATTCTTAGTTTCCAGAATCATTGGTCCCTTGGTGTGTCCGTTAATAAACTGACGGATGAATTCATTCGGAGAATTCTGCACTTCTTCGGGAGTTCCTGTAAATAGTACCTGTCCACCATAAAAAAATGAAATGCGGTCGGCTATCATGTAGGCGCTGGACATATCATGGGTGACGACCACTTGTGCTGCGCCAGTCTCCTTTTTGATACGAATAATCAGTTCGTTGATCACGTTCGACATAACTGGATCTAGACCAGATGTGGGCTCATCATACAGAATGATCTGAGGATTAGCAGCGATCGCTCTTGCAAGTCCAGCTCTCTTCTTCATACCGCCCGAGATATCATTCGGAAAATTATCCTTTGCGACTGTCATATCCACTAACCGAAGTTTTTCGGCGACAATCTTCTGGATCTCCTCTTCGGGATATAGTTTATGTTCTCGTAAGGGGAGTGCAACGTTATCAAAAACAGTCATCCAGTTAATGAGTGCCCCAGATTGAAAAAGAACCCCCATTTTCGAGCGGATTCTTTCTCTTTCTGGAATTTCTGCACCTGAGATTTTTTCTCCAAAGATTTTGCATTCTCCGGCATCCGGATCGAGTAGGCCGGTGATATGTTTTAAGGTGACTGACTTTCCCGTTCCAGAAGGTCCAAGCACGACCATTGTCTCTCCCTTTTTTACTTGGAGATTCATTCCTTTCAGGATCTTTCTTTGGCCGAAAGCCTTGTGTAAATTGATTAATTCTATTGCGTATTCTTCCATGACTTATTGCCTGTAAAAGATCGCTGTGATCACATAACCAAAAAAGATAACCATCAAGAAAGAAGTTACTACCGATTCCCTTGTAGCTCTCCCCACACCGATTGCTCCACCTGAAGTTCTCAGACCATGAGAACAAGAAATTGAAGAAATGATCAGGCCGAAAACATAACCTTTGAATAAACCAGTATATAGATCTTTCAGACCTGGGATAGAAGTGATCCGTTCATTCACATCTTGAAAATATACTATATATTCAATTCCCAGTTGAAAATGGCCTACGATTGCTCCACCTAAAATCCCTAATATACTGGAATATACACAGAGGACCGGAACCATTAAAGAAAAACCTAATACTCTCGGAAATACCAGAAATCTCACTGGATCAATGGACATTACTTCGAGTGCATCAATCTCCTCGGAAACTTTCATTGTACCGATTTCTGCGGCAATCGCAGAGCCTATGGAAGCTGCTAAGATGAGTGCGGTCATGAAAGGGGACATTTCTCGGGTGAGAGTGATTGTAAGAAGAAGTCCGATTTGACCTTCTGCTCCAAAATCTTTTAATCCAAGTCCTGTGTTTAAGGTGAGAAGCATTCCCGTAAAAACAGCAACCACCGAAACTACGAATAAACTTCCTACTCCGGCGATAAACATTTGGTCTAAAATTTCTTTCCGCTTTTCAACGATGAATCTTAGATTTAAAAAAGTCTCCGCGATCAGAACGATTGTATAACCAGCGGCATACAGAGTATCGTTTGCTTTTTCTTTAAATGTATCCAACATTTCGATTAGAGCCTAATCCACCAAAAAATCTGCACCGTGGTCTTATCCTTAGTTTTTTCTAATCCGAATAGACCGTATAAAAATTGATAAGATGTTTTTTCCGGAGTAGAACTGTATTCCACGAGCAATGGCACATGGATATGCAGTTCTTCTTCGTTCCATCTCTGGGTATAAAGCCTCATTAAAAAAGAGAGCCTTTTTTCTCCATTGGATAATTTTTGATACTCGATAATGGACCAGACTGGATCCCAAATCCTTTCCACAAGCTCGGATTTAATCGGAAATAAAGAAAGAAGATTCCAAGTCAAATTACCTTCTCTGTCCTCATGCCAACGAAAGAGTGGCCACAGTTTGTAATAGTTATCTTCTCTTCCCCATTGAACATAAGTCCTGTTAGTTCTCCACCAAAATGGAATAAAATAAGTCTCGGAAGATTTAAGATGGTAACTATCTGTACTCAGTCGGAAATAGAATGGGGTGAAAAATCTAGTTTCCTTATATGCAAATCTATAATACCCATAAAAAGGAAATATAATTAACTTTCTGTAATCTTCGTCGTCATTCCGACCATACTGAAAAAGGAAAAATAGAACGTTTAGATCTTTTTCGTGGGTTCTTTTATCATACCCGTAGGAAAATAAGGAACCAAGGATAGGAAACCAGAAAAAAGCCCTGGCCTTCATATTTCCGAATTCCGAATCCTTTGCCAGATAAAAGGGCCAAAACATTTTATAAGTAAACGGTTCTCTTTTATCTTCGTTAATACTTCCCCATTGTATAAACGGCCAAAGAACGGAATAACGTTCGTATTTTCCTTTATGGATCTTATGGGAATAAAAAGGGAAGATCCTTAGATCGTTTCTGACCTCAGAACCTCCCCACATGACGAGTGGCCATAAGATCCCATGAGCATTATAATTTTTGTACTTCCAATTGGAATAAAGAGGGAAAAGCGCAAAGTTCAGTTCTGAATAGCTGGCCTTTCCCCTAAGTTTTCCAAACAAGGGAAAAAATCCGAAATAAGACTCCCTAGCAGTTTCTCCTTTGCCCCAGATTAAAAATGGAGAAAGAGTATCCTCGTCCCAACCTAAATCGTCATGATAAGTTTCTGTTCCGCTAATGAAGAATAAAAAACTCCAAACCCGCCAATAGTCCGTTTTTTCGGAATAGTAGATCGGGAATAAAAATGTATCGTATCGATAATTGGATTTGGTTTCTTTATAAGTGGAGAAGAATGGCCGAAAGATTTGCTCTTCTTCGCCTAATCTTTTTTCGGATTGGTATAAAAACCAAAATTGTTTGTACTCGGAAGGATAAGGAGAAACCGGTTTGAAAGGGTATTCCGAAAATAGACTTTCCGTACAAACTAGGAAGAAAAGGATCAGTACTAGATTCTTATTTATCATTCTTCCCAGAAATTCCTAAGCAACAGGGGATTAGATCATTGAAAATTGCAGTTTTATTCGGCGGAACTTCCACAGAACACGAAATTTCCCTGCGCACAGGCACTTTCATAAGTAAAACTTTGTCTTCCATGG
Organism: Leptospira venezuelensis; assembly: GCF_002150035.1. NCBI lineage: Bacteria > Pseudomonadati > Spirochaetota > Leptospiria > Leptospirales > Leptospiraceae > Leptospira > Leptospira venezuelensis. The sequence continues at coordinate 298,779 of NZ_NETS01000011.1, read as the reverse complement.
GACATTCGGTCAAACCCATTCTCATTTCCAGAGATGGCAGATGGGTCATCCCTAAAGAGTATCGACCTGAGTTCCCGGAAGGAAATTCCAAAAATCCGGAAGAGTATTTAAAAGAATTCGAAGAAATTCATTCTACGACTGCAGGAGCATTCTCCTCGTTAGATTGTGATATAGCATTTTTGGGACTACATGGAACTAGCGGAGAAGACGGATCTGTCCAAGGATTTTTGAAAGTTCTTGGAATTCCATTCACAGGTTCAGATGTAAAAGCTTCTGCCCTTGCAATGGACAAGGTGAGAGCAAATCGATTGTTCCAACTTGCGGGAATGTCTGTCGCTCCATTTTGGGAGTTGAGAAAGAAAGAATATTCTGAAAATCCGACTTTGGTCGAAAGTTCTGGATTACAATACCCACTTTTTCTAAAACCTGTAGAAGGTGGTTCTAGTTTTCATACATTCAGGATAGAAGGCCCCGAAGATTTACGTAAAAGATTGCCTGAATTTTTCGACGCGGAAGAACATGCGATCTTACAAAAATTCCTAAAAGGAACAGAAGTTTCCTGCGGAGTCTGGGAAAAGAAAGAAGGTTCTAAAAGAATCTTAGAGGCACTTCCTCCTACAGAGATTATCCCTGGTGGAGAATTTTTCGACGTAGAATCAAAATACAAACCTGGACTTTCCCAAGAAATCACTCCTGCTCGTTTACCTGAAAAAATCATCTCTAAGATCCAAGAACAATCCATTCTAGCTCACAAAACTCTCGGATGTGAAGGCTATTCAAGAACGGATTTTATAGTAGTTGGAGAGACTCCATTCGTATTGGAAACAAATACGTTACCCGGAATGACAGAGACTAGTCTTATCCCTCAACAAGCAAAAGCAGCAGGTATCCCGATCCAAACATTATACCAGTCTTTGATTGATCAGGCTTTAGAAAGAGCAGGGAAGGAGACTCAGAGAGTTTAGAACTACAATTACCACGCAGAGGCGCAGAGCCGCGGAGGGGAAAATAATTTTAGCTACGTTTGTAGGAGTTCCAACATCACAACTGTGTAACTATTTTCCGCGTGTAGGAGCTCCTACAAATCCCTTCTCAGCGGCTTCGCGACTCTGCGTGAGAAAAAATCTTTGAGCCTCTTAAAACTCCGCGTCTTCCTATCGAATCTGGAATAAAGCCAACTTTGCAAAAAAGTTCGGACTGAATTTTACCTGTTTTAGATCTGTGAAGAATGCTCTGTCTTCCACAGTAAATCCACGAATATCACAGAACTCTTGGAAATCCAGGACAGATAGAAAGTGTAGGTTTGGTGTATTGAACCAACGATAAGGAAGAAGGTCCGTGACTGGAGTTTTTCCCTGGAACAGAATTCTAAAACGAACTTCCCAATACCCGAAATTTGGAAAAACGATAATCACACGTTTCCCGATTCTCAAACATTCTTTGATAATATCACCGGGATGTCTAGTTTCTTGGATGGTTTGATTTAAGATCACATAATCAAACCGTTTGTCTTCATGATGACTTAAACCTTCGTCGATATCCCCGTGATGAACATACACACCTTTGCGGATACATTCTACAATTGCGTCCTCATCCTTCTCTATTCCTTGTCCTCTAATCCCTTTTTGTTTCAGAAGGTAAAGAAGATCTCCATTACCGCATCCAAGGTCTAAAACTCTAGAACCTGGTGAGATAGTATCCAGGATATATGCGAAGTCCGGTCTTTCTCTCAAGGTAGTACTACTTAAGATCTTAGAATCTATCATTCATTCACCGGCATATTTAGAAAACCTCGGATCACATCCTCTTGTCTTTGGTTAGGAAGAAGAAAACTATCGTGACCTTCATTCGTTGTAAGCTCTACATAAAAGACTCTTTTATCAGATGCTTCTAAACTTTTTACAATCTCTCTAGATTGAGAAGGAGGATAGAGCCAATCAGAACTATAAGATACCACTAAAAATCTACATTGAGCAGGACTAAGAGCCTTAGTAAGTTCCTGACCTTTTCCTAAACTGAAATGATCCAGAGCCTTTGTTACGTAGATATAAGAATTTGCATCGAAACGATCTACGAAACTTTCTCCCTGATAGATTAAATAACTTCCTACTGCAAAATCAGAATCCGAGTTCAGGAGATTTCCTCTAGGTGGATTCCTACCGAATTTTTCCCTCATCTTATGGTCGGAAAGATAAGTGATATGCCCCATCATTCGAGCTAGTGCAAGACCTTTTCTAGGAGTCGCACTGTCTTCATACAATCCGTTATTCCAATTTGGATCGGAAAGAATTGCCTGTCTTCCCACTTCATTAAAAGCAATCTGCATTGCGGAATGTTCCGCAGAAGAGGCGAGTATAATACAATTTTCTAGAACATCTGGATAAGAGATGCTCCATTGTAATGCCTGCATTCCGCCCATTGAGCCGCCTGCCACACAGAGTAATCTTTGGATCCCGAAAGATTCTACCAAAAGTTTTTGGGCAGCTACCATATCCTTGATGGAAACGAAAGGAAAGCTGGAACCGTAGGGTTTGCCACTCACAGGATTGATGCTCATCGGTCCTGAGGAACCTTTACATCCACCGATTACGTTAGAAGATATTATAAAATATTGATTTGTATCAAATGCTTTACCTGGGCCAATATATTCGTCCCACCACCCAGGGCGTTTTTCCCCTTCTGAATGGAAGCCCGCTGCATGGGCATCTCCAGAAAGTGCGTGGCAGATTAGGATTGCATTGTCTTTATTCGGAGAAAGAGTTCCGTAAGTTTCATACGCAACTACTGTAGGAGAAAGGATGGAACCGTTGTCCAGGCGTAGATCTCCCAGCACTGCGGTTTTTGGTTCTACTATGCCGACGGATTGATTCGATCCCATGTTTTAAGTTCCAAATAGCTAAGCCACTTTCCTTTTTCAGACGATCCTAAACGAGTTTAGGAAAGCAAAAAGAGAAAGTGGCCAGTTTTTAGACGATTTTTTGTACGGAGTCGGAAGTCACACCTTTTTCAGTGCTTCATCCAGATCCGTTATAATATCATCTATATGTTCCAGACCTACAGAAAGTCTGATAAACTCAGGAGTCACTCCCGCTGCCAATTGTTCTTCCGGACTCAACTGTTGGTGAGTGGTAGAAGCTGGATGGATCGCAAGTGATTTTGCATCTCCCACATTTGCGAGTAAGGAGAATAATTCCAGACCGTCTATCAACTTCTTCGCTTCAGGAATTCCACCTTTCACTCCGAATCCAATGATTGCTCCGAACAATCCTCTTGTATGATACTTCTTAGCTAGAGCATAGTTTTTATCGGAAGTGAGCCCAGGGTAATTCACCCAGGTTACCTTTGGATGTTTTGAAAGAAATTCCGCAACCTTTTGAGCATTTTGAGAATGTTGGGTCACTCTCAAATGAAGAGTTTCAATACCTTGTAGGATATTAAACGCATTAAAAGGAGAGATAGCTGGTCCTAAATCTCTTAAACCTTGCACACGAGCCTTAATGATGAATGCGATATTCACTCCGCCAAATGGCTCAAACTTTCCGAATACATCCCAGAATTTCAGGCCATGATAACTTGGATCCGGCTCTGTGAAATTCTTGAACTTGCCATTTCCCCAGTTGAATTTACCTGAATCTACTATGATCCCGCCGATCGAAGTTCCGTGCCCTCCCAAAAACTTGGTGAGTGAATGAACCACAATGTCCGCACCAAAATCGATAGGACGAACAAGATAAGGAGAAGGTAGGGTATTATCAATTACCAGTGGAATCCCTGCATCATGAGCAATTTTAGCAACCGCTTCGATGTCCAAAGTATCCAATTTAGGATTTCCTAAGGTTTCGGCAAAGATGGCCCTTGTCTTATCATTGATCGCCTTTTTGAAATTTTCCGGATTTGACTGATCCACAAAATGGACTTTGATCCCCAACTTAGGGAAAGTATAGTGAAGAAGGTTATAAGTTCCGCCATAAAGAGAAGAAGATGCCACGATCTCTTGTCCAGCTTCTACTATATTCAAAAGTGCTAATGTTTCTGCGGATTGACCGGATGCAGTTGCAAGTGCTGCTACTCCACCTTCTAAGGCTGCAACTCTTTGCTCTAATACGTCAGTAGTTGGGTTACCGATCCTAGTATAGATATTACCGAATTCCTGGAGACCGAATAATCTCGCTGCATGATCTGTGTCCTTAAAAACATAAGAGGTCGTTTGGTAGATAGGGACTGCCCTGGATGTGGTTGTTGGATCCGGGGTTTGTCCTCCGTGAAGAACGATTGTTTCTGGTTTATAGTTTCTTGCCACGCTTAAGGCTCCTTTTTACTGATCTTAGAAATTTATTCTACAATGTCTATCAAAAATATAATAAATAAGATAAAATAATCGTTATAACGAACAAATTTGTAGTTTGGGTAAAATTGAAATTTCTTTCTAAAATTCATCCCTTAAGAAATGAAAATACCAAGATTTTGGAAAATATTTTCTAAAATACGAGAAATATTCCTGTTTTATTGGTTTTTCAACGCAAGGTTCTGGTAGAATCGTTAAGTCATTTAGATTCCACGGATGTAATACGATACTAGTGGTACTATTTTTGGATGATTTGAAATACGGTCCCCGGAGAAATTCCGGCTCAAATATGAAATTAAACTTTTTGAATTTATGTAAGAAATCTCTAATACTTCCGGGAATTATCCTTCTCTCCCTATACTTATTGCCAGTGGAAGAACTTGAGGCTCAACTCTGGATGCCTCCGGGAAGGCAGTTCATGCAACCTCCAGACCCTTTCACATTTGATGCAGGGGTGAATAAGTTTAATAACGACTATTACCTATATCTAGCTCCGACCTTAAATTTGAATTTCGGAGGAGAATTTGGATTATCACTCACAGCTCCGATGAACTTTCTCGCGTACGACCAGGATCCTAAAGACCCGACCCTAAAAGTGGGAAGCATTCGTAAAATCGATTACGATCAGAAGAGCGATTATCTGAGGCTGATCAATAATATCTGGTACGGGACCTACGGACTTTATAAACCGGGTGAGACAACTTTCTCATTTTATGCGGGAAAACTTTTTGATGGGTATATAGGCCACGGAACTATAGTGAATCGTTATGTGAACAACCAAAGGATAGACATTTATAATGTAGGTCTGATGGCTGATTTTAATAATGATTATGGGGGAGTGCAGGTTTTTACAAACTCTGTTTACACTCATGAAATAGGTGCAGCAAGGGGATACGTTCGTCCATTTGCAATCGCATTCAAATTATTCGATCTATTTACAGGTAGATCTCAGTTATTCGGAATGTTGCAATTAGGACAAGGAAACGTTGCAGACGAGGCTGGTAGAAAGAAGGTTTACGAAGAAGCTGGAGTGGATCCAGAGGATAGAGAGAAATATAGGGCTTTAGTAGAAGACCAAAAGACGCACCAGATCAGAGAAGAAATGATCCCGATCGAGAAAAAACCGGAGTCTCGTAAGGAAAAGTTAAAAGAGTTTTTCAATCAGGACAATTTTGCAAACAGATTCTCTATCGGTTATACTACAGCGTTTGATACAAAGGCTCCAACCCAACTTGCATTTGATACTACTGGCCGTTTACGCTTGGACTCCAATAATAACCCACTCGTAGAACAATCAGAAAAATTAGTCATCCAAGGTATGGATGCAGAATACAAATTGATCAGTACAAAATATATAGAAATCACTCCATATTACGATGTGAATACTATCAAAATCTTGAACTCCAAAGGAACTCATACAGGTGCAATGTTCCGATTCGGTGGAAAAGATATTTATGCTAAGATCAAACCTGAATACAGGAATATGGATGCGAACTATATCCCAATGTATTTTGACAGCTTTTATGAATTAGAAAGATACCAAGCCAATGTGAACTCTCAACTTCCGGTCACAAAATTGGAAGCCGCTAAACTTTTGGACCCGGATGCTGCCAGACTTAAAGGATATTTCACATCTGTAGTATTAAGTTTTTATCGAATTTCCTTAGAGGCAAACTATGAGAATTATTCTGGGCCGAATAATTCTAGAATATTCGTAGGATTGTATTTTCCAATCGGTTCTTTATTCATGATCTCAGGTTATTATACGCGTAAGAACTTTGATCAGAACAAGGACGCATTTAAGGTAGACGATAATTCGGTCGGAGCAATAGAGGCTGCGCTGAATCTAGGCTTTATTGCAATTAGAATCCAAGATATCCGCAGATGGGTCTACGATAGTACATCAAATAGTTTTGTAGCTCAAGACGAACAAAAGGTTCTATTCTCTAATTCTTTATCCTTCTAATCTAAATGAGGAACAGAATTTTCCCATTGAGAAAGGAAGAAAGATACCGCTTGTTCTGATCTCAATACAGAAGAAGAAAGCCGGATTCCTTGGATATTTGATTTTTTAAATGTTTCCAATTCTGTTTTTGTCCAGCCAGGTTCAGGCCCAACTAAAATAGAATATTCTTTTTCTTGCAACGGAAGAAACTCTTGGATGGTTCTTCCGTTTTTATCCAAATAGAAAGACTTACGGGAAGAAGAAGTGACTATTTCCGAAATTGACTCCTTCTTCTCAAAACTTTTATTTTTACCTGGGGGAACAAATCCAAGTTCAATCTTGGGAAAGAAAACATTACCACCTTGTTCCATTCCTAATATAAGCTTTTCTTTTATGTTCTCTTCTTTCCAAACGGGGGAGGTGAGATATTCAGTTCTTGATAAAGTTGCGAGTCTAAACTCCAAGGATTGTACTCCCCAGACACCTGCAAGTTCTAAGATTTTTTCCACGGTGGGAGGTCTCTGGACGGAAACAATTAGATTGATCCCTGGACTTCTTCTTTTAGGTTTTATAATTTGTTTATAAGATCCTAAAATTTCTTCTGAGCTTATCTTTAGAATTTTAAAAATTCCTAAACTTTCATTCAGTAAACCAGCCTTGATCCTATCTCCTTCTTTCTTTTGTAGAATGTTCCGGATATGAGAGGCCCGGTCCTTATTGAAAATCTTGAATTCCCCAGAATTTGTTTTCTGGGAGAGATCCAATACTAGATAGTTCATAGGTTTAAATTTCTACTTGGGGAGCTTTATCATTTTCATCTTCTTCTTTCGGATTTGGAACAGAAGGTTCCTGGGTTTCCGGAGGATTCCAATTTGGAACAGAATCATTCCAGCTTTGAGAAGAAAAGAAGCAGGTTCTTGCGATTCCGATTAGGATCAGAATGAATAGGATATATTTAGCGAGTAGTGGACCAAATCCAGTATGATTCCGGTCATTAAAATTTTCGAATGACCTGGGACGTTCTCCGGGATTTTGCCAACCGTAAGATCTATTGCGGCTAAATTTGGATTTGATTGATTCGAATTTATCTTCTAAAAAACGAAAAAATCCCCGCAATGAACGGGGACTCTTAGTGTCGGAGTCTCCTCCGGGAAGATCATATCTTCCGCCTCTAAAACTGGCCGGGTCTTCCGGATCAAAAACGAAAGAATGATAACATCTAGGACACCGAACTGTCAGTTTCCCCAAATCTAAGGGAATCCTGAGTTCGGTGCCGCAGGAAGAACAAGGAAGAATATACCGCACTTAGCTTAGTATTTCAGGGATTCCTTGAGCGTGTTCACGTTCTCTTTGTAATTCTCATTACCCAATTGGTCGTTGTAATCGAAAATTTTGGTAAATAATCTGTCGAACGTATCCAAATGTTTAATGTAGAAAGTCTTTTTGAAAGAGTTACGGATAGGGTGGGTCTTGGTGTTTTCTACGTTAGCAAGAACGTATTTACCAACACCTTTTTCGCTAGGAGTCTCTGGGCGACCACCTTCAGGATAACCGTTCTTTTGGTAGAAAAGTTCGATCTTGTCGTTATGTCCTGGCTGATCGTTCGGAGCCCTGTCAATGATCTCAGAAACCGATTTATCTTCGATCAAGAAGTTGTTTTTATAAACTTTACTGATAATTTTGCTGATTTTACGAGGAGGTTCCATTCTAGGATCCGGATCGTTTGTGTTTGGCCCTTCGAAGTAGATTTCCATATATTTGGAAAGTCCACCTTGAACGATCTTACCTTGTCCTCTTTCCTCGTCCTTAATGAAATCGTAAACTTCTACTCTGATACAGTTGTTCGCTGCATCTTCTTGTGCGTTGCTGTTAGAAGCCACACACTCGTCGTTGTTTGCTTTTCCTTTGAAAAGGACTGTACGGAACGGAAGAACGCGTACTTTCATTTTCATAAGTACTGTATGACGTTTTAGTCTTTCATTTAGAGCCGTAACTCTTTGATCCAGACCTTTTTCCGTTTCAAGGATAGCCGCACCGGTTTGACCGTCTTCCTTCTTTTGGGCTTGGTTGTCTTGAGCGTTGAGTATGCCTGCGATTGAAAAAATTGCAAGGCAGAATGCGATTTTGCGTTTCATTGTACCCTATTTCCTTGGTCTCTTCTGCGTTTGGGTTTCCCGAAAGTCGAGAATTCCCTGTCTCTAGTATCGGTAAAATAGACTCCCGATTAAATCCAAGACTTACATTTTCGCACCGAAAACGTTTATTTTCCGGATTTTGAACTCGTTTCCAAATACAGTTCATAGGGGGGAGGAGTCGGTTTCAATCCTTTTTCGATCAGGTTGGCAGCCCATCTCCTTTCCACAAAATCACAGAAATCCCTTAAATCCCGTCCGGAATGCGATTCTAATCGTTGTGAAATTGTTAAACGCTCTGAATCCTGTAGATGTTTAGCATAATTTCCTAATATTGCAGCTCTTTCCTTCTCATTAGGTAGGGGAAAGAATACGGATCTGTCAAATCTGGAAACCAAAGCCTTGTCCAGGTCCTGTTTTCTATTTGTGGCGCCCAGGGTGATTGATTTTTGTCCCCCTTCGAAACCGTCCAGTTTTCTTAATAATACTGATAGAATATTCCGGGTTGCCTCAAATAATCCGTCGTCCCTGGACCCAGCCAAGGAATCTATTTCGTCCAAAAATAAAAGACAAGAAGGGAATAGAGAAGCCACGTCGAAGACATAAGCCATGTTCTGGGCGCTTTCCCCATAATATTTACTTAAAATAGATTCCACAGGCACATAGATGAGCGGGATCTCGGTCATGCAGGAAATCACCTTGGCCATGGTAGTTTTTCCTACCCCCGGTTCTCCTTCCAAAAGAATTGCCCTTGGCTTCGTTCTACCTGGGAATTTTCGAGTGAGCTTGGAAAGTTCTTCTAAGGTTTCAGGTGACTTAAGTGGAAGTATAATGGATTCTAATATTTGTCTTTTGACATCCTCATAACCTGCGATGGTCTCGAATGTCATCCAGTCTCCCTTCTTCTTTGCTTCTATTGGATCGAAAACATCGATTCCTAACCGGAGTAAAAGTTCTTTTGGATTTTGAACGGACTCCTGCTTAGAAAGTCTGAGATATTTGAATAGATCGATTGCTGAAAAAATTTCCTCTCTATGGAAATCTCCCTTTTTAGTGATCTCTATTTTGCTTTGGTTCCTTCCCGAATAGAAACGGAACTTAGCATTGTCTAAAATGTTTTTAGTTTCGAATAAATTCTCGTTCAGAGCCTGTAGGCAAACATAGCCAGGTTCAAACGTATGTATTCTTAGATTTTCTATATGATTTCTTACGATCTGAATGCAGTCTAAAAGTTGGCTTTTGTCTGCTCCTGGGATTGGAAATTCAATCCTTAGATCTTTTTTATCGGGTACAAATGCAGGAAGTTCGGGGTCCTTGACTCCTAAACCCTTTAGTTCCGAATATAGCAGGTTTTTAGCCTGGGTGAAATCCAGGATATTTCCAGAATTTCGGGGAACTGGACTAGTTAAATCTTCAGGTTTCATTCTTTCTTCCCTAGAATTTCTCTTGTATAATCTTTCGGTTCTGTCGAAGAATTTAGAAAGAACCTTTGGAGGCAAGTCCTAATGGGTGAAGGCTCCCTTTCACAAGACGATATAGACGCATTACTAACCGGGTCCAGTCCTGGTGGTGGGGGCGGTGGCTCAGCAGATTTTAATCTGAGCGGAGAATTGGATTCCCTATTAGGAGATTCTGGTGGTGGAGCTGGCGCTTCTACTTCGCCGGCATCCGGAGGAGCTCCATCATTTGCAGATATTGCTGCCGCTTTGGGACCTTCTTCTACCCCGGCTCCTCCAAAAGCGAGTGCTCGTTCTAGTTCAGTTTCCTCCAATACCGCAAACTTAAATCTATTACTAGATGTGAATGTGGCTCTTACTGTAGAATTAGGTAGGACCAATATGTACATTAAGGATGTTCTAGGTCTGAATGAAGGTGCAGTAGTAGAATTAGACAATGCAGTCGGCGAAGATTTAGATATCTTAGCAAACGGCAAACTGGTTGGAAAGGGAAAACTGGTTTTATTGGATGATTATTACGGAATTAGAATTACCGAGATAGTAGATCCTTCTCGTAGAATGCTCTAAATAGAATTTTCGTATCCGGAAGTTGTTTTCCGGATACGAGATTGATTTTAAGCCTTTTTTTCCTCGCTTCCGAGTACTGACTTCATCACAGATTTAAAATTAGATAGGTTTAGCGGAAGAACAAGTTCTGTTCCATCCTGTCCTAATTTTTCTACTTCTTTAATAAATCTCTGAGCGATCCTGAGTTTTACTGCTTCTTTTCCACCTTTTGTTTTGATGGAAGCTGCAAGTAGTTCGATACCTTTTGCAGTAGCAGTTGCAATGGATTCAATTTCAGCAGCTAGTCCTTCTGCCTCGTTTATCCTTTTTTGTTTTTCACCCTCAGACTTATTGATTGCTTCTTCTTTGATACCTAAAGAGCGGTTGATCCTAGAATCTCTATCTCCTTCTGAAAGAGAGATTTGAGCTTTCTTAGAGATTTGCGCTTTTTTCTCTCTTTCCATTGCTTCGATAATGGATTTAGGAGGGGAGATGTTTACGATCTCATATCGGTTTACACGAACTCCCCAAGGTTCACCTGCTTGGTCTAAAACTTCGAGGATCTTGCTATTAATCACTTCTCTGGTTTCAAAAGTTGTATCCAGATCCATGGTTCCAATGATCGCTCTCATAGTGGTTTGTACTAGCTGAGTAACCGCGAATCTATAATCTTCTATCCCGTAACTTGCTTTTTGGGGATCAAGAACTCTCAAATAAAGGATCCCATCCATCTCCACTTTAACGTTGTCTTTAGTGATACAAGTTTGAGGAGGAACATCAATCGCTTGTTCTTTTAGAGTATGATAATATGCATCATAATCTATGAAAGGAATTAGAATATGGAAACCTGCGTGAAGGGTTCTGCTGTATTTTCCAAGTCTTTCTACAATGATACATTCCTGAGCAGAAACAATTCTTAAGGAACGATAAAGTTTAAATGCAATATAGAGTAAAAACCCGAGCCAAAATATCCATAAAAATACTGAAACAAACATTAGTCTTTACTCCTTCTCTGAATCCAATCCTGGGAATTTGTTGGTTACCTTAGAAATACCTTCAAAGAAACCGACTACATTTGCCATTTCAGTTGGAAGAACTGTAGTTTTTGCTTTTTCTAGAATGATGCCTAGCCCAGCGAGATAATCCTCAGTGATCTGAAGATTGACTGCTTCTGTTCCGCCTTCATTTGTACTAGCATCGGAAATCAATTTGATCCCTTTTGCTTTCGCTTGGGCGATAAATTCAATCTCTTTGGCTTTACCTTCCGCCTCGTTTACCTTTTTGATTTTTTCCCCTTCGGAAAGATTGATTGCTTCCTGTCTTTCTCCCATGGAACGATTGATCCTGGCAGCCTTCTCACCTTCGGAGATAGTGATCTCAGCACGTTTTACACGTTCTGCTTTTACTTGTTCTTCCATCTCATGTAGGATTTCTTTAGGTGGGGAAATGTTTTTGATCTCGTAACGAGTTACCTTAATTCCCCAAGGGTCAGTTGCTTCATCCAATGCTCGAACCACATTTGCATTGATATCATCTCTTTCTGAGAATGTATGATCCAATACTAATTTACCTATCTCTGAACGAAGAGTGGTCTGAGCGAGCTGGATGGTTGCGTTTCGGAAATTTTCGATTTCGTAAGAAGCCTTATAAGCATCCATTACTTTGATATACAGGATACCATCGACCAATATGGAAACGTTATCTTTAGTGATACAGGTCTGAGGAGGAATATCTATTGCGATTTCTTTCAGAAGTTGTTTGTATCTGATTTGGTCCATGACCGGTATCAGAAAATGAAAACCTGCACCAAGTGCTCCGCGGAACACTCCCAGTCTTTCCACAACAAAACAATAGTTTTGGGGAACTACAATGCAGGTCTTCATAATGAGATAGATTGCTGCAATAACTATCAGCGTAAAAAATAGAAATGGGTCCATTTTGTAAGTTTCTAACTCCTATTCAATAATGATTATATTTCAGGAAGCTCAATCGGCTCCACAACGAATGTCAGATTTTCTCGCTCCAATATTCTTGCTCTTTTTCCTGCAGAGATCCGTTTGGATTTGCTAATCGCATCCCATTCAGTGCCTTGGAATACGACCCTTCCACCTTTCCGTTCTACAAGAATATCTTTGGAAACTAAAACGATCCTTCCTGGACCTTCTTCTGGATTGAGAGTCGCTCTTTCTGAAGAAGAAGGGAAAAATTTTCTGAGAAAACTACCTCCTATCCAGATTAGAATTCCTGAAAGTGCCGCCCAAACGATTGCTTGGGTCCAAAATCCAATTTCATAAAAATAGGAAAGACTTCCTACAATCGCAGCAGAGAGCCCTAAAAAGAATACGAAGGTTCCCGGGACAAAAAGTTCTGCCACCATGAGTATGATCCCTGAGGCGATCCAAAGATAAGAGAGGTTATGTCCGTCTTGTAAAAAGTCCATGGTTTTTAGGTAGAAGAAAGGGGAAAAATTCTATTTTCAAAAACATTCCCGTCCATATTCTTAGCGGGAGTGATGAGAAAAATTTGGATTCGTTTAGGAACTGGACTACTTGTCTTATTCCTTGTTCTTCAGTTAATCCCCGTACAGCCTCCGTTGGGAAAGAATGCTAATGAAATCAAAACGGAAGAACGCGTCAAAAAGATTTTTCGTAAGTCTTGTTATGACTGCCATTCGGACCTGGTTCAATGGCCCTGGTATTCTAAGGTTTTTCCGGTTTCTTTATATATCTCCCATCATATAGAAGAAGGCAGGGAAGAATTAAATTTTTCGGAATGGGAAAGCTTAAAACCGGAAAAAAAGGCGGATCTAGCGGAAGAAATATTAGAAGAAGTGGAAGAAGGTCATATGCCTCCCAAGGATTATATTTTCTTACATTCTAACTCTAAACTGGATCAAGAAGAAATAGAGATATTGAGAGACTGGCTCCAAACATTTGCGGAAAATCAATAAGGCATCGAAATCATTTTAATGAACACACCTGAGGACAAAAACTCTAAACTTTGGGGAGGAAGATTTAAAGAAAAAGCTTCTTCCATTATGGAAAGAATAGGGGAATCCATTTCTTTCGACCAAAAATTATATAAAGAAGATCTAGAAGGAAGTAGAGCCCACGCTAAGATGCTTGCAAAGATGGGGATCTTAAACTCCACAGAATTAAAAGACATACTAGATGGATTAAATCAGGTAGAAGAAGAGATAGAATCCGGAAATTTCAAATTTAGCAGAGAGCTGGAAGATATTCACATGCATGTGGAATCCAGACTCACTGAACTAAAAGGAGAAGTAGGGAAGAAATTACATACTGCCAGATCCAGAAATGATCAAGTCTCACAGGACACAAGGCTCTATGTTAGAAATCGAATCCAAGAAATTTTATATCGTTTAGATTCTCTGAGAGAAGCTTTGCATGAGCAGGCTTCTAAAAATATAGATACGATCATTCCGGGATATACACATCTTCAAGTTGCGCAACCAATCAGAGCCTCTCATTTTTTATTGGCATATTTTTGGATGTTCACTCGTGACTTGGAGTTTTTTGAATTCGCGAAGAAGACCGCAAATATTCTCGTTTTAGGCTCAGGCGCGATGGCTGGAGTGAATTACCAAAACGACAGAGAATTTTTGGCTTCCGAACTAAAGGCGGATTCTATTTCTCCCAATAGTATGGATGGTGTTTCCAATAGAGATCATCTCTTGCAGTTCTTATTTGCAGCTGTGCAAACAATGTCTCATGCGTCTCGTTTTTGCGAGGATATTGTTCTATATTCTTCCCAGGAATTCGGCTTAGTGAAACTACCTGATTCACTCACTACCGGATCCTCTATCATGCCCCAGAAAAAGAACCCGGATATTGCTGAACTCATCCGTGGAAAATCCGCGAGGGTGGCGGGTAACTTAAATCATCTCATCGGACTTTTAAAGGGATTGCCTCTTACCTACAATCGTGATTTACAAGAAGACAAGTTAGCCGTTTTTGATGCTGTGGAAACTGTTCTATTAAGTCTGGAAGGGTTGGAAGCCATGGTTTCTGAAATGCAATTCAGGCCGGAAAGAGGAGAAAGGTCCCTAAAGGAAGGATTTGCTACTGCGACCGATCTGGCAGACTTTCTGGTAGGGGAAAAAAAGGTCCCTTTCAGAACTGCGCATGAACTTGTAGGAAGACTTGTTTCCGAATGTGTAGAAAGAAAAGAGAATTTATTTACGATCTCAGAAGATATAAGAAAAGGAATTTCCCCTTATTTCGCTGGAGAAGAATATTCGAAAGCGGTAAGTCTGGAACTTTCTACCGATAAAAAATCCAGTTATGGCGGAACTTCTAGATCTAGACAATTAGAACAATTGGAACTCGCGAAACAATCTATTAAATCAATCCAAAGGAATACGAAATGAATTATATGAATGTAAAATCGAATTCTAAGCCCAGACTTTTTGGTGCCTTAGTATGGTTTGCGATTTTATTATTTTCGTTTGCCTGCAAGGCAAACCCTTATGCGGAACAAAGATATGCTCCGGAAGCATATAGCCCAGTCGAAGTTGTAGTTAGAAAAGAAGAAAAGCCTCGTGTTGCACTTCCTGAAAAACCTGCGATCTACGCGTTGATAGAAACCACTCAAGGAAATATGCTTTTCGAATTATACGATAAGGATGCTTCTAAAACGGTCCAAAACTTCATCGACCTTGCGCAAGGAGAGAAGGAATTCACTCTTCGTAACGGCCAACCCCAAAAAAGACCATTCTATGATGGATTAACTTTTCACAGGGTCATCGAAGGTTTTATGATCCAAGGTGGATGTCCATATGGTGATGGATCCGGAACTCCTGGATACAGATTTGCTGATGAGATCAACGCTGCAAGTTTAGGCCTAGACCAAGTTAAGATCGGACAGTCCCAATTTTATACAGGTTATCTTTATCGATATATCGGTGGAGAGCTTGGGATTCGTAGCCAAAGAGAAGCAGACGAAAGAAGAGAAGAATTGGAAAGCAATTTGGAAAAAGCCAAAAATCTTTCCGTCATGGAGATACTCTTCAGATTAGGTTATCGTTATAATAATGTAGTAAAGAGTAAGAAGGCGATCAAAGGCGCGCTTGCAATGGCGAATGCTGGACCGAATACAAACGGTTCTCAATTTTTCATCAACCAAGTAGATACTCCTCATTTGGACGGATTACATACTGTATTCGGACAGATCATCCAAGGTGCTGATGTCGTAGATAAGATTATCGCTTCCGGAAACGGCAAAACTACAATCCGCAAAGTGTCCATCTACGATAAGAGGGCAAAATAATGAGTACTTCCCTGGACCAAAATCCTATTTTTCTTTCGGTGGCCCGAGAGATACAAGGCTCTGGGTCCACGGGAAGAATTTTAGAAAAACTTTCCGGATTACAGGTGGATGATTCCAAGGGTGACGAAATGTTCCCTGAGATCCGGAATAAAAAAGACACTGCCTGGGACTTCCGCTCGGTAGTTTTATTAGTTCGCTTGATCCAACAAAACAGGCAGTCAGTTAGCCATTCTTATGAAGAGGCAATGGCACGTTACAGTAAGGTAAATACCTTGACTGCAAAACGAAAAGCAAACGAAGAGGAAGTCAGACTCAAACAAACTCTTACTGACTATATTCTTAAAATAGAATCCAATTTCGAAAAGAATGATAGGGCAGATGAATCCATTCTTAAAGAGATCACTCGATTCTTCGATAGTTTGGAATCTGCGGAGAAACTCTCCGAATCCAATATTTCCAGTTTGAACTTATCTCCTAAATCTGTGGCCCAAATCGGACCAATTTTGGAAAAATATGAGGAATGTTACCAGGAATACAGTAAGCTTAAGCCGGTTCTTGGGCGACTGATCCGGATTGCAGACTATATTATAGAAGACGCAGAAGGCTGAAAGACTTATGTTTCTTAGATAATTTCCCGTATTTTTTACTAGGTTTTGTCTCTTTTTGCCGAAATCTAAAAGAGGACCATAGATTTTGCGTCCACACGGACTGAAATTTTAGAATGAAACGAATTCTGATCATACTAATTCTCTTGAGTGCATTCGGTTTAGGGTCATATCCTAACAGAAATGCAAGGGGAGAAGTTTCCGAAAATTATATCCAAGCCCAAGGCATAGTGGATATCAAACTTCCTAAAATGCAGTTCCGAGAAAAGGAACCTATCTCAGCCTTACTTTCCGTGAGAAATACTGGAAATGAGGTTCTAAGAATTTTCCCCTACGGAAAAGATCTGCGATCTTTCCAAGTAATCGTAAGAGATGAAGACGGCAGAACTGTTTCAAGAATTGAAGAAGAAAGAAAACAGGATCCTGTCTTAAGAAGAAGGAATAAAGTCGAGAACCTTGTAGGCGACGAGGTCAAAGAGATCATTTTACATAAAGACGAAACATTCTCAAAAGAGATCCGGATCGATCATCTGTATGAATTAGAGCCTGGCAAAAAATATTTCGTAACCGCTTACTTCTATCCTAATATCTCCGAGTATGGAGACCATTTTGTAAGATCGGAAAGCCATCCTTATTTTAGTGTAGAAGAACGTAAAAAAGATTGGGTGGTCCCTGGAGTTCCTTACCAAGATCCATCAACGGATGGACTAGAACCGGAAGAAGTGATCCATTTATTCTTAGGTGCTGAAAAAAAGAAAAACTGGAAGCTCCATTTTAAATGGATTCATTTCCCTGAATACATACAAGCTTATGATAGATTTGCCAGGGATTGGCAGCAATCGGAAGAAGCTGAAAAAGATTTTGTTCTAGAAGAATTCAGAAATTATTTAGAAGAAAACAGATCAGGCGTGTTACAATACTATAAGATCCTGGGAACGGAAAAGGTGAGTTCCAATCTCTCCAAGGTAAGAGTAGCTGTGGAAAGAAGAGTGAATAAGGTTCCTGTCCGATACGAATACGAATTTACATTAAGAAGAATGCCGGACGAAAACGGAATGTTTTGGAAAGTGGCTAATCTATTAGCGAAGGTAAGAAAATGACCGAAATTTTATCCCAAGACGAGATAGACGCATTATTAAACGCGATCTCTAGCGGAGAAGTGGCGGAGGATGAGTATTCTTCCGTAGGGGAACAGAAGAAGGTCAAAATTTACGACTTCAAACGTCCCGACAAATTTTCTAAAGACCAGATCCGTACTCTACAAATGATGCACGAGACATTTGCTCGTTTGGCAACTACTGGACTTTCCGCTCAGTTGCGAGCTTTGGTTCACGTTCACGTAGCTGCTGTGGATCAGTTAACGTACGAAGAATTCATTCGTTCCATTCCGAATCCGACTACACTTGCTGTAATCAATATGGACCCACTTAGAGGTTCTGCAATTTTAGAAATAGATCCTTCTATCTCATTTACGATCATTGACCGTCTTTTCGGTGGTAAGGGAGAGACTGCAAAAATTTCCCGAGAACTTTCCGAGATTGAGATGAGCGTAATGGAAGGGATTATCGTTCGTATCTTAGGAAACATGAGAGAGGCCTGGTCCACTGTGATCGATCTTAGGCCTCGTCTTGGTAACATTGAAACAAACCCACAGTTCGCTCAGGTCGTACCTCCGAATGACATGGTGGTTTTGATCAACTTAGAGACCAAGATCGGAGAGGTCGAAGGTTTGACCAACCTTTGTATCCCGTACATCACGATCGAGCCTATCATTAACAAACTGTCCGCTCAATACTGGTATTCCTCCATTCGTAAAGGTGAGTTGGACGAGAACAGAGCCATCATCCAAGAACGTTTGGATCAGGTACAAATCCCTGTAATCGCAGAAGTTGGTTCCGTAGATATTTCCATCTTGGATTTTATGAATCTAACTGTTGGTGATGTTGTTAAATTAGAAAACACCACTACTAGATCAGACATGCTTGTAAAAGTAGGGGAACGTAAGAAGTTTAAATGTCTACCTGGACGTGTTGGAAATAGACTCGCTATCCAGATAGGAGATCGAGTCGAAGATATTCCTGACGAATTACTTGGTTCTACTAGATCGGAACAAGAATATTGATTTAGAGATCTATAACAGAAACTTTTGATTCGGATCGAGAGTTTCAGCGAGACACAAAAAAAGCGGGAATGGATTCCC
This sequence comes from Leptospira venezuelensis, assembly GCF_002150035.1. Taxonomy (NCBI): domain Bacteria; kingdom Pseudomonadati; phylum Spirochaetota; class Leptospiria; order Leptospirales; family Leptospiraceae; genus Leptospira; species Leptospira venezuelensis. The sequence goes on along the minus strand of NZ_NETS01000011.1, from coordinate 280,260 downwards.
GCTTTTTCTTTTTAAAGAATATAGAAATCGGAAAACGATTACTTTCTCCAGTGAATACATTCACCGGGACATTCATCCATTTCTTTCTGAACTGTTTTCCAATCTTCCTCAGGGATCTGAGCTTGATTTACACTCTCTCCTCCGATATGAGTCTCGGAAGTATCGTTATCGTCCATTTGAAAGTACTTAGGTAGATTGTCTGCACACTGGTTGCAAGAAGTACAGTTGTCCTTATCTACATAGGCTATTTTGCTCATTCTGTCACTCCTTTGGAACTTTTTTAGTTCTATGTTGGCGGTCTAGGGCTACAATTTCTAGACTGGGGCTATGGCGCAATACCTTTTCCTTTTAGATTCCACCACTGATTGCCAGTCTCAATGGGATTTGAGGCCTTCTGTATATTAGACAAGGTGTTCCCCGAATAATTCAATAGGGTGGATTAAAAATGTGGACGGAAATTTCTTTCATCGATATTCTTCCCAAACCTATTTCAAGGGAGAATCAGAACTAAATGAAACGGATTGCCATAACCTTCTTTCTGGCCCTCAGCTTTATATTTGTAGATTGTAAGAAAGCCAAAGAAGATCTCCAAGGTGGAGTGATTACATTCACCAAAGGAACAGTAAAAATTTTCGATAAGGCGGGGAAAGAAAAGGCAGTATCTTTGGATACTTTCCTTTTGCCGGAAGATAAGATCGAGACCGGAAAGGATTCTTATGCAGACCTTCAGTTAACCGAAGGCGTTCTTGTTAGAATCAAAGAAAACACAAGCCTCACTCTGAAGAAAATTTTTATAGATTCCGCAAATGGAGAAACCTTTGCGGACCTGGGCCTGACCAAAGGTAAAATTTTTACTAAGGTTGCAGGTAAGCTCACCAAAACTTCTAAATTCACAGTTTCTACTCCAACAGTCGTAGCTTCTGTTAGAGGAACTGAATTCATAGTTGAAGAATCAGGTAAAGGAACGAGCACTAGAGTGTCTGATGGATCAGTTGAAGTTGCTGACGCAGATAATCCTGAAAGCCAAGCAGTGGCAGATGCAGGGGAAAATGTTAGCTCTAACGGAGATTCATTCAAAGAACAACCTCTAACAGAGGATGAAGCCCAAGAATTGAAAGACGATTCTGCTACTATTCAATCTATTACGGAAGAACAAAGAGCTCGTATCCAAGAGATCCTGAAAGATTTCCAAGAGAATAAGGCTCGTATCCTCCAAGGTTTGGAAGATCAAAAACAAAGAAATAGAGAGCTGATCGAAGGCGCAAAAGAAGAAAATCGTAAACTTCTAGAAGAAGCTAAGAGCGCTGGAAAAGAAGAAAAAGAAGCTATCCAAAAAGCAGGTAAAGAAGAGAAAGAAAAAGTAAAATCTTCTATGGATGATGCTAAGAAAGAATTGGAAAACCAGCGCAAGTCCCTAAAAGACCAAGCCGCTCCTAAATAAAGTAGTTTTCCATTCAGAAAAAATAAAAGGCCGTTTCCGAAAGGAAGCGGCTTTTTTTTTATTCTTCTTCCTTGGACCGAAGTTTGTACCAAAGAATGGTGGTGGTAAAAAGTAGAGTGAAGCCGTTTGCGAGAATGATCGGAAAATCATTCTTTAGTATCCCGTAACAAAGCCAGAAAAACACTCCCACGGAAAGAACAAGATACATGTTTCTGGAAATGTCCCTGGTCCTTTTTTCCAGGATCACTTTGATTAGCTGGGGAAGAAATGCCAGAGTAGTCAAAGTACAAGCAATAAATCCAAGTAGAGAAATCGGATCTATCATTTGCTTGTATACTCTCTTGTTACGATTGTTTTAATCCCACCTCTTAGGTTATAATCTCCCTTGACCTTGAGATATTTTGGATCTACAGACTGGACCAGGTCTTCTAAGATATGATTTACTACATTCTCATGGAAGATCCCAAGATTGCGGTAGGCGAGAATATACTCTTTTAGAGATTTTAACTCTATACATTTTGCCTTTGGTATATAGCTGATCTCGATCACTCCAAAATCTGGCAGTCCTGTTTTAGGACAAACTGCGGTGAATTCTGGAATGGTAAAATCGATTGTGTAATCCTTACCTTCGTACACATTGGCGAAAGATTCTATCTCGGGAAGTTTCAGACTGGGGATATGGTCCTGTCTTCCCTCATAAGCGGAAATTCCGATCGACTCTTGTTGATGGCTCATGATTCCCTCTTTAAACCAGAGTTTTCCGGACTTTGTCTCTGGGAATCTTTTTACAACTCACATAAAGGAAACGTTAAGGATACCTTGGAATGAAGCACCAAAATGTAATTGGGATCGTGGATTTTGGAGGGCAGTACGCCCATTTGATCGCGTCCAGAATTCGTCGTTTGGGGGCTTATTCAGAAATTTTAGGTAACGACGAACCTATTGAAACATATTCCAAACTTTCAGGCATTATTCTTTCCGGAGGACCGGAAAGTGTATACGAACCGAATTCTCCATCTCTCCCAGTCGAGGTCTTAAAACTAGGAATTCCTGTTTTAGGGATTTGTTACGGCCACCAACTCATGATGAAACTTTTAGGTGGAGAAGTTAAAAAAGCGGGCATAGCAGAATACGGAAGAGCTGCCTTAGATTTTATTGATACATCCAAAACACAATTACTCAAAGGTTTCCAAGGCGGAGAGGTTGCATGGATGAGCCATGGTGACGAAGTTACTCGTTTGCCAGCAGGTTTTACTCGAACTGCTTCCAGTAAAGATTGTGAATATGCAGTAGTAGAAAATCCGACCCAAAAATGGTTCGGGATACAACTCCATCCAGAAGTAACTCATACGGAAAAAGGTTCTGTACTTCTAGAAAACTTCGTAAAAATTTCAGGGGCAGAAGGTACCTGGAACTTAAAACAATTCTTAGATCTAAAAGAAGAAGAGTTACATTCGATTGTTCCTGCAGACAAAAAGATTTTTTTATTAGTATCCGGGGGAGTAGATTCAACTGTTTCGTATCTTCTTCTTTCCAGGGCATTAGGAAAAGACAGAGTCAAAGGAGTTCTGATAGATACCGGGTTTATGAGAAAGGACGAGGTTGCGAGTCTCCAAGAAAAACTTTCTCCGCAAGGTATCCAATTGCATGTTCATGATGCTTCCGAACTTTTTTACTCAGCTCTCAAAGGTAAAAAAGATCCGGAAGAAAAACGAAAAATCGTTGGAAATCTATTCTTACAAGCACAGGCAGACTGCGCGAAAAGTTTAGGTCTGAACGCAGACGAATGGTTACTCGGACAAGGAACCATTTATCCTGACACGATAGAAAGTGGCGGAACTAAACATTCTCATACAATTAAGACCCATCATAATCGAGTAGAAGCCATCCAAAAATTAATGGAGGAAGGGAAGGTAGTAGAACCGATCAAGGACTTATATAAAGACGAGGTCCGTGAACTCGGGAACTATCTTGGGCTTCCTAAAGAATGGACTGGGAGACATCCTTTTCCTGGACCTGGACTTGTGGTCCGAATGATCGCACAAGAAAAACCGGTAGAGGAATCCGTTCAGAAAAAACTGGATGAACTGGTAGGTTCGGATTCTGCCCTGCAAGCAAAACTTCTTCCTGTTGCTTCCGTTGGTGTAAAAGGGGATCAGAGATCTTATGCACATTGTGCGGCGATTTCTGGAGATAAGACCTGGGACGAATTGGATAAAATTTCCACGGCGATCACAAACCAAATCTCTTCAGTCAATCGAGTTGTTCTATTTTTAGGAAAATCCAGCGAATTCCAAAAAGCAAACTTCAAATTCCAAGCAATCGACTTGGACAAAAAAGATTCTGATATTTTGAGAGAGGCAGATGCTGCCGTAGAGAGAATTCTCCAAAAAAGAAAGATCTATGATCAGATCTGGCAAATGCCTGTGGTACTTCTTCCTTTGGGTTCCGAATCCGGAAAAAGAAGTATTGTTCTTAGACCCGTGGATTCTCAAGAAGCGATGACTGCTAGTTTTTTTAGATTGGAGAAAGATGTTTTGGAGGAACTCGTTTCAGAAGTTCTAAAAACACCTCAAATTGAGTATTTGTTTTTTGATCTGACAAACAAACCTCCCGGCACAATCGAGTGGGAATAAATTCTACAAGGCACTCTGCTTTATCTGAAAGATCAGTCGGACCTGAATTTTGGGATAATGAATTTTTTCCTATTCCAGATCAAATCCCAATTCTCGGAATTTTCTCCCCATTCTAATTCGGGATCTAAAAGGATTTCCGTAGAAATTCTTCCCCAGATCTCTTTTTGAAAAGGGTGGACTAGATTTCCTAATGGATCGAATTTCAAATTTTCTGGTTGGAATAGAATCCCCTTTTCTCCGCCGTAATAGAGTTTATCTCCAATTCTGTGTTTAAACAGAACTGGATAATGTTCCGTCTGCACAAAATTCATTTCCTTTCCGCAAGGAGAGATATAAGCGCATTCAGGGTATTTACCGGTCCGGTTTTTTTCGAGATGAGTGAAAAAGAAGTCTAAAAACTTTTTATCCGTCAGCTCTGAGTCCTCGTGGAAAAGTCGCGCGTTCGAGTCGATTCGATAGAAATAGGTCCTCAAAGTCTTTCCTCCACTTTTCTATTGACACCTTGCCCACACACAAAATCATACCTCATATCGGCGTCGTGGCCAAGTGGTAAGGCATGGCTCTGCAAAAGCTTGATCCCCGGTTCGAATCCGGGCGACGCCTGGCAGAGTCTCTCAAACGCCTGGATGGTGGAATAGGTAGACACCCAGGACTTAAAATCCTGTGAGTTCACGCTCGTGCGGGTTCAAGTCCCGCTCCAGGTACCAACTTACTTCAATTTAAAATCGCAGAGATCTCCTAAGTCTAAGACTGGCAGATCCATCTGTTTCTCCGAACGGATACCTCCAAATCGGATCTTATAACTCCTAAAAAATACGATATCCGGAAAGACCGTAATTTTAGAAAGCCCAATGGTCTCTTTCCAAATGAAGGAATTCCAACCAGGTTTCAAATCTAACTCTTTAGTTCCTAAATCGTATTTTCTATGAGACCAATATAGTTTGTCCTCATCAAAAGATTCTTCTGAGAATACAGTAACTGAGATCTTAGTCGGTGGGTTAATTGCATCCGGAGAAATATAGATCCCAATAGAATGATCTTCTTCTCTTAGTTTTGCAGGATTTGGATATCTATGAGTGAGACAACCTTCAATAGAAAATTCTGAATTTCCTTCCGAGCCAGAGATTAGGACGGTTTCTGAAATTCTTTTTTCTCTTTCTTTTGTTTGGTTCCTAAAAGGTAGAATACGTTTTTCTATCTTTTTAGTAAGTGTAGAAGAAGAAGCAAAAACTTGTCTTCCATACGCAAGTTCCGGTGGAATAGAAAGTCTCCAAATCCAAAAGGAAGTATTTAGTATGAAGGTCAGGCCTAAGAAGATTACAGAAGAAGTGGAGAATTTAGAAGAAGTTTCCTTTTCTCTTCCCCATAAAAGTCCTGCCAAAGCAAAGAAGGGAAGTGCAACCTCATCATCCAAGAGATAACATTGGAAAAATCCAGCTACCCAGATAAATCCAATTCCGATTAAGGGAAAATTTCCTTCTTCTAAACTAGAAGATACAATCTTTCTAAATAAAAGATAAAAGAATCCAATCCATAAAATTCCGGAAAGCCATCCACCTACGACTGCAAATTCTAAAATATCATTATGTGCATGTTTGTTCGGGGTGATGTACAGCTCATACCAAAGTTGCTCATTCTTCTCTATAAGCGATTTAGAAATATCTGAACTGGTTTCTTTAAATCTTCCTCCCCCTGTGCCTAAGATCGGATTTTCCGCAAGTAGAGGAAGGCTAAGTTTATAGATCCAATATCTCTGGTTTTCTGGGGTTTGGACCTGAGTAAGTTGCGCAAGAGTTCTTTGTAGTAACCAATTCTTTTGGTAAAAGAAACGGACCGGTCCACCCAGAACGATCAAAAGTACGATGACGATTGAAACTCGCCCAAGTGTTATCTTTGGAAATTTACCGGAGAAATCTTTCCGTTTGCTCAAAATAAAATAAACTGTTACTGCAAGAACTCCAAGCCATGCAGACTTACTTTGATTGAGTAGAAATACCCAAAGTGCAAAAAGAAGAAGGACTCCGAATCCAATTATACGTTTTAGATCCTTCTCCTTTATCTTTTGTAAAACAAGAAGTGCAAGTCCTGGAATATAAAAAGAAATCAATCCGCCATAGGTCAAATGAGTGTTCATTAGTCCGATCGGAAGATAAGTTTCGAGACCGAAAAGTGGACCGGCTGGATGTTGCCTTCTATCCCCTGGGGCAGGAGTAAAACCATTTGAGATAAATTTACCCAGTCTATATTCGCTGAAAATGGATGCGATCCCGGAGATCAGAACAAGTAGAAAAGAGATCCAAAGATAACGATAGATCAGCTTTCTATTTTTTTCATCGGAAGAATGTACAGCCGCTATCGGAAATAAGATAGAGAGCCAGAAATCTCCCGCCTCCGATTGTCTTGTAAATGTTTTCCAAAAATTGGAATATTCTTCCCAATGATACAGAGACGAAATGAATACAAGAGAGTAGGCTCCTAAAATGAAACCCCATGGCAGAAGGTAAGATTTTATTTTTTGGAAATTCTCCTTTGGAGAGAATATAAAACAGAAAATGCATAAGCCTGCCAGGATTTGAGAGGCCGAAACAGAAAGTGGAAATGCTACTAGAAATAGTAATAAGGAATAGAATGAGATCTTTCCTGAGGTCTCTGAAATTTGAGAAAAGAAGCTAGGTTTCACCGGTCCCCAGACTTTCCTTTTCCTCCCAGATTTCCAGAAAAAACCGCTGACAAAGAAGGAAAACCTACTATTTTAGGAATTCATTCGCTTCTTTGCGATATTCAAATATATGGCAGAATCCATTAAAACCAAGGAACCTTCTTCCTCTAAAAAAAAGAAATCTAAAGCCAAGACTCCCTTGAGCAGAAATGAGGTCCGGGAAAGATTTTTAAAAAAACTTTCAGTTGCGATCATCACTTATAATGAAGAAGCGAATATAGGGGACTGTATCAAATCCTGCAGAGATATCGCTGACGAAATCGTCGTTTTAGATTCAAACAGTACAGACAAAACAAAGGAGATCAGCGAGTCCTTTCCTGAAGTTCGTTTTTCGTCTCAGAATTTTAAAGGGCATGTAGAACAGAAGAATGACGCGATCTCTCTCTGCAAGAACGAGTGGATTCTTTCTTTGGACGCAGATGAACGTTTGAGTGAAGAACTCAGAGATTCTCTTAGATTGTTTTTAGAAAGTCCTGAAGATCCTTCCTTGAACGGACTCAAAGTTTCTAGACTTACATTTCATATGGGAAGGTTTATTCGTTTCTCAGGATGGTATCCCCAGACCAAATTTCGCATTATCCGAAAATCAAAGTCCAAATGGGTAGGCGAAAATCCTCACGATTACCTGGTGGTAGAGGGGAAAGGTAAAAAGATAAAAGGGGATATACTTCATTATAGTTTTGCAGACCTTTCACAACAAGTGGATACGATCAATAAGTTCTCCTCGATTGTTTCCTGGACTCGATGGAAGAAGAATAAAAAATTCTCGCTAGCTCGTACAATCATCAAACCTTTTGGGAAATTTGTAGAGATCTATATTTTCAAGTTTGGGTTCCTCGACGGATTTCCAGGATTTACGATCGCTATCTCTTCTGCGTATTCCACTTTTCTAAAAGAAGCAAAGGTTTACGAATTGGGGAAAAAATTGATAGAACGCCCTTCTAATCTCCGAAAAGATTACGGGAACTAAGATGGCCAAGGGCAAACAAAAATCAGGATTTTGGAGTAAGCTCTTTTTCTGGAGAAAGAAAAAGAAGGCCGCAGCTGAAATCGAAAAAGAAGTTGTTAGAGATAGTCGCGGTTATACCTGGGAATTAAAAGACCTAAGAGAAAAAGCGGATCGTTTTTTTGTGACCCGTAAAAAACCTTCCGGTGTAATTTTTGAAAGCCCTTCTTTAAAGCTGACTAAAAACAACCGCAATCTGTTCCGTCTAGAAGGTAAGGAAAAATCAGGCAGAGAATATTCTCTAGTAGTCTCGACTGGAAATTATTTAACTGAGCAGGGCGATAAGATTAGCGGGGTGATTTTTTTAGGAGAGGCTGATCTTAACAGACTTTTAAGTGGGGATCATAAGAGTCTAAAAAGTATCTTATCAGGAATTAATACTCCGAATTGGGATGAGGAGTCTTGGGCAGTTTTGCAAGAGGAACCGGATCTAAAACGTTCTGCTGATTCCTGGAAAGAGATCTTAACTTGGGATCCTATTTGGAAACAACAAATCTTGATTAATCTTAGACCGAGCACGATTGCTGTATTACTAGTCTTTCTCGGAAAAGAATTTGAAGATGTTTTTCAGGCAAATTCTTCTGAAAGGGTAAAACGGATCGTCTCCAAAGAACTGTATTTTTTAAACGTAAGCGGGAACAGGAATTCTCCGCATTCCGAAAATTTGACACTGTATGAATTTGATTCAGCTAAAAAGGATTTTGAGTCAGTGCTCTCTAAAATTCGGTCTAAAAAGGATAAATGAGAATGAACTTAAAAGAAATCGCATCCAAACAGATACAGGACTCTATAGAGACTAAAAAAGCAGTATTGGATACACTTCTTCCTCAAATTGAAGAAGCAGGAAAAATTGCTTCTGAAGTATTAAAAAAGGGGAATACGATCCTTTTTTGTGGAAACGGTGGTTCTTCTTGTGATGCATCCCATATTGCCGCAGAACTTGTGGTCCGTTATAAATCAGGCAATGAAAGAAGAGCACTCCCTGCATTAGCATTGAACGCCGATTCTGCGGTTCTGACCGCTTGCTCCAATGATTATGGATATGAGTTTGTGTTTTCTCGTCAGGTAGAAGCTTTTGGAAAACCCGGAGATCTTCTTGTAGGACTTTCAACCAGTGGAAATTCCAAAAACGTGATCGCTGCTATGGAATCCGCCAAAAAGATCGGGATGAAAACGATCTCTTTTTTAGGTGGGGATGGTGGAAAGATGAAAGGAATGGCAGACCTAGATCTCGTCATTCCTAGGAAAGAGACTGCACGCATCCAAGAATCTCATATTCTGATCGGTCATATTGTTTGTTCAATTATAGAATACGAACTCTTTCAGTTAGGATAAAACTTGGAGAGAGATTCTTTCGATACGATTCTTTCTATACAAGATCTGAATGTAAAAATCGGATCTGCTCATATTCTTAAAAACTTCGATTTCCAAATTTCTAAAAAAGAAGTCCACGCATTGGTGGGAGAATCCGGAAGCGGAAAATCCACTTTTGCAAGCGCTGTCCTCGGACTTTTAAGTGAAGATACTTCCATAACCTGGAAAAAATTCAGTATCTTCTCCCAAGATATACCCAGCGGAGATTTTAGCCTTTGGAAAAACTGGCGAGGTAGGCGGATCAGTTTGATACCTCAGACTGCTGCGATCGGTCTCCATCCTTTTTTAAGTATCGGATCTCAGATCCTGGAATATTTTTCTCTCATCCAACCTGAACTTGCAATTCCAGAAACAGGAATTCGACTCCTAAAAGAATTCGGACTTTCCGATCCAGAAGCAGCCTGGAGAGCGAGACCTCACCAACTTTCTGGAGGAGAAAGACAGAGGGTGTTAGTACTACTTTCGGTGTATTCCGGAGCAGAACTTATTCTGGCAGATGAGCCCACATCGGCCTTGGATCCGATTACAGGAAAGGCGATCTTGGAACTTTTGAAATCCAGGGTAAAAGATCTGGGAGCGGGACTTCTATTTATCAGCCATGATCTTAGTTCTGCACGGGAGCTAGCCGATACTATTACAGTGATGAAAAGTGGGGAAAAACTCGAGACCCTGAAAAGCCGAAATGGTGTTTGGGAACCAAGTTTAGAGTATTCCAGAAAACTGTTTACTTTGGATGAAAATCCCGCTTAAATTGCAAAATCTCATGATCCGCACAGTCTTCTTAAACCTTCTGATCATAGCGGCAAGCGTATATCCTTCGTTTGTCGGGGCAGAAAGTATCCATTTAGAAGAATATGATATTTCTAAATATCCTAAGCTTGAATTAAAGCTTAGAGCAGGCAAGGGTGTTCCCTTGGATCAGGAAATACTTACAGTCTCTGAACGAAAAGAAAATCGTTCCAGAAGAGTAGGTCCTCTCAAAATCCATAGATCAGAAGGTACAAGACCAGTCCATATTTATCTGATCACTCAGATGACGAACTCATTCGATCATAATGTGCAAGCCACAGAGATCTTAAAGACGATTGTAGAAAAATCAGATTCCGCTGACAGATTTAGTTTTGTATTTTTTACGGATGATGTATTCTTCTCAAAAGATGACCTGAGTAAAACGGATGCTTTAAAAGAAGCGAAGGTCCCAGGTGGAAAATCCAACAGAAATACTTCTGCAAACCTGGACTATGTTTTTCAAAAGATCTCTCCTCGTTTGAAAGAAACAGATTATATTCTGACCATATTTTATGACCAAGATTTGATTCCTTCTAATGAGGCACAGAACGGAGAATACACTCCGAATATCCCAATCCAAATTTTGTCTTTTCCTTCTAATGGCGCAAAGTTTTTAGCAAAAAGATATGGTGGAACATTCTATTCATTGAATAGCCCAGATTTTAGGACCCAAGTTTTTGGAGATTTGGACTATTTCAGAAAAGAACCTTGGTCCTTGGTTTACGAATCACCTTTTCAAGATGAGTGGCAGTTCCAAGGAAATGGAAATATCGAAGTAGAACTCGAAACTAAAAATTCCAGACGGCTCAGTTTTTCCTACGACCTGCCTTTCCGAACAAGGCTCGCAGTTTTCTTATTACATCCTTCTATCTTTTTACCAAGCTTTACTTTCCTACTAATTCTTACTCTGGTTGCCTTAATTGTAGTTATGAAAAAAGGGAAAAGGCATAGTCCGGAAGGAACTGTAAGCCCGGCAGAAAGACTTCATACAATAGAATTCGAACAAGATGCCTATCGTAAAATGTATGGAAACCAATACCAATTGGTTTATTCGGACGAAGATAGGATCGAAACGGAAAGGGCAGCTCCTGTTGCTCTAAAAGAATTCGAACAGGGTGAATCCTATGAAAAGGCAACACTCGTTTTTAAAGAAGGAAGAAATCCAGGTAAACAATACTCACTCGCAAGAGCCGAGACTAATATAGGAAATTCTGACCTTTGTGATCTGGTTTTATACGAACAATCTGTCAGTAAAAATCATGCTAGGATCAGAAAGGTCCGTAATAGATATATTCTATACGATCTGGTTTCCGAGGCGGGAACCTTCTTGAACGGTAGAAAAATTTTGAGACCAAGAATCTTATACGATTTTGATGAGATAGGGATAGGCAAAGCTCTACTCGTTTTCCGCGGTAAGTGATAGATTCGGGGCCTTCCCTCGGAACCTTCTTTACGAAAAACCCCTGATTTTTAGCATGGAAGAGAGCTTCCGTAAGGAAGTCTAATCTTTACTCTTGAATTACCCCCTGGGGGATCTGCACACCATGAAAACTATGTTCGAAAAAATCTGGGAAGACCATTTGGTCGGTGAATTGGACGGAGGGTCTTATCTACTTTATATAGATAGACATCTCATCCATGAGGTAACGAGTCCCCAGGCTTTCGACGGCATTCGTATGGCAGCAAGAAAGGTTCGTCGTCCAGAAGCTACTTTTGCTACCATGGACCATAACGTTTCCACTCGGATCCGTGACCTGGAATTGGCTGATCCGATCTCTGCCAACCAGATGAAAACTCTTATCAAGAATTGTAATGAGAACGGAATTACTTTATACGATCTAAATCACCCTGACCAAGGGATCATCCATGTGATCGCGCCGGAGATGGGACTCACTCATCCAGGTATGACTATTGTTTGCGGGGACTCCCACACTTCTACTCATGGAGCATTTGGAGCACTTGCTTTCGGAATAGGAACTTCAGAAGTAGAGCATGTGCTTGCTACCCAAACTCTTTTGCAAAGAAGAGCAAAAACAATGGAGATCAGAGTAGATGGCCAACTTTCTCCTCATGTAACCGCTAAGGATATCGTTCTTGCGATCATCGGAAAGATAGGTACTGGTGGAGCAACCGGATATGTAATCGAATATAGAGGATCTGCAATTTCTTCCCTTAGTATGGAAGCTCGTATGACTGTTTGTAATATGTCTATCGAAGCAGGTGCAAGAGCAGGGCTTATCGCTCCTGACCAAACTACTTTTGATTATCTGAAAGGAAAAGATTTCGCTCCTAAAGGTGCAGAATGGGATCTAGCTGTCCAAAAATGGAAACGTTACGTAACAGATGAGGGAGCTAAATTTGATACTAGCATAGTATTAAAAGCAGAAGAGATCGCTCCTCAAGTAACTTGGGGAACTTCTCCAGGACAAGTAGTTCCTGTGACTGGGATTGTTCCTGATCCGAAAGACGCACCTGATGCTGTAGAAAAGATCAGTATCGAAAACGCGCTTAAATATATGGACCTGAAACCTGGACAAAAGATGCAAGATGTCTTTGTGAATAAGGTATTCATCGGTTCTTGCACAAATTCAAGGATTGAAGACTTGAGAGTGGCTGCTACTACTGTAAAAGGTAAGAAGGTATCGAGTAAGGTCCAGGCAATTGTAGTTCCAGGATCCGGCCGTGTGAAACGCCAGGCTGAATCCGAAGGACTGGATAAAATATTTATAGAAGCAGGTTTTGAATGGAGACAACCGGGTTGCTCCATGTGCCTTGCTATGAACGACGATGTTTTACAACCAGGAGACAGATGCGCTTCTACTTCTAATCGTAACTTCGAAGGAAGACAAGGTAAAGGTGGAAGAACTCACCTAGTTGGTCCTGCAATGGCTGCAGCTGCTGCAGTCGAAGGACATTTTGTAGATATTCGGAACTGGAAATAAGGATACTGACTCATGAAACCCTTTACTCAACACGAAGGTTTAGCGGTACTAATTGACCGCCCAAATATAGATACGGATGCAATCATCCCTAAACAATTTTTAAAGAAGATAGAACGTACCGGTTTCGGAATCCATCTATTCCATGATTGGAGATACCTGGATGACGAGGGAACCAAGCCGAATCCTGAGTTTTCTCTAAACCAAGACAGATATAAAGGTGCTTCCGTTCTAGTTACCAGAGACAATTTTGGATGTGGTTCTTCTAGAGAGCATGCTCCTTGGGCATTGGAAGACTACGGGTTTAGGGCAATTATTGCTCCTTCTTACGCCGATATTTTCTACAATAATTGTTTCAAAAACGGTATGCTTCCAGTTGTTTTAAAGCCGGAAGAAGTAGACGAAATTTTCAAAATTGTGGATAAGACTCCGGGAGCCAAAATTAAGATCGATCTGGATAAACAGAATGTGATCAGTCCTTCCGGAAAAGTTTACAATTTTGAAGTGGACTCTTTCCGTAAGTATTGTTTATTCAATGGTTTGGACGATATCGGTTTAACTTTGCAGCATGCTGCAGAAATCTCTTCTTATGAAGAGAAAAATCGAAAAGATGTTCCTTGGTTGTACGCTTCTCATAAGTAATTTTCTAAAAATACAGGACTCTAGAAGACTATGTTCGACGAAATTTCACGCTCCATAGATGAATTCGGCAATAGCCTTCTGGGGGCTTTGAATAATGTTCAAAATGCTTTCGGAAGAGAGCTAAGTGTAGCTAAGCCGATCAAGGAGAATGTTCTCCAGATGATTGGTAATACTCCTCTTATTCGATTGAACCAGATCGGTTCTCATATTCCGAATGTGGAAATTTATCTAAAAGCTGAGTTCTGTAATCCTACCGGAAGTGTAAAAGATAGAACTGCACTTTCTATGATTCTTGCTGCAGAAAGAAGGGGAGAATTAAAACCCGGCGGTTCTATTTTCCAAGCCGGATATAATACTACTGCTATTTCTCTTGCTTGGATCGCTACTCTTCGCCAATACAAGTTTAAAGTATTTTTAGCTCCTGATACAGATCAGGAAAAGATCAAAGAATTAAAATCCTACGGTGCTAGTGTCGAAGTTGTTCAACTTGCAAAAGGCAACTGGGATGATTCTCTTTTAGAAACTGCAAAGGCAGCCAAGGACAAAGAGAAAAATAGCGTGATCCTGAATGAATTCAAGGATATGGCAAACACGAATGCACACTTTTTATTTACCGGGCCTGAAATCTGGAGAGACCTTGCTGGCAATGTGGATGCGTTCGTTGCAGGAGGAGGTTCCGGTGGAACTCTTTCTGGTGTAGGAAGATATTTAAAGAGTAAAAAGCCTTCTTTGAGAGTGATTATGGGAGTGAGCAAAAATTCCCGATTCATCCGTAAAATGATCCAAGGTGATTCCAGTATCCGACTTCCTGAGTCTTTTGATCCAAAAGTGACTGACCAATACATTGGAGTAGATAGAGACGAGGCGCTTCGTTACCAATCCGAGCTTTACCAAAAAGAAGGTATTTTTGCTGGATTGACTACCGGTACCACACTCGCATCTGCCATCCATTATGCGGAAAGCCTTCCTACTCGAGAGGACCAAAAAACTCCTAGCTATAAGATTGTAGTACTTTCTCCTGACCGACTCTAATTGGAATGGAAGAATCTTATTATTCCGCCTTACGTGATTCTTTAAAAAAAGAAAGAAAGGCGGAGCTGGATAAGTATAAAGAAGAAATTTCTTCCTCCGATCTAAACAAAAGAGTCCAAGACGGATTTACCGTATTTCCGCTCGTATTCGAAGACGCTGAATTGAGCGCAGATGGAAATTGGAAGGTTTTACTCAAACCCACAAAATCCAAAAACATTCCTGAACTATTTAGACCAGGTACACCTGTCAGGATCGTAAAAGAATCAGAAGAATATATCTCGGTCCTATTAAAAGCAAACGAAGATTCCTATCTAGTATATATGGAAGAAGTTCCTGATTGGGTAGAAGAGGGCAAACTTGCTTTAGAGATCCTTCCTGATGAGACAAGTTTTAAGGAATGGGACCGGGCCCTAGAAAAAATAATCTCCGCTAAAAAAGGTTCCAGAGAAAAATACTTTGCGGATCTATTCTCGAATCAATTAGAAGTTTCAAAACCGAATTTTAAACCTTTATCAAATCTACCTGAAACACTCAACGATTCTCAAAAGAAAGCAGTATCTGCAATTTTGCAGACAGAAGATTTTATTTTAGTTCATGGACCTCCTGGAACTGGAAAGACTAAAACGATCGTAGAAGCGATCAGGCTTCTCGCCTCCGAGGGAAAAAGAATACTTGCTTCTGCTCCTACGAACTCAGCTTCTGATTTACTTGTAGAATCTTTAGAAAAACTAAAAGTACCAGTTTTAAGAATTGGTCATCCGGCTAGGATGCATCCTGATATTATTCAGAACTCTTTGGAGATGAAATTGAATCATTCTCCAGAAGCAAAGCTGATAGAAAGGGACAGAAAAGAAGTCCAGGAATTATTGAAGAAGGCCCGAAAATACAAGAGAAGTTTTGGCAAAGAAGAAGCAGAAGAAAGAAGAAGCCTTTATAAAGAAGCGGACTCCTTACGAAAAAGTATTAAGGAAAGACAAAAGGTCCTGATCCGGTATCTACTTGAGTCTCATCCGGTAATTGTATGCACTCATACTGGGGCTTCTTCTTACCAACTACATAATTTAGAATTTGATTATGCAATTTTAGATGAGGGTAGCCAAGCAATAGAACCTTCTTCTTGGATACCGATCTTAAAAGCGAATAAGTTTGTAATTGCAGGAGATCCATTTCAACTTCCTCCAACTGTAATCTCGGAAGATCCATTACTAAAGGTTTCCTTAATGGAGAGACTTCTTCCTGTGTTCCAAGACAAGGAAAGAGTTTTTCTTTTGGATACACAGTATCGAATGACAGATCCCATCCAAACATTCCCTAATTTAAAGTTCTATGAGAACAGATTAAAATCCGGATTAGAACAAAACCTTAGAGAGAAAATTCCTTTTGAGTCAGGAGAACCTTTTGGTTCCAGTTTAGTATTTTTAGATAGTTCAGGCACAGACACTGCTGAAGAAAATTCGGAAGGAAGTTTGGGAAATCCTTGGGAAGCAGAGTTTACGGTAAATATAGTAAAGAAGATCATAGATTCCGGATGGGATCCTAAAAATCTCATCCTTCTTTCTCCTTATAGATACCAGAGATATCTTTTGAAACAAAAACTAGAGGAGATCCTGCCGGAGTATTCCTCTCAATTAGATGTGGAAACCGTGGATTCTTTCCAAGGGAGAGAATCGGATGCAGTGGTTTTCAGTTTGGTACGATCTAATCCAGAAGGACAGATCGGATTTTTGTCCGAGACAAGAAGATGGAATGTCGGGATGACCAGAGCTAAAAAACTTTTGGTGATGGTGGGAGATGGTTCCACTTTAGGACAAAATGATTTTTTTAATGATCTACTGGAAACTGTAGAACTTGCGGGAGAGCTTAGAACTGCTTGGGAGTTTTTAGACTAAAACTTACCAACTGAATTTTTTTCGGATCGGAAAATATAATAGTGCGATCCAAACTAATGTAAAACTTACATGCGAGATCAAAATATGAGAAGGATCTTGGACCGGGCAGACAAACTTTAGCCCTAGATTAGAACTCGCTAATAATAGGTTTAAGAATAAAAATCCAGAGAGTCCAGGTCTGGAACTTGCCATATTCCTAAGAATAAACCAAGCCCCGGTTCCGAATATAATCGAAGTTGTTGCTAAGATTACTGAACAAAGTCCGACATGAACATGTGCTGAAGGTTCCTCGGTAAAAAAACGGCTTAAAATAAAAACTGTCCAGGAGAGTAAAAAGCCACCCGCTGCCCAAAATACCCAAGAGGAAGTTTCCTCAGGGAAGGCTAGTTTGCTTAGTAGATAGGCCGAAAAAATTCCCCAAACTAGTAATAATATAGGCTCCGGCCACCATCCAGGAAAAGCATTCGTACGTCCTATTAAATTGGAAGCGGACCATCCTAATACAATTCCTAAAACTACCAAACTTAAACAGGACACGAAAAGGGTATAAATGTTTAGGCTTCCTTTTCCCAGGTCGGAACTCAATGTTTGGATCAGTTTTTCGGTTTTGTCAGATTCTGAATAAGACATGCTTCCTCCCGGTTTAGATTTTCCGCTTTAAAGTAAGAAAGATTGGACATCCTTAAAAAATCCAGTCCAATAGCTATTCTTTATACGACTCATGAATTCATTCGAGTCAAACTGCATAAGGTTACATGGCGGAAAAGCAAGAAATCTGGCAAATTCTTTCGGAAAGGATGCGCTTAGCCCAGGACGGAGATTCTAAGGAATATGAACTCCTTCTTTCCAAATGCAGGGAAATTTTAAATAATCATTTGAGCTCTAAGGTTCGTGACAAAGAAGATCGAGAAGATCTGATCCAGGATATTCTAATTGGTATCCATAAAGCGAGAGCCACATACAGAAGGGAAAAACCGTTTGCACCTTGGTTTTTCTCCATCGCAAGATACAAGACAATCGATTATATCCGCAGAAAAGGCACCAGAGATAGACTAGTGTCTACTGAAATGGAAGGTTTTGCTCAGGAAGAAAAAACTTCTATCGAAGACAAGTGGGAAGTCCAACAAGGACTAGAATCTTGGCTAAATGTTTTGGAACCTAGACAGAGAAGGATCCTTACAATGGCTAAGCTAGAAGGAAAATCGGTCCGAGAAATTTCCGAAACCACTGGACTTTCCGAATCGAATGTTAAGGTGATCGTCCATCGTTCTCTGGAAAAATTGAAACGATTTTTTTCTGAGTCCGAGAGAACGATAGAAGGCTCAAAAACGTCCAAGAAATAGAAAATGCCCGGTAAAACAAAGATCTCCAGGATACCATCGCTCCGAGAAATTTCTCCTGAGGAGTGGAATCTGTTGGGGGATCCTGAAAATCCTTTTTCCAATCACGAATTTTTACATTCTCTGGAACTTTCTTCTTGTGTAGGCGGAAGGACTAGTTGGCATCCTGAGTATTGGGTGGCGGAAGACGAGGATGGGATACATTCCGCTCTTCCTTTTTATCATAAGTATGATTCTTATGGTGAGTATATTTTCGATCATTCCTGGGCGAATTTTTTCTCTCAGAATGGGCTTTCTTATTATCCTAAAGGACTTGTTGCTTATCCATTCACTCCGGTGAACGGTAAGAAAATATTCAGAAGAAATAATGTATCTGCGGAAGAAGCGTTGGATGTCCTACTTCCTCCTTTATTAGAAAATTCAAAAACAGAAGGACTTTCCAGTATCCATTTTCTTTTTTTAGAGGAAGAAGAAGCCAAGGCTTTGGAGAAAAGAGGATTTGCCACTCGCATAACCCACCAATTTCATTGGAAGAATAGAGGTTATACTAGTTTCGAAAATTTTCTGGGAGATTTCAGATCCAAGAAGAGGATACAGATCAAAAAAGAAAGAGAGACAATCAAAGAATCCGGTATTCAGATTTTATGCAAAGAAGGCAAAGATATCGCTGAAGAGGATATGGATTCTATCTATTCTTTTTACACGGAGACTTATTCCAGAAAATGGGGATCTCCTTATTTGAATCGTAAATTTTTTAAGATCATTTTGGAGAAGTTTTCCCAAAATCTGGTATTATTTTTAGCGAAGAAGGATGGGGACACGATAGGCGGAACATTCAATCTCAAAAAAGGAAAGAAGTTGTATGGGAGATACTGGGGTTCTTCTGCACATTATCCTTTTCTACATTTTGAATGTTGTTATTATGCTCCGATTG
Organism: Leptospira venezuelensis; assembly: GCF_002150035.1. Classification (NCBI taxonomy): domain Bacteria; kingdom Pseudomonadati; phylum Spirochaetota; class Leptospiria; order Leptospirales; family Leptospiraceae; genus Leptospira; species Leptospira venezuelensis. The sequence continues at coordinate 261,519 of NZ_NETS01000011.1, read as the reverse complement.
AATACGCTATCAATAACGGTTTTGAAATTTTCGAAGCTGGAGCTCAAGGAGAGCAGAAGTTTTTAAGAGGATTTCCTGCCGTTCCTACTTATAGCTCTCATTTTATTTTCCATGACCAGGCTCGAAATGCGATTGAACGTTTTTTAGAAAGCGAAAGAATGCATATGCAGGAAATGATAAGGGAAACCAATCTATCTTCCCCATTAAAAGACGAGGCAGTCAGGGGAGAATCCGAAAACCAATGAGCGATTTAAAAACAGAAGAGCAGGTTCTCACTAAAGAGAAACTGAAGCTTAAAAAACCAGCAAAGTACAGGGTAGTAATCTTAAATGATGATTACACGCCTATGGAGTTTGTGGTTTGGATACTTCGCGTGGTATTTTATCGGACTCAGGTCGAGAGCGAACAAATAATGTTACAGGCACATACAACCGGAAAGGCGCTTTGTGGAGTCTATTCTCATGATGTGGCCAAAACAAAAGTGAACGAGACCCATATGCTCGCAGAGGAACACGGACATCCTCTGCATTGCCAAATGGAAATTGAAGAGGGGGAAGAATCATGACATTATCCGAAGAACTAGAAAAATCTCTTAACCAAGCAAGAACGGAAGCCCTCAAAAGGAGAAATGAATACATCACCCTTGAGCATATTCTTCTATCTTTAACTTATGATCCTGTTGCAGCAGATGTTCTTCTTGCCTGCGGTGCGGATCTAGATCTGTTACGTTCCGAGTTAAAAGAGTATCTAGATACTGAAATGGAATCAGTTCCCGACTCTTTTGGTGAGATAGAGCCTGAATACACAATTGGCGCTCAAAGAGTTCTTCAGTTAGCAGCGTTTCAGGTGCAGTCTACACAAAAGAAAAAGTTAGATGGGGGTTATGTATTAGCCTCTCTATTTAGAGAAGATCAGTCTCATGCAGTATTCTTTTTGGGAAAACAGGATATTTCCCGTCTGGATGTTATACGTTATATTTCTCATGGGATCAAAAAGTCTGGAGAGAATGTCGGTGATGGAACTCCAACAGACGAAACTTCCAAAAAACAAAGCGGGGATGCACTGGCAGATTTCTGCGTCAATCTAACTGAAAAAGCAAGCCAAGGCAAATTAGATCCTTTAGTTGGTAGAGCAGAAGAGATCGAAAGAACCATTCATATTCTTGCAAGAAGAAGAAAGAATAATCCTATCTTCGTGGGAGACGCAGGCGTAGGTAAAACTGCCATTGTAGAAGGACTTGCTCTTCAAATTGTAAACGGAAAAGTTCCAGATGTATTAAAGAATACGAAGGTATATTCCTTGGACATGGGATTACTTCTCGCAGGAACTAAGTTCAGAGGAGAGTTCGAGGAAAGGCTGAAGAATGTCGTGCAGTCGATTTCTTCCGATCCGGACAATGTACTTTTTGTGGATGAGATTCATACTATCATTGGTGCTGGTGCTGTATCTGGCGGATCTTTGGATGCTTCGAATCTTTTGAAACCAGCGCTTTCCAATGGGGAACTTCGTTGTATAGGAACTACAACATATAAAGAATATAAAGCAATCTTTGAGAAGGATCATGCACTTTCTAGAAGATTCCAAAAATTGGAAGTAAATGAACCAAGTGTTGAAGAGACCATCCAAATCTTAAAGGGACTTCTTCCTAAATACGAACAATTCCATTCTGTGAAATATTCTGCAGGAGCGGTCGAAGAAGCCGCAAAACTCGCGGAACGTTATATTCTAGATCGTAAACTTCCGGACAAAGCAATCGATCTAATCGACGAGGCAGGAGCAAAAGTTAAACTTAGAGAAAGTTCCAAATCTAAGATCGTGAGTGTAAAAGAAATCGAAGAACTTGTGTCGAAAATTTCTAAAATTCCTCCAAGGACAGTTAAAGCAGACGATCGAGAAAAGCTCAAGAACTTGGATGAAGAATTAAAAGGTAAAATTTATGGTCAGGACAAGGCTGTAATAGAACTCGTGCAAGCGATCCGACTTTCCAGAAGCGGTTTATCAGAGCCAGGGAAACCTGTTGGATCTTTCTTATTCGCAGGACCAACAGGTGTGGGTAAAACTGAATTATCCAAACAACTTGCTGCAATCTTAGGTGTGGAATTCATCCGGTTCGATATGAGTGAGTATATGGAAAAACATACGGTATCACGTCTTATCGGATCTCCTCCAGGGTATGTTGGGTTTGAGCAGGGCGGTCAGTTGACAGATGCGATCGTTCGCACTCCGCATTGTGTTCTACTTTTAGATGAAATTGAAAAGGCTCATGAGGATATTTATAATATTCTTTTGCAGATCATGGATCATGCTACTCTTACTGATAATAACGGTAGAAAGGCTGATTTCAAACAAGTCATTCTGATCATGACCACAAATACAGGTGCCAGAGAAAGGGCCTCTAATCCATTAGGGTTTGATAATACTGCTTTGACCGACAGAGGTTTGAAAGCCATCGAAAAGCAATTTTCTCCCGAGTTCCGAAACAGATTAACTGCAGTAATAGAATTTGCATCTTTGGATGAAGGAACGGTTTCTAAGGTTGTTCGTAAACAGTTAGAACTTTTGGAAACTAGACTAAAAGAAAAAAGTATCCAACTTCATTATGGAGAGGATGTTCTAATCTGGATCGCTAAAAAATCTTATGATCCTCTATTTGGGGCAAGGCCAGTCCAAAGATGGATTGATTCCAATATTTCCAAAAAACTCTCTGAAGAGATCTTATTCGGAGAATTAAAAAACGGCGGGGATGTGAATTTGGAAATACAAAACGAAGAACTTAAATTAGTCTTCCGTTCTAGAGAAAAATAATGTCTTTTAGAACGGTTAGACCTAATCCCAAATATTTCTTCTTATTTTCTATTTTGCTTCTTCTTGCGTTTGTATCCTGCAAGAAGAACGTTTTATTTGTTGAAGGAAGGGAAGTTTCTACACAGAACCTTGTCGCTCCTAAATTCGGAATCGATCCAAACACTCTATTTGCTGAATCTAAAAAGATTATGATCTCTACGGATTCTATTGATGCTTCTAAGGTCGGATTGGAGATTTATAAGAAGGGTGGTAACACTATTGATGTGGCCGTTGCTTCTTCCTTTGCAGTTTCTGTTACCCGCCCTTCTTCCACAGGCATCGGAGGAGGGGGATTTTTAGTTTATCACCATGCAAAATCAGGAAAGTCATATGCTTTCGATTTCAGGGAAAGAGCTCCTTTATTAGCAAGCCGTAATATGTATAAAGGACGCCCAAAGGAAGAATCCCTGCTCGGATATAAATCTGTGGGAGTTCCCGGAATGGTGGCGGGTCTAGTTCAGATCCATAAGAAGTTCGGTAAACTTCCTCTAAAAGATGTTTTAGCTCCTGCAATCCGATTAGCAGAGGAAGGATTTGTAGTATATCCAGATCTTTCAGAGGCAATCCAAGAATCAGAACAAGATATGAGCCCAGGTATGAAAAAAATATTTATACCAGGTGGAAAGATTCCTGAGTCGGGTGAAGTATTTGTTCAAAAGGATTTAGCAAAAACTCTTAGGATCATTTCTGAAACGGGAGATAAGGATTTTTATACTGGTGCAATCGCAAAGGCTCTCGCAGAGGAAGTTTCTACAAACGGTGGGCCAATTCATTTCAATGATCTAAAAAGTTATAAGGTAAAAGAAGAAAAACCTTTAGAAATTACTTATAGAAATTATAATATTAGAACTATGTTTCCTCCTTCTTCGGGAGTTCATCTTTTTACAATGTTAAAGATGCTGGAAACAAAAGAGCTTCATTCAATGTATGATTTTTCCCAAAGCGATTATTATCATTTCTTGGCAGAAGTTATGAGAAGAGGATATTCTGATCGAGCGGTCTTGGGTGGAGATCCTGGATACACCAAGATCCCAGTGGAAACTTTGATCTCATCTGACTATGCCAAAGAAAAAATTTCAGACTTTAATCCTGGAAAAGCGACTCCAAGTTCTACTTACTTAAGCAGATTAAACTTAAAGGCAGAATCTCCCCAGACCACTCATATTTCTGTAGTGGATGCAGAAGGAAATGCAGTTTCCACTACACATTCCATCAATTATAGATTTGGTGCAGCTGTTGTTTTAGAAGGTTATGGCTTTGTTCTGAATGATACAATGGATGATTTTAGTCGTTCTCCGGGTGAGCCTAATGTGTATGGTTTGATCGGCGCAGAGGCAAATTCTATCCAACCTGGAAAAACGCCTTTAAGTTCCATGTCTCCCACAATTGTTTTGAAAAACGGCGAGACATTTTTAGTAACAGGTGCGCCTGGAGGTTCTTATATAGTCAATGCGGTATTACAATCCATATTGTTTACACTGGATTTAAATTTGACCTTATATGAGTCAGTCGCTAGAGGAAGAATACATCATCAATTCTTTCCTGACGCACTTTCCGTCGAAGGCCCCGCGACTGATACTGCAACTTTTAATCAGCTTAAGGCAAAAAAACACGAGGTAAGACTCGGTAATAATATGGCGAAACTATTCTGCGTAAAAAGAGAGAATGGTACATTATATGGTGCTGCGGATCCTAGGGGAGACGGAATTCCTCTGGGGGAATAATATTGAAAAAAAGAACTAGGAATATAAAATGAATCGATCCGCCAAAACTCCGGTATTTCCAAATCTGCGTCATGCTGTTAAGGCTAAACATGGTTTGGAAAAGGAAAGTATGCGCATATTTTTCGATGGAAAAATTGCTACTACTCCTCATCCGGAATCCTTAGGTTCCAGTCTTACTAACCATTTTATTAAGACAGATTTTTCGGAACCACAGCTTGAGTTTGCTACGAATCCTCGCCCGCGAATTGAGGCTATCGTAAGAGAATTACAAGATCTGCATATATTCACCTCCAGGCATCTAAAAGAGGAATGGATCTGGCCTTTTAGTATGCCTCCAATTCTTCCGAAAGAAGATAAAGACATTCCTCTGGGACAATATGGTCATTCTTTTTCTGGAGAATGGAAGACAGTCTATCGAAATGGGTTAGGTCTTCGTTATGGAAGGAGAATGCAAACGATCTCAGGTGTGCATTATAATTTCTCATTTTCCAATCTATTCTTAAAACAAATTTTAGGAAAAGAGATTCATTCCTTCACTAAAGAAGAAATTTCTGAATTATATCTTTCGGTTACACGAAACTTTATGAGAAGGGTGCCTGAAATTTTATACTTAACCGGTGCCACTCCGGTTTTTGATGAAACTTTTTTGCCTGTGCAGAGCGATTTTCCTTTTGTTAAGCATAAAAATCATACTTACTATGCTCCTTACGCTACTTCTTTAAGAATGAGCGAGATTGGATACACGAGCAAAGTTCAAGATGAACTTCCTATCAATTATAATTCCTTAAAGGAATATATAGATGGAATGTGTTATGCAGTGAGCACTCCTTATCCGAAATATCAACCTTACGGTGGAATTCCGAACCAGCTAAACGATCATTATCTGCAAATTGAAAACGAATTTTATTCTCCAATCCGACCTAAACAAATTCCTAAAAATGATGAAAGACCATTAGATGCGCTTCAAAGTCGGGGAATCCAATACATTGAGATCCGTTGTTTGGATCTACAACCTGAATCCCCAACTGGAATCCATAAACCGAGTTTAGGCTATATACAAATGGTTCTTCTTGATGGATTATTGAAGGAAAGCAAATCCATTGATCAAAAGGAAAAACTTAGGATCAGAGAAAATACGAAAAGGATTATCTGGGAAGGAAGAAAGCCAGGCTTAACAGTCTTGGACGATGATGGGGAAGAGAAAGATTTCCTTACTAGAGGAAAAGAATTTACTCAAAGCCTGTTGCCGATCGCGGAAGAATTGGATCGTCATACCGGAAAAAGATTCTACCAAGAAATATTAAATATTATGAATAAACGCTGGGAAGACCCAAAATGTACACCTTCCGGAAAAGTAATGGATCGGATTTTAAATGAGGGTTGGGAATTCAGAGATTTGGGTATCCATTTAGCTAAAGAAAACTACAGAAACCAATCCCAAATGGAGCTAACACCTGGTAAATTCGCTATGTTTGCCAAGGAAGTCCAGAAATCTCTGGCTGAAAAAGTCAAAATAGAAGAATCCGAAAAAGTAAAAAAGAACCCGACTGCAAGGATCTGCAACCATTGAAATATAAACTGGAAGCCGGGCAGAAATTAGATCCAAATGAATTCATCCTAAAAGGATTCGAGGATCTGGAAATTTCTACTCAGATCGTGATCCGAGACGCACTCAATCGAGGATTGGAAGTAGAAGTTTTGGATAGGCCCAGTCATTTTATCCGGCTCAAAGGTCAAGGGATCACAAGACTTGTAAAAGAAGCTTCCAAAACGGAACTGGATTCATATATGACCTTTCTCGTGATGGAAAATAAAACTATCACTAAACGTATTTTAGAAGAATCGAATATATTGGTGCCGAGAGGAACTGCAGTCTCAGATCTAAATTCGGGATTAGAATTCTTAAATAAAAACTCAGACAGAAAAATGGTGGTCAAACCTGTTACTACCAATTTCGGGATTGGGATCAGTATTCTTCCTCCTTCTTCTTCTAATGGAGAAAAAAAGAAGGCTCTGGAAATTGCACTTGGATTTTCAGAAACTGCAATCGTAGAAGAATTCGCGGAAGGAAATGAATATAGATTTTTAGTGATAGGGGACGAATGTGTCGCGGTATGCAATCGTATTCCTGCGAATGTTACTGGTGATGGTAAAAAGACCATCCGTGAGTTAATAGAAGAAAAAAACTCTGATCCAAGAAGAGGAGTTGGGCATGTGACTCCTCTGGAGAAGATCCGTTTGGATGATACAGAATTGAGTGTTCTTAATGAATCTGGAAAAACTCCTGATACAATCCCTGCCTCAGGAGAAAAGGTTTTCATCCGTAAAAACTCAAATATAAGCACAGGCGGAGATTCAGTAGATGTAACTGATATTGCAGATTCTTCTTATAAAACACTGGCAGTGCAAGCTGCAAAAGCAGTAGAAGCAAAGATTTGCGGTGTAGATATTATAGTAAAAAATCTGGAATCAGAAGGAGATTATAGGATCTTAGAATTAAACTTCAATCCAGTATTATATATTCATAATTATCCTTATTCAGGAAAAAATAGAAGGGTGGGAGAAAAAATTTTAGATGTATTAGGTTACAGTTCCTAATTTTTGGATCTTACTTTTTACATAGTCCACTATATCTCTGGACTCGTACATCTTGATATCACCATCTACCAGAAAAGGAACCTGAGATAGTCCTCCTAAACGTAGGACTTCCTCTCTGCCTGGGGTTCCTCTGCTAGCCTCCACCAATTCATAATCCTTACCTTCTTTCAGGCCCATTTCTGAAAAATGGCCTCGAACAAACGCACAATAAGGACAGGTATCGTATTGGAAGAGTTTCATCATATTAAACGCCGATCTTTTTTTGAAGTTCTCCGCTTCTTGCCATTTCCACGACTATATCATGACCACCGATAAATTCTCCGTCAATGTATAACTGAGGAATGGTTGGCCAATTTGCGAATTCTTTGATTCCTTCTCTGACAGTCTGGTCGGAAAGAACATTAAATGAATTATAATCTGCACCAAGACTTCTGAGAACATTTGTTACTCCGGCGGAAAACCCGCACATAGGAGCATCGGGGGTTCCCTTCATAAACAGAAATACCTTTTTAGAAGCGATCAATCCTTCGATCTTACCCTGTAATTCTTTATCCATAATATTTATTCCTATCTCTTACTTATGATATCTTCGTTTCCAGTCCTAAAGCGTGGACTTCTGCCTTGAGTTCGTCTTTTAATGTTGCATACACCATTCTATGCTGTTCCACGATAGACTTTCCGGCAAATCCAGAAAACTTTACTATCGCTTTGATATGTACTCCATCGTTGTATGGATCTTGGATCTCTACTTCCGAGCCCGGAAGTCCTGATTGGATTCTTTCCCGAATTTCTTGGACAGTCATCTGTTATATCTTAGACTCTTATAGTATCAGCAGTTTTTAGAATCTCTTCCTGGACAATCTTTTTTCTAAGGGATGGAGGTCTTTAATTCCAGGGCATGCACACCCCATTCTTTTAGGAATGGGTCCATGATCTGATAAACGGAACGATGTTGTTCTAAAAGTGATTTTCCTTGGAACATAGGACTCGTGATAAATATCCGAATATGGGTGCCTCTTTTTTTACGTGTGGGATTTCCAGAATGACCTGCGTGTTGTTCTGAAAAATCCTCTATCCGTAATTCAGAAGGAGAAAGTCCTTTTCTCAGAAGCCTTTCCATTTCTATAAATATATCCTGCATTTTAGGTCCTCGTACCGAAACCACGGCTGAGTAAAAAAACGGAGAGTGAATATAGGAAAATTGTTCCAACCACCAAGAGTGTAATTGCTTCTAATGGATCAATATCACTCACGCCTAAAAAGCCGTAACGGAATGCATTTACCATGTATAGAATAGGATTGAACTTAGAAACGATCTGCCATGCTTCCGGAAGCATTTTGATAGAGTAGAATACCCCACCTAAATAGGTAAGAGGAGTAAGTATAAATGTAGGAATTATGGTAACATCGTCAAATTTTTTAGCGTAAAGCGCATTTAAAAATCCACCCATGGAGAACATCAAAGCAGAAAGTGCCACAGTTATGATTACAACACCTGCATCGTATAATTTTAATTCAGTGAAGAATAGGGAGACGATTGTTACTATAAAACCAACTAAAACTCCTCGGATCACTCCACCGATAGAATATCCGAGAACGATTAGATAAGCCGGAGTAGGGGAAACTAATAGTTCTTCAATATTCTTCCCGAATTTTGCTCCAAAGAAAGAAGATACAACATTATTGTAAGCGTTCAAAATCACTGACATCATAACAAGTCCAGGAACGATGAACTGGATATATGTGTGACCTCCTACATCTCCAATTTGAGATCCCACCAGTTTTCCAAAGATCAAAAAGTATAATGAAATTGTAATGCCTGGGGGAATTAATGTTTGGATCCAGATCCTTAGAATACGAACCGTTTCTTTCCGAACGATTGTGGAGAATGCGTTGAATTTTTCTTGGAAGTTCATAGTTTTTTCTCCACTAGTTTCAAAAATAATTCCTCCAATCTGTTCGACTTGTTTCTCATACTTGATATTTGAATTCCGCTCTTGTCTAAAAGTCGGAATAGCTCGTTTAACGAATTATTTTTACCTATATCTACTTCTAATGTCAGATCATCTACCTTATTCAAATGAAATCCGTTTAGGTCAATTGTAGAAGGAACCGGCTGTTTTAGATCCAACACAAATGTCTGAGAATCTAATTTAACCAGAAGTTCTTTCATTGAAGTGTTCTCTACAATCTTTCCTTGATCGATAATTGCGATCTTCTTACAAAGATTCTCCGCTTCTTCCAAATAATGTGTGGTGAGAATGATAGTGATGCCGGATTCATTCAGTTTTACTAAGAAATCCCAGAGAGATCTTCTGAACTCAATATCGACTCCAGCGGTTGGCTCATCTAAGATCAAAACTTTTGGATTGTGAACTAAGGCCCTTGCAATCATGAGCCTTCTTTTCATTCCGCCTGAGAGTCTACCTGCACTTTCTTTTCTTTTTTCGTATAATCCAAGTTGGCTTAAATAGTTATGGGTTCTTTCAATAGCGATCTTTCTGGAAAGACCGTAATATCCGCCCTGGTTCGCCACTATTTGTTCCACTCTTTCGAAAATATTAAAATTGAATTCTTGAGGAACCACGCCAATATAAGATTTTGCTAATGTGATGTCCGTGTCTATGTCCGCTCCGTAAATTTTCACTTCTCCAGAAGTTTTATTTACTAGGGAACTTAAGATTCCGATTGTAGTGGACTTCCCCGCACCGTTCGGACCTAAGAGGGCAAAAAAGTCCCCCTCGTCCACAGTCAGATCAATCCCTTTTAAGGCCTGCACCCCTCCGGCATAGGTCTTTACCAAATTTTTTATTTCTAAGGCTTTGTTCATCCGCGAAAAACCGCTCCAATTCTATGATTTTGAACAAGCCCTGTTTCGACAATCTTTTGGCTTTAGGAAGAGCTTAAGATTTCTCTTGCTTTCCTGGCAGCATTTCTTGCGATTTCAGGTAAAGCGGGATGAACGTAAATCATCTTTAGCAAGTCATCTAGAGTCCCACCCATGGTCATTAGGAGTATGAAAAGATGAACGAGATTGGAAGCCTCATCACCCAGGATATGAGCTCCTAATACTTTTCTCGTTTTTGGACTTACTAATATTTTGACGAATTGGTCTTCGGATAGTCTAGCCATTCCGGTGGCGCTACTGGAATATGGATTGATTGCTGAGATATATTCTACTCCTTCTTCTTTCAATTGTTGCTCAGTTTTGCCCACAGCGGCTACTTGAGGATGGGTGAATACTGAGTGGGGAACTGGTGGATATTCGACCGGAGTTCTAAGTTCGTCTAGATATAGGGTGTTAAATAGAAATTCTCCTTCAAAGTTGACCGAATGACGGAAGAAATACTTTCCTATAATATCTCCTAAAGCATATACACCGTTTGCTGTTGTCTCAAAGTATTCATTGGTTTTGATATAACCTTTTTCGTCTGTCTGAATATCTGTATGTTGGAGGTCTAACCAATCTGTATTCGGCTTTATCCCTGTCGCCACGAGGAGAGCGTCTCCTTCTAAAGTATAGGTCTCTTTAGAATTTTGGCATTCTAATCGGAAGATCCCATCTTTATAGTCCACCTTCTTAACTTCTGTGCCAAGACGAACATCTTCCCGTTTTGAAAAGGCTTTTTCGAAACCGTCTATTATATCTTTATCTTCATGAGAAAGCATTCTGTTGCGAACAATAAAAGTGGTTTTAGAACCAAATGCAGAATATGCAAATCCAAGCTCGAGACCAATATAACCTCCACCAATAACCAAAAGCCTTTTAGGAAGTTCAGTTCTTCTCAAAGCTTCTCTACTCGTCATATAAGGAGTTCCAGCAAGCCCTGGGATATCTGGGATAGAAGGTCTACAACCTGCCGCGATAAAGATTCGATCTGCAGTTAGGAGTTCATCGTTTACCTTCACAACTTTGTTCTCCACGAATCTTCCTTCGTGAGGATAAAAGTCTATATTTGGATTTTTTTCATAAGCAGGAATGATGCTATCAGAGTCAGCATCTACTGTTGCAGAAACTCTCTCTATCAAGGTTTTAAAATCTACTGAGAATGGACCTGGAATTTCTAACTGAAATTTGGAAACGTCTTTTGCTTGGGCTAATATTTCCGCAGGATATATCAGCATTTTAGAAGGGATACAACCCCTGTTCAAACAGGTTCCTCCCAAACGATCTTTTTCTAAAATTGCTACCTTATAACCAAGTTTAGAAGGAGGAGTAACTAGTTTAGTCCCTCCACCAGAGCCTATTACGAGAATATCATATTTTTTCATGCAATTAATTCAATGGAGAATGGGATGCTTCTAAACGAAAAGAAATCTTTTCAAGAGAAGCTCCGATAAATTGCAAAATTTTACCAGAGTATTCTCTCTTATTCACAAAATATTAGATATTGTTTGTACTGATTTCGGAAAAATAAAAAGAAAATATCAGAGTATCTTTTTACCATTTATCACGTAGAGATCGTAGAGCAATGAACAGGGTTTGAGGATCAGAAGCCAGGGACTGATTTCCTGTTTTACTACGTATGCCAGAAACCAGATTTTCTTTTGGATCAAATACAAGGAAGAACGGATTAAAGGTCCTTTCTTCCGAAAAATTCGTAGTCCAAAATTCTTGGTTTTCTTTCATCGATTCTGCTTTGGACAAAGCTTTGGCAGCTTCTTCATTTTTAGGATTAATTGCTAAACTGAATTTTAGATTGTTTTTGAGATAATCATGTCCTGGATATAATCTAACGTTTCCCGGAAGATTTTGGAATTCTTTCAGAACAGTTTCGTAAAGTATTTTTGGATCTCCACCTCTAGTGCAATTTCCCACGCCTGAATTAAAGATAGTGTCCCCTGTAAACACTGCGTATGGGGATCCATTTTCTATCTGTAAAAGACATACATGTGCAAACGTATGTCCCGGAGTATAAAGGACTTTGAGATACGAATTACCGTCTGGGCTTTCTAAAATTTTCTCTCCTTCTTCCAAGGAATGAGAAGCATGTGGGATCTTTCCGATCCCCGCGGGATGTGCTAACACCTTGGCTTTATATTTGGAAAACAGTCCATCATTTCCACAGGTATGATCATTATGCTCATGAGTGTTTAGGATATAATCCAGGTTCCAAGACTTCTTCGCTAAAACTTGAGAAATCTGGTCAGGATCATATGGATCTATTGAAAGAGTTTTTTGAGAGATAGGTTCTCTGATTAGATAGGTAAAATTTCGGAGAGGACTGTCTGTATAGATCCTAAGAACTTCTAACATGGATTTTAGACAAGGGCAAGAAGGGAAGATGTCCTATTGGATGATATCTAAGTGTTTGTCTAAATTTGCGATCCGTAAAATAGTCATTACGTCTCTGCTTAGGTTTCTAAGCTTGAGATGACCATGTCTTTCTGTGACGTACTTTTGGGTATTGAAAATGGCGCCGATCCCGGAGGAGTCCAGATACACGTCACCTTCGAAGTCCAGGATGATATCTTTATGGCCCTCATCAAATTGTCGAATGATGAGTTCTTTTAACGCAAATGCGTTCTTTAGGCTTACGTTCCCTTGGATCTTAACTACACAAGACCCTTGTTCTAGGGATACGTCTGTTTGAAAACCTTCCAATGAGTGGCTCCGATCTCTATTTCTCTGACTATCCTCGGGTTAAGAAAACAACGGATCTCCGAAAGAAATCTCGGAATAAATTTCCAAACCGGTAGGGAACCCGATCCAATAGACTAATTTGTGGCAAAGCGGAGGTAAACTCTTTTTTAAAGTAAAAACAGATCTAAATCTATTTCAAATAAAATAAGAAATCGCTCGCAAAAACTACTGATTCAGTAAAACTGAGTGCTCGATTTTCTACCGAAACTACGGGTTTCGGACGATATTTAAAACTGTATGCGGATCAAATTCTGGGGAGTGCGGGGCTCCATTTCTTCCCCCGTTCAGGGCGACCTGATTCGATCTAAAATTCTTAGGATACTAAGCTTGGCATCTCCGTCTGACCTCCAAAGTCCGGAGGCAATCGAGGATTTTTTAGACTCATTGGCGCTTTCCAACTGGAGCACCTACGGTGGAAATACGACCTGCATTGAGATCCGAGACAAAGAAGATAAACTTGTTATCATAGACGGTGGAACAGGACTCAGAGAACTGGGAAACTCCATCTTACACGAGGGCTACGCTTCCGGAAAGGGAAAGGCGGTTTGGATCTTCACCCATACTCATTGGGATCATATCCAAGGAATTCCATTCTTCGTTCCTTTGTACACTCCGGGCAATAAATTCGAATTTGTCAGCTCTGTTGAAAATCTAGAAGAAAGATTAAGATACCAGCATACATTCACTCATTTCCCGGTTCCTTTCGACGGTTTCCAAGCAGAGAAAATTTTCCGTCATGTTCCGGAAGGTCGGGCATTCAGAGTTACTGATTCTATTACATCGATTTCAAAGGCAGTGCGTCATCCTGGTGGAAGTTTTTCATACAGGTTTGAGGAGGATGGTAAGGCATTGATCTTCGCATCCGACGCTGAGTTCAATTTGGACGAGATGGAAAATATAGAGGATTATCTGAACTATTTCAGAGGTGCAGATGTTCTGGTTTTCGATACTCAATATACTTTCGAAGAGTCTTTACAGAAAATCGATTGGGGGCATAGTACTGCTTCCATGGCGACTGATATTGCCCTTAGAGCGAATGTTAAAAAATTAGTAATGTTTCACCATGATCCTTCTTATGATGACGAAAAATTGGATGCAGTTTATCTGCGTGCGATTAAATACAAAGAAATGTTTGATCCAGATAACCAATTAGAGATCATCATGGCAAGAGAAGGTCTGGAAATCCAAATTTAATCTTTAATTCAATCGATCAGGGAGATATCGAATGAGTGAATATATCATCGGAATAGATGCAGGTACCACAGGTATACGTACATTTTGTTTTAGTAAATCCGGGACTGTGATCTCAAGCGCATATTCCGAATTCAAACAACATTTTCCTAAACCAGGTTGGGTGGAACATGATGCCGAAGAAATCTGGGCAAAAACTGAAAAGTTGATCCTGAAAGCGATCCGCAATGGAAAGTTGAAACCGGAAAAAGCGGTAGCGATAGGGATTACCAACCAGAGAGAAACCACTGTACTATTCGATAAGGAAACTGGAGTCCCTGTTTACAACGCGATCGTATGGCAATGCCGTAGGACCTCCGACTTTTGTTCCGGATTAAAGAAAGAAGGTTTAGAGCCAACATTCAGAAGAAAAACGGGACTCGTAGTTGATGCGTATTTCAGCGGCACCAAGATTAGATGGATCTTGGATAATGTAAAAGGTGTTCGAGCAAAAGCAGAAAAAGGCAAGGTCTTATTCGGAACAATAGACACGTATCTTCTATATCGTTTGACTGCAGGTAAGTCCCATAAAACGGATCATACAAATGCCAGTAGAACTCTTATCTTTAATATCGAAAAAAAAGAATGGGACAAAGAACTATTAAAGATTCTGCAAATACCTGAAGCAATTCTTCCAGAAACCCATAATTCTTCTAGCTTATTCGGAAGAACGGAAGGTGTAAAAGGATTACCTGATGGAATTCCAATCTCTTCTTTAGTAGGGGATCAGCAGGGCGCATTATTTGGACAATTATGTACAGAACCTGGGGAAGCAAAGAATACGTATGGAACTGGATGCTTCTTATTATTCAATACAGGGAACAAATTACAAATTTCCAAAAATAATCTGATCACAACTCTTGCCTGCGGGCCCGAAGGAAAAACTGTCTATTGTTTAGAAGGTTCCATCTTCATAGGTGGTGCGGTGATTCAATATCTGAGAGACAATCTTAGGTTTTTTAAAGAATCCAAACTTTCTGAGAAGATGGCGGCATCCGTAACTAAGGATGACGAGGTAGTCTTTGTTCCAGCGTTCTCTGGACTCGGCGCTCCTTATTGGGATATGAATGCAAGAGGTGCAATCCTAGGCCTAACCAGAGATACTACTCAAGAGCAGATTACCAGAGCGGCATTAAAATCAATCGCATTACAGTCTTATGAATTAGTAGAAGCGATGGAGAATGATACAGGCTCCAAACTCAAAGTCCTAAAAGTGGATGGCGGAGCAACAGCTAATAATTGGCTTATGCAATACCAGGCAGATATTTTAGGAAAGAAGATCGTAAGGCCTTCTAACTTGGATACGACTGTATTGGGCGCCGCATATCTTGCAGGATTAGAAAGAGGTTTTTATTCTTCCGTAAATGATCTGAAGAAGAACCAAAAAACTAGTAAGGAATTCTCTCCTAAACTAAGTTCCAGTCTGAGAGAAAAAGAGATTCGAGTCTGGAAAAATTCAGTAAAAAGAATTCTTACTTCAGAATCTTGATTAGTATGAAAAAGAGAGCAGGCTGAATTCCAAAGGTTTTCTTTCGGAATTAATGCCTGCTCCAGTAATCAGTTTAGCCTGATCATATTTCGGCATCTCTAATATAGAATTAGCCGAAATTTTAAAAAATTCGTATTGATCTCTTTCCTTCTTTGAAAGATAAATATCGATTCTGATCACTTCCATATACTTTAGAATACGGAAGAGTATTTTGTCATTTGTAACTGCATAAAGTTCTATCTGGTTGCTTGTTCGATTTAGATTAAATTTTTCTCCTGACATACCTTCGAATTCTAGTTCTATTTTAGAAGTTTCTTCTTCTGCAATCTCCTTATATAATGGGAAATTTCCTTCTTCATAGTAAATCCTTCTGGAAAAACGGCTAAAAATCTCCTTTTCTACGATTTCCGGAAATGATTCTCCTTGCTCCGGTTTCTTGCTCGGGCCATCTAAGATTTGTTTCCATTTATTTTTAGAAACATTCCTCTCGACCATTTTGCGAACAGGAGGAGAGAGTTTTGGAATAGAAAATTTTAAGATCCTTTCATCCAATTTATTTAAAATAGAATTCAAGAATGGCCCATGTATTAGAGGAAGTATTTCAATGGAGAAGATCCGGTCCCTCAGAAATTTTGCGAATTCCATTTCGTGGGTAAATAGATTTGATACCAATCCTTGCTCTTCTGCAGGAGTCCCTGCATACAAGATCTTTACTAAACGAAATAGATAGGTTTTGCTTTCAGGATCAAAATACAGTTCTTCAATTTTTTGAATCACTTCCTCTTCATTCAGTTCAGGATTCACTATATCTCTAAGGGAAAGATATTTGGTAGAGAACATTCTTTTCCGGAACATTCTATATAGTGTAAACTTTCCAATTTGGACAGGGCCAATCTGGGTTTGAAGGTTTTCTCTTACGATTATAATTGGAATTGCAGGACGTCCTTTTGGAGTTCCTACAACACGGTATGGATGGAACGGATAGGATAGCTGGTGCCTTCAAATATTTCCTCAGACTCTTTTGGGAATTTTGAATCTTCTGAATAGAGCAAACCGTCTGCGAATTTCAGATAGGGGGGCGTTCTGATTGCAGAACTTGGAGTAAGTTTACGATCATATTCTAATTCATAAAGAAATTTAGGGATGAGGGCCGGTTGAGAATATAGATAAGGAAGTTCTTCTATTTGGGTTAATGGAAAGTCGTAAAAGGGAGAAATTTTAGAATGCACCCTTGCTACAGAATCAGGATTGCAAAATAGAAAATGATAGTTTTCTCCCTCGAAATAGATCATGGGAACGGAAAGGATTATTCTTCTTCGAATAGATCCGGATGTAAAACGGAAAGGCCGGGTGCTTTCATTTCCCTTTTCGAAAGTTTAGAAACCAATTGTTTCTTAAATAGAGTCCAGTCATAGGTTTGTTTTAAAGAATTTAGTTCTTCATCGAATCCATATTGTAAAAAGTCCAGCGTCTCTTCTTCCGTAAGTCCTGTGACAAGACTGCTATCAGAAACAACTCTTAAAATTTTACGAATATCTCTCTCATTCCAGACTAGGATTCCAGAAAGTCTTACGACCCAATATTCATGGTCCATTCTTACAAAATTGTCGATTATTTCCCTTTATTCAAGAGTAAATTAAGTTCTTAAAATTTTCTGACGACTAAAAGGCTCATATCGTCTTGTATTCTTCCACCTGTATGTTTCACAACGTCGGAGAATAGATCATCTATCAGTTTGCGGATATTTTTTTTGGGAGCAGTTTCCAGAAATTTATATAAATTCTCTCCATAGTATCCGCCAATACTTCTATTTTTTTGTTCAAAAAGCCCGTCGGTAAAACAAAATAAAATATCGTCTCTATCCATTTTAAAAATTTGAGAAGGTTTCGGCTTTTTGAGAGGAGAATTCATAACTGTAGATAGGAATTTTCCGTCTGTACTTACAACATACGTTTTGTCTTCCTTGCTCTTATAAAGAACCAAACTTGGATGTATCCCTGAATGTAGAAAATTTCCTTTTATATCCGCCTTCATCAAAAGAAAAGTAGCATAAAGACTACGGTGGATATGCGGAAATGTGTTTGTTCTTTCTTCCAAATGTTCCAGCATCTGATCAATGATCTCATGAGGGGTTTCGAATTTATGGACTAAGTGGCTCATTTGGTTCATGATCATTAAGCTAAACAGCCCAGCCACATATCCGTGACCTGATGTATCTCCAATTCCCATCCAATAATTTCCATCTTTGTCTTTTAAAAAATTATAGAAGTCTCCGCCGATAGGATTGTATGTCATACATCTTCCGCGGATCTCATAATTTTCATCCACATAGTCCAGAGGGAGAACGTAGTTTTGCATTCTACTATCTCCTCGACGGAAACGTTTGATGATCTTTCCAAACTCTTGTTCTCTAGGTAGGATCTTCTCAGTTAAAAACAAAACGAATGCGGAAAAATTAATGAATAGAGTAAAACAACATACTAAAAGTAAAACGATCGGAATTCTAACAGGTGGAGTGTAAAATTTAAGTCCTATTGCCAAACTACCCAAAACAGAAAGATTTAGCACGATCAAAACCGGCCAGGCGTCCTTCATATACTGTTTGATCGTAGTGGAGCTTCTCATCTTACTTTAAAATAGGCATGGCCTTGGTATTCCTTCTTGGAATAATTCCTGCGTGCAATACGGAATAATTCGTCTTCTGCATAAGGTGTATTTGTTCCTTCTACAACTCCAAAAGGTTTCTCTCTATAGCCGGATTCGTAGATCATCGGAATTAAGGAATCGTTAGAAGGATCGTAATGATACAATAGTTTGTGAGAAGTTTCCAGGAAATTTATTTCAGGACCTGAGATTTGTTTTCCATCTTCCCAGACAGATTCTTCATTTTTGATTCTTTGGGTAATTAGGAGTAGCCAGTTTCCTCTGGACTCGTATTTTCCTGATCCTTCTATTTGGATGCGACGGATTTTTCCTTTTTCTTCGATCTCCCTCAAGTAGTACTTTTGGAAAGATTTTTCTGAATTAGAAAATTCCAATCTTTCTGATTGGTTTTCCTTATAAGTTACTGAAGTTAAAGGAGAGAAGGGAGGAAGCTTTTTGCTGTAAATTCCCTTTAAGGTTATATCGCTCGAAGACTCTGGTTTTTCTGGGAGTTCTCTGATCCAAGAAGGAGGAAAACATCCAGTAAAAAGTAAAAGAAATACTAGTATTCTTAAAACTGTAAGTAGATCTTTCATTGGAAATTCAGGGAAAAGAAAATTATATTATTTGCAAGTTTCTAATCCGCTTTTACTTCCAAAATCCGCTTAAGGCCGGATAAAGGCAAACCGTAAATCTTCTAATCGCCTATACCAAACTTACAAAAGCCCGGTGGTAAAATATCAGAACTGGAAGTAAATGAATTCTCCGCCCCCGTCCCCGAATATACCCATTAGTAAAAGTATAATTACGGAGAAAGAAGGTAATAACCAGCGGAATCGGATCTGTATTTTTTCTCTGATGCTTGGGTAATATTGAACCGCATTCCAGAAAAAGGTAAACAGAATAAATACTGCCAATTCTTCCCAACGTACCATCGCCTTTCCGCCTACGATATTTAAGAAACCTGTAAAATAGTCCCAGGCTAAATTGAGAGAGTTTTTACCAGCAGCCGCAGTTCGAAAGAAAATACCTGAGATCGCAAATAAATGAACGATCAATGCCACTTTCCAAAAACGTTTCCATCCTCTTGGTTCTTCCTCTTTTTTAGGATCACCAGGGGAGAAGAATCTTTCCACTCCTAAGATCAAACCTAAATAAGCTCCCCAAAGCACATAGCCGAAGTTTGCTCCATGCCATAGACCACCTAAGGTCATTGTTATCATGGAATTACCTTGAGTTCTCCAGAAGCCACCTCTGCTTCCACCTAATGGAATATAAAGATAATCTCTGAGCCAAGTGGATAAGGTTACATGCCAACGTCCCCAGAACTCTCTGAAACTAGGAGAAAGGAAAGGTCCTCTGAAGTTTTCAGGAATTTCGTAACCAAGTAAATATGCGGAACCTCTTGCCATATCAGTGTATCCGCTGAAATCACAATATACCTGGCAGGCAAACCCGAATGTTACTAGATACAAACTGAAAAAATTATATTCTCCCGGATGCTGATAGATCCCGGAGATTATCCCAGAGATATTATCTGCGATCACTACTTTCTTAAACAAACCGGAAAGAATGAGAAAGATCCCCCATTGTACACGATTGAAATCGATTGCAGGTTTATCTAGTTTAGGTAGAAAGTCAGTAGTTCTCATGATCGGCCCTGCGATCAATTGTGGGAAGAATAGAATAAATAAGAAATAATCTAAAGAAGAGATCCTTTCGGGAACATGGTCCCTGTGAATGTCCACTTGCAGAGCGATCAATTGGAATGTATAAAAGCTGATCGCAAGTGGAAGGGGAATATGGATCCCTTTTCCAAATTCTGAAAATTTCAAAGTCCCAGTAAAGAAGTCCAGCGAATCCAGAAAGAAATAGAAATATTTGAAGAATGCTAGGTTAACAAAATTAAGAACTATGATCCAAGTCAGAAGTTTGGATGTAGACTTACCTTCTCTTTTTTTCTCCCAAAGTTTTAGAGAAAAATAGAAGTTCACTGCGATCACTAACAAGAAATGGATCGAAAATGCGGCCCCAGAATAAAAATAAAAAAGAAGAGAAGAAACTAAAAGTACAGGTTTTCTTCCTTTTTGAGGGAGACTCCAATACAACAAGAAAGTGAGCGAAAATAAAGCTAGATAGGGAAGGGAGTTAAAAAGCATTTTAGAATTATTTTATAAAAACCTTATTCGGGTGAGAATAGATAATGCAATTTATGATCTGGAGAGATCCGGAAAGGTAGTAATGATTCCAAAATTGTAGGGCCAGTTCCAGTATCACTGTCTATTTGATAGAAGTTTTCTGGCTGAACACCCTTATACGAATAGAATACTATCTTAGGAGTTTGGGAAGAAGAAGCCCTGTAACCTGGAAGTTTAGTCACTTGGACGACGGCGTCTTCGAAATAACCAATAGAATCAATAAGCCCTGTTTCTAATGCTTGGTTCGCTGAGTAAATTCTTCCATCTGCTAGTTTTCTAAGGTCTGCTTCTTTTAATTTAGGTCTTCCTTTTTTGATAATACTCAAAAACCTTTCATAATTCTCCATGATAATGTCTTGGAAAACTTTCTTTTGCTCCGGTGTGAATTCTTCCACTGGATTTCCAGTCGCTTTGTTTGGACCAGAACGAATTGTGCTACTCTTAATGCCAAGTTTGTCTAATGCTTCCTTGGCGTTGATCCCGAATCTAAGAACTCCAATGGAACCTGTAATCGTAGTAGGATGCGCTTGGATATGATCGGTTGCCATACTCAGATAATATGCACCTGAAGCAGCAGTGTCCATGAATAGGGAAAGGACAGGCACATTCTTCTTCTTTTTAAATTCTAAAATTTCATGATGGATTAGATCGCTCGCAGTTACGGAACCGCCGGGAGAATCTATTTTTAAGATCACACCTTTGATAGCAGGATCTAATGCTGCCATAGATAAATAGGTTTTGATCCTGCTGACTATGCTGTCCTTCTCTCCGCCTAAGAGTCCTCCTGAGGATTTTTGTCCGGAGATCTCTCCTTCAATTGGAATAAGTAATATTTTATCAGGGCTATCTGTAGAAGAACCGGTGACTAATTTTTCTTTGGGGATAGGAGAAGTTTGGTTCGGAAAAGAAAGAAACAAACATTGGCTTAAAAACAAGATTCCTAATACAAATAGAATGGATTTGTGGAACAGGAATTTCATCGGCAAGCCTCAAGCCCATTCTGGGAGCCCTGGGTATCGCTTCAATTCCTTTCCTTTCGAATAGACGCCCAAAAAAAAGTCTCAGATCCGTTTTTTACTTTCCCTCTCAGCTAGTTTTCCCAACCTCCTTCCCGCAATGTATGAATTTCGGACGGAGAACTCTCGTTTTTTGACCGACGGTACCCAATGGTTTTCTTGGGACTGGACTCATCCAATTACAAAGGAAAGTTTTCCTATTATTCTTCCTTATAATAAAAACATAAGTATATTCGAATCCGGTAATTTTCTCATGTTCCCTTGGGTGAATCGATATGCTTCTACAGAATTCATTCTAAATGGAAAAGATTGGAATGCCAAGGAAATGATCAGAGATTCCAATCAATTCCCTGTTCATGGAATCGTACATTCTCTAGAGAGAAAACTTCTAAAACTGAAGAATAACCAAAAGGGAGCAGAGTTCAGGGTGAACTTTCCAGAAGATTGGAAAGATTCTCCACTTTCGGGAATTGCTATCAGAGAAGAATATTCAATCGAAGAGACTTCTTCCGGGACTCTTCTGAGTGTGAAGACTAAATTTAATAATTTAAGGTCTGATTCTATCCGATTTGCTTACGGTTATCATCCTTATATAAATTTAGGAAAAAATGATGAAGAATGGAAACTCCGTCTTCAGTTGGATAAAAATTTGGAATTAGGAGAGAATCTAGTTCCAATCCAACCTTTTATTTCTAATCCGATTTCTTCTGTTTTGGAAGGAGAGAAGATCCCGACTTTAGATCATTTGTTCTATGGAAAAGAACCTAGAGTTATTTTGGAAAATGAATCTAAAAAGTATTCTATCACGATCCTAAGTCCTCCGCCAGATGAAGGACAGATTCCATTAAATTATTATCAAATTTATACAAAACCAGATCGATCTGCAATTGCAGTCGAACCTTGTAGCTCTCCAGGCAATGCACTTTTGTCCGGACAGGATCTGAAGGAGCTAAAAGGTCACTCCGAAACCTTCGGAGAATTCAGGATTCTGGTGAGAGCGTCATGATTCGGCCTTATAATCGCTTTCTTCTTGACAAGGAGGGGGTCATTTTCAGTCTAAGTTTTAGGGGAGATTCCACGCCGTGAGTAAACCGTTAATCGTACAAAGTGATAAGACTATGCTTTTAGAGGTGGATAATCCTGAATTCGAAGCCTGCCAGCTAGTCGTAGCTAAATTCGCGGAATTAGAAAAAAGTCCGGAATATCTACACACTTATAGAATTTCTCCTCTTTCCTTGTGGAACGCTGCGTCTATCAAAATGAGTGCAGATGAGATCGTAGAATGTTTGGAAAAATATTCTAGATACTCGGTTCCGAAAAACGTAGTCAACGAGATCAAAGAACAGATTGGAAGATACGGAAAAGTAAAACTAGTCAAGGAAGAGAATGGAGATCTTTGTATCATCTCCAACGAAAAAGGATTTTTACAAGAGATCTCTAACCATAGAGCGGTCCAGCCGTATATAGAAAAGACTGAGAACGATAAGATCTATATTAAAAAAGAATTCAGAGGCCATATTAAACAGGCTCTGATCAAGATTGGTTTCCCTGTAGAGGACCTTGCAGGTTACGACGAAGGAAACAAATACGGATTTAATCTAAGGCCTACTACCAAGTCCGGTAGAAAGTTCGGAATGAGAGACTACCAAAGAGCCTCTGTGGAAGTATTCCATGCTGGCGGTGGTAACGAAGGTGGGTCCGGAGTAGTTGTTCTTCCCTGCGGTGCTGGTAAGACCATCGTAGGTATCGGTGTAATGCAGATCGTGGGAGCGGAAACTCTCATCCTAGTCACGAACACACTCTCCATTCGCCAGTGGAAAAACGAAATTTTAGACAAAACTGATATTCCTGAATCTGATATTGGGGAATACTCTGGAGAAGTGAAGGAGATCAAACCGATCACAATCGCTACTTATAATATTCTCACACACAGAAAGAAGAAGGGAGGTGATTTCACTCACTTCCATCTATTCAGTGCGAATAACTGGGGACTGATCGTTTATGACGAGGTTCACTTACTTCCTGCTCCTGTATTCAGAATGACTTCCGAATTACAGGCAAAAAGAAGATTGGGACTCACTGCGACTTTGGTTCGAGAAGATGGGTTGGAAGAGGATGTATTCAGTCTCATCGGACCTAAAAAATACGATGTACCATGGAAGGAACTGGAAAGTAAATCTTGGATCGCGGAAGCAAAATGTAAAGAGATCCGTGTTTCCATGGAAGACGATCTTCGCATGAGATATTCTATCGCAGACGATAGGGAGAAGTTCCGCTTAGCTTCGGAAAACCCTGAGAAGTTGAAAGCGATCGGAATGATCATGAAAAAACACTCAGAGTCTCATCTACTCGTGATTGGGCAGTACATCAATCAGTTGGAAGAGATTTCTAAGGCCTTCAAAATTCCTCTAATTACAGGAAAAACTCCTTTGGGAGAAAGACAGGAATTATACGATGCGTTCAGATCGGGTAGGATTAAGTCACTAGTCGTTAGTAAGGTGGCAAACTTCTCTATTGACTTGCCGGATGCGAATATCGCAATCCAGGTTTCCGGAACCTTCGGTTCTCGTCAGGAAGAGGCACAACGTTTGGGCCGAATTCTGAGACCAAAAGGTGAGGATAATACTGCTGTATTCTATTCTTTGATCTCGAGAGATACGAACGAAGAAAGATTCGGTCAGAACAGACAACTTTTCCTTACAGAACAAGGTTACGAATACGAAATATATACTCTAGACCAATTCAGAGAATCTCTCGAAGAAAAAGTCGGAGCACAATAAAAAAAGAGGTCTAAATGGAATGGAATGCAAGAAGGCTGGATGTGATCGAGCCTTCACCCACTTTAGCAATCAGCGCTAAGGCGGCAGAACTAAAAAAGAAAGGCGAAGACATCGTAAGTTTCGGAGCAGGCGAACCTGATTTCGAGACACCGGCCCATATTAAAGAGGCTGCTAAAAAAGCGATCGATAAGGGCATGACCCGTTACACCGCTGTTTCCGGAACGGTGGAACTACGAGACGCAATCATCACTAAATTCAAAAGAGATAATGGGCTGGAATATTCCAGAAACCAGATCATTGTAGGAACAGGCGGAAAGCAGGTTATCTATAATTTCTTCTTAGCTACCTTAAATCCAGGAGACGAGGTTGTGATCCCGGCTCCTTATTGGGTAAGTTACGCAGATATAGTACGTCTGGCAGAAGGTAAGGCGGTTATTGTTCCTACTAGCAAGGCAGACAACTTCAGAATTTCTCCAGCACAATTAGAGAAAGCGATTACTCCTAAAACAAAGGTAGTGGTTCTAAACTCTCCATCCAACCCAACAGGTTCTGCATATTCTAGAAAGGAATTAGAAGCAATCGGAGAAGTGATCTTAAAACATAAGGTCATGGTCCTAAGCGACGATATCTACGAGAGCATTGTTTTTGACGGATTCCAATTTTCGAATCTGGCAATGCTTTCTCCTGAACTAAAAGAGCTTACATTTGTTGCGAATGGTGTGTCCAAAGCATACTCCATGACAGGTTGGAGGATCGGTTATGGTGCAGGACCTTTGCATATTATCCAGAACATGGATACGATCCAAAGTCAGTCTACATCCAATCCTTCTTCTATCTCCCAAGCTGCCGCAGAAGCTGCGCTGAATGGAGATCAGGCTTGTGTAGGTGAGATGGCAAAAGCATTCCAGAAGAGAAGGGACCTGATCGTAGGACTTTTAAATGAGATTCCAGGTGTAGAAGTGAATGTTCCTCAAGGTGCATTCTATGTATTCCCGTACTTGACTGGAGCTTATGAAACTGACGGTTTCAAAAAACTCCAAGCTGCAAGTTCAGAGACAAGCAAGAGTAAATTATTCTGTGCTCATCTTTTGGATAAGTATAAAGTAGCTGCGGTCCCAGGGATAGCATTCGGCGACGATAATGCACTTCGTCTATCTTATGCAATGGGAGAAGAAGATATCAAAAAAGGTGTCGCAAGAATCTCCGAAATGGTAAAGGATTTCTCCCGTTAAAAGAATGTATATCCGTCGGTTAGTATATCTAATACTGATCGCGACCTGTACATTCTCCATTTCTCCGCAAGGCAGAAAGCAGTACATCGTTTTAGATCCGGGAACGGAACTTTATCTGTTCCCGGAAAAAAAATCGGAAGTGCTACGTAAACTTTCCTTCGGCGAAATTCTTTCAGCAGAAAATCAAAAAGAAGCAGATTCCAAATTCCAATTACTCACTGATAAAGATGGACTCACCGGTTGGGTGGATTCTCGTGCTCTTTTTAAGATGGGATATAAGGGAAGTTATTCCGTTATCACAAAGGCTATCGAAAAACTTTTATACCAAGACTCTGGACCAAACGAATTAGAATCCGTTTTTACCTATTTAACAAAAATAGAAGAAGGTCCCATCTTCCAAGGAAACGAGTATTTGTTCCTGAAGATCCGTAGATTAGTGGTTCTACAAAGATACGCAGAAGTTCTACAATCACCAGAATACAGATCCAAATCGAGACAAAAATTAGAAGATCTATTAAAGAATAATCCTACAGAGCTTGGCGTATATTCTAAAACAGGAACCTGGACAGATACATTATCAAATGCTCCAGAAGGTTCTAAACTAAAAGTTAGACCGGAAACTTTTTGGAAAGTAGCGGAAGCTTATCCAAATTCTAAACCGGGAGATTTCGCTGCATACTTGGCTGTAAAATATACACCTGAGATAAGATGCGGCCGGGATCCAATTTGTGTTTTGCAAGACGAAGAAAACCGCAGATTAAAATATCTGCTTCTTCAACCAAATGGGAACTATGCCCCTATATTCTCTTCTCATTTAGAAAA
The DNA here is from genome assembly GCF_002150035.1 of Leptospira venezuelensis. Taxonomy (NCBI): domain Bacteria; kingdom Pseudomonadati; phylum Spirochaetota; class Leptospiria; order Leptospirales; family Leptospiraceae; genus Leptospira; species Leptospira venezuelensis. The sequence continues at coordinate 235,299 of NZ_NETS01000011.1, read as the reverse complement.
ACGACTTCTTCATTTTTCTAAAGATAGAGAAACCTTAGTTTGTGATACCAAACTTCCTAAAGAATCGGGCCTTAAAAATTTCAGGACTAAAGTGCAAGAGCTCCCCGCAAGATACGGAAAGAAGTTTTACTCTAAGCTCAGAGTAATAGAAGAGGAATGTTTAAAGAAGTGAAACTTTTCTTTAAAGAATATCCTGCAAAAGAAAATGCAAAACTTACTACACCTATCCTAATATTACACGGACTATTCGGCTCTTCTAAAAACTGGGTAAGCGTTTCCGATTTTTTAAGTTCTTATTCTAATGTGTACAGCCTGGATCTCCGGAACCACGGTGATTCTCCACATTCTTCTGAACATTCTTTGAGCGCAATGGCAGAAGATGTAAAAGAATTTATTGAAGATCGTAACTTTGATAAAGTCATTCTACTTGGACATTCTATGGGAGGTCTGGTCGCAATGGCATTTGCACTCAGATATTCCGAAAAAGTAGAAGATCTCATCATCCAAGATATTGCACCTAGAGATTATGAATTCAGATACGAAGGGGAACTTGCAGTTTTAAGAACGGATCTTTCTAATTTTAAGAACAGACAAGAAATTGATTCGGCGACTTCTAAATTTGTAACCAATCCTTTTATTCGTAATTTTTTGCTCATGAATCTGGATAGAACCGAATCTGGGCTATACCGCTGGAAATTGAATGTGGACGCAATCTCTCATTCTAAAAATATGTTTCAGGCGGAGTTTTCAGGCGCCGACAAACAATATTCTGGAAAAGTGATATTTATTATCGGCGGAGACTCTGAATATTTTCATACAAGTGATAAGATTGTATGTTTAGAATATTTTCCGAATGCTCAATTTGAAACAATCTCAGGTGGGGATCATTATATCCATTTTACAAAAGCAGAAGAATTTCGTAAGATTCTTACTAGCTTTATGGATTCTATTGTTTCCGATTCGGGAAGATAAATCCTGCTATTAAAGCGAAACTCCAGAACAAGATCATTCCAAGTGGAACTAGAACTGTGAAATTATAGTTCTTCAAGGTTCCTGAAATTCCAGTTATTAAGATAGAACCTGCGAGCGCTAAGGCTAAACCCAAATCAGAAACAGTGATTCTTTTTCGCAAGAACGGGATTACTTCGGATAGGAACACAGCAACCATCGATCCGACTGTGAAAGATGAGATTTTTAATCCCAATTCCAGGAGTCCTTTGGTATAATTTTCGGGTAGGGAAAAAAAGAAGAAGGAACTAAAAAAAAGTAAAATCCCAAAGAATAGGGAAGAAAGTTTCTGTCCTCCCAAATTCCATCCGAAGTCTGCTTTCGCTGTTAAAGATAGGGAGTTTATAGAACTGGATAATGTAGACATTGTGGATGCTAAGATTCCAGAAAGTAGAAGTCCTAAAAATGGTGCTGGAACTTCTTCTATTAAAAATTTGGAAAATACCTTGTCTTGAGCGATTGTCTGTCCATTAAACTTATAGTATAAGAACGTTCCAATCGCCAGGAATAAAATCATTTGGAAGAAGACCGCAATCCCGGAGCCGACCATTGCCTTTTGAGCATCCTTTACGTTTCGTGCGGCTAAGGATCTTTGGATAAACATTTGGTCTGCGCCATGAGTTCCTAGACTAAGTAACGCTCCTCCCAAGACAGCCCAAGGCAAGAAGTAGGTCGCTGAACTATTTTCCCATTCTAAAAACTTAAGTTTATTTCCTTCCCAAGCGGAGGAAATAATTGTTAAAGGTTCTGGACTCGATTGGTAGAGTAGAACGAGAGCGAATACTCCTCCAAACACATATACAAAATATTGTAATGTATCGACCCAAACAACGGATCTGAACCCACCTTGCATTGTATATAAAACAGTGATCAAGGTTACTATTGCTAATGTCCAAACTCCGATCGAATATTGACTAAACGAATAGGGTAGAATTTTTGGGAGTCCTAGCTCTAATAACATTGCTACAGGAAGTGTGGATGCATAAAGTCGAACTCCATCTCCCAAAATTCGAGTGACTGAAAACAAACCTGACATTGTTTTTTGGGACTTTCTCCCGAATCTGGTTCCGACCCATTCGTAAACTGAAAGAAAATTATGATGATAGGTGAGCGGGATGAGAACTAATGCAACGACTGTTCTTCCTAAAATATATCCAAAAACAACCTGTAAGAAAGTAAAGTTTCCTGAATAAGCAATTCCAGGAACGGAAAGAAAGGTCAATGCAGAGGTTTCCGTCGCTACAATGGAAAGTGAAAGTGGAACCCAAGAGATAGATCTGTTCGCTAAGAAGAATTCCTTGGATTCTGAACTATTACGTCCGGATTTATAACCAGAATAAAGAACGATCCCAAAATAAAAAAATAGAACCAAAGCATCGGACCAAGCAAAATGCATACGCGAGCATTCTTTCTTCTGCGAACCTAAGCGCAAATCAGAATTCTTTCTATTTTAGAAAAGCAAATGACGATCGGAGAATTTCCCAAAAGATGGCAGAAAATCCGGATACTCTGTTCAATGAGCACTCCAAAATACAAATTCCAAATTAAGGTCCCAGGAACTTCCGCCAATTTAGGTCCTGGTTTCGATCTATTGGGATTGGCATTCCAGATTTATAATGAGTTCAGCTTCGAATTCGGAAAAACTTCAAAGTTCGAGAGAAAGATCAAAGGATCTTCTGCTCCTGTGTTTACAGATGATGAAGATCTAGTTTTACAATCTTATAAAACATATTTTTCAGTATTTGTATCTCCACAAATCAAATCATCCTCTCAGCCCATTCCTTATTCTGTGACTATGGAGCTTGGACTTCCCTTGAAAGGCGGCTTGGGTTCTAGTGCGAGTGCGGTTGTTGCCGGTTTTTCTGCCGCAAGGTTCGCTCAAGAGAAATATTTCCCTGATACCAAACTTCCCAGTGAGTCAGAGTTCTTATACCAATTAGCTTTATTAGAAGGTCATCCTGATAATACAACTCCCGCTTATCTAGGCGGATTCGTTTTCTCTTATTTTGCAGAAGAGAAACTTTATTATTTTAAGAAAAAATTTCCTAAGAATGTTCATTGTTTCTTTCTCATTCCTGAACTGGAGACCTCAACCAATCATTCAAGGAAATGCCTTCCAGATACTTATCCGGTTTCTGATATTATTTTTAATTTGAGTAGAATGTCTACTTGGTGGGAATTTTTAGAATCAGGAGAGCCTGGACTTTTAAAAAGAGCATTGGAAGATAAAATCCATACTCCGTATAGAATGAATTCCGAATATCCACTTTTACCTCTCGTGCAAGAGATAGAAAAGTCCGCTATCGGTGTTTCTCTTTCCGGAAGTGGTCCTGCTGTTCTTATTTATACGAGAAGAAAGGACTCCAAAAGATTGGAGAAAAAATTCTCGGAACTGACAAAACAATTTTCTGAAAAATCAGGGCTAAGGTGCAGACTTGTTCGACTTTCTCCTGATACAAGCGGAGCGAAAATTTCTTTTAAGAAAATTTCTTAATCTTCTTCCGAAGATCTTTCTTTACCGAATGAATAGAGTCCTTTTTTATCTCTGGATCTAGTAGCAAGTCCAGGATGTATTTTCTGGACTGAGAATACGAATCTCATTCTTTCTTTTCCAAGCTTATTTACAAAAAAGTTAGATGTAATCCCAATCTCGAAATATTGGGTCATACGATCCTTGATGATCTTATCGGATATCCTAAAAGAAGCGATTTGTCCTATAATCTCATGGCTCTCCAATTTTTCCTGGGATTCCATCTTTGCAAAATGCTGCATGCGAGGTGGTTTCATTATGGCAGGGCCAGAACGATTGATAAGAATATCGTAATCTTCAGTATCTTTTCCCTTTTTTATAACGAATACTAGATGATCGTCTTGTATGGACTTACACAGAGTAGGGATATTACCATAGATTTGCCCGACTGAAAATTTATAAAAACGAGTACTTTCTGGAACTACGATCTCGTAGCTATCTCCCTCTTCAGGAGGGTCCATTTGGCCTGGACGTGTTTTGGCTGCGTATGGGCGTAGTATTTCCCAATAAAAAAAGAATCCCATCCCCGATACTGCAATGAGCGCAAGGACGCCTAAGGCTAAATCTAGCTTGGGTGAAAATACAAGACCTAATTCAAAAGACAAGTGTTAGCCTTTTAAATCAATCTTACCGCGACCGGTTTTCGGTTCTGAAAGAGAGCTAAATCTGGAACTTACAATCATAGATAAAAGATCTTTCATTTGTTCCGGACTGATCACTTGGCTCAATCTTTCTTCTGCACTTACTGGAGTCGGTTTCATAACCAATTCATCTGCTTTGGGTTCGTTTTTCAGTTTGATTCCTTTCCAATCGGCGGTATGGATTTCCAATACATCACCACTTGGCTCTTGTTCGGGTTTAATTTCTTTCTGCACCGGAGACCAAGTCGCCGGATACTGTCCCGAATGTATCCCATTTACGTTCATAAACCTAAACCTCCGTTTTCAGGTCTCTATTAATTCCTATCGGAAATCCGGTTGCTTGCTTAATTTTTTTTCGAAATAATTCCTTTATAAGCCTGAATTTGAACGGTTTTTTTCACATGGATATGGGCGGATTTCTGCCTTTTTCGCCCCCCGAATTATTCGTTTGCCTCCCATACTCAGCTTTCTAAATTGGCTGGTAGGGGAGCTTTTCTCCCTTTGGTAAGGATATTATGTCTGAAGAAACTTCTTCCACTCTCTTAGATCGAGTTTTCGGTCCAAAATTCAAGGAGGCGCTTCCTTGGATCTTTTTAGGTTATTTTTTAATATCTATCGCGCTTATCGTAAAACTTTCCCTCCCAGAACATTATATGAGAGTTGGAACTTTTGGATTCTACACCATCTCTGATATAAAAAAGGATAACCCAGGAGCTTATCGTAAATATCTGCAGGAAAATAACCAGCAGATGTACAGAATGTTCTCTCAACTTGCTTCCCAAGAAATTCTCAAAAAAGAAGCAGCTGCTAAAGGAGTTCCTGTAGAAGAGCTGACTAAGTTTGGAAGGGGATACGAACCAGTCCAAGACGAAGTGATTGCAGCTTATAATCAATTTAAAAACGAGCCTGGTTTAAAGGGAAAATCTTTCGCTTCTGTTCATGGTGAGATTGTAAAATATTTAAAAGCAGTACAAGCTGATAGAGAAAGACAATCATTCTTTGGAAGAATGAGAGAAGAATATAATACAGAGATTATCGGACCTGAACTTCCTCCTCCGACTAGAGTTGTGATTGATGCCAGCGAGAATCCTACTCTTGGGCCTGCTGATGCGAAAGTTACTATCGTAGAATTTTCAGATTTCGAATGCCCTTATTGCGCAATGAGCCAAACCACAACTAAGGCTCTAAGGGAACAATATAAAGATAAAATTAAATGGGTCTTTAGAGACTTTCCTATGGATTTCCATCGAAATGCAATGTTCGCTCACGTAGCTGCAAACTGTGCGATCCCTCAAGGAAAATACTGGCAGTACAATAGCCTTCTTTTTGAGAACGGAAGAAAATTAGAAAAAGGGAATGTGATCAGACTTGCTCAACAAGCAGGTTTAGATATGGGAGCATTCAATCGTTGTATTGCTGACGAAGATAAGATCAAAAGCGAGATCGAAGCGGATATGCAGGCAGGACAAGGTTATGGTGTTAACGGAACTCCTGCGTTCTTCATTAACGGTATTTTAGTGGAAGGCAATATGCCGATCCAAAATTTCACAAAGATCATCGACGAAGAGCTGAAAAATAACTAAGCTCTAAGTATATAAAAAGTTAGGAGTTTCAAATGGCAAAAACAGTTAAGGTAGCAGTTACGGGTGCCGCTGGGCAGATCGGATATTCGTTATTATTTAGGATTGCATCCGGTCAAATGTTCGGAGCGGACACTCCTGTAGAGATCCAAATGTTGGAACTTGAGGCGGCTCTGCCTGCGGCTAAAGGTGTGATCATGGAATTGGAAGACTGCGCCTTTCCTCTTTTGCAAAAAGTAAGTGTTTCCGCTGATCTGGATGTAGCTTTTAAAGATATCAATTGGGCGCTTTTAGTAGGTTCCGTTCCAAGAAAAGCAGGAATGGAAAGAAGTGACCTTCTTAAAATTAACGGTGGGATTTTCGTAAACCAAGGAAAAGCAATCGAAAAGAACGCTTCTTCCGATGTTAGAGTTCTTGTTGTAGGGAACCCTTGTAATACGAACTGTTTGATTGCTATGAATAATGCTAAAGGAGTTCCTACTGATCGTTGGTTTGCAATGACCAAATTAGATGAGAATCGTGCGAAATCCCAACTTGCTATCAAGTCTGGAAATTTAGTAAAAGACGTAACCAATGTTGCGATCTGGGGAAACCACTCTTCTACTCAATACCCAGACTTTTATAATGCTAAGATCGGTGGAAAAGTTGCGACTGACGTGATTAAAGATCATGACTGGTTAAAAGGCGATTTCATTAAGAATGTTCAACAACGTGGAGCTGAGATCATCAAAGCAAGGGGAGCTTCTTCTGCAGCATCTGCTGCTAATGGAGTTGTAGACACTGTTCGTCAAATCATCACTCCTACTCCAGCTGGAGATTGGTTCAGCGTAGCTGTGACTTCTGACGGATCATACGGTGCGGATAAAGGACTTATCTTCGGATACCCTGTTAAATCTGACGGAACTAAAGTTGAGATCGTTAAAGGATTAGAATTGAACGACTTTGCAAAAGAGAAATTCAATATCACTCACGACGAACTTAAATCTGAAAGAGACGAAGTAAAAGGGATGTTATAATCCCTACGGAAAACCTGTGCAGGAAACGCAATCCTCGAAACTTCCTTTCTTTTCGGAGCTTCCTGCCTTTTTTTCCAGGTTAGAATCTCAGAATAGGATCCGGACTCTGGATCCTCCTTCTGGCCTGGACCTCTGCTCCAATGATTATTTGGGGCTTTCTACTCATCCTGAAATTATCCAAGCTCTTAAAGAAGGTATCGATTTTTTCGGTGCAGGTTCTACTGCGAGCCGTTTAGTTCGAGGACATAGAACAGTATTCGAGGAATTAGAAAATGATTTTTCGAACTGGGTCCGTTCTGAAGATTCTCTCTTCTTTGCGAATGGATACTCAGCAAATTTAGGAACAATTTCCTGTGTCGCAGATCCTTCTTATGTAATCTTTTGCGACCGTAAAAATCATGCTTCTTTAATGGATGGGGTTCGACTCTCCGGAGCTAAAAAAGTATATTATAAACATTCCGATCTAAACGATTTGGAAAGTTTATTAAAGAAATATTCCGGCACAAAACACAAGATGATCGTCACTGAGTCTGTATTCAGCATGGACGGTGACAAAACTGATATACGTGCATTGATAGATCTAAAAGAAAAATATGGAGCGTTGCTCTATTTAGATGAGGCTCATGCGATTGGACTTTTTGGGAAAGAAGGAGCTGGAATTTCTTTAGAAGAAAATATCTCTCGGACTTCTGAAATTGATTTTAGGATGTCCACTTTAGGAAAGGCCTTAGGATTAGAAGGTGCAGTTATCTCCACAACTAAGGATGCCAGAAAATTTTTACTTCATTCTGCTCGTACTTTTGTGTTCTCAACTGGCCCACTTCCGGCTATTGCTCATGCGGGCAGGGTAGCAATTCGTCTAGCAAGGCGCATGGACTATGAAAGAAAAATACTAGAAGAAAATTCTGAATTCTTTCGTGAATCCTTACATCAAATCGGAAGAGAGACAGGCAATTCAAACACTCAAATTATTCCCATACTTTTAGGTTCGGAAGAAGAAGCATTGGATCTTTCTTCTCGTTTGAACCGAAGCGGGTTCCAAGCTAAGGCAATCCGCCCTCCAACTGTTGATATTTCTAGAATTAGAGTGTCTCTCAATTCTAAGATTACTAGAGAAGATCTAGAAAAGTTTGTTCAATTGGTTCGGGAGAATTAAGTTTGTCCATCTTTGTAACCGGAACCGGGACCGATGTCGGTAAAACATTTTTTTGCTCACTTGTAATGGCAAAGTATGCAGAAGAACTTGGGCTAAAATATCTGAAGCCAATACAAACCGGAACAGATTCAGATAGAGTTAAGATCATGAATCTAACCGGCTTAAATGAGTCTTACTTCTTAAAAAATTATTATACATTCGAACTTCCCGCTTCTCCGCATCTTGCTTCCGAAATGGAAAATACAACGGTAGATACTGACGAATTATCAAGACATCTATTCAGTGTTAAGTATGCTAAAATATTGGTAGAAGGTGCCGGAGGTCTATATGTTCCTCTGAACCGTTATTATTTTACCATAGACTTAGTGGAGCAGGCAAAAATCCCATTGGTATTGGTAGCTTCTACTGAACTTGGGACGATCAATCATACTTTATTGTCGCTTGAGACGCTTAGAAAAAGGGAGATCAAGGTTTTAGGAGTCTATTTTATAGGTCCTGAAAATCCACTTCGTTCGGATAATATTAGGACAATCATTGAGGCTGCTGAAATCGGACTTTTAGGAACCTTTCTTCTTCCGGAAAGAAAGTTGTCTAGAAAAGAATTCTTAGATAAGGTTGTAAAGGAATTCGATCCGGATAGGATCCTTCCGGACATACTTTTCCCTTGATTTGGCATCCATATACAATCCAACTAGATTCTGATCCTCCTTTAAAGATTGTTTCAGCAAAGGGAGAATTTCTATATGATGAGAACGGAAAAGAATATATAGACGCGATTTCTTCCTGGTGGGTCAGTATTCACGGCCATAATCATCCAAAACTTGTAGAAGCTGTCAAAAATCAGCTAGACTTCTTGGATCATGTGCTCCTCGCAGGTTTTACACATCCTCCTGCATTGGAACTCGCTCATGAACTTTTAGAATTCACTGATTGGAATTTTCATAAAGTAGTCTATTCGGATAACGGTTCGACTGCACTTGAGATCATGCTGAAGATCGCTCTTCAGTATTTTAGGAACCAAGGTCGAGAAAAGAAAAAGGTATTTATCAACTTCTCCTATTCCTATCATGGGGACACAATCGGTGCAATGAGTGTTGGAGGAGATTCTGTGTTCAATAGAGTCTTCCAAAGTCTTTTGTTCCAGACTAAAAATTTTCCTTCTCCTGCCTGTCATGATTGTCCAGTTTCCAAATCTCCACATTCCTGCGCAGAAGATTGTTTGGATGAATTAGAAGCATACCTGTCAGCTCACTCCGAAGAAGTAGTAGGAGTAGTAATGGAACCATTGATTGCTGGTGCGGGAGGGATGTTATTTCATAAGCCAAGTGTTCTTACAAGGCTTAGAGAAATTACAGAACGTCATGATGTTCTACTTCTTTTGGACGAAGTATTTACTGGTTTTGGAAGAACGGGTGCAAACTTTGCCTACCAAAAGGCGGGTATTCGTCCAGATATGGTGGCTCTTGCAAAAGGACTTACTGCGGGAATTCTTCCTTTAGCTGTAACTCTTGTTCGGGAAGAAATTTATAGAGAGTTTTTATCCTCTGAACCTTTGAAAGCATTCTACCATGGCCATACTATGACTGGATATCCTCCAGGTTGTGCTTCTGCCCTTGCTTCATTAAGAATTTATAAAGAAGAAAATAGACTCGCAGATGTAAAACAATTGGAGTCTTATTTGGAAGAAGGCTGGGCAAAACTAAGAGCAGAATTTCCTGATAAAATCAAGAACACAAGAGTGCTCGGTTCAGTAGGTGTAGGCGAACTTTTTACAGGAAATACCAGTCCAGGTTATGTGAATCCATTCGCAAGAGAATTCCGCAGGATCTGCCAGGAGAGAGGAGTCATCTTAAGGCCACTTGGCAATGTGATATACATCACTCCTCCCTATAATATTTCTAAATCTTCTTTGGATAAAGTATTCCAAGCGATTCGTGAAGGTCTTTCCGCTTACAAAATACAAGACTGATGAACACCTGTTTTTAAGCCTAATTATAGATTGCCAAGGAAAACACCGCCTCGGAAACTATCGGCAGAATGAAAGTTAGTCTAGAAACTCCCCCAGTCACTGAAGAAAAAGTATTTTCAGAGGTGCCAAGTATTATTGATCGGGAGGAAACACATGCCATTCTAAGTGGTCAGATCCCTTTGACAGAGGCTTTGGACAAGGCGTTCAAAGTTCGTGAGAAATACTTCGGTAAAACAGTCCGAATCCATGTTCTAGATAATATTAAGAATGGGCATTGTCCGGAAGATTGTGGTTATTGCGCTCAAAGAAAGAACGCAGGATCAGGAGTCCAGGAATACTCGATGAAATCTCCTGAAGAGATTTTCCAAGATGCTGTCCAAGCCAAGGAGAATGGTGCTTACCGTTTTTGTATGGTTACTGCTGGAACTGGACCTAATTCTTTAGCTACTGAAAAGCTTGCATTCACCATCGAAAAGATCAGTAAAGAATTGGGACTGAAAGTATGTTTGTCCGCTGGTCTATTAGACAGAGAGAAAGCAGAACGTTTAAAAGCTGCCGGTCTAGATAGATACAATCATAATCTGAATACTTCTAAGGCACACTATCCAGAAATCTGTGACACTCATACCTACGAGCAAAGAGTGGAGACAATCACTCATTTGATGAAAGCAGGAGTGGGAATGTGTTCTGGGGTGATTGTTGGAATGGGAGAGTCTCTTTGGGATCTAACAGATGTTATATTCGAGATCAAAAATCTAAAAGTTATCTCTATCCCAGTGAATTTTTTCATCCCAGTCGCAGGACATGCGATTAAAAACCCTCAAAGTCTAACCCCTGAATTTTGCCTCAGAACGCTGATTGCGTTTCGTTTAGTGAATCCTGACTCTGAGGTCCGGATTGCAGCAGGAAGAGAAGGACATCTAAGAGGACTGCAAGGAATGGCTTTATACGCCGCTAATTCCTTATTTGCAAGTGGGTATTTAAACGTCAAAGGTTCGGACGCAGCAGACACGATCAGAATGATTTTGGACTCTGGATTTTATCCTGAATTCTCATCCGGTATGGGAGAAGAAATCGATTGGGAATCCGCTCTTGGTAAAGACCATCCTTATGCTCCTGAAAATTTCCCGGAACTTTACAAATATCGAAAATCCTTGAAATAGTTTTTTTGAATTGAGAACGAAAATCGTATAGCATTTTCCGACCGAGTATAGGAAGATTCCCAGGCTCGGTGGTTTTCCAAGATTAATTTCGGAATAGATTGAAACTCTGGTAGGGGTGAAAATCCTGGATATAACGGAGATTGTCGGATGAAATATAAAATAGAGATCAATAAACTAAAAAACGGCTATATTGAAGCCAAATTGATCGATACAGTTTCCAACAACCCAATCGAATTTCGTATTTGTGACACAGAAGATTATCTGCAGGCTCAGATTGCTGACTGGCATAAACGATTTCATATGAAAGATTCCGAGAACTGAGAGTTTTAAAGGAACTTAGATTAAATGAAAACATTAGGGATTTGTTTTTTTCTTCTATCCCTAATTTCGTGTTCTGTTTTCCAAACAAGAACAATATACGATTATTATAATCCAGATTTCAAATGTGTGGACAAAGTCGGGATCCGAGATTCGGACGATTGGGAAACCTACCAAAAATTATACTCGGAAGCAGTTCTTCTTTATACAAATGAGAACGAAAAATTAAAGAAAGCGAATATAGTTTTTGTAGGAAACAGTCTAATCGCTGCTATTCCTCCTGATCTGATCCAGGCAGATTTTCCGGGTTCTGTGAATCGCGGTATTGCCGGGGACATGACGGAATTACTTTTGGGTCGCCTGGACTCCACAGTCCTGAATCTAAAACCTTCTACTATTATTATAGAGATCGGCGGAAATGATATCCGGGATGGGAAATGCCTGGATTATATTGAAGGGATCCATAAGCTTCTGATCCAAAAGATCAGAACAAGCTTACCGAATACAAAGGTGCTAATCCTTGGAATTCCTCCTGTATTGAGCCGAAACGTAAATTCTGTATCTCCAATCGTAAATGCTTGGCTTTTACGGATCGCAAATGAAAACCAAAACGTTCAATTTTTAGATATTTGGCCAGAGTTCCGACAAAAAGGGATCCCTTTTCTCCGAGAAGAATTAGCGCTCTCTTACGGTGAGAAAAAAGATCCGATCCATATCAACAGAGACGCCTATATTATCTGGCTTCGCAAAATTAAATCCCTACTAAGATAATCTGAGTGATCTTATTTTTCAGTCCTAAAAACGATTCGGATCCCCAAAGATTATCTGAAGCACTTTCAGATCGATTCAAGCACCCAGTCTTTATCGAAAGAAGATCCGAAGTTTCCAAAGACTTCGTATGTGATGTATGGAAAACGGATCTTTCTCTTCCAAGAGAAGAATTAGTTTATCTCAGACAAGAATTACAAAGATTCCGTAAGATTGATCTTATTCAAATTTCTTCTTTTTTAAGCAACGGAGCCTTATTCTGCTTTGATATGGATTCTACTTTAATCCGAGAAGAAGTCATCGACGAACTGGCAAGATATGCAGGTGTCTACGAAGAAGTCGCTCATGTCACCAAGGAAGCTATGGAAGGAAATCTTAACTTTCATGAGGCCCTTCAAAAAAGATGTTCTTATCTGAAAGATCTTCCAGTTTCTGTGTTTGATGAATTATACTTTAAATTACATCCAAATCATGGTGTTCCTGAATTATTCCAAGGATTAAAGGAGAAAAACGCGAAGACCGCAGTATTCAGCGGTGGATTTACAGATATCTTAGAAAGATTTAAGCAAGAGTATTCTATCGACGAAGTTCGTGCGAATTATCTGGATAGAGCAGGGGACAAACTTTTAGGAACAGTCTCCGGAACAGTTGTAGATAAAAATATCAAAAGAGATTCTCTTTTGGAACTTCAGTCACGTTTTCAAATGAGCAACGAGAATATAGTCGCCGTAGGTGATGGCGCAAACGACCAACTCATGTTAGAAGCCTCCGGTATCGGAATCGGATTTCATGCGAAAGAAGGTCTTAAATCCAAAATTTCTAACTGGATAGACTTCGCTTCTATGGACGTTCTTTTATATTTATTTAGTGAATAATGCCCTTTATTCTCTCCGACTTCGCGTCTCTGCGTGAGAAAAACGTGGAAACGTGCCGCAATCTAACCTCTCGAACTCACCCTTTTCTTCCAATCATCCAATAGTTTTAGCGCTTCAATGGGAGTCATAGAATCGATCGGAAGGTCAGTGATTTCCTTTTTGAAGTCTTGCCAGAATTGATTCTCACCATTTGGTGCACTCATGTCTTGGAATAGAGAAGGTTCCCTTGTTTGGATACGTATCTCCTTCTTCCTGGATTCCATGTCTGTGAGAATTTCAGCAGCTCGTTTTACCACCGAATCGGGAACACCTGCTAATTGTGCCACATAGATACCGAATGATTTTTTAGCCTTACCAGGTTTTACTTTTCTTAAGAATATGACCTTGTCGTCCTTCTCCACTGTTTCCATATGAAGGTTCCAGACTCCCGGAAGCCTGGAAAGTTCTGTAAGCTCATGGTAGTGGGTGGCAAAAACAGTTTTGGGCCGTGGATGCATTTCAGAAAGAGATTCTAAGATTGCCCAAGCAATACTCATCCCGTCGTAGGTAGAAGTTCCTCTTCCTACTTCATCAAAGAGTAATAAAGATTGCGAAGTGCAGTTTTTGAGTATATTTGCAGTCTCTTTCATTTCCACATAGAATGTGGACTCTCCCGCATTCAAATTATCTCCTGCTCCTATACGAGTGAACAGTTTATCCAAGATAGGAAGTTTTGCCATATCCGCTGCAACACTTCCGCCAATCTGGAATAATATTTGATTGATCGCGATTTGCCTCATGAATGTAGACTTACCGGCCATATTTGGACCTGTTAAGATCGCAATTGAATTCTCTTTTCCATCCAATCCCACATCGTTCGGAGTGAATTTTGAACCTACTGGTAGGCTTGCTTCCACTACTGGGTGTCTGGAGGATTTCATTTCTAAATTAGAATCTTCGCTCAGTTCAGGACGGATCCAACCGAATTTCTCCTCTGCTTTTAAGAGAGAAATTTGGAAATCCAGGTCTCCGAATTCTTCAGACACAAGTAGCAATTCAGAAGAATATTCCAAAACGGTTTGGACCATTTTTTCGAATTCTGCCTTCTCCACTTTTTGGATGATCTCATCCGCTTCTAAAATAGTTCTTTCTATCTCTTCTAGTCTTGCAGTTGTAAACCTTTCGTAGGTGACAAGTGTTTGTTTCTTGAGATATTCTTTAGGAGCCTGCTCCGCTTGCGCACGGGAGATTTCAATGAAGTAGCCAACAATCTTATTATACTTGATCTTGAGAGTAGAAAGTCCTGTTTTCTTCTTCTCTTCCGTTTCTAATTCTAAGATCCAATCTGCACCCTTGGAGCCAGCTTCTCTGGCTCGATCCAGATTTTTGTCAAAACCGTCTTTGAGGAATTTACCATTTCCTAATATAACAGGAAGTTCTTCCGTATGGATCCTTCCTTCAATATACAATTTTAGTTCATCCAGTTTATCAGGTTTGGAAATTGGATAGCCAAGAGGAGAAAGTAATCCAATCAAAGAATCTAAGGTTTGGATAGAAGAAAGGATCGTTTTAAAATCTCTAGGATAGGCCTTATTTCCTCTAAATCTACCCAGTATCCTTTCCAAATCTCCCAGATCTTTGAGAGCCTGGGTCAAATGAGCAAGAGGTATTTTTTTAATAATATCCTGCTTTTCCCATCTAGATTTTAGAATGGCTGGATCTGTTTCCGGAAATAAGATCCTCTGCTTTAGAACTCTTTTTCCCTTAGCGGTGCTGCAAAAATTCAAAACAGAAAATAGGGTATGACCCTTGTCTTCTTTTTCGTTTTCGATCAGCTCCAGGTTCAAGATAGTTTCTCTGTCCATCTCCAAATAAGAGCCTGTTTGTAAGATACGAGGCTCCCTTAAGGTAAGAGTTCCATCTCTATAATTTTCTCTAATATAATATTCTAATGTTTTAGTAACCGTTTGGAATGGATCATTTGAATTTTCTGATCCTACTTTAGTCGCGTCTAAAACGGTAAATTCTTTTTCTCCGAAGTTCTGCCAAGTCCTGATCCTTTCTAAGTCTTGGGAGAATACACAAATCTCGCTAGGCTTGAATTTTACAAACTCAGATTCTAATACTTGGGTTCTGGAAATCGGAACTGCAAAATGTAAAACTTCTCCAGTAGAAACATCAGCCATTCCCACAAAGATTAAGGCAGCTTTTGGTACGAGTACACATAGATAATTGTTTTGGAATCCGGAAAGTAAATGTTCTTCGATTACCGTACCGGGAGTGATGATCCTCACAACATCCCTGGTCATCAGTTTTGTGTTTCCATCTTCCGGTCTGGACTGTTCGCAGACTGCTATCTTTTTCCCCGCAGAAAGAAGCCTGGAAATATATCCGTCCTTGCTATGAAATGGGATCCCACACATTGGGACCGAGTTTTGCCTTTTAGTAAGTGCAATGTCCAAAATTGCAGAAGCAATTTTTGCATCTTCTAAAAACATCTCATAAAAATCTCCCATTCTAAAAAATAGGATCGAATCAGGGAACTTGGCCTTGATCTCCAGATACTGCCTCATCATAGGAGTATCGAGAGCTTCTTTTAGATCCGGAGTATTAGTTTCCGTTGTAAGAGAATCGTTTTGCATTTCTGATAAAATTCCGAATAAGTTCTTGGTCTTTATTTCCTGGAGAGGATTCTACTCCGCTAGCCACATCGACTCCATACGCTTTGGTTTGGGAAAGCGCTTTAGCGACATTTCCCGGAGTAAGACCTCCTGCGAGTAGATAAGGTCTGCGAACTTCGGAGACCTGTTCCCAAGGAAAACTTTCTCCAGTGCCGCCGCCCGCATCCGATTTATAACTATCTAATATCAATAAATCTGAATTTAGGAAATGTAATGAATCATCGTTTACGTTTCCGCGGACCCTATAAGAAAGAATTCTGGAATTCCTGGTTTGATAGAGTGGAGAAGTTTCCCCGGGAGCCAAAGAGTCATCGCTAACGTATTGGACATAGTCGTGTTGCAAATTTTTTAAAAGAGCTTCTATATATTGAGTTGAAGATTTATAAAAAAGGAATACGATTTTTGGGCGTAAAAACTCAGGAACAGAAGTGTATAAATAGGTGATTAGAATTTCCGCTTCTTTCGGAGAAACAAGTCTTGGACTGGAGGAAACAAAATTGATCCCGATCAGATCGGCCCCCTCTTCCACACAGACTTTCAGATCGTCTACTTTTCGTATTCCGCAGATTTTTACTTTAGGGGTTTGGGGCATGGGATTTTTTTTCCAGGACTGTCTTTCCGCTCCGTTTTACGGCTCGAAATATTTCCTCTCTTTTCTATACAAGACCAGGACTTCCCCAAGTCAAGTATGATCGATCACAGATTTTTTCTAGAAGACAAAAGAAGCCTTAGGCTTTTGATCCTGGGAAATAAAGAAGCCTCAGGAGATCCGAACGATCCTAATTTTATCCGGGAAAGGGTTCTGCAAGCCTCAGGAGTTGCGGGCGCTGAAGTATTTTTCATGAACCAGGAGCATGGAACTAACATCCTGGAAGCAAACGGTTCTCCCGCCGCAGATATTCCTACGGGAGACGCTTTATTTACTACGGAACCTAAAAAGATCCTAGTCGTAAAAACTGCAGATTGTATGCCTATCTTCTTTTGGACAGGGAGACCGGCTCTTGTGGGCGTTATCCATTCGGGTTGGAAAGGAACTCTTGCAGGCATTACTGAAAAAACACTGGCCCATGTGCAAAAAAGATACGGAGTAGATCCGGAACTTGTTCATTTTTATCTGGGGCCATATGCGACCGGCAAACATTACGAAGTCGGCGAAGATGTTGCTTCTCTCTTCCGTAAAGAAGTTCCGAATTCTCTCAAGGCTTTAGAAGAACCCGGAAAGTTTCTCTTGGAACAAAAAACTTTCTTACTTCATAGGATAAAGAGTCTGGGAATACAGCCCTTTCTGGAAACCTCTGGGGTTTGCACCATGTCTCCCAATTCTAAATTTTTTAGTCATAGAAGGGGAGATACTGGTAGGAATCTAAATTGTATCTGGTTGGAATAGATCCTAAACTTTCAAATTTAGGATCAGATCTTAATTGTCTTGCGAACAGTAGCGTTTGCTTTTTCTAGAACCTTTTCTCTTTTAATAGGTTTTACTAGATAGTCCATGATACCGTCTTCAGTTAAAGCTTTGATAACCGCGGGAGTATTTTCGTCGGTGATTACGATCACTCTGGGAAGAACTCCCATATCTTTCATTTCGTAAAAGGCCGCAAAACCGTCTATCACAGGGAGGTGAAGGTCTAATGTAATCAGGTCTACCTTTCGGTTGTCCTTATACATATTTAGGAGTTCTTTGCCCGATTCCGCAAAACCGACCACTTCGTAACCTTCGGATTCCAGGATCTGAGCCAATTGTTTGGCTTGGAATTTAGAATTTTCCGCAATGATTACCTGATAAGGTCTTCCTGATGGAGCTACTCCGCCTTTCATCCAGTCACCGTCCCTGTTAATTCAAGAAATTTCCAGAAAGTTTCATAGTTTCAGTATTTATATACGTAAAAATATGAAACTTCCAGGCATGGAATTCAATTCCAGGCTTTATAAAACCTTCTCAATTTCTATTCCGATTTCTTCCGTTCCCAAAATTTCGGCGCCTTTCTCGGCGATATCTCTGGTACGTTTTCCTGCGGAAATCACTTTACGGACCGCAGTTTCTATCTTTTGCGCTTCTTCTTCCATAGAGAAAGAATAACGTAAGAGTAGGGCAGCACTTAAAATCTGGGCGATCGGGTTTGCGATTCCTTTGCCTGCGATGTCCGGAGCGGATCCGCCGGAAGGTTCGTATAAACCGAAACCGGATTCTGAAAGGGAAGCGGAAGGAAGCATCCCAATGGACCCTGTGATGATAGAGGCCTCGTCTGAAAGAATATCCCCGAACATATTCTCGCAAAGTATAACGTCGAATTGTTTCGGATTTACGATCAATTGCATAGCTGCATTATCCACGTAAAGATGAGATAATTGGACGTCAGAAAATTCTTTTTTGTGCAGATCGATCACCACTTCTTTCCAAAAAACGGAAGTAGTTAATACGTTTGCTTTATCAATGCTCGTGACCTTATTATTTCTTTTTCTCGCTGCTTCGAATGCAACTCTTGCTGCCCTTTCGATCTCTCTACGAGAATATCTCATTGTGTCGTATGCGAATTCTTCCGCTCCACTTCCTTCTCTACCTTTTGGCTGGCCGAAATAGATCCCAGAGGTTAATTCTCTTAGAATCAAAATATCCAGACCTTCTCCGATGATTTCCCCTTTGATTGGAGAGGCATTTCTAAGTTCGGGATAGATAATCGCCGGTCTAAGATTTGCGAATAGATCGAAATGTTTACGTAAAGGAAGAAGTGCTCCTCTTTCAGGTTGTTTTTCCGGAGGAAGAGATTCCCATTTAGGACCTCCAACGGATCCGAATAGGATCGCGTCTGATTCTTCACAAAGTTTTAATGTTTCAGAAGGAAGAGGGCCGCCAGTTTTATCGATAGCCGCTCCTCCTACAAGTGCCTCCGTAAATTGAAAGTCAGTGGCTTTGGGGCCGAGCGCTTTTTTCAGAACAGAGAGCGCCACCTTCATGACCTCGGGGCCGATTCCGTCCCCTGCTAATACGGCTACTTTTTTCATAGAGAATATTGTTTTCCTTTTTATTTCTGTGCGTCTAGGACTGATTCAAGAATATCAAGTCCTTCATTCAAATATTGTGCTGAGATTGTAAGTGGAGGCATGATACGAATGACTGTGTCTCCAGTTGCATTTACGATCAGTCCTTTTTCCAAACAGAGTTCCGCGATCGGTCTTGAGGAAGCAGTTAATTCCACACCGATGTGGAGACCTTTCCCTCTAATCTCTTTGATGAGCTTATTTTTTTGTTTCATCTGATGCAAACGGCTAAATGCAATCTCTGAACAAGAGTTTACGTTTGCAAGAACGTCTCTAGTTTGCATGATCCGGATCGTTTCATAAGCAATCGCTGCGCCCAAATGGTTTCCACCGTAAGTGGTTCCATGAGTTCCTTTTGCTAGAACGTTTTGGTATTTTTCCGCAACGACCAAGGCTCCGATTGGGAATCCTGAACCGAGTCCTTTAGCAAGTGCCATTGCATCCGGGGAAAATCCGTAAGTTTCGAATGCGAACATTGTGCCGGTTCTTCCGAAACCGGTTTGGATCTCATCTAGGATAAGGAGCGCCTCGTTTTCTAAGGTTAACTCTCTCGCAAGATTCATATATCCATGAGAGAGTGGAATGATACCACTTTCCCCTAAGATTGGTTCTGCGATGAATGCTACCACTCTTCCTGCAAATCTTTCGAAAGCTTCCACAAGTTCTTCTTCACTGTTTGGATTAACAAATTCGATTCCATCCAGAAGTTTTCCAAAACCAGTATGAAGTTTTTTCTGTCCTGTTAAACTTATTCCTGAAACAGATCTTCCGTGGAAACTTTTCTGTAAAGAAATGATAATCGGATCATGGATCTGCTTTTGTTCTGCATATGCTCTTGCTAGCTTGAAAGCAGCTTCAATCGCTTCTGTTCCGGAATTGCATAAGAACACTTTTCCAGGAAAAGTGTTCAGGATAAGAAGTTCCGCTAAACGAGACGCCTCTTCCGAATAGAACCAATTGGAAGTATGCATCAGTTTATCAATTTGGTTGCGAATTGCTTCTATAATATCCGGATCACTATGGCCCAGATTTGTAACCGCAACACCTGCTAAAAAGTCGATGTACTGTTTATTGTTTTGATCGAATAATAATTCGTTCACTCCGTAACGGAATGCTACAGGGTAACGATTGAATAAGTCTAGAAGATACTTGTCTGTAAGTTCTTTTGTAGTTTGGAAAACCGATGCAGTTTCGTTCATGATAAACCCGCCAATTGTAAAAATAAGGACTCTGTTTCTTTCAATTCTTCTAGTAAACTGTCAGTGAGTTTTGGGATCTCATTTTTAGTTTTAGGAGAAGTCCTACTCTTGAAAGAAGAATAAATTTTGATCTTAGGTTCAGTCCCAGAGGGACGGATCGTTAGCTTTGCCTGATCTTCTAATTCTAATTGGATGACGTCAGAAGAAGGAAGACCTGAAAACGCAGATTTAGATGCGCTTCCTTTTGCGATCTTATTCTTAAAATCTAAAAATCCAGTGACCTTTCTTTTGCCTATGGATTTTCCAATCAGATCATTCTTGCGTAGCGATTCTAAAGAATCTTGGATTTTCTTTTTACCAGCAAGTCCCTCTAAGGTTAAAGACTTTAGACTTTCTTGGTATAGACCATATTTAAGATAAACATCGTCCATATAGGAAAGAAGATCTTTTTTTTCCGATAGGACTTCCATGAGAAGAAGCGCAGAAGATAAACTGTCTTTATCGCGGACAAAATCCACAGGAAGATAACCGTAGGATTCTTCTCCTCCGAATAGGAAATACTGAGTTTTACTCTTATCCAGTTTCCCCATCACTTCTGCGATAAATTTAAAACCTGTTAGAACATTTTTAAGTGCGATCTTGTTTTTCTTTGCGATCTCAGCTTGTAAATCGGTGGTTACTACTGTTTTTACAAGGACAGGCTTTTTACCTTTTTTAGATTTAGATCCAACCTTTTCCGCTAGATAGGCGGCTAAAATGGAACCGATTTGGTTTCCATTTAGAAGTGCATAACCGCCTTTAGGATTTTTAACGCCAATACCTAGTCTGTCCGCATCTGGATCAGTTGCGATAAAAGCATGAGCTCCGATCTTTTCAGAAAGTTTCTTGCTCATCTCCAGAGCTTCAGGCTCTTCGGGGTTCGGGAATTTGACTGTTGGAAATTCTCCATCCGGATCTTTTTGTTCCGGAACCAGAGTCACATTTTTATAACCGAAGTCTTGTAGTAGCTTCTTCATATATTTCCCACCTGTCCCATGCAGTGGAGAATATACTAATTTAGTTTGTGATCTTTCTTTTGGAGTGACCTTTGAGGATACAATCCCTGATTTTTTGAGAGCTTTCAAATAAGAAGAAAAACAATCTTCTCCTGCTTTTTGTACTAACTTTTTATATTTGGGGTCCTTGGAGGAAAGAAAAGGGATCTCGTTCCAGTCCTGTACCGTGTCTATCAAGGAAATGATCTTTTTATCATCAGGAGGAGCAAGCTGTTCTCCCTTAGAAAGATAAGCCTTGAATCCGTTATACTCAGGTGGATTATGAGATGCTGTTAGAACAACTCCTCCAGTTGCCTTATAATAACGAACTGCGTAAGAGAGTAAAGGTGTAGGAGCTACTTCTGAGAATAAGATAACTTTAATTCCGAAAGATGCAGCTACTCCAGCAGTCACTTCTGCAAATTCTCTGGACCTTCTTCTGGAATCATAAGCGATCACTAAGATTGGTTTTTTTGATTTTTTGACCAGGTATCTGGAAAAACCTAAAGCGGCCTTTCCAACGGTGAACTCATTCATTCTACCGATCCCGTTACCTATTCTTCCTCTCATTCCCCCGGTTCCAAATTCGAGAGGCACTGTATAGGCTTCAATCTCTAAGCCATTTGTTTCTCCCTTTTTGTATCTACTCAGGATATCATTTGCTTCTTTTTGCACCTGGGGGGAAAAGGGGGCCTTGGTCCAAGATTCTATGTGGGATTCTGCGTTCATATATTTCTCTAGTTCACCCTATACTTGGAATAAAAAATCTAGTTCTTCCTGGTTCAAGACGTTTTTTCGCCGATCCTAATAGTATGGAATCTATTGAAATTTCAAGGGAACAACATAGGGAACTGGACTCTCTTAGAGCAGTTTTACGAAACATTTCCTTTCTTCTATTTTTAATTTCCGGAATTTTAACATTCGGGGCCTTTTTGAAGGAAGCTCCCGGAAAGATTGTAATCCAAGCCGTATCAGCCGTCCTATTTTTTATATTGGGAATTTTGGGTTACGGAGCATCTCTTTCCTTTCGTAAGTCTTTGGTCTTAGAGGAGAAGGACCCAGAGCAGATCTTATTTGCTCTCAAGGATCTTAGATTTTTCTTAAGCGGCCTTGGTTGGATATTACTCGGTCTGTTTTTACTCTCCTTTTTCGGAGCTTTTGCATTGCTTCTCTCCTAAGTGAGTAAACTGTGCTCTGGAAGTGGATTTAAGAGAATTTTTCATAGAAGATCGCCTAGAAAAATTTAGGACGGAAGCTCCCTGCAATTTGGGAGAAAGCGGGATCCGAAATCTGAACCTGGACCAGCTTGCAGAATACCTAAATTTAGATCTGAGAGAATTGGGAAAACTTTCCTTAGCAGATTCTCCCAATTCAGGCAGAAAAGATCTAAGAGAAGAAATTTCAAAACTATATAATAATGTTTCTCCTGATCAGGTTTTGGTTACGACCGGAACCGGAGAAGCGCTCTTCATCGCATTTCATTTACTTTTACAAAAAGGGGATACAACCTCTTTATTTTGGCCTGCTTTTCAGGCATTGTACGAAGTCCCAAGATCACTGGGTGCCAATCTGCAAAAAGTGGACCTTCTTCCCAGATTAGAAACTAAAGAATTGGGATTTGGAAAGGGAAATCTAAACAATCTATTCCTAAATTCTCCTAGGCTAATCGTATTTAATCATCCTCATAATCCAACCGGGATCATAGCGGAAGAAGAAGATAAGAAGGAATTACAAAGACTCTCCAAAAATTTCCCGAACTGGATCATATTTGATGAACATTATAGATTTCTTTCGGAAGAAGAGGATTTGGGATGGAGCGGTTTTGGGATTTGTGAAAATTCAGTTTCTACAGGTTCTATCACGAAATGTTTTGGAGTGATGGGACTTAGGATTGGTTGGCTTATTGGTCCAAAAGATTGGATCGTCAAAGCGAGATCCATGAAGGATTATCTGACTCATACTGTTTCTCCTATCTCTGAATTTCTGACTTTAAAACTTTTACAGAATCGTAAAACATTACAGAGTAAGATCAGAGAAACACTGCGGAAAAATATCCGAATCTTCGCCCATGCGGCAGAGGCTAAGACACTTCCTGGAATCGAAAGTTTTAAAGAACCAAGGGGTGGAGTAGTAGGTTTTGCAAAATTACAATCAGGCTTAGAAACCAGAAAATTTGCAGATCTTCTGTATAAGAAAGCAGGAGTATTCGTTTTGCCTTCCGCTGATTTTGAAACGGAAGGTTATATCCGATTAGGATTTGGAGAAACAGAAGAAAGATTTCGTTTAGGTCTGGAACGCTGGAGCACTTTAGGATCGGACGTGATCGCTCTTTTGAATAAATAAGCGATCTGTCTGTCTCTTGAAAAAGATTGAGATTCCAGTGTGAAATAAGATTTTCCTAAAAATACATGCGGACTTTCTAATATACTTTCGAATCTAGAATTTTCTCTGGCAGGTTTCCAGTTCCATTCCAATCCTCTGATACCAATTTTTAAGTTTTCCCCTTGGATTTTCCAATAGGTTTCTCCGCTTCTAAAAGGTAATCCCTGTCTAAGTCTTGGCTCTTCTTCTTTTAATAGTTCAGGGGAAATCCAAACTCCAAGTGGAAATAGCATAGGTCTTTCTGGATCTATCTCTTCTTCCTTTGTATGCCCGTATACCCAGACTTCTGTTCTATAAACTCTATTTGGACTAGGGAATGTATCCTCGTAGAAATTTCCCAATTGGTGGGATAGAACCCTCATAGATTGGATACGAACCTTCCATTTTCCAGGTTCTCCCACGGGAAGAACAGATTCAGGCAAACAATCTTGGAACAGATCCGAAGGAACTGAGGTCTCCCAAATTACGAATGGAGAAAGAGTAAGAGTGCTTGTTTGAGGAAACCAAATTTCCCAGAAATATGGTTTGTTTCGAAGGTGGAAATTTTCCTTTTTGCGGACCTTCTTCTTTGGTTCTTGGAATAAATTTTCTCCGGGATGAAATGCTTTGAAAGAAGGTTCTGATTCTTGGATTTTGGATTTCCAGGGTAGAAAAAATAGTAAGGACCAAAGAGAAACCTTATGTTTTCGGACTCTGTGGAATTTTCTTTTTGCGTTTGGAAAAATTTCCTCTGTTTCGGTTTCAGTAAAGGAGAAGGGTGGCAGGTTCTCAGACCAGTCTTCGGTCGTGCCAGATTCCTTTCCGTTTAAATTGCGAAAATTACTGGAGTGGGACTCTGCAGTAACGTAAGGATCCACTCTTTTTTGGAGTCTGATCTTTCCCGCTTCCCATTTAATGGAAAGGTGGAAAAAGGAGGACCGGAACCAGGAGAAAATTTTTTCTTTTAAACTTTTTAGTCCGATCATTCTTGGAGATACGTTAATAGACAGAGTTGGGAAAGGCAAGCCTAACTTCCCCTAAAAAAAGGAAAGAAATATGGGAAGAACGTCCTTAGAACATGAAGAGTTTTTAAAATCCATAGATGCGTTCCATCTAAGGGTTCTTGCGGAGATTGATTATCCTCAGTCCTTATTCAGAGACGGAAAGATCCAGGATACGATCTGCATTTTTGGATCTGCTCGGATCTTAAGCCCCGAAGAATGTAGAGAGAAGGAAACTAAAAATCTCTCTGAATCAGAAAAGAAATTATTCCAAAAACAAAAAGAGATGTCCGTTTATTATGAGGACGCTCGCAAGACTGCAGCATTAATCACTTCTTGGGGAAAGGAAATTTCAAAAGAAACCAGAAGAATGGCTGTCTGCACGGGTGGAGGCCCAGGAATTATGGAGGCTGCCAACAGAGGTGCTAAAGAAGCAGGCGGCCCAAGCTTAGGCTTGAATATCAGACTTCCTTTCGAACAATTCGTAAATCCTTATGTAGATCCTGATATTAGCGTTGAATTCCATTATTTCTTCATGAGGAAACTTTGGTTTCTCCGATTGTCCATGGGAGTAGTAGCATTTCCTGGCGGCTTTGGCACTGTAGATGAATTATTCGAGACCTTGACCCTGATCCAAACTGGTCGTAATAACCGAAAGATCCCAGTGATACTTTATGGTACT
Source organism: Leptospira venezuelensis (assembly GCF_002150035.1). Lineage (NCBI taxonomy): Bacteria > Pseudomonadati > Spirochaetota > Leptospiria > Leptospirales > Leptospiraceae > Leptospira > Leptospira venezuelensis. The sequence goes on along the minus strand of NZ_NETS01000011.1, from coordinate 210,299 downwards.
AAGTTCTGGAGAGAAATATTCCATCTAGAAAGTATGATAGATTATGGACTTATTGATCCAGAAGACCTGGATTTAATGACCTATTGCGATACACCGGAAGATGTTCTGGAAACATTAAAGAAGAAAGTTCCGCTCGATTTGGACTAAGACCCAAAAATGGGAGAAATTCTAGGATTTTTCCCAAATCTTTTTGGTTTCCTTGACATAAGCAACTTATAGAAAACTATGGTCGCAGTATGGCCAGAAAATGTGTTGTGACAGGGAAAGGTACGATAGCAGGAAACAATGTTTCCCACTCTCACCTTAAAACCCGTAGAACCTGGAAAATCAACCTAATCAAAAAACGTATCTTCTTGGAAGATGAGAATCGTTGGGTAACCGTTCGTATCTCTACCCGCGCTTTAAGAACCCTTAAAAAGAAAGGGATCAAAGCTGCGATCAAAGATAACGGCGAATCACTAAAAGCACTTGCCCCGAAAAAGCACGTCGGAATCCAAAAAAAGGCAATCTAGTCCTTCTTTTTCCGCGACCCCTGAATATGTTTCTCGAATTTACTTCCTACTTAGGAAGGAATTCGGGGACGTAAATTCTCCTCTCCAATATTCCAAAGACTACGAATTTGCGATCTCGGTAATTCTTTCCGCTCAGTGTACTGACGAAAGAGTGAACCAGGTTACTCCTATTCTTTTCTCAGAGCTTCCTACATTGGAATCTATTGCTTCTGCTCCTTTGAAGAAGATAGAAAAGTTAATTTATTCTACTGGTTTTTATAAGAATAAGGCAAAGTCAGTTTCTGGTTTTGCGAACCTTCTTCTAAATGAATACAATGGCAAATTGCCTAAAAGTATCAAAGAACTGATCAAACTTCCGGGTATCGGAAGAAAAACAGCAAATGTTGTATTAAATGAGATCCACCATATTTCCGAAGGATTCGTGGTAGACACTCATGTTAAAAGAGTTTCTAAAAAGTTAGGTCTTACCAAACAAACAGATCCAGTAAAAGTGGAGAAGGACCTAATGCAAAATGTGCAATCTGAATACTGGATGGATCTGTCCTTGTATTTTATATTTTTAGGAAGAAAATACTGTAAGGCACATAAGACATTCTGTGAGACTTGTATTCTCAGAAAAGAATGTCCTTCTTCCACTTCACCCAAAGATTAGAGAGGCCAAAATGAGCGTAGAAGTCTTTTTAGATGAAAAAATCCAAGGAATGGAATTAAGCACTCAACATATAGTCATGTCCAGGGATTTAAACCAGCATGGTTTTCTCTTCGGAGGACAGATGCTTGCCTGGATCGACGAAGGTTGTGCAATGTTCGTTATCGAAAAAATTGGATATTCTAATCTTGTTACAGTAACAATGGATAACGTGATCTTTAAAAGCCCAGGTTTGCTCGGAGAGATCATTCAAATTTTTTCAAAAATAGAAAAAGTTGGAAAGAGTTCCATCACCATCCGAAGTGCGGCCATTGCAAAAAATCAGATGAAAAAAGAAATAAGAGAGATCATAGATTGTAGGGTAACATACGTCTGTTTGGATGATTCCGGAAAACCATTCCCTTATTTCAGTCAATTTGATCCGGATGAATTCCTAAAAAAATAATATGGCCGTTCTATTCCCTGTCTCTCCCGAAAAAGCGAATCTTCTTCTTTCCAGAATGAGAAAGTTAGGGATACAAGAATCCGATATAGAGGAAACTTTTGTAAGAAGTGGAGGCAAAGGAGGACAGAATGTAAACAAGGTTTCGACTGCTGTCCGACTATATTATAAAAAGAAAGACATCGAAATTAAATGTTCCATTCATCGCACCCAAGGTTTAAACAGATATAAAGCAAGAATGCTTCTTTGTGATAAAATAGAGGCTGAAATTTTAGAAGCTTCCAAAATTGAAGATCCTAAACTTACAAAGATCAGAAAGGCTAAAGCGGACAAAGCCAGAAAAGCAAAAAGAAAGGCTGCATCAAAGGTCGTGGCAAGTCTAAAAAGAAAAACCGGTCCAGAGGATTGGAACGAAGAATATTGAAACATGCCTGAAGTAGTCAATCATACTCTGATTGTAGAAAAACTCAAAAACCTAACTGGTTCTCCTGGATGTTATCTCTGGAAGAATTCAGAAGGTGAGGTGATCTATGTAGGTAAGGCTAAAAATTTAGATAAGAGGATCCGTAATTATCTAAAAGAAAAACAAACTGATCTAAAAACCAGATACCTGCAGAGAGAAATTTTTGATCTGGATTGGTTTGCAACTTCTACAGAAAAAGAAGCTTTAATTTTAGAAGCAACTCTGATCAAAAAACATAATCCGAGATATAATGTTCGTCTAAAGGACGATAAAAAATATCCGTACATCTGTGTTTCACTTTCTGAACCTTATCCAATGGTGTCTATCACTCGCAAAATAAAGGATAACGGCGATCGATATTTTGGTCCTTTTACAGATGTAAGAACTACTCGTGAAATTTTAGATGTAATACTTCGTATTTTCCCCATTCGAAAGGTTAGACAAAAACTTCCACTTCCTAAGCCTAAACGACCTTGTTTGAATTTTCAAATGGGAAGATGTTTGGGGCCTTGCCAAGGAACAGTTCCTGAAGATGAATACGCCGTTATTGTAAACCAGATCATTCAATTTTTAGAAGGTAAAAAAGAGATCCTCGCGACCGAGCTCACCAAACGTATGGATGAGTATTCCGGCAAAATGGAATTCGAGATCGCCGCCAGATATCGGGATATGTTAGGAAGATTACAGATCTTCCGACAAAAACAAACTGTTGTGAGTATGGACGGTGGAGATGAGGATGTAATCGCTTTTGCTCGTAAAGAAGATGAAGGACAAGTAGTTCTCATGGAAGTCCGTGGTGGACTTTTAGATAATAAGAAATCTTTTCCGTTGCAAGGTGTGCAGAATTCCACAGAAGAAGAAATATTATCCTCCTTCTTCCGAGATTATTATATGGGAGCCGGGCTGATTCCCGCAAGTATAGTCGTTCCTTTCGGCTTAAAAGAAGAAGGGGAGACTGTATTGGATTTTCTACAAGAGAAGACTGGATTTAGACCTAAATTAAGATTTCCTAAAGCAGGAGAGAAAAAGTCTCTTTTAAAGATTGCAGAAAAGAACGCGGAACTTGGACTTACAGAAAGACTTCTTGCTACTCATTATAAGGACCAAACAGTCGCATTAAAAGAGATCCAAGATATGTTCCAACTCAAGGAACCTCCTCATATTATAGAATGTTATGATATTTCCCATTTCCAGGGATCTTTTCCTGTCGCAAGTGGCGTTATGTTTGTAGAAGGAAAACCATTCAAACAAGGATATCGAAAATATAATATCAGAGGTTATGAAGGTATTAACGATCCAGGAATGATGCATGAGGTCATTTCCAGAAGGCTGCAAAGAATCATTAATGAAGATGGAGTGATGCCTGATCTGATCGTGATTGATGGAGGTCCTACACAACTTGGAAAAGCATGTGAGGCAGCAGTGGAGGCGGGCGCTGCAAATCTTCCTATGGTGGGGCTTGCCAAAAAAAGAGAAGAGATCTATTTCCCTGGAGAAAGTTCTCCTTATAGTTTTGATATGAATTCTCCTGGGATGCGATTACTTCGTCATCTCAGAGATGAGGCGCATAGATTCGGAGTAGAACATCATCGATCTAGACGAAATCGAGAAGCTCTTACTGGTCTTATCAGAGAAGTTCCTGATATTGGTCTAAAAAGAAGTAAACTATTACTCCAATCCTTCTCCGGTCAGAAAAAGATTGAAGAGGCAAATATTGTTGAGCTCATGAAGGTCCCAGGTATTGGAGAAGCATTAGCTGAGAAAATTTATAATTATTTTCACTCCGCCTCAAGTCCGGCAATTCCAGACGGAACCAAAATTCCAGAAAACTCCGACTCTAATTCCTAAAAATCGCAAGTGGAAAGTTTTCCCCCAGACAAGTAGCTCTGGAGGGAAAAATGCAAACAATCTTATATGCTATCGCTTTCATTATACTTTTCATTTCCGCTTCTTGTAAGCAAGACTCTGGCACTGAACTAGTCTGGAATGAAACTGAAAAGTCAGTCCATTTTCAATACGATCCAATCTTCGCAAAAGTTCCGAGGCTTGTTTCAGATCTAGTCCAAGAGAACGGCCAAGCATGTTTCATTTCGGGAGAAGATCCAAATTTTAAAATTCGGATCTGCATTGAGGAAACAGGAATTTCGCAATTCTCAGAAGTTTTTTCTGCCTGGAAAGAAGGGGCCTTGGTCCCTGAATTCAGTTCCAGGCTATCGGACGATTCTGATTATAAAATTGGAACTTATCCATCTTCTGAGATTAAGAGGATGATCGAAGGTTCTGGATTTGCACTGATTGGTGATAAAGAATTAAAGTCTCTACGCATTGGAGCTCAAGTCTGGGATCGAACTAATTTTAATCTTAGAAATCATCTTAAAACTTTTAGTATATTCACATTTTCAAATGGAACTGTTCTTTTAGTTCATTCTGCTATTGAAAAATCAGAAGTATATCTTGGACTTTCTTTCAAGGCTCCAAGATTTGAAAAAGAGATCCAAAATCTTATCAGAGCTAAAAATCAAATTGGATTAGAAAACTGCACATCTTCCCTTCCTATTGTCACAGAAATTTTTGGTGAACCTTCAGGTATAGGAAGATGGATTGAGATCTATAATCCAAATACAATTCCGATTTGTGAAGAGGGATTAGAGTTTAATTTATTTGGTAACAAAGCCTTAATTCCTAAAACTACCGGTTTTATTTCTCCTAATGAAACTCGCATATATTCAGAAGAATCCGCTTCTTTAGAAAGTATCTCTATTTCAGGAATGAAATGGGGGGATTTGAAGAAGGCAGGTAAAATTTCAATAGGCATCCCTGATAAATCTTTCGAGTTCAATCTTCCTGGAACGGGATATTTATTTGAAGACGCTTATTATTCCTGGAAGGGAAAATCGTTCTCTAATTGTGAAATAATATCTCTGTTTTGTATGGATCCGGGAGAGAATCGAAATTCGAATCTTGAAAGTGAGCTAACCTGTGATCCAAAGGATTTTATATTAGAAGAGCTGAACCCGAATGGATTGAAGCATAAGGGAGTTTTACAAGAAGGTTGGAAATACTTAGATCTTGTATATCTAGGTACTAAGGTTTGTGATCCTTCTTCTTTAAAAATTTCGTGGGGAAAAAATCTTTTTCCGATCAAGCTTTCTAAAAAGATCTCACAAGGAGAAATTATAAGTATTGGTAATTTGCCTTTTCTGTTAGGGGATCCTTCTTATTCTATTGCGTCTTTTAAATCTGTTACCTCGAGTGATATAGTTTCCCTTTCAAATAGTAATGGAAAGGAGAAGGTTCTCTGGGACGGACTCTTTAGAACATCTAAAGGTATTCCTACTCGAGTCATCCTCCAAAAAACAAATGGAGAAACTGTGAGCATTTGTTTTGAGAATGGTCAGGCATTTCTTCATCCAGATTTGACTCCGGAATCCCATACAAATACAGATTCGCAGATTCCTTTTTTACAATCATCTATACCTGCCGAAAATTCCAGGACTTCCCCTGCTAGAATATTTTGTTTCAGATCAGAAACTATTGGTAGAGCGAGATTTTCAGAAATTTCGTGGATGGGTTCCTATCTTGGAGCCGATCCGGTTTCCAAGGATAGATTTTTAGAATTTGTATCTGACACTGAAAACTCTCCTGATTCTGCATATTTAGAGATCATTCAAGGGAATGGAACTATAGTTTCTATTCTTCTGCCATTAGAGAAAGGAGGTTTAAGTTTACTTTCTTCCGGAAAGTCGACTTGTTTTCCTGATACAGATTTTTGGAAGGATTCAAATTTTAGCCTACCTTCTTCCGGATCGAATCGGTTGAAAGTCTATGATCCATATACAGGAGAATATTGGGATGAGTTTAGCTACAGCTCTTCGGGCCCTGGAGTAAATGATACTCGAAACAAAATTCGAAAATCTGCATATTCTAAAATGGAATCGGGGCAAAGGGTTTGGTCAGTAAGTTCTTACGCCGGAAGGCCTAATAGAGATCCTAATTGCCTGCTTACAGATGCCCATCCTGGTTTTCTGGAATAAGAAGGTGGATCATGAAAAGACTCTTCTTCTTAGTTCTATTTTTATATGCTCAAATTTTATCTTCAGAGGAAATTCAGAATCCGTCTTTGCAAATCTATTTCCAATGGATCTTGTTTAGGACACAAGGACGGATCTCGGAAGAGAAGGAGTTGTCCAGGATTTCAGCATTAACTTCGCCTGCTGTATTCGGTTTTAATTTTGAGAAGTCTACGGAGAAGTTTAGAACAAACTTAGAATGGAATCTGGTTACTACAGCAAATTCTGGAACATTCTTTTTACCTGGAAAAAACTCATATTTCGGAATTCTTTACAAAGGGTTTTTATGGGGAGCCGGTAGAAAATCGGATTTGGAAGAATTTCCAGCCTGGTCCTCTTGGAAAGATGGGGTTGAAGGTCTATTTGCGGAAACTGATTTGGATCGGATTAAGATCAGATTCGATTTTTTGGATTTATACAGAGGATTTCCTTTATTAGAGAACCAATGGTTAAAATTGCAAGGAAGAGAATATTTTCTTCCGAAACAGGCAAGAGATGAATTAGTTTCTGATAAGGAACCTGCACTTTCCTCTCAATCTAGATATAGAGCTGGGATAAGTCTGACCGGAAACAAAGAAGATCGTTTAGTATATAGATTCAGGGTGCGTTATCTCTCTTTAGGAAACTGGGGCAGATTTGGCTCAGATACAAAAGAATCCAAAACAGAAACAATAGAAGGAGACAGAGATTATCTTGTAGAATGGAGATTTGGACTCGGATTTCTTTGGAACTGTTTTTATATTTCCGGCGACTTTTTCCTTTCCAGAGGATTAGACAAAACCGGATACCATCCTTCTCGTTCTGAAAGATCCATACCGATCAGCGGAGAGGCTCTTAGATTTGATTTAGGTTTTTATAATTCTTACGGAAAAATATCTGTCTTTGGATTTTTGCCGGATAGAGAAAAAAGATCTTCTCAAGGTGAAGTTTTAGAAATGGGTTTTATAGGAATGGGAGCTTCTCCTATTTCAAACCCAATCTTGCAACAGGTTTGGGGATTTTATCCTTCAGCATGGATCACAGACAATGGGTTAGAAAGAGAAGAATCCAATTTTCCTGGGAAACGACCTGCAAATCTATTTGGGTGGAAGGCAGAAGGAAAGTTTTTTGGAATTTCTCCAGGGATCCATTTTACCTATATCGCATTTTTGAATGAGGAAAATTCTTCCTCCGGTCTTTGGACTATTTCTGCCAAAAATCTACAAGATAGATTTTTGAGAGAGGGAGGCCTAAGTATTGCTTGGTCTCCATTAGAAGATGACTCCTCAAAGATCGAATTAGATCTCGGGGGTTTTGAATCTGACGAACAAACAGGATTAAAACAATGGTACATGCTCTTTCGGATCGGAGGAGTTTGGAAATGAGGAGGTTTGGTTTATTCTTATCGATAATTCTTTGTTTCTATTCGTGTGAAAGAACTGAAGAAGACGTTTCGATTTTTTGGGAAGATGAATTATATCCTAAGGTTTTCTTTTCATATCCGGGTCGATTTGTTCCGCTTGGTAAAAAGAGAAATGTCCGAGATGAGATCCTACGTATCATTCGAGAAACAGAAAGATCCATTTATATGCATATCTATTCATTCGATGATCCTGAAATTGAATCCGAACTCTTATTAGCAGATAAAAGGGGAGTTCGTTTGGAACTTATGGGAGAATGGGGAAAAACATATCCAAATTCTATTCTACCATTTATAGGATATTGGAAAGGAACAGGATTACAACATACCAAGGTTTTGGTTTCAGATCAATCCTTGGTCTTTCTTGGAACCGGGAATTTTACTTATTATGGTTTGGAACAAGATCATAACGGATATTTGGAATTCAAACTGAATCAGAAAGAGTGGGAAAATTTTCACTCTTTCTTACGGGAAGAATATCCTTTTCCTGTTTTGAAAATTGGTGGATTAGAATTTTGGAATTCTCCACTGGAAGGAAATTTAATCCAGAGCCGGCTTATGGATTCTGTTGTATCTTCCGCTCATTCCATTCAATATCTGATCTTTGACCACTATGATCCGATTTTGAGTTCAGGATTTACACGAATAAATCATGCTTCGATTAGCGGTATTTATAATCGGCCTATAGATCCGGAAGGAAATATTCTATCCAGCATGCATAGAATAGAAATCTCAGAAGATGGAAATGAAGATATTTTAGATGATCCCACAATTGGAAAAGGAGGACTTCTTCACCACAAAACCATGATCTTAGATGATCTAGAAGTGCTCACCGGATCTTATAATTATTCTCTAAGCGCAAGAGATTCCAATCGTGAGATTCTTGTCCGAATGAATGATTCTAGAGTTGCCAGCAAATTTAAGGAAGAATGGAAGAATATTCGAAATAAAGCCAAACCTATAGAAGTCTATCCGTCGAATTTGCAGGTTAGTACGAGTAATGAATATAACTTCGATACTGAGAGTGAACAGATTTGTAAATCTCAGATTCAGCCTGAGGATCTATTTTTAGAGATCGGATTTGTTTGGTTTCGTTGGAATAATCTTTATAGATGGAAGGAAGAAACCTGTAAATCTATCTCAGAATATGAATCAATTAGTTCTCGTAATTTTGGTGGCAAAAGTGAATTTCCAAAGGATGGAGTGGAAGACCTAGGAATTCAATCATTCTCCAGATCGGGAAAACTGGAATTTTCCATACCAAAATCTGGGTCGATGGCTGCGTTTTATTCTGCGATTTTAAAACCTTCTGTTTTCTTGAGACCTTCTTATTTTCTAGGAACGGAAGGGGCCTGGATTTTTCAGAATGAATCTGAACTCGCTGGACTTCTCTTTGAAAGTTCTCCAAACCAAGTTTGGATTTTGGAACGAGGTAAACTTCCAAAGAAATTAGGAGTTTCCGTTGAAGAAGGAGTATATTATCTTTCTGAGAGTGTGGTATCCAACTCAGGTGTGATAATACTTGAATATGAGAACTTCGGGCTGTATTTCTGTTATAAGGCTATCAATTATAATCTAAACTGGCCAGAGCAGATCTTATTTGCAGCATTCAATTTCCGAGAAACTCTCAGTGTTTCCAAAGAATATTATAAATCAAACTTGGAATTTTTTGCTGAGCAAGGCTTTCCCAATCAAAGAAGAAAAAACTTATGCGTTATCTCTCTTTGATAAAAGAATTTCTCCCTTAACAAAAAGACCTAGTAAGATCCAGAAAAGGATGACCACTTCGTCGTCCTGGAAATAACATTGGAATAGCCCGGAAACAAAAAATCCAATCAGTCCATAAAAGAATAATATCCTTTGAAAGTCTTGTTTGGATTGAAATAAATATCCGATTAAAATTGCTCCAAGTCCCAAATAGATCAATACAGCGGGAATTCCAAACACGGATGCCAGATGGAAATAGTCATTATGAGCATGTCCTCTTTGTGTTACTTCATAAAAATAAGAGAGTTCAGAATATTCTTCCGAATGAGAAATCCGAACCTTTTCGATCTCTTTATTATAATTCCCGGGACCAACTCCTATAATAGGATGTTCTTGGATTAATGGAAAACTGGAATCCCAAATAAATGTTCTTCCGGAGTCTGTATGTTTTTCCTTTCCGAAAAGAGGTCCGATCACCTTCTTTCCCGCAGGACTAAATGCAAGCACCAGTCCTATTAAAAATAGGAGTCCTAAAAAGATGGAAGCCCCCTTGATTAAAAAGGATTTTGAAAATTCTTTTCTGATGAATAATAAATGAATCCCGGCAAAGAAGATACTCACTCCTGCACCTATCATGCTGGATCTAGCTTGGTTGAGTAAGAACACTAAACAATATAGAAAGAGTAGAAGCCCGGCTATAAGTATTTTTTTCTTATCCCCTTGGATCAGAGTTCTTAAAAAACCGAATACTGCAAATGCTGAGAAAAATTGAAGCAATCCTCCGAAGGTTAAATGAGTGTTCATCAAACCTATAGAAATATAAAGAGGAATTGAAGAAATAGAGCCTAAGGGATGAGTGAATCTATAACTACTGGAAGTTTTGTATAGATCGCTGATAAGTCTGGAAAGTCGGACCGAACTAAAGCCGCCAGCAACTCCTGAAATTACCAGGAGTAAAAAAAGCCATACGAGTGCTCTATATACTTTGGGCAAATCGTCCTTTGTAGTAAATCCTATAGAAAGAAATCCGAAAAATAGAAAGAAGTCTTTGAGTTCACCATTCCAAGCTGCTTTCGCATATCCTGGACTGGAATTATCGAAAACCAGATGGATCAAAAATACAATCCCATACCATACAAAAAGAGAAATGGAAATTTTAGAAACAGGATGATTCGGTAGTATCTCCTTCCAATTTCCTGATTTTAGTTGGTCTGCTAATCCGAAAAAAAAGGAAAGTACGAGAAAACCCTGGCTAAGGCTGACCGAAATTCCTATGGAAGGAAGGGTCGCAAGTAAACAGAATAGATGTGCTTTTTTTAAAAACTCGTTCATCTGGTTTCTGGAAATAATCTTACTGATCTATTCTTTGTAAATTCGATTATTTTTCACATAGATTTCTGGAATGGAGTGGTAAAATACATATTATGGGGGAGATTGGTTCCGCATTAGGAACCTAGATGAAGATTCTTTATTTTTCGGACACCTTTTTACCCAAAATTGACGGGGTCGCTATCTCAATGAAAAATTTTGCGGAAGCCCTCGCCGAAAGAGGACATGAATTTTTGATTTGTTGTCCACGTTATGGAGAAGGGGATTTCGATCGAATGGGAGATCATATTCGATTAGAAAGATTTAGAAGCGGATACCTTCCAAGTTACCCTGATATCAAAGTAGTTTTACCTTCTCCTTCTAAAATTAAAAGAGCCATCAAGGAATTCCAACCTGACCTGGTGCATATCCATACCCCTGGGCTTATGGGAGTCTATGGGATCAACGCAACAGAAAAATACGGGATCCCAAGCATAGGAACGTATCATACTTTAATGTCCGAGCAGGACATGTATCTTTCTTTTTATCGCCTCCTTAAACTAGACAAACTTTTCATGAGAATTGGAAAGTTGAATAAAAAGATCAAGATAAAAGACTTAGTGAAGTTTGAAAAGCTCGATAAGTTCAATATCCGCAAGAAGATCATTCTTAAAATTACGAATAATTTATATGATCGATGTGATTTGATCATATCTCCTTCTCATTTGATCAAAAAGCAGTTAGAAGAGTTTGGATTAAAGAAACCTGTCGCTGTTATCTCGAATGGGTTGGATCTTTCACAATTTAAAGGAAGTCCTAAAACTCTTTCTGAAAGTCCTAAACTTCTGCATGTAGGTAGGATCTCCTACGAGAAAAATTGTGATGTGATCATAAATTCGTTCAAACTGATCATTGAGAAAATCCCATCGGCTACTTTAACAATCATTGGGGACGGACCCGCTTTGGCCTCCCTTAAGGTTCAGGCGCAAAAGCTTGGAATAGACCATGCGATTACTTTTACAGGTTTTATAGACAGAGCAGAACTTCCTAAACATTATCCGAATTACGATCTTTTCCTAACCGCTTCTACTATGGAAACCCAAGGACTTGTAATTTTGGAATCTGTAGCTTGCGGTCTTCCTGCAGTTGGTGTTGATTCATTTGCAATCCCAGAATTAGTTCATGATGGTGTAAACGGATTTATCGCAAAACCATTTGATGTAAAAGATATCGCAGAAAAGACAGTTCGTATTTTAGAAGATCCTGCGATGTATGCTGCCTTCTCCAAGGAATCACTAAAAATTTCACAAAGCCATGAAATGAAGGCTTGTGTAGATAGAATGGAAGAAGTATATAAATCAGTCGCAGAACAAAAGCATAAGAAGAAGAAAAGATCTATATTAAATACGATCTTCTCTTTGGATCCTTTTGGGATCTTAGGCTGATCAAAAAAGTGTATTTATGTTCTTGATGACGTTGATCCGTTTGATCACGTCTTCTGGAGTAATTCTTTCCATACAGGCAAAGTCTTTTCGGTAACAAGTGGTATTTCCGTAAATACTGCAAGGCCTGCAAGGTAGATCGTCTATTTGTAAAACTCCAGTGTCTTCCTGACCAAAAGGCGCAAATCCAGAAAGCGGATGAGTTGTCCCGAATAGAGCGATCACAGGGCGTTTTAAAAGTGCTGCAATATGAATATTGGAAGAATCCATTCCTATAATCACATCCATTCTTTCCATGATGCCTAATTCACCTCGTATTCCAAGTTTACCACCGGAAACGATCGTCATGGATTGGTCCCCATTTCTCCATTCTTCCATTTGAACTGCTTCTTGGGAGGAACCGAATAAGAAAATTCTAATATTCGGAAACTCTTCTTTTAGTAACCTAAGTAATTCTAAACTTTTTTCTAATGGCCATTCTTTCAATTTATGGCCAGCAAAAGGTGCATAACCCACCCAAAGTCCTTCTTTTTTGTCTATCTTTCTCGCAAGAAGGAAGTCTTTGGCGTAAATTTTAGATTCTGGATCTACATTGATCCAAGGACCTTTACGAACAGTTGCAGGAAATCCCGCTTTTTCGAAAACTTTAAGATATCTATCCACAGTGTGGGGAAGTTTACGCAGAACTTTTCGAGTCTTGCGTATTTGGCGCATTTTCTCTCTTCTTCCCTTAATGATCCTAAAAACGGAAACCCCTCTGATCCAAAAGAAAAAACTGATAAAGCGAGATCTAACGCTAGAATGCAGGTCCACAATCTTTTCGTAAGGACCTAATTTGTTCAATTCTTTGAATAGACGATATAAGCCGGAAAAGCCTTTATATTTTTTAAGATTGATCCCGATCACATGAACATTGGGGATATTATAAAAGAAGGGAGCATAATTCCCTCTGGTAACAACAGTGAGTTGTATATTTGTATACTTCGCGGCCACGGCGATCAACGCCGGAGCCATTAAGGCAACATCTCCCATCGCTGAGAATCTTAGCACCAAAAGATTCATGCTTGTTTTGTATATAAGGATGGGTTCAGATTTTTGTCGTTATACATTTTCATCTGCCTATACACCTTATAGAATTTATCTCCTTTAGATAAATCGTCCAGAAGTTCATCCAGACATTTGGAAAGATCAGTTCTCTGCTCCAATAAAACATTCAGCTTGTTTTGGCAGGTTTGGATATGTTCAGGACTCACATCCTTTCTTTCCGTTTGTTCTTTCATATGATAAATTTTGAGTTCCAGAATGCTCATCCTGTCTATCAGCCAAGCAGGCGTTTCAGAGTTCATTCTGGCATTCGGCTTTCTTTCCACAGACTTGTACATTGCTGAGATTTGATCATCAATCTGCTCTACGAGATCTGTTCTTTCTTGGTTCAAAGCATCTATTTTTCTTTTGAACTGGACAAGTTCTTTGTCTGGAAGGTCAGGCCTTCTGATCTCGTCTTCTACATGCCATTGGATAGTATCTATCTGGTTTTTTTGGTAAAATAGGAACTCAAGTGAGGATCCGGGGAATGGATTCGGAGAAATTGTTTCCTCTTTATGCCAGTCCATGACGGAATTTTTGAATATCTCAACCACTTTGGCCGATTCTAACTTCATCGGAGCTAGAATTTACGCGATAGACCAAAAATCAAGAGGATTTCCTTCTAATCGGTCCGTCGGGTAATACCAGAAGATTCTAGTTCCGCTTTACAAAATAAATTTCCCAGGTTAGGATTTTGCCCGCATGAAAAAAATAGTACCTCCGGAAGCGTTGCAATTTTTAGCGTCTATCCCCTTATTCAAGGGTCTCCCGAGAAAATTACTAGTCTTACTTTACGGTCATATCGAAGAGCGGCACGTTCACAATCATACTGTTATTTACTATAAAGGTGAGATCTCCAAGGAACTTTACATAATCCGGCACGGAGAGGTAATGATGACTTTGGGAGAAGCAGGAAAAACGGTTCGTTACTTGGGAGAAGGTGACGTATTCGCTGAGAATAGTGTTCTGACAAGAACTGCTCATACTGGCTCCGCAACCGCGATCCTGGATACATTATTATATGTTTTGGATGGGGAATATTTTTTAAAACTCGCCGCAAAAGAAAGAGTCCTTTCTCAAAACTTAATGAGACTGATGGGAATGAGAATGAGGGAGGTAATGGAAGATTCCTCTGCTCCAATGCATTCTCCTCGGAGACTAGTATGTCATATTCCAATCGAAGAAGTAGAAGATTTTAAAGTACATCTAGAATCGATAGTGGATAATGGTAGGAAGTCCCACGAAGGCCATGTTTCTCTTTTGAGAATGGATACGTTCAAAGGAAAATCTGTTTCCGAAATGATCCGTACGATTGCGGGGCTCAGAAAGAAGTCTTCCATACTACATCTCTATTTTAAAAATCCAGGGATCCAGCCTGAATTGGATAAACTTGTGCAACAATGTGATCAGATTGTTTTCTGGGAGGAAAAACCGGAAAGGAATCTAAAACAAAAAAATGAGATTTTAGGTTATTGGGAACCCAGGATTCGAAATTTTTCAGGAAGGACTTCTCGGATCATTGTTTCTGAAAATGGATTAAGAAAGCATGAAGAATCTGCAAACCAAAAGATATTTTATAAGGGAGAAACCTTTGCGAGATATTTGGTCTCAAGGACCAGAGGACTTGCGCTTGGGGGAGGGGGAGCAAGAGCTCTTGCTCATGTGGGCCTTTTAAAAGTTTTAGAAAGAGAAGGGATCCGTTTTGATTTTGTAAGTGGTTCTTCTTTCGGCGCAGTGATCGGTGCTTTATATGCCAGGGGAGAAAGCACAGATTCAATCTTCAAAATGATCGGGAAGTTTTTTGGTGGGATAGAAAAACCTTTCGATCCTACTATTCCGCTTATCTCCTTCTTCAAAGGTAAAAGAATGCTCCGAATGTTAAAAGATGCATTCGGTACACAGTTGATAGAAGATCTAAAGATCCCATTTGCAACTTCCGCAGTGGATCTTCATAGCGGACAAGAATATGTAATGGACCAGGGACCTGTCTGGGAAGCGCTGGCTGCAGCAATGAGTTTGCCCGGGATGTTCCCCCCTGTATTCAAAGGGGATCATCTTTTGATAGATGGTGGAGTGATCAATAATGTTCCGGAAAACCTGATCCGAAGAAAAGGTGCAGATGTGATTCTATCGGTGAACGTTTCTCCGCTAAGAGACGAGGGGATCGTTAGGCTTTTAGAAGATAGAAAGGTAACAGGAAAGTCATTTTTCAAAAATCTTTGGGAAGATATTACGTATCCTCCTATTCTAAAGATCATGGCAAGAGCGATCACATTAGAAGGAAGAGAGATCACTAAATTGAGAAAAGAAAAAATGGATCTTTTTATCAATTTACATATAGAAGAATTCGCTTTTACGGATTTCGGAAAATATAAAGAAATTATTAAGAAGGGAGAGTTAGAAACGGAAGCTGCGATTGGTGATATTCGTAAACTATTCTTTCCCACTGAAAAATAGTCAGAGATAATATAGGATTTTTTCCTGGAGTCTATCTGAATGTTTTCTCCAGGAAAGTTTCCACTCTTCGCTTCCTTTTGGTCCTACTTTGTTTGTAAGTGCAAATATTGTTCCGAAAGGAATATTAAATAGATTACATACTTTTGCAAGACCGAATGCTTCCATATTCTCGAAACCTAAACTTTCTCCCTTGATCCTTTCTAAAGCCCTTGGGCTTAGATCTTCTAGGGTGACTGAGCCTGTTCCGTTGGTTGCGGATTCTACGAAGTCGTTTCCTTCGAATGGGAATTTTAAATCCGGGAATTCATATTTAAATGTCATACTTTCAGGAAGTCTGATCTTTTTGTCCAAAAATGCGATCTGGTAATTTGCGAACACTTTCGAAATTCCGAATTTACCTTCCCAATCCTTTCTGGGGATCCAGTTATAAACTCCTGCAGAGCCTATCCCGAAAATCGCTTTAGGTTTCCAGGTGGAAGGATCTAAAAGATATTTTTGGAGATTGATTGCAGCTTCCAATTCTCCGATGCCTGCTTCGAAGGTGTGGATACTTGGATTCGATTTAAGTTTGTCGATTTCTCCCGCGAAAGCCGCGCAGAAAAGGATATCCTGGATTTTAAGGTCGCTCATCTGATTAAAGAAAGATCGTTTTTATCAGATGCTCATAGAGTTCTGCAACCTTATTTCTTTTCACTTTCATGGTTTCCGTGAGTTCTTTTCCTTTTTCGAATTCCTTGTCTAAAAGGCGAAACTCAACGATTTTTTCGAAATTTTTAAATCCGTTCTTTTCAGATACAGTATTCTTGATCAGGTCCTTATAAAACTTCAAAACTTTTGGATCTTGGACCAGGGCATGATTGTCAGTAGCCAGGCTAATACCCTGGGATGAAAAATGATCTCTGATTTTTGCAAAATCTGGAACGATTAAAACGGCCAAAAACTTTTGGTCTTGGCCTATAACTACTGCAGTTAATGCCCAACCGGTTTCTAAAATTTTTCCTTCGATTGGTTCAGGCTCCACATTTTCTCCGGATGAAAGAACGATTGTATCCTTTGCCCTCCCTGCAAATTTTAACTCTCCTGTTTTAGTCCAAACAAATAAATCACCTGAATTAAACCAGCCATCCGAAAAATTAGTCTGGCTGAGTTCCAAATTTTTATAATAGCCTGCGGTTACATGTGGACCCTTATGCCAAGCGATCCCTTTGTCTCCAGGTTTTGAAACCACTATATTCTGCTCATTAACTAGTTTGATATGTGCTCCAGGAAATACGGGCCCTATTGATCCTGTTTTTGGAATTGGAAAACTTCCTAATGCTCCCATCCCTGTAGTTTCAGTCATTCCATATGTTTCTATGATAGGAACTCCCATGGAACGAAAGAAAAATTGGATCTTAGGAGGCATAGCTCCTGCGCCACAAAATGCAAACTTAAGTTGTCCACCGAATAGAGCCCTTACAGGTGCGAGTATTTTCTGAGCTAAAATATTCAAAAAATAGAATACTGGAAGAAAGAGGATAGAAACTACTGTGTCGGTCAACTTCTCCTCTTTATTCAAATCTTCCGTTTCCGAATAGTTTCCCGTAACGGTATCTAAAAGAGAATTATAAGTTTCTGCGATCCTAACCGCTATTTTAAAAATTGCAAGTTTAGCAGGAGAAGATTTAGAAACCTTATCCCAGATCCTACGATACAATGCTTCCCAAACTCTGGGTACAGAAACAAGAACAGTAGGTTTGATGATCTCAAAGTCACGAGTAAGCTGAGAAACATTGGAGCAGGCGAGTGATGCCCCCCAAGAAAGAAGTGCTGTTTCTAAAATTCTTTCCGCGATATGCCAAGGAGGAAGGAATACCACAACTCTATCTGAATAATTAGCAGGCACAAATTGTTGCAGCTGGTTAATGGTCCAAGTAAAGGATCTATGCTTTAATACCACACCTTTGGGAACTCCAGTAGTTCCAGAAGTATAGATAATCGTTGCAATATCGTTTTCGGTTAAAGATTCACCAATTGACTGAAGATGTGACTTTCCTTTCTTCTCAACCCAGGTCCGTCCCTGAGCGATAGCAGTTTCCAAATCTATAAATTCGATTTTAGGGTAGGCTGTTTTTAATTTCGCCAAAGAAGCAAAGTTTTCTTCGGACTCTATTAGTATTACAGTTTCTAGATGTTTTAGTCTACTTAAAATATTGCCAAGTTTACTGAGTACCTGTTCTTTTTCTATAAATGTGATCTTGGATTCAGTATGATCTAAGATATAAAATATTTCTTCTTCACTTGCATCACATCCTCTTGGAACATCAGCTCCACCAGAGCACATTACGGAGAAGGAGCATAATGCCCATTCTGTCCTATTATCACAGAATAAGCCTACCTTATCGCCCTTGTTTAAATTCTTCTGTCTGAAAAACCCAGAAAGATTTTCCAGATTCAAAAACCATTCAGAATAAGAAATTCCTGAGAAGGATTTTAATTTTTCATCCCATATCCATTGGAAGGGTCTATCCTTGTAATGGATACAAGAGTCCCTGACAAGATGATAGATACTTCTTTTTTCCATGCAGATTAGGAAAGTAAGCCCAGAGTTTCCGACTCGTTCAACATTAAATTTATATTTTGTAATGCCTGACTTGCCGCCCCCTTCATAAGATTATCCAGGGCAGAAACGATTGTGATATTCTTTCCTCTTTGTCTCAGGCTTATATCTAAGAAGTTGGTACGTTGCACTTTTGCAAGATCAATCTCTTCAGGAGTTTTTCTGATCCGAATAAAAGGTTCTGATTTAGAATTTTCGATAAGAGTCTCAAAAAAAGGTAAATTTTCAGAATTCGCTTCTAAATAGATCGTGGATAAAATCCCTCTGTATACTGGAAGTAAATGAGGCACAAATAAAATTTCAGGTTCAGATAGCCCGGCTCCTTCGAAACAATACTCTTGGATCTCAGGTTCATGCTGGTGGCTTAAAATTTTATAAGCTCTGAAATTTTCATACACACCATTGAAGGAAAATCCACCGTCTTCTACTCTCCCTCCGGCGCCACTAATCCCTGATTTACAATCAGCTACAATCCTTGGTTTTATCTCCTTTCTGAGATTTCCTAAAAGATAAAGAGCTAGTATAACTGAAGTAGAGAAGCAGCCAGGATTGGAAACAAAGTCAGCGCCTTTCAGTTTCTCTCTGAATATTTCTGGAATACCGAATACCGCTTTTGCTGTTAAGGAGAAGCTAGTATGTTTTAATTTATAATTCGTTTCGAATTTTTCTTGGTTATGAAGACGATATACTCCGGAAAGATCGATTACCTTATGACCTTTATCCAAAAACTTAGGAGCCAACTCTAAGGAAGCATCGTTTGGAACTGCGAGAACTACAAGTGAACCTTTTGGAACCTCATCCTCATGTTTTTTAAAAACTAAATCTTTAGGAGAGAGTAGATCTGGAAAAACTTCTGAAAGAGATTTGCCTGCAAGTTTATCGCTAGTAACATGCACAGCTTTGTATTTTGGATGGCGGGCAAGTAATCCTAATAATTCTTTTCCTGTAAATCCGCCTGCTCCGATGATGCTGATCTCTGACATGACTCTTCCTTTTGACTAGCGTTTGAAACAATCCTAAAAATCGGGATTAAGCTTGGAATAAAAAAACGCCGGATGAGTTTTCATCCGGCGGTCAATGGTTTCTAAAAAGAAAGCCAGTAGTAATTAGCCTGCTGCTTTTTGGACTTCTTCCGACGGCGGAGCAGGAGGTAGTTTACCGTCAGGTGCTAAAGGGGGCAATCCGTTCAGATCCCTTACCATATTTTCTACTTGGAAGGCGATCTCTGGATTTGATTTCAGATATTCTTTAGCTGCTTCTTTTCCTTGGCCTATCTTTTCCGTATTATAGGAATACCAGGCTCCGGATTTGCTAATAATGTCGTGTTTTACCCCTAAGTCAACGAGAGAACTTTCTCGGCTGATTCCTGTATTAAAGATTATGTCGAATTCCGCCTGACGGAAAGGTGGGGCCATTTTGTTTTTTACAACTTTTACACGCACCCTATTCCCAGTGGCTTCTTCCTTCTCTTTAAGTGTTTCTATTTTACGGATATCTAAACGAACCGTACTATAAAACTTTAATGCGTTTCCACCAGTGGTAGTTTCAGGAGAACCGAACATAACACCAATCTTCATACGGATCTGGTTGATGAAGATAACAACAGTTTTTGACTTAGAAATGGTTCCAGTCAGTTTACGAAGAGCTTGGGACATAAGTCTTGCTTGCAGACCCATATGGGAATCTCCCATATCACCTTCGATCTCTGCTTTAGGAACTAGTGCAGCAACAGAGTCTAAGACTACTATATCAATTGCATTACTTCGGACTAGAGATTCACAAATTTCTAATGCTTCCTCTCCGTTATCCGGTTGAGAAACTAATAGTTCCTCTAAATTAACTCCTAACTTTTTAGCATAAGCAGGGTCCAGTGCGTGTTCCGCATCTATAAACGCTGCAACTCCACCTCTTTTCTGGCATTCCGCAATTGCTGAAAGTGTAAGAGTAGTCTTACCGGAAGATTCCGGACCGTAGATCTCTACAATCCTTCCTAATGGATAACCACCAATTCCTAATGCGATATCTAGATCCAAGGATCCTGTAGGAATAACAGGGGCGACTACGCTTGCGGAAGCAGATCCTAAGCGCATAATGGAGCCCTTACCGAACTGTTTTTCGATTTGGGTCATTGCCTGGTCTATGGCCTGGCGTTTGGAATCATCCAAACCCTGTGCTTCTTCTTTTTGCTTTTTCATGGACTCTTTAGCTCCTTCTCTTGCCAAGACCCGGTTCCCCCTCAGATAAAACTGCGTGTACTTTTTTAATGGGAATCAATCTTTTCTAATAGGAAGGATACTCTTAGTCCCGGACAAATTCCAGGTCAGATCTAAAAAACCTTCCGATTCCCTGGGAAAAGTTTCTTGCTAAATCACTCTTATGTCACCCAAAAAATTAGATTAGAGGTGAAAAAAGTGCAAATATTTGTATAGTAAATATGGTTGTAGTATAATCGGCTCTGGAAAACAAGGCCTAATCGGATAAAAATCCTTTCTCAGACTTCTTCTTATCTTCCAAAAACGATATTTCTGCCTTATGGCTTCTACGAGTTTGTTCTAAAAGGAATCTCCAGAACCTTCCAGCATATAATATAAATATAATGAATGACGCGAATACCAAAAGTATTTTAGAGAGAAGTAATATATAGAATGGAACTAAGTTATGATTTGGGAAATAAAACAGTTCCGTTTTGTTTTCGGAGAAGTTTTTTGCATTTCCTCCATTCTTTTTGTTCTCTTCTGCGAATGTTCGGACTTCTATGATGTCCAAATCCTTTACAGGAAAGTCTGGGATTATTTTGTATAATAGAAGCGCCCCGGATTCGGAGAAGAGCAGGAAACTTCCTTGCAGTTTCAATTCTCCCCATTTAGGCAAAGGACGATAGGGAAGATTACGAAATATGTATCGAAAGGAAACTGGACCAGTCTCGAATTCGTAATATGACTCAGGGAAATTGCCCTTGGAATTAAATAAAGTTTCCCAATCTTTACCGGCAAATTTGATCTGCACACCTTCAAACCTTTCTAAACTTTGTAGATCCTTTTTTAGTTTATCAAGTCCTGGCTTTTGGTTTTGTCTTTTGTCAGGTTTTAGATCATTTTTTAGAAATAATTCTAAACTTTGTTCGGAGTCCTTTTTTAACTCTGTAATATATTCTGTACTTATATTGCGGACTATCCTTTCTTCCACTAAAATTGGATGTCCGGACCATTCTAAAAATGAATTGAATAACTCCTCCGGCGACTTTTCGGAAGCGCTAAGGCTTAAGGGATAGGAGAGAAAGAAAAGCAAAAAGAAGAATCGGAAAACCTTTGACATAGGCGGCTTTTATCCTGTAATACTCAAACCATAATCGAAAACCCCAAACTGAAAAGCTTTAAAAATATATGAGCCTGTTAGAACTGCATAAAATACAAACAACCAAATCTTCCTGGCAAGACTTCGTGGAATATAGTATCCAAACTCCTTTTTATACCGAAACGAAGGCCAAAACCCAATCCTTGGTGGTGGCAATACAACTCACACTATTCCATGATTATTTATCTACTTTTTCTCCTGAGGAAAAATCAGAGTTCCTCTCTTCTCCGGATGCTTTCCAGGCATCTGCCGAAAAGTTTGTGAATATCTTAGAAGGTGTGCGCTATTCGCAAGAAGGGTATAATCAAAAGGAACGCTCCCTATTTTTGGGGATGTTAAAGTCTTTGCTAAAAGAACATAAGGTAGATGAGAACGGAGAAAGAAAGGAACTGGAAAGGTATCATTTCTATCGATGTATTATTCGTTTTTGTTCTGATAAGGACTATATCTTTAGGGTTTACGAAAAATATAAATCTTATCTTTCTCAGGGCAGCGGGGTGTAATGGCCCAAAAAACATTAGTAGTATCTCCAGATTGCCCTATTTGTGCAGTGTTGCGCGGTGCAAAGATACCGGGTTTAATTCACCAAAACTCTTCTTTTATCATTCGACATGCACCTGAGGATAAAAAAATCCCAGGTTATCTGTATATAGAACCAATTTCCCATAGAGAAAAATATTCAGACTGGGACCCTAAAGAATTCAAGGACTTAGGAGAGACACTTAAATTTGCAACTGATTGGATAGAGAAAAAATATTCTCCACCAAAAATCTATACAGTCTTGGTAGCAGAAAAAGTAGCTCATATGCATTTTCATTTGGTTCCTAGATACGAAGAGATCAAAGGACCGGATTACATTCGATTAGCATTAGAAGGTTTGGCCTCGGCTCCGGTCGGGATATCATTCCCTAAATTCGAATGATCCTTTTTCCTTCCATTATTATCAAAAAATTTCTGTCTAAAGTAAAAGGTTATGAATCAATCCAATATAGAAACCCTGATCCACGCGGGTAAAAAAAGAAAAGCGGACTTTGTAGAAATTTATGAAGAAGAATCCAGAAATTCTTCTATCTCACTCAGAGACCAAAAAATAGAACAATCGCTTGCTGCAACTGATTATGGGATTGGTATCCGATTGGTCTACGGAACCGATGTATTATATGCTTATACAAGTAATGATGACCAAGAACATTTACTTTCTTTAATACAACTCTTAGCAGATTCGCGCGGAGAAGTGACAAATAATTCCGGAACATTTACTCTTCCTGGAGACGTATCTAAATATTCTTTCTCTAAAAATATACATGACCCTAGAAAAGTTCCTCCATTTAGAAGATTGGAACTCCTACAAACAGCGGATCATATCGCAAGAAAAGTATCTTCTAAGATCATACAAGTAGGTGTAAGCGCATCCGACATCGTAACAAATGTTTTAATCGCAAACTCGGAAGGACTCTGGGTAGAAGATCTTCGAGTCAGAAGTAGATTTTTTCTTTCTGTAACCGCAGAGAATAAGGGAGAAAGATTCGTGGCGAGTGAGTCTCCCGGAGCTCTAAAAGGGTTCGAGTTTTTTGAAGGATTAGCTGTGGAAGATATCGCAAGAAAAGCAGGAGAAAGGGCTCTTTTCATGCTGGATGCAGGATATATAGAAGGTAAAAAAATGCCTGTGGTCATGGGAAACGGTTTTGGTGGAGTGATTTTCCACGAAGCTTGTGGCCATCCTTTGGAAACTGAAGCAATTCGCAAAAAATCTTCTCCATTTGTTGGCAAAATGGGAGAAGCAATCGCGCAATCCTGTCTCACTGCTTATGACGACGGAACCATCGAAGAACAATACGGTTCTTTAAAGATAGACGATGAGGGAATGCCTACACAAAAAACTCTCCTGATAGAAAACGGAATTTTAAAAGCTTATCTTGCTGATAGAATCGGATCTATGGAAACAGGATCTGCTAGAACTGGAAGTGGTAGAAGAGAATCCTATCAATACGCGCCGGTTTCTAGAATGAGAAACACCTATATAGAAGCAGGGAATGATTCTTTAGATGAGATGTTTGCTTCTGTGGATTTTGGACTTTATGCAAAAAGAATGGGTGGTGGTTCAGTGAACCCAGCAACTGGGGAATTCAATTTTGCGGTCGAAGAAGGTTATGTGATCCGTAACGGAAAGATTGCGGAACCTGTAAGAGGAGCGACTCTGATAGGGAAAGGTCATGAGATTCTTCCTAAAATATCTATGGTTGGAAAAGACTTGGAATTGGCTGCAGGGACTTGCGGTGCTTCTTCCGGATCTATTCCAGTAACTGTAGGACAACCTTCCCTTAAAGTGGATGAGATCCTAGTGGGGGGAAGATAATGGATTTGGAGCAAGCTGCCGGATTCGTATTAGAAGAAGGAAAACGTTATGGGATCGATTCTTTCGATCTGATTGCCACTGACTCTGAAGATATTGGGATCGAAGTATTTAAAGGAAGGATTGTTTCCACAGAAACTTCTCGCTCTAGAGGAGTAGGTATTCGAGTTCTGAACAATTCTCGTCCTGGATATTCTTATAGCGAACGTTTTAGTAAAGAAGCTCTTTCTCAAATGGTAAGAGATGCAATGGACCAAACAGAGATCACAGATCCTTTGGACATGGAACTTCCTGAGCCAAAACCATTAGCAGAAGTGGATTTAAAACATTATAATCCTGCTTTGGACAAATTGGATTTTGCATGGATGAGAGAGCTAGGTCTTGCTTTGGATCAAGCTTCCTGGGAATCCGATAAAAGAGTCGAGAATGTTCCTCATGTGGGTGTGGGAAAAAGTTCCACCCAGAGTTTAATCGCAAATTCAAAAGGTGTATTTGTTAAAAAAGAATCCAATGTTGCCTATCTAGGTACAGGTCTTGTCGTAGCTGACGGTGATATTAAGAAAATGGGAAGTTATTACCGATCAGGCAGAGATATTTCCCAATTTGACCCATCTTATATTGCTAAGGAAGCAGCTTACAGAGGAACAGAACTTTTAGGAGCCAAACCTCTGCCGAGCGGGGTGTATACGATCGTTTTAGGAAATCGTATCAGTCCTCAAATATTTGGCATGTTCTCATCTCCCTATTTTGCGGATGCGGTCCAAAAAGGTTCTTCTCGTTTAGTTGGAAAAATGGGGAACGAGGTTGCTTCTCCTATATTAAGTATTTATTGTGAAGCGCATACTCCCGATTATCCAGGTTCCCGCTTAGTAGACGCTGAAGGAATTCCTACATCTGCACGCACCAAGGTATTAGAGAATGGAGTTCTTAAATCCTATCTTTACAATTTAGAATCCGCCAAAAAGGACAATGTATTGCCGACTGGCCATGGGGTTCGTTCTTATTCAGGAAGAGCTGGTACTTCTTTTTCTAATATGATAGTTCCACTTGGTACTAAAACCAAAGACGAATTATTATCATCAGACACTCATTGTATTTTTGTGACTAAGTTGGAAGGTGGAGCAGGTTGTAGTGCAGTTTCCGGAGAAATTTCCATTGGGGTCCAAGGGATTTATTATAAAAATGGAAAGCCGGAACATGCAGTGGATCGTATTACTATGAATACGAACTATTTCGATCTACTCCATAAGATCCAAGGTATTTCCAACGAATATTCTGACAGTTATTCTTCTATCAAGGTCCCTGATATTTTGATCTCAGAAATTCACGTAGCAGGTTGATCATGTCGGAAGAAAGAAATAAGCCCGAAACATACTTACTCTCCAAAGAATTAGAAGAAGCAGTCCAAGTTGCTGAGATTACAGCAAGACCTTTGCTGCTTAAGGGGGAACCAGGTACTGGAAAATCACTTTTAGCAGATTATCTTTCCTTCAAAACCAAGAAGAAATTATATTCATGGCACGTAAAGTCCACCTCTCTTGCAAAGGAAGGTTTATATTTTTATGATGCTGTTTCCAGGCTAAACGATTCCAGATTTACGGAAGATAAGGAGAAGGTCCGTAATATCGAAAATTATATCCGATTGGGCGCTCTTGGAGAAGCATTTTCTGCTACGGAACCTTCTGTAGTATTAATAGATGAGATCGACAAGGCGGATATAGAATTTCCGAATGATCTACTTTTAGAGTTAGATCGAATGGAATTTGTGATCCAAGAAACTGGCCGTAAGATAAAAGCAATCAATAGGCCTTTGACTTTAATTACGTCCAATAACGAAAAAGAACTTCCTGCTGCATTTTTAAGAAGATGTATTTTTCATTATATAGATTTTCCTGAACCGGCATTTATGGCGGACATTGTATCTTCTCATTTTCCTAAGATTGAATCTTCACTTTTGAAAAGAGCACTCGAGTCTTTCTATGTGATCCGAACCATGGATGATATGAAAAAAAAGCCGGGCACTAGCGAACTACTGGATTGGATCCAAATTCTAATCCATATGGGAGCTAAACTCACCGAGGATGCTAAAATCCCTTATATAGGTGCACTTGTGAAAAATGAAGAGGATCTGAAATTGTTCAGATAAAAAATTTGTTTTTTCCCTTTTTCTACAGGCTGAAGTCATCTGGGGTTCCAATCTCCACTGTGGAACTTTTGGATTTTTTGAAAGCAACTGATGCACTTACAAAAGACAAAACATTCCTAACTTTAAATGAATTTTATAGAATTTCCAGGCTTTGCTTAGTTAAAGATGTTAAATATTACGACGCATTCGATCTTGTATTTACCGAGCTATTCGGAGAAAGAGGAGTGCTCAAAGAATCTTTCCGCAAGGAAATGATGGATTGGCTTTCTACAATATTCGAAAATCCGAATAAACTTCCCCCAGGCATGATCTCACCAGAAGAACTTTGGAAAGAGTTCTTGGACAGGTTACAAAACCAAAAAGGGGAACATCACGGTGGGAACAAATGGATCGGCACAGGTGGCAGTTCTCCTTTTGGTCATTCTGGAGTAAATCCGGGAGGAGTCCGAATTGGTGGAGAAGGTGGGGGAAAATCCGCGATCTTCCAAGCGATGGAAAGAAAGTATAAGGATTATAGAACAGACGAACAGTTAGATGTTCGACAGATTAAGATAGCGCTTAAAAAACTTAGGAATCTAAGAAAGGAAGGTATCCCGGAATTCCATCTTCCTAAAACAGTAGACGCCACTTGCAAAAACGCGGGAGATCCTGAACTTGTATTTGATCGTACTCGAAAGAATGGGATTAAAGTATTACTTTTAATGGATACAGGTGGGAGTATGACTCCTTATGCGGAAAGGGTGAGTAAACTATTTTCTGCTGCTCACCAAATGAATCATTTTAAGGAATTCGGACATTATTATTTTCATAACTCTATTTATGATTCTGTATATCCCAAGGGAGATCTTAGATATCCAATACCCTTAAAAAATCTTTTTAGAAAGCACAAGGATGATACCAAGTTAATCATTGTAGGAGACGCATATATGGCTCCTTATGAACTTTTAGATCCTGCTTACGGATTTTATCATTCCAGATTCAGACAAGAATCCAAACTCCCGGAACATCCTGAATCTGGACTAGACAGCTTTAAAAGGATCAAATCTCATTTTGCTGACACAATCTGGATGAATCCTGAACCAAAAAGATATTGGGATGCTCCTACCATCTACGAAATCAAAAAAGTATTTCCAATGTTTTTTCTGAGTGTAGATGGATTAGAAGACGGAATCCGAGAACTCCTTGGAAAAAGATAATTAAGGTTTTAGAATAGTCGCTTCGCTCCTGAAGCCCGGGATCGATCATTTATAGTTAACTCAGATTTTTAAGGCCGGACTATAAATTTATATTCTATACTTACCTCGTCCTTTGCGGTCGCAAATAATAGACTTGGTCTTTCCACATCAAAATCACTCATTAAAACTTGGAATTTTCCGGAAAGAATGGTTTCTTGTCCTTCTTTTTGAATAGTCGCCACGGATTTAACTGTTTTCGTTTTTCCTTTTACAGTCAAGTTTCCTGAAATTGTCCATTCATTATCTTTTGCAGTAATGGAGGTGCTTATAAAACTAATATTGGTTATTGTAGGATAGCCCAGAGATTCTATAATATGTTCGTCTCTGTTCTCATCCCCAGATTTTATTTGTGAAATTGGGATCTCAATTTTTATGAGTTTTGGTATTTGTAAACCGTTTTGACCCAGCGTCAATGTCATTGGACTGACTGTAGTTCCGAAACATTTTCCATTCACTGTTTTAAATGGGTGGATGGCAATAAAATTGATATTGGATTCTTGTAGTTTTAATTCTTCCGAAAAAACCGAAGAAACACTTAATAATAACAAGATTAAAAAACGAAAAATATGAGACACGTAGCTACTCCTTAAAAATAAAAAACTGCGATAGAAACACTAAATGCACTGAAACCCGCCCAGCCGACTGCTCTCATTTCATTTGCTGCACTTGGGCCTTCTTTAGAAATCCTTTCTCCTATAAATGGAAGCGCCAGCATAGCTGGTAAATGGATCCATATCATCGCTTTATGCGTGAATATTGTGTTAAGTCCCGGTTCTCTTTCTAAACTTTTAGAAGGGGAGAAGAAAGCGAGACCAGCAGTAATTGCATAAAGAGTAAAAGTTGTCCCTGCAAGTGCCGCATGAGAACTACCTGAAGATTCTGAATCCCAAGGAGAAGATTTCATGAGTGCTGTATATAAAGGTAAATTCTTTTGAGGGTCAGAGATGAGTAAATAATTTGCGTAGGGTTCATATTCTCTTTTAAGATTAGAGAGTGCTTGTTCTCCGACTATGTTCGTGGCTAACCAAAAACCCCAGGTCAAAAGACCTAAACCTTGGTGCCAGTCTAAAAGAGAACGACGTAGTTCCACTCTTTCCCGTTCTTTTTGCAAATCCTTTGATTCACCACCAGTTATTGGAGTACTAATCTGGTTATAAAATCTGGGTGAGTATCTGGAGTAATCGGGAGTGAGAGGATTTACTTCTGACCATCCAGAAAAATCATTATAAACGTAGGGGGAAGAATGGAGCATTCCGGTTGTGCAGAAAAGAAAAAATAGAATCGCGAATACTTTCTTTGCGAAAGGCATATCCGATCTATAAAACAGATCCTAGAAAAGGAAATCATTATTTAAGGGAAATGACAAAAAGCAATGAACTCCTTGGATTTAGTAATAAGCAAAAGATCCAAAATCCAAATTAATTATCCAAAGATTTTGAGAATGCGGATCTGTATTATCTTTTGTTTTGCACTTTCCTTAATACTTCTGTAACTGCTTGGGTATATCCATCAAAGACACCTTTGTCATAATCAGACATAGACTTATAATTTAACCCGGAGAATTCTTTTAGAAGTTTGGAAAGTTCTTCTTCTATAATATTTTTGCGAATATATACTGTTTCGAAATGGTTCGGATGCATAAAGTTTATCCGTAAAATTCTGATCTAAGCCTATGGCCGATTTCTCTTTGGTGTTTTATTAGAAACTTAGGATATTCCATTTTCAACCAATTTATTGCCTCTCTGTATCTAACGTATTCTTTTTCCTTACGTTTGAATTCAGGGCTATGGATCGAGTTATGGCCGTTTTTGATCCTGGTTGGGAGAATATGATGTAGAATTTCGTGATGAACCACATGTTCCAGAACGTAAAGTGGGACTTCATTATGGTCGAGTATAGGGCTTATACGTATATTCATATTCCGTTTTTCGTAACTACCCAATCTCCTCTTTCCGAGGCGATCCGCCCAGCCGATGGATAGTAGTTTTGTATCCATTTTAGGAAAATAGAAAGAAGATATTTCTTCCAAAATTACCTTTAAATCGTAAGTGACACCGGTTTCTTTTAATTTTTTAGAATTTGCCGTTCTCGATTCTGGAAGTGAATTTAGGAATTCTGCAACTTCTTCTTTCCATACCTGCTTTGGTTTTAGTCCTAACAATTTAGAAATGAGTAACGAAATAAAGGAGAAGATGATCTCTTCTCTTGCCTCGGTTAAGGATGTGTGAAACTTTGCAGATAGAACCCCATTATAAAAGGAAATAGAATGATTTCCATTTCTGTAAGGATAGAATTTGAGCTCCACGGATCGGACTTGGCTTTCTTTAAAACGCCTAGATCTAATCTTTAAAGTATCCCAAATAGAAACCAGATATTCTTCCCAGTTTCTATCTAGAATAGGCTCAGGAACCGAAAAACTCTCTAATTCTCTTTCTGGCATCTGAATCATTCTGGCTTTGAATGTTTTGGGAAGAAGAAGGATTGGAAGCTTCTTCCTTTTTATTAATAAAACTTTTATCTAATACTTTTTCAGGTTCCCTGATCTCTTCTATGAATCTGGAAACCCGATTAAAGTATTGAGAATTTTTCTGCTGGGAAATTTGAGGGTAGGTGAGCACCAATTTCTTTTTTGCTCTTGTAACTCCCACATAGAATAATCTTCTTTCTTCCTCTATGTTCTTTTCTCCTCTTCCGGAAGGAAAAGAACCTTCAGATACATTTAATAGAATAACAGTATCAAATTCTAATCCTTTGGAAGAATGAACCGTAGATAGAACTAATCTTTCGTCTTCTTCCTCCGGAGAAATTTTATCTAGGCTTCTGTTAGGACCTTCTAAACTCATATCGACTAAAAATTCGTGTAATGTTTCATATTTTTGGGAAAGAGTCAAAAACGCATTCAGATCTTCTAATCTTCTTTTAAAATCATCATACTTCTTTTCAAGTAGCGGAGAATAGTAGTCTATGAAGTTTCCTAAAAGTTTTTTTAAGTCTTTTTCAGAATCGTTAATTAGATGATTTAAATCTTTTAAGTGGGAAGCAGTAGAACCTTTGGATTCTGAAACGATCCTTTCCAGATTTCCACCGGATCTTTCGAGATCAGTCAAAATGGATCTTGCTTTTGCGGCTCCAATTCCAGGAAGAAGTAGCAATACTCTCAACCAGGAGACCGAATCTGTTTTATTCTCCTTAATTTTTAGAAGAGAAAGATAGTCCTTTGCATGCGCACTTTCTACGAATTTTTTGCCTCCAAATTTTAAAAAAGGGATATTTCTCTGAGACAATACTAATTCTAACTGATTTGAATTCCATCCAGATCTAAAAAGAACCGCGATGTCCTTTAAGGGAACTCCGTCTTCTCTCCTTTCTAAGATCAGGTCGGCGATTCCTTCTGCCTCTTCTAATTCATCGGCAAAACCAATCAATGCAGGTTTTTGGAAGTCATCATTTTTCGTATATAAATACTTTTCGTATTTTTCCCTGAAATTAGCCAGAACTACGTTTGCTAAATTTAAGATAGATGGAGTACTTCTATAATTTCTTTCTAGATAAATCGTTTTGGTTTTAGGAAATAGTTTCGGAAAATTGAATATTCCGTTTACATCGGCCCCTCGGAAGGAGTATACACTCTGTGCATCGTCTCCAACGACTAAAATATTTTCATGGTCTAAAGCGAGCAGGCAAGCGATATGAGCTTGGATCTGATTTGTATCCTGGAACTCGTCCACCATGATGTATTTATATTGTTCTGAGACTTTTTTACGGACGGTCTCATTTTTGTTTAGAAGGTCTCTTGTATAGGTCAGCAGATCATCATAATCTAATAAGGATCTCCGCTTCTTATACTCTGCATACTCTTGGAAAATTTTACGAATAGCAGATTCTTGGTCCAAAAACTTTGGATATTCTGCTTCAAGTAATTCTTCTAAAGATTTTCCTCGATTGATAATAGATGAATGTAGAGAAATTAATGTATCATTGGAAGGGAACCTGGACTTCTGCTTTGCATATTCTCCTTCTGTTCTTAAAAGTTGAAATATATCAGAAGTATCTGATTCATCTAAAACAGAAAATTGAGAAGAGAATCCAAGCACAGGTGCATATTTTCTGAGAATATGGCTGCCGAAAGAGTGAAATGTTCCTCCATGAACTCGGGCGCAACGTTTGTCCAAGAGGGAAACGGCTCTTGAGAGCATTTCTTTGGAAGCTTTTCTGGTAAATGTTAGAAGTAGGATGTTTTCGGCAGGGATGCCAGATTCGACTAGATTAGAAAGTCTGTGGACGATCGTTTTTGTTTTCCCCGTTCCGGCACCGGCGATTACTAAAACCGGGCCGTTTAGGGTCTCGATAGCTTCCTTTTGTTTTTCGTTAAGTGACTCTAAGGACGCCATTAGTGAGATTAGTGGTGGTGATGTCCCCCCTCACCATGAACATGTCCATGACTCACTTCCTCGTCGGTTGCTATTCTGATATTAACGATTTGAACATCAAAAATCAGATCTACTCCCGCTAAAGGATGGTTTCCGTCTACAATCACTGATTCTCCCTTGATATCGGTAATCGTATAAACAGTATCCGGCTCGTCAGTCTGGAACATCATTCCAACACTTAATTCTTCCCCTTCAGGGAATTGGCTTTTAGGCACATCAAAAACTAATTCAGGATTTTTTTGGCCATAAGCCTTATCTGCATTTACGGAGATTACTTTTTTGTCTCCAGCAATCATACTTTTAATTTCGTCTTCAAGACCGGCAATGATCTGCCCGGTTCCTTCCAGATAAGAAAGAGGGTGGCTTCCTTGAGAAGAATCGATTTCGTTTCCTTCTTTATCTGTTAATTTATAGTGAAAAGTCACTACTCTAGGGTTCATTTATTGCTCCAACCGGGAAGGCCCTTGACGGGTAAGGGAGGGAAGTTCCGGCACGTGATTTAAGTTAGTATATTCTTGGAAGATCCTAGGACAATCAGATTTTTGAGACTAAGTCAAAAGTCGTAGGAAATTTCGACTCCGAAATTCTCTACATCCTTAATAAACTGTTCAACTCGATTGGCTAAAAAGAACCAAGAATCACGATGAACAATATCACTTAGAAAATTCAGGAATCGATTTGTATTCCTAAGAGCAAATTCCCTATCCTGGGTGTAGTTTAGAAGAACTGTATATGCCAAAGACTTTAGAACTTTATCATTTTCAGCTAATTCTAAGTACCCAGGAAGATCAGGCTCGAATAAACTGAGCCTAGTCTTTGCGCTCCCTTCGGTTACGTACAAATTATAATCTGCTGAGTTCGGCACTCTGTCGGCTGAGTATACTTTCATTATGGATAACTCCTCTAGAAACCAGAGGAAAATGTGGTTTCCATTAAGAAACATACCCGCAAAAAGTCAACGGGAAAGAATAGTTTTGGCATTTCTTCGCCACAAAACAAACCTTAGTTTAGAGAATGTTTTAGGAAACCTTTCTAAAATTATCTGTTGGACGGAACATTCTTTGCACGTCCAATCCGCTACTCTCGAGCAAACCTAAAAGTATAACATCCTTAATCCCTAGTTGAAAATAAATTTTTGCTAATAGTATGAGATTCTGATGGTTTTTAGGATCTCTATACAACAGTTTTTCGGAATATGTTTTAGCCTTTTCCAATTCTCCAGTTTTCCAAAATGCCCAAGCGGTGATATAAGCTAGATCCTTATCTTTTGGATCTTCTATACAAAGTTTGGAGAAAAAGGAGCATGCAATTTTTTTATCTCCCTTCTTCCAGAGGAGAATTCCTTTCTGAAGATTTTTCGTTTTAGATGTTTCTCTCCAAGTATCCCTGGCTTTTTTCTGAGGATTTACATTTCTAAAAATTCGAAGTAAACTTAGATCATCTATGTAATCCCCGTATCTATTCATTTTGTTTTTTAGAAGAGAAAGATCTGCCTTTGTATCGGATACTTCTAACAAAAATGAATCAGAGAATGAGTTAATCTCACGGGTTTCTGTTTTTGTTCTTAAATCTTCTCTGCCATCCGAACCGAAAATGATTGAATCATTCTCGTTCAGGGAAATACAATATACTTTCGGAAATTCTCTTAAGAAAGGAATCCCCATCTTGTAAGAAGTTTCATTTTCTATAAACCCTGAAATATTATTTCTAAGAAGAATGGACGGTGGATGTCCGGCATTCAAAAAGAATATACATGAATTTTCCGGATCTAAAACTGCTAAGATTCCGGTCGCGAACAGATTTCCATCAAAACTTTGGAATAACCCGTGAATTTTTCTATATAAGGAGACAATCCAAGTCTCAGGTGTATTTAATTCGGAAACGGAAGAATCTATATGAGACTTAAACATGGAGGAGGCGAGTAGGGCTCCTGTGGCACCCTGAAGAGATTTTCCCATTGCATCTGCGTTTAGAATGGCTAGGAATTTTTTTCCTCCAACCCGGATCTCTTCTGAACATAATAAGTCTCCTCCAATTTCTCCTTGTTTGGAATTAAATTCAAATTTCTTAAATTGAGAGACCAAGGTTTCAATTTTAAAATCCCCAAATGTTGGGATCCTATTTTGAAAGCAAGATTGCAGAATACTCATTAAAAAATAATCCCCGTCTTGCTTTTCCTTTAAGCTGCGCACATTTGCCAAGCTATCTGTGAGCTCTTTCGTTTTGAGAGTAACTTCATCCTGTAGTTTTTGATTCCATACTTTTAGTTCATTTTTCATCTCCACAAATCTGCCCGAAATTCTAAAAGAGCAGAATAATATAAATCCTAGTACGGAATATTCAGAACTTCTTGGGAATACGATCCATGCTCGAGCGGAAGCAATGTCCAATAGGATAGAAAACATTAAAAAACATACGGATCCTAAAAACCCGGCCCCATCTTGTTCGGGGAACCGTGCTATAATACATTTGATTATAATCCAAAGATATACAATCCAGGACGGTTGTAGAAAAGTTCGATTTAGTTTATCAAGTTCTAACGGGTTTGCGGAATAAATAAATAAGAAGGATACGAAACCAGCCCATATAAAGAGAGGAAGTTCAAGTGGATGATGTCTATCTCTACAAAATTTTGAAAAGAAAAATGTGAAAAATGGAAATAGAAGGCTGAGCGAAATATACTCTAATTTTTTGCAAATCAGAAAGTCTAAATCCAATTCGTATTTCCATTCGGAGCTAAAAAAGGAAAATATAAAGAATGAAATGAGAAATATTCCAAAATAAAAGTGACTTTCTAATTTCCTTTCCTGAAAAGAAAGGAACACTAAATAGAGCCCAAGCAACAGGAATACGGAGATCAATATTAAGGAATAAATCTGAAATTGATAATGTTTTTGTAAAATGTTCTTAGAATTTCCGAGACTGATTATCCCTTCTAAAATTCCTAATTCATTTTCGAAATATTCAGAAACTAAGATTTCGATCTTGTTTTCCGTTAAGACAGGAATTGCATTGTAAATCTTTTTCTTATCATAGTTGAGATCAAATCGATCATTTGATTCAGCTCTTTCTGAAATACGTATACCATTCCAAAATACATTCGCTACTTCTGAAGTTTTTCCAAGTAGAAGTGAAAGTTCACAATCGGGAATTTTCGAAAAGGAAATGGACTTAGAAAGTAAAAGAGTAGAATGGCCTAAGTCGGAAAGATTTTTAGGCAAAGAAAAGATGCCGATCTTCTTCCCTGATAGTTCAGTAACTTCCCACCCAGATTCTAAGAAGATAGAAGATTTACATGGATCATTTTGTTTATTTGAGGGAAATAAATTTGAATAAATCCATTCTCCATATTCCAGAGAATGAAAGAATGTATTCGTTCCGATGCTGAGCAGAACGGAAAATATGCAGATTCCCAATTTTGATTTCATACCTGCCTCCAAAAAGACGGGTATGAAATCTATTAGATTGATTGTATTTTTTTAGTTTTGTTCTATTCCGATTTTAGAAGCGGCTAAATAACCCTCTAACATAGCTCGTTTAGCGTCTATACCGGAAGCATCTTTTGCTCCACCAATTAGATAAGAAGGAATATTACTTCTTTCTTTACTAAAAGTCTCATATAAAGCAGAATCACTTGTTTGTCCGGCGCAAAGAATAATAGAATCACATTCTAATGTTTTTGCTCCTTCCTTTTTGGTCTCTATCACAAGGCCTTTATCCGTTACTTCTTTATATGTGAGAGAAGATAGGAAATCCACTCCTTTCGATTGTAATTCTTGCAGAAGCGCCCATGATGTTGTGGCTCCAAGACCTGCTCCTACTTTTCCATTTCTTCTGAGTATAGAAACTTTTCGATGAGCAGTTTCAGGTTGGATCACAGCTTGTGTATAAGAGTTTACATTGTACTTTTCGAAGTAGGTTGGGATATCTGGATCCTTCTCTTCTGTAAGCTTATGAGCTACATCAACGCCAATCCCACCGCCGCCGATTATGGCAACATTGGAACCAGGTTTGAATGTTCCATTTAGAAACTCCACATAACTTGCATGCGGTTTTTTCTCTAAACCTGGAAGATTCGGGTTTCTAGGAAGAACTCCTGTTGCAAAGATCACTGCATCCGGTTTTAGTTCATCTAATAGTTTGAGATCCGCTTTTGTGTTCAGTCGAATATCTACTTTTAAACGAGGAAGCTCGTTTTTGAAATAGCGAATTGTTTCAAAAAATTCGAATTTACCAGGAATAGCGGCAGCCAGATTTAATTGGCCTCCTAATTTTCCAGACGCTTCTAATAAAATTACTTCATGACCGCGTAAAGCAGCAACTCTTGCAGATTCCAGTCCTCCGGGACCAGAACCTACTACTACCACTCTCTGTCTTTTTGCCTGAGGCAAAGATTTCCATTCAAGCTCTCTGTTCGCAGAAGGGTTTACTAAACAAGAAACCATTTCTTCTTTAAAAGTATGATCTAAACAAGCTTGGTTACAGGCCACACATGTATTCACTCTTTCTGTTTGGTTTTCTTTGATCTTATTTACGATTTCTGCATCCGCTAAGAATGGTCTTGCCATACTCACGATGTCCGCTTCTCCTGCATTCAATACTTGGATGATTGTTTCCGGCATATTGATCCTGTTAGAAGCGATGATCGGAATTCCAGGAACGGAAGATTTTATTCTACCTGCGATCTTTGCCCAGGCGCCTCTTGGAACTAACTGTGAGATGGTGGGAATGCGAGACTCATGCCAACCAATTCCGATATTGAGTGCATCTGCTCCTGCTTCTTTTAATTCTTTAGCCAGAGAGATCACTTCTTCGAAGGTTGGGTTGCCCGGAATCAAATCTATCCCCGACATTCTAACGATTACAGGGTAACCTGGCCCTACTTGTTTGCGGACTTCTTTCATTGTTTCGATCGCAAATCTTCTGCGGTTTTCAGGTGAGCCGCCGAATTCGTCCGATCTTTTGTTTGTAACTTCTGAGAAGAACTGGTTTACCAAATATCCCTCGGAAGCCATCACTTCTACTGCTCTAAAACCTACTTGTTTAGCACGTAATGCGGAAGACCCGAAATCTCGGATAGTCCTCCAAGCATCTTCCGTAGAAAGTTCTTTTGGTATAAAACGATTGATAGGTGCGCGTAATGCCGATGGTCCCACGAGTTCTCTATGGTAGGCATATCTTCCAGCATGGAATAATTGTGCACAAAAAATACCCATTGGTTTGAGAACGGACGCGACTTTCTCGAGTTCTTGGCAGTCTTCTTCCTTCTGGAAATCGAAAAATATATTAGAACCTTTTCCTTCCGCATTAACCGAAATACCTCCGGTAGTAATAAGACCAACTCCTCCTTCGAATCTTTTACCGTAGAATGCAGCCATTCTATCTGCAGTTTTGGGCATTCCTTCTAAACCCAAGTGCATGGATCCCATGATAATGCGATTTGGAATTGTTTCGGCTCCGATCTCTATCGGGCGAAAGATTGGGGAAATATCTAAAGAAGACATTCACAGTCCGCCTTTCTTTTTATTTGAGTAGAACAGTCGTTCTACTGAGAAAGGTTTTCTCCGAATTTGGAAAAGGCAACGGTTTTTCTAGGAATTTTGAAAATTGATACCGAACATGATTCGGCAAAAGTTTCAATTCATAGAAAAACGATTTAATGCAGAGATATACGCTTGAGAACAAGCCTCAATAATATCAGTGGAGCTTGCTTTTCCTACGACTCTTTCTCCATGTTTTTCTAAAGTAACGGAAGCTTCTGCCAATGCGTCTTGTCCTTCTGTTACTGGAGAGATCACAAGCTTAATGAGTTCCACATCGGAGATAGTTGCTTTTTGGATGGCTTTGAAGATAGAATCTACCGGACCGTCACCCGTTGCAGATTCTTCTTTTAGATTTCCTTCGATGGAAAGTCGGATACTTGCAGTAGGTGTACTTTTAGTTCCAGTAGTTACATGAAAACTTTCTAATACATATTTATCTTTGGAAGATTTTCTGGATTCGTCGGCGAATAAAGCACGAATATCTTCGTCAAAAATTTCCTTTTTACGATCTGCGATCTCTAAAAATCTTTGGTAAGCTGCTTCTAATTCTTCTGCATGAGGACTGAATCCTAAACGAACGATCCTGTCTTTAAATCCGGCTCTTCCGCTATGTCTTCCGAGTACCATACGATTGGAATGGATCCCAACACTCTCGGGAGTCATGATCTCATAAGTTTCTCTATTTTTCAAAACACCGTCTTGGTGAATTCCTGACTCATGAGCAAATGCGTTTGCGCCTACAATAGCCTTATTTGGCTGTACTACCATTCCAGTGATTGTTTTTACTAGATAAGAAGCTTTTGCGATCTCTTCGGTTTGGATCCTGGTTTGTATTCCGAATTTGTCCTTACGAGTACGAAGTGCCATGACCACTTCTTCCATTGCAGTATTGCCGGCTCTTTCTCCGATACCGTTTACAGTACATTCTACCTGTCTTGCTCCGTTTAAGATAGCAGCAAGACTATTGGAAGTAGCAAGGCCTAGATCATTATGGCAATGTGCGGAGAAGATTGCCTTCTCACTTCCTTTTACATTCTGTATTAGAAATTTAAATAATTCACCGTATTCGTAAGGTGTTGTATATCCTACGGTATCCGGAATATTGATTGTAGTTGCGCCGGCTTCTATTACTGCTTCACAAAGTTCTCGTAAGAACTCCGGCTCGGACCGAGTTGCGTCTTCCGGAGAAAATTCAATATTGTCTACATGGTCTCTACAGATCTTGACTGCTTCCACAGCCATTTTCAAAACTTCAGAAGGCTCCTTTCCCAGTTTAAATTTCATATGGATGGGAGAAGATGCTATAAAAGTATGAATTCTTCTTTTTTTAGCGGGAATGATTGCTTTGGCGGCAGCTTCTAAATCAGGGCGGACCGCTCTTGCGAGTGCCGCGATGATTGGACCTTCGACTTCTCTGGAAATTCTTTGGACTGCTTGGAATTGGACCGGGGAAGAAACTGGAAAACCTGCTTCGATCACATCCACATTCATTTTAGCGAGTTGGAGCGCGATCTCTATCTTCTCATTCTCGCTCATTGCCGCACCTGGGCATTGTTCTCCATCACGGAGAGTGGTATCGAAAATCCGAACAAAATCCAAATTTGAGTTCATATGCTTGGAAAACTTCCCTAACTCCAAAATTATAGTCTGAATCGGGCCGTAAACCTAATAAATACCAGGTTTTGGCTTTCGGAGGTTAGACTTGGATTTAGAGAAAGACTCTTTCAGTCTCTATGGAGCTGTCTTAAAAGCAGTGGATTGTTCTAAGTCGGTAAAACTTTACTCAAATCTTTTCGGCGGAGAAGTCCAGGTATCTAGCCCGGGGCATGCGGAACTTCTCTTTTTAGAAAACCAAAGAGTGATCTTTAGTAAAGAAACAGAAGAATGTCCAGTGACTCCCGGAACCTTAGTCTGGAAGATTGCAAGGACCCAGGTCACATCTTTCGAATCTAGACTTTTAGAGGTTGGCTTTACGAAAGAATCCGGGACTGAAAAATATTCTTCTTATCTAGACCCTTGGAAAAACCGGATTTGGTTGTACTGGTATTAAAATCCTCCGCGTCTTTGCGCCTCTGTGTGAGATTTAAACTCTTAAAATTTTCACACAGAGACACGGAGCCGCAGAGAGGATTAAAGGGCATGATTTTTAACCTTAATTTCTCTGTGTTCTTCGTGCGCTCTGTGCGAAACTAACCTGGATAGGGTTGGATTTCTTCCTTTCCTTCTTTCAAGGCAGCCTCTGCCATTTTGTGAGCATCTTCCCCTAGATATTTTTCGATCCAGTAATGGGCCAGATAGATGAGAGGTGTAATCCCGATCGCAATGAAGATTTTATAAAAGAAGTTTGTGTATGAGATCGCATTCAGTGTTTGGAATTCATAAGTTCCCCAATAAGCCACAAAGATAACGACATAAGAATCCAGTAACTGGGAGAAGATTGTAGAACCTGTGGCTCTCAACCAAAGAAGTTTGTTTTTGGTCTTCTTGCGGATCAAATGGAAGACTTGGATATCCACAAGCTGCCCAATTAAGTAGGCAACTATGGAGCCTGTAATTACTTGCCCTGTATTAAAGAATACTACCTGAAAGGAGTGATCGTCCACAGGTGAATTTCCAGCGGCAGGAATGGCCATGTCCAATTGAAGGAGAAAGAATGCCAAAACGATCATCACCATTCCAACTAAGGTAAGATATCTTACACCTCTTCTTCCGTAATACTCATTTAGAAGGTCCGTTACGATAAATGTGATTGGGAAGGGAATTACACCCAAGGTCATGGTTAATGCTTTGCTGCCGAGCTCCACTTGGAACCATTTAGAGCCAGTTACCTCTGCCATCAAAAGGAAGGTTATGAAGATGGAACCTAAAACGAAAAATAGTTTGAAGGGCCGGTGAAACTGCATCTGAGGAAAAATCTTGTGAATTAAGTCTCTGTCAATCAAAGAACAGATGAGATTCCTACAAACGTTTGACAGGCAGACTATCTATAAATCATTGGAAGACAGTCGGTGCTTTACTTTTGGCCCCCGCGATTCGATAAATATATAGAGCTCAAATGAATCCAAACGATGAACCTTACACCCCAGAGGACTTGATCCGCCCAGTCCCATACCAAGCAAAAAAGCAGCCTCTATGGCAAACAAGCCTAGTGAGTCTGACCTGGTTATTGCTTTCCGGAATTTCTTTTTATTTAGGACTCCAGGCCTTGAAAGCGGGTCCTAAAACTGCTTCTGTCCAAACTGAAACAGAGCAGGTAGCATTCCAAAATACTGCTCTCAAATCAGACCTTGCTCCGACAGAGGGAGCCTGGGAATCTTGGAAGAAATGGTGGAATTCCAACACAACTTCTTCCGAATCAGATGGAACCACAGGCACTGTAAGTTCTTCACTCCCTGAGATCGAAGACGATCCTGCTTTTAGAGCTTCTACCTGGTTCTCAGATTATGAAGCGATGAAACGAACAGTTCATCTATACAATGAAATCCATCCATTTATCTATGGATTCAAAGGAAGAGAGACAAATAACGGTGATCTTTATTCTCTTTGGGGATCTGCTCAAAAACATGCACGTGTTGCAGAACTTAAATCTCTAAATCCAAAAGTTAAGATCATTCCTACAATTTTCCGTTGGGAAAATAAGAATGAGAAGATCGCTGAAAATATAGGTCTGAATGGTCGTAACGATATTAGAGATAAACATATCCAGAATATACTTTATGAAGTAGATACTTACGGCTTTGACGGTATCGATATAGACTACGAAGGAATGAGCTGCGAGAAGAAGGAGAAGTTTGAAGAGTTCATCGTACTTCTTTCTAAAGAGATCCACAAACGTGGAAAACTTCTTTCTGTTGCAGTCCACCCAAAGACTGCCGCTAAAAAATCCAGTCTAAAAGCATGTAAGGGTTTAAAAGAAAAAATTAATATGGACTTTGCTGAGAATTGGAGAGGTCCAATGACTCACGATTACGCTTTTTTAGCGAAACATGCAGATCGTGTAAAGGTAATGGCCTACGAACTTCATCCTCGTAAGTATAGAAACCCAGGACCTGGACCTCAGGCTCCGAATGTTTGGATCAGAAATATTATTACTTACGCGAAGGAAAGAGTTCCTGCTAAAAAATTATATATGGCTATCCCGACTTACGGGTATGATTGGGCTCTAAATTGTAACGCAAAGATCAAATCTGTATATTGGTCTGACGCATTAAAACGTCAGCAACTTGGTGTAACTAAACAACCTACAAATATCAGTCAAGTTTTAGCAGATAATAAGAACTCAGGTTCTTGGACAAATCTTTCTAAATTCAGCTGGGTTCATGAAGGTAAAACTTACGAAGATCCAAGTATCTGGTACAAATCGGAAGGTTGCGATCGAGTCGCATTTTTCATGAACAGAAAAGCTTTTGAAGAAAAAATGACTCTATTAAGATCTTATGATATTGGTGGATTCTCTTTTTGGCAGTTATTAAAGGATAATGATCCAGGAATCAACGATTACCTTGAGTTATTGGTAACAAATAAACTTCCGCCAGTTCCAAAGGCAAAAGAACCTGTAGTTCCAACTCCGGATGTAAAACAAGCTCCGCCGGAAGAAGGGCAAGAGGAAGCCAAGAACAACGAGGATCTTG
Source organism: Leptospira venezuelensis (assembly GCF_002150035.1). Lineage (NCBI taxonomy): Bacteria > Pseudomonadati > Spirochaetota > Leptospiria > Leptospirales > Leptospiraceae > Leptospira > Leptospira venezuelensis. Next base: position 168,473 of record NZ_NETS01000011.1, on the reverse strand, counting down.
TCAAAAAATAAAGCTACAATCATCACAGAAGATCCTTCTCTCGCAGCAAAAGTTCTGAAAGAGGGAGGGATCGTTCTATTTCCTACCGAGACGGTATATGGTCTTGGTGCGGATTCCAGAAATATCTCCGCTTGTTTAGAAATTTATAAAATTAAAAATCGTCCTGCGGATAATCCTCTCATTGTTCATCTTGGGAATCCTGCTCTCATTCCGGATATCGGAGAAGTTCCAGAATTCGCGAAAATTTTAATTAGGCACTGTATGCCTGGACCGTTAAGCTTGGTCTTAAAGAAGGTAGATAAATCAGTTTTTTCTACAGGACTTACTACGATTGCTGTAAGAGTTCCTTCTCATCCCAAAGCTTTAGAAATGCTTTCCTACTTTGGAGGACCTGTTTCTGCTCCTTCTGCAAATCTTTCAGGACAACCATCTATTACAAGATTGGATGATGCGATCTCTGAATTTGATGGTTTGGTGGATTTGATTTTAAAAGGTGATGAACCTGAGATAGGTTTAGAATCTACAGTTGTGGACTTCTCCATTTCTCCTCCTAAACTTCTTCGTCCTGGATATTTTAGTTGGGCAGAATTGCAAAAATATGTTCCGGATTTGGAAGATTATTACCAGCTGAAAGAAGGAGAAACTCCTTCTAGCCCAGGACAGAAATATAGACATTATTCCCCAAATGCGAAAGTTTATTTCACAGAAAGCCAAACTCCAGATAGAGAATCAGCTGCTATAGGCATAGGTCTAACCAGAGGTTGGAAATTTGCTTTGGATCTTCGAAACAACTCTGAGTATATGAAAAATTTATACTCTTTCTTTAGGGACTGCGATCGTTTGAGGATTTCTAAAATTTACTGTTTTCCACCAGCAGACACTTCCGGCAGAGAAGCACTCTTGAACCGGATCTTAAAGGCCCAAGAACATTAATTTCACGCAGAGTCGCGGAGCCGCCGAGAGTTTCGAGTTTATTAGATTTTATAGAAAATCACTCAGAGAAAACTATTAAAACCCCTCTGTGCCTTAGCGCCTCTGCGTGCCAAATGCAGCTTATAGGTTCGAAAGCTCTTGAGCGATCTCGGACAGATGTAGCACTTCCATAGGATTTGCCTTCTTCTCTGCATTCAATTTAGATAAGAAAGAAAATTTCCCGAATTGCATGCCTGGTTTTAAGTCTTGGACTAAGTCTTTCCAACTGTAAGTTCCTGGAAGATATCGCACGTCTATCTTTTTGGATTTAAGTTCTTGTTTCAGATTTTGTAATGTATCTAAAAAAGAATCGCAGGAATCCAAGAACCCAGATTTACGGAAGGTCTCTCCGGAGAAGATACGACCTTCTCCATAATTCTTTTCTAATTCTTGGAAACTAGTCTTTCTGGATTCAATCACTCTCTTATAGAATAAATCTCTGGATCTTAAGACTTCTTTTTTTAGAAACTGTTCCGACTTAGGAGAAAGTTTTCCATATTCTGATAGAATATCCCTGTGTGGGTAAAATCCGATCCTTTCCTTTTGGACTCCAAATTTATCGTAGAGTTTTTTCAATTCGAATCTCATCATAACAGCGCCTATGGAGCCAACGATTGAATAGGGTGTTCCATGAATTTTTTGAGTAGCACAAGAAAGGTAATAACCACCGGAAGCTGCCACATTCAATACGTATGTGATGACCGGTTTTTTCTCTGCGAGTTTTTTGATCTCTCTATAGAGAAGTTCAGAAACCAGTGCGCTTCCCCCGGGAGAGTTCATTTCTAAAATAACTGCTGCGACCTTAGGATCTTCTTTTAAGTCCTTAAAAATTTCTTGGTAGTATCTGAAAGAAACTTGTCTTGATCTGAAATCTTCTTCTCTTCCTAAATCAGGTAGGATGTTTCCCTGGACGGGAAGAACAACAACGATCGGAACTGATTTGGAGATAATTGAAAAATTGGATTTTTTATGATATAATCTGAAACCTTTAGTGCTTAACTTTTTGTATTTCGGTTTGTCCGTTTCTTTCTCTTTTTTATAATTTTCGAATAAATAGTTTTCTTCGAATTCATCTTCTTCTACAAACTCAGTGATAAATCCGATCTTCTTGAGTTTTTCAGAACTGATAATTGGTTCTTCTAAAATTTTCAGATCCAAATTGGACGATTTTTTAAATCCCTTTGTAAGTAGATCTTTATAATCTGTTAGCAATGCTTCTAAATTTTTACGAGCAGGGGCGGAGAAGGATGTTCTTTGGAATGTCTCACCGAATGATTTAAATGCACCGCTTGCATAAGTTTCTACACCAACACCGAATTTTTTTGCTGCAGCTCCGAAAAAATATGGTTCAGCGGAGGGAAGTATAGGGAAAAATTCTGAAGCTGAAGAGGAATATCTGTATTTACATTGGGAGAGTAATAGTAATGCTTTAGTTCCTCCGCCTAAACAAAATCCGGAAGTCTCAATTCCTTTTTCATTCAGGACCTGGATTGCTTCGCAGATATTCCAAACTTCTCCAAATCCATACTCTGGATTGGAAATATGGAAAGAAACTTTTTTCAAACCTGGGACCTTAGTCAAAGCCTTCAAGCCTAATAAAAAATCTACCAAGAAGGGAGCTTCTTCTTTTGAGACGAGTAATTTGACAAAGAAAGATTTTTTATCAAAGGAGAATGAAGAAGGAATTTCTAAATAGAAATGATCTCCCTTGCGGATGCTCCAGGACAAAATCCTAAATCCTTGGAACAAAATCCGGATCGGTAAAAATACAAGAGAGAATATAATTCTAAACATTGAAAATTCCTTTTGGCGACCAAAGTAAAACGGACATTTATTCCGGAAAACGTAAAATTACGGAAGGAAAACCGCTTTTCAGCCTGGCTTTCCAGAATTTATCTGAAACCTGAGAGAGGGTTATTCGTTTGGATCATATCCGCATCCGAGGAGCTCGGGAGCATAATCTTAAAAATATCAATGTAGATATTCCACGGGACAAACTTGTGGTGATCACTGGCCTTTCAGGTTCAGGTAAATCTTCTCTCGCTTTCGATACGATCTATGCAGAAGGACAGAGGAGATATGTAGAAAGTCTCTCTGCTTACGCTAGACAATTTTTAGGCCAGATGGAAAAACCTGATCTGGATCTGATCGAAGGACTTTCTCCTGCAATTTCGATAGAACAAAAAACTACACACCGTAACCCTAGATCTACTGTAGGAACTGTGACAGAGATTTATGACTACTTGCGTCTTCTTTACGCAAGAGTTGGAAAACCTCATTGTCCAATTTGTGGAACTCCAATCCAATCTCTTTCCATTGATCAAATTACAGAGAGGATCTTAAATTTTCCAGAAGGAACTAAGATACAAATTTTAGCTCCGATTGTCTCCGGGAAGAAGGGAGAGCATAAAGATGTTTTAGAGAAGATCCGTAAGGATGGTTTCAATAGAATTCGTCTGAATGGTGAGATCAAAACTCTTGATGAAGAGATTGTTCTTAAAAAAAGTTTTAAAGCAACAATTGAGATAGTTGTGGATCGTCTTGTAATCAAGGACGGGATCCGTTCTCGTTTGACAGACTCAGTTGAAACTGCTCTGAAACAATCAGAAGGAATTCTTCTACTCGATGATGGGAAGAAGGACCATACATTCTCTCAAAAACTTTCCTGTCCAAATCACCCGGAAGAATCTTTACCTGAACTTTCCCCCAGATTATTTTCATTTAACTCTCCTTTTGGTGCCTGCGTGACTTGCGACGGCCTTGGAAGTCTTTTAGAATTCGATGAGGATCTATTAATTACGGATGCAGAACTTTCTCTGGTGGAAGGTTGTATAGAAGCATGGGCAGGAGCTAAGAGTAATAGTTATTGGTTTTTGACAACAGTTCACTCTTTGGCGAAAAAATTAAAATTCGATTATAATATTCCTTGGAAGGATCTTCCTAAAAAAGTTCGAGATACGATCCTTTACGGAGATAAAAATCTCAAAATTGATTACGATTTTAGAAATGAAAAATCTCACTATGAATTCAGTCGAGAATTCGAAGGTGTGATCCCTAATCTAAAAAGAAGATACAAAGAAGGTTCGGAAGCAAGACGCCAGCAGTTAGAAGGATATATGACAAATCATCATTGTCCCGCCTGCGAAGGAAAACGTCTGAAACCTGTCAGCCTACATGTAGAAGTAAATGGTCTGACAATAGATAAATTCTCCGCTTTTAGTGTAGAGAAAGGCTTGGACTTTGTAAAATCCATGAAGCCTAAAGGCAGTGAAGAAGTAATCGCAAGGCCAATCTTGAAAGAAATCCAACAAAGACTTACATTCTTGAATGATGTGGGAGTAGGTTACTTAAGTTTGGAACGTGCTGCTGGAACACTTTCCGGCGGAGAAGCCCAAAGGATCAGGCTTGCTACTCAAATTGGATCGCGACTCCAAGGTGTATTATATATTTTAGATGAACCTTCTATTGGACTTCACCAAAGAGATAATACTAAATTAGTAAATACTCTCAAAGAACTAAGAGATCTTGGAAACACTGTTTTGGTAGTTGAACATGACCAAGAAACCATGGAAGAAGCTGACTGGCTCATCGATATGGGACCGGGAGCAGGCGTTCATGGTGGCACAATTGTTTGTTCTGGAACTCCAGCAGAAGTTTCCAAAGACAAAAACTCTCTTACAGGTAAATTTCTATCAGGTAAAGAATTTATCCCAGTTCCTAAAACTGTCCGACCAGGTAACGGTAAAAAACTAAAGATAGTAAACGCGAAAGAAAATAATCTTAAAAACGTAAGTGTGGAAATCCCTCTTGGGAAACTCATCGTAGTGACTGGTGTTTCAGGTTCCGGTAAGTCCACTCTGATCAATGATATTTTATATAATGCAGCGGCTCATAAAGTAATGAAAATGAGGACCGTTTGGGGAAAACACGAGAAGATTACAGGTCTGGAAGAAATAGATAAGATTATCAATATAGACCAATCTCCGATCGGTAGAACTCCTAGGTCCAATCCTGCAACTTATACAGGATTATTCACTGTAGTTCGCGATATGTTTGCGGGGTTAGAAGAATCCAAACTCAGAGGATATTCTCCTGGAAGATTCAGTTTTAACGTAAGCGGGGGAAGATGTGAAACCTGCGAAGGCGATGGTATCCTAAAAATTGAGATGCACTTCTTGCCGGACGTATATGTAACCTGTGATGTATGTAAAGGAAAACGTTATAACCAAGAAACATTAGAAGTTCGTTATAAAGGTAAAAATATCTACGAGATCTTGGAAATGACTGTCGAAGACTCTGTTTCATTCTTTGAAAATATTCCTGCACTAAAAAGAAAATTGGAAACCTTAGGAGAAGTTGGTCTTGGTTATATCAAATTAGGGCAGCCTGCGACTACATTCTCTGGTGGAGAAGCACAAAGGATCAAACTGGCAACTGAATTATCCAAAAGACCGACAGGAAAAACATTATATATCCTGGATGAACCTACCACCGGACTTCATTTCGAGGATGTTCGACATTTAATGACTGTTTTACATACACTTGTAGATCGTGGAAATTCGATGATAGTTATTGAGCATAATCTGGACGTGATCAAACAAGCAGATTGGATCATTGACCTAGGGCCTGAAGGAGGAGACGGAGGCGGAAAAATTATCGCTGAAGGAACTCCAACAGAGATTGCAAAGGTCAAAGAGTCTTTCACAGGTCAATATCTGAAAAAAGTATTAGGAAATCCAGGGAAGAAGGCGGGTTAAATTTTTCTCCAATGAAAGAATTAAGAGATAAACTTTCTTCCTTTCCTCCGGGAGAATTTAGATCCGTTTATAAATCCTCTTTGCCTGATATCGCAAAAGCAGGATTGCTGAACCCCTTAAAAGATGGCGGATTTAGAGCATTTCATGAAAAATTAATATTAATTCCTTCCTTTCCCCATGGGATAGGTGTGGGAGTTGGGTTGATGGCCCAAACAAATGTGGCCGGAAAAATCCTGAAATTAGTAATTGGTTCCGAAGAAGGAGCTTCTATCAAAAAAGAAGCCAAAAGTTTAACATTAGAACTCCAGGACCGATTGGTAAATGGCCTTGGGATTTTGGGACTCGGAGTAAGCGAGCCAGGTTGGATGGGAAAACTTACAAATTTAAAATCTACTGCTAAAATACTTCCAAGTGGAGAAATTGAATTAAATTTCCATAAAGGATTCGTGACCAACGGAGCAGATGCTGAAGGGTATTTAGTCGTAGCCAAAGAAGAAGAGTTAAATCGTTTCGGAGTATTCTTTGTCCCAAGAGATTTCCCTGGTTTAAAAATTGAGGAAGTATATCTGGATGTTGCAAGAGAAGCTACTCATTGCAAGATTACCGGAGAAAATTTCAGATTACCTTCTCATTATCATTTTATAGAAGATTATACTAAATTAGGTGCGGATATACATCTTTCTGAAATGTTGTCTGCGGCTGTTTTATTCTGCGGAGCAATTCGTAAGATTGTATCTGACCTGAGCCAGGGAAGTGAGTCCAGAGAAAGATTTTCCGTTTTGGGAAAACTATGGGACCTAAGTGGACTTCTATACGGAAAATGTTTAGAGATTTCGGACAAAAAAGATAGAGATCTGAATTATAAAATAGAAGAGGATCATCCTTACGGATACGAAGCGATCTTAGATGAATGTATCTCTATTTTAGAATCCATTCCGAACTTTGATTATAAAAAAGAATATCCTGATCTAGGATTATTCTGCACAATCCATCCAGCCAGAAGTCCTGTATATATCAAGAATAGACTGAAACAGTCTAAAAGCTGGAGAAAATTCGGAAATCTTTAGTGATGATGCGCAGGATGATCGTGAGTATGGTGATGATGTCCCCATTCTTCAGAATCAATATCATGTAGAGTCTTAGCGATAATGCCGTCGATGGCATGAGTGGTAGTAGGATCTTCTAATTGTAGATAGATCTGTTCGAATTTCCATTCTCCCCTTAAGAGTTCATATGCTTCTTTTAAGATTTTTTTATGATCAGAGCCATTCGTGATCTGAACTCTAAACGCACAAGCATGGATCCCTTTGGTCAAAGTCCAAGTATGTGTAGATAAGAGTGAATCAACTCCTTTAATTTGTAATAGATCTTTTTTTAAATGGTCCCATTCATCAAACGTAGGAGAAGATTCAAGAAGGATCATAAGGCTTTCTTTTAAGATTACAGCTGCAGCTCTTAAGATAAAAAGTGAAAGAATCAAACTGAGCAACGGATCGATCCAGGTCCAAGCGAATATTCTAATCAGAATTGCTCCGACTAAAACAGCGATTGTTCCGAATAGATCATTTAGAACATGAAGATAAGCAGTTCTCAGATTGATATTATCCGCGGAAATTCTTTTCAAAAGCCAAACAGAGATCAGATTTAGACCGATTGTCCCTAAGCTGAAAACCAACATGGATTCAATTATTATTTCTTCCTGGTGACGGAATCTTTGAACTGCTTCGTATATGATAAAAATTGAAATTCCTGAGATTAGAATCGAATTTAGAAATGCTGCAAAAACTTCTACCCTAAAGAATCCGAAATTCATTTTTGCATTCGGCTTTTTGTCAGAGACTAAAACTGCAAATATACTTAGCAAAAATGCAAACGAGTCTGAAATTACGTGTCCAGCATCTGCGAGAAGTGCTAAACTTTTACTCTGAGCGGATCCGAATATTTCCCAAGAAAAGATTAAGATAGAAAGAAAGAATGCAAAAACTAGGCTACGTAATGCATCTTTTCTTTTCGGACGAAGGATTGCCTGTCTTGCGAAAGGTTCTATATTAGATGATGTGTGAGAATCTTTTTCCAAAGTTGAAAGAAGCCTTAGTGACTCTTACCGCTTTGCGGTTCTAAAACTATATCCACTCTTCTATTCAAAGAACGATTTTCTGGAGTATCGTTTGAAACGATAGGTTGGTGTTCCCCGTAGCCAGCTACAGAGAAATTTCTTGCATCGAGATTTTTACTCTCTAATAAAAATCGAACTACGGAAAGAGCTCTTTCAGTAGACAGCTGCCAGTTATCATTAAACTTTTTGGTTCGTATAGGGATATTATCCGTATGACCTTCTACAATAATGAGGTTACCTGGATATTTTACCAAAATCTCTTTGATTTTGTCTAATGCAGGAAAAATCTGCTTTTTCAAATCTGCTGAACCTGAGTCAAAAGAGATTTGGTCGTCTATATTAATGACTAATCTATTATGAAAACGTTTTACTCGTATCTGTCCCTTAGCAATCTCACCTGAAAGTTTAGATTCTAACTCGTTTGCTTGTTCCGCTAAACGATTCAGTTCTCTTTTTTGATCTTCATTCAGATTTTTGAGTTTAGAAAGATTATCTTCTAATTCTTTGATCCTTGCTTCCAGTCCTGCAATTTTGGACTCATATTCTCTTTTGAGTTCGTCCATTTTGCGGATGCAATTAAATCTTTCTTTTTCAAGTTCTGATTTTAATTCAGAGATCAAATCCTGATATTTTTTGGATTGCCTTTCGTTCTCTTCGATGAGTTCTTTTTCTTTATTTCCGCTTTTGGTTTTTAGTAGTGCGATCTGGTTTTCTAGGGCCCTGATCAGTTCTGCAGAAAGTTCTCTGTCCTTCTCTCTAAAGGATTTTTCGCCTGAGAGCTGTTCTTCCAGATTTTGGATCCTGGCATCCAAACTAAGTTTTTCTTTTTTAGCGTTTTCAGTCTCGTTTCTATACCGAAGTCTTAGAGAATCTAACTCAATTCTGAGAGTTGCGTTCTCATTATAGAGTTTATTGTATTCCCAAGGGAAATAAAATGCGTCCGAAAATATCGGCAAAGAAAATAGGAATAGAAGAACGGGAGTAAGTCGAAAAAGAAATGGTTTCATGGTCTGAAATTGGAAACTAGGTTCTATTCTAAGGCTGCGAGCCCCCAGTCAAATGAAAAACTCTTGTACCAAAAATCAGTAAATTCATTGAACCGATAAATTCCATCAGGATTCTGTCATAGGGGGAGGGACGCCAAATGGACGAAACAAACAGCACTAAGGAAACTTCTTCCCTGAAGGCAAATCCGCAATCTGCAGATTGGATGGATTCCTTCCTAGAAAAGATAGAAAATAAGGACAATAAGTTCCTACTCAGTTTCACTTCTTCCAATCACCCAGCGGATATTGCCGAAGTCCTGGAAAAGCTGGGTATTGACGAAGCATTCTACGTATTTAAACTCTGCGATTCTGAACAGCAGTCTGAGATTTTAGTCGAGTTCGATGAGGATTTACAGGCAGATTTGATCTCCCGTCTGAATATGAAGGAGATTTCTCCTATCGTCGAAAATCTGGAACCAGACGACGTTACCAATCTGATTTCAGAGATCCCAAAGGCTAAGGCTGAGGAAATTTTGAACTCCTTGGATCGGGAAGATTCCTCTCAGATCCGAAAGCAGCTAAATTTTAGAGAATACACTGCGGGGCGTTTGATGACGACTGAGTTCGCCTCCGCATATGAGACTGACACTGTCAGAAAAGCGATTATCAAATTGAGAAGAGTGGCCAAAGAGACAGATGATATCTATCTTCTCTATGTAACTGACTCAGAGAATCATTTAAAAGGATTTATTAAACTCAAGGATCTTTTCCTCGCACCTCTCAACCAAAAGGCAAGCAGACTTGTAAAAGAAGAAGTATTCTCCATTCATTATGATACAGACCAGGAAGAAGTAGCTCGAATATTTCGAAAATACGACCTGGTTTCCGCTGCTGTAGTGGATGATCTGGATCGGATCATCGGTAGGATCACAGTAGATGATATCTTAGATATCGTTCAGGAAGAAGCTTCCGAGGACATCTTGAGGATGGGGGGAGTTTCAGAAGAAGAAAGATTGAATACTTCTATCTGGGACTCTATCCGACGAAGATTGACCTGGCTTGTGATCAATCTGGGAACGGCAGTGGTTGCCGCATCTACAGTTGCACTTTTCCAAGACACGATCCAATCGTTCGTATTACTTGCTAGTCTTATGCCAATAGTGGCGGGAATGGGGGGGAATGCGGGAACCCAATCCATTACTGTGGTAGTTAGAAATATCGCTACTGGAGACTTGAGCCAGGCAAACTGGACTGTAGGTTTTAGGAAAGAGGGCATTATAGGTCTGATTAATGGACTTACGATAGGAGCGATCACAGGGATCGTTGTGTTTTTTTATACGGGAAAACTTGCACTTGCGATTGTTATATTTTTTGCGATGCTTGCGAACCTGATCGTAGCAGCCATCGTAGGGGCTTGTATTCCAATGCTATTAAAAGTGGTTGGGATTGATCCTGCAATTGCGTCTTCCATATTTGTAACAACTACTACGGACGTGTTCGGCTTCTTCTGTTTCTTAGGACTTGCCACACTGTTCTTGCAATATTTGGTATAGTTGGAATATTTCGCATATATTTATAAATTTCCTTGGATAGGAGAGGCCAATGTTTCGCGTTTCGGTTTTCCGAACTTTTTTAGCCGGTTTTGCGGTGCTATATTGTTTATCATTTATTTCTTGTATTAGCTCTGGAGGACCGTCCCATACTCCGGAAACTCCTAAAGGCGAGATCCTTCCAAATCCAGCGGGAGACAACGAAGAGATCATAGACGAAGAAGGCAGAGAAGTGAAGATCAGCACCACTGATCCTATTTCTTTCCAAAGTCAGTCCAAAGATAGCTCAGAATATTTCAGAGTGCATATAACAAGCGAGTCCTATCAAGTTCGTCAGATTAGAGGATCCAAATACATTCGCAGAAAAGTAGATAAGGGCGGGGATGCTCTCATTAGCGAAGAATTAGTAAAATATAATAGAATTAATTTTAATGATGATGGGATTATCTTAGTGATCTTGAACGGAAATACAGGTGCTGTAGAAACAATCCGTTTTAATACGAGAGTTCCTAGAATTAATAATTTGGCTAAAATCATCCAGAATGATGTGACTCGTTGGTCCATGGAACATTCGGAAGAGAAGCCGGTAGTTACTAAATATCAAATCCATTATACAATTAAATTGGAAAATAAATCCAATACCACTAGAGACACGGTTAAAGAAGAGCTAAAAGGAGAAGTGAAGAAGAGGTAATTTTTTCTTTACAATCCGCACATCAGTCTGAATTCTCGATGAATATCGAGAATTCAGACCATCTGGCCTTTCTTCCTCTTCTCGTTCCTCAATCACTCCGATCTTCTCTCTCCACTTAGTAACTAACGCATCGAAAAATACGTGCAGAGGGAATTTGTGAAAATCAGTAAATCAATGATAGTTTGTTTATTTGTAATATTCTTTTTTGGATTGTTGCAAGACTGTAGAGGAAATATCTTTTATTGGCAACATATGCCAAATCCAGTTTTTGATTCGAAAAATAATTTTATTAGAATAAATTTACCAAAGGAATTTTCTGACAATTCTCAAAAGCTTACATATAAGGAATATATGGTAGCAGTACTCCGAGAAGAAAAAGAGACTGTATTTGAAAGAATGGTTTTAATTAATCCAGATAGAGGGTTGAATTTTTTCAAGCTTTGGAACAATCACGAACAATTCAGATTTCCAGCAGGATGTGAATTAGTTTTTCCTGTTTCTAGCGGAGAAAATAAATATGAAGTCCATCTCGGGAATATTTGTATGGGTATACTACTCAAATATCTGAATATGTCAACCTTTCGGAAAACCAATCTCTTAGAATTACTCTTCATTATAAAGGATTTCCTTTCCCAGAGCCAAAGAATTGGGACGAGCGACAGGCCAATGCAAGTCATACCTTGGTTACTTTAACGGATAATGTAGAAAGTAGCTTTTTAGAAAGTAACTACGAAAAATGTAAGTTTTAATCAGCCGGCAGTAAATACATGCATAGGTGTATAATAAAAAGTAATCTTATATCATTTTCTTTACTTCTATTCTGTAATTGTCTTGGAAATATATTCTATTGGAGGCTTTTGCCATATTATCCGATTCAAAATTCAAAAGGAAACTATCTAAAATTATATCTACCCTCAGAGCTTAGTGGTTCTCGAGAAAAAATCCAAATAGAAAGCTATTTAACTCATATCTTTCAAGAGGAAAAAGACACCATATTGAAAAGAAGGTTACTAATTAATCATGAACGCAAATTAGGATTTCATACTTTATGGACTGGCCTAAAACAATTTCATTTTAAAAACGACTGCCAATTGATTTTACCGATCTCGAAAGGTGAATATACTTATGAAATCAAAGCAGATAGATATCCAGATGGTTTCTTCTCAAATATCTGAATTACTCAAAAATTTAATGGAAAATCAGTCTATTGTTATATCGTTTTATATAGAAGACCCTCCTTATTTGAAACCAAATGGGATATCACAAGAGCTACAGAATCGAATACACAACAGAGTAAAGATGAAATACGTTATAGAGCCTACTTCGAGTGACGATCGGTTTCATGATTGCCCATATGATTCATTGTAAGTGTGTAACGAACTTTATAGCTTGTGGCGGCAGTTTATAATATGCGATTTTCGTATTCTTGGGTATTTATCCTAATTCTTTTTCTTCAAAGTTGTATAGGAATGCGCTATGGTTTTAAGACTTACTACCGTCACAAGGCTATTGATAATTTCCAAAATACTTATATCAGATTTAAGTTTATGCCTAAAGAAGTAAACGGAGCTAATCATAGTGACGACTTATCTACATATAACTTATTTGTTTTTTTTGGAGATACAAATCCACTTTTGGGTTTGCCTTCTACAGTTAATCCCGAAGAAGAATATTGGATTACATTCTATCGAAAAACTGAAGATTTACCATATCAGCTTAGATCGGATATACGTTTCGTCTTTTTAGAAGGATGTGAATACCGAATGCCAACAAATGCAGGCAAAACTTTGTATAAGTTTGCCTTTGGTAGCACAAGAACAGAATTTTCTGGAAAATTGGAAAAGGAAATCGATCTTCCTCCAAATCATTCTATTCGCTTAAGTTTTAAGGAAAAAGCGATTCTGGATATAGAAACCAAGCCGTTTTCTGAAAGGCATGAAAAGTCAAGAAATGCCTATGATCGGTATGAGATAATCTATACAATAGAACAAAATCCAAGTTCTGATCCATTTAAACTTTGTGATATTAAGAATATGTGAATTTTTTTTGAAGTCGGCTGAACAGACGATAGGCTTAAAAAACAAAGATCAAATCTGTCAATTCTCTGTAGCGTAAAAATACAAAACTTGTGAGGCCAATTTTTGAATGAAGATCATGTTTTATGCAATTTATTTTCATCTTACCGTTTTCATCGGTATAGTTAATTGTTCACCAATTCAAGAACCCTATTGGAGGAGACTTCCGCATAAAATAGAAAATCCAAAAGGAAACTTTATGAAAGTAGTTCTCCCTAACGAAATTTCCGACGGCAATGAAAAAATAGATATTAGCAAATTCTATCTTTCAATTTTGAAAGAAGATAAAGAATCTATAATGAACAAAAGGATCTTGATCAACCCAGATCGCAATTTAAACTTTTGGAATCTTTGGTTTTCTAATTTGCATTATATATTTCCTGCTGGTTGCGAATTAAGTATTCCAATTCCAGAAGGTGAAAATTTATATGAGATTCATTTAGGCGCGTATAGAGTATCTGGCGGGTTTTATACGCATTTGGAAACAACTGCAAACCTAATGGCCAATGAATCTCTTCGTTTGACAATCTATATCAAAGAATTATCTATCAACCCTACTGTCGACCCAATAAGGGGAAGCGAGAATTTGTTGAGAAATCGACTCGGATTAAAAGCTGCTGTTGAAAAAAATGCTGTTTCTGAAGAAATTAATCTATGTAAATTTGAATAGTTTAGCTAATTTTCAATACGCTATTGTCTGGCTAAGATACTCTGCTTTGTGCAATAATATATTTGATCCCGGCTTACATATATCACTAGATTGATATACTTACAGCAAAGGCCCATCGGGAGAAAGTTTACAGGAAGTTGCTACCGTTATTGTAGATCCTAATAGAAAACCCTTAAAACCGCGAATGTCATTAATACAGTCATCGACTTCTGATTTTTTGTAATACTTTTTCACATCAATGCCTGCAATGACAGAAGAGAAAATTGCAGTTATTGATATCGTCGGTTGGCCAATGAGTATAGTAGAATTAACTAAGTCAGTCGTTATTGCAGCATCCGCCAACTTTGAGGCAACTTCGTCACCTTTGATTCTATCATAAGATAGACCTAACGTATCTAAAGCAATGCAATTTGACAACATCAAAAATATGATTAGAAGGAATCTTAGTAAATTATACGTAAGCATAAGTATTCAGTTTTTAGTAATTAAATAAAGTGGCTACTGATTTTTATGTTTTTACAATATATACTATCAAATTATATAATATTTTAATATAATGTTCTTTAAACAAATATAGAGATCGTGTTGAGTTTGAATATCCCAAATGTATAAATTCGGGGAGGATAAAGTGACTAAGTATTGTTTTTTGATTAATATTCTGCTTTTAATTATTCTGGATAATTGTTCGCCCGCTGCAGGGTTTACTGGACCAGGAAGAAGCTTTCCTATAAAAAATCAAAAAAATACATTTTTAATTCTTAAGATAGAGGATTATGCTAAATCCACTTTAGCTGATCAAAGCCAAATTAATAAAAATAGTCGCTCCTTCTTTTTTTACGTACGATCAAAGGATTCTGATGCGACAGGCTGGGCAAAAGGCCTTTCATATCCAGTAAATCCTTCCCAAGAATACTTTAGAAATAAAAACGATGGACTTGATAAAAACATAGTTTGGCAATTTTTTACTAGTTTTAGAAGGGAGGAATTTTTATTTGGCTGTGAATATCAAATCCCTATGCCATCAGGAGTAAACGAGTTTACATTTATGATATTCGATTACGATAAAGGAAGGCGAGGATACATTCAAAAAAAAATCGATTTGCCAGAAGGACATTCTATAAGAATAAAAGCATCTGCCGGTGAAAAAAAGTCCGCAGAAAATCTTAAACAAATAAAAGTTTTTTACAATTGGCCTTCCTCCTACTATTTCCTTGGTGAACAAATAATTGATTTGGATTTTCAAATCGAAAAAACTCCGCCAGGAGAAGCAGATTTTCCCTGCTAAGTATTTAAAGTAGAGCAAGGATTTATTCCTAATGTCCCTATAATTTATTACGAAATTATTTTATAACTTAGAATAAAACTAAATCATCTCTCCTTTATTTCTTGACCACTGCTTCTGAATTTTTAGAAACAGGGATCTACGAATGAAAGCAATTGTATACGAGAAGTATGGCTCTTCTGATGTGCTTCAATATAAAGAAGTTCAAAAACCTACTCCAAAGGATAATGAGGTCCTTGTAAGAGTCAAAGCAGCTTCTGTGAATGCTGCAGATTGGCGTATGATGAAGGCAGATCCTTTTTTAGTTCGCTTTTACGCGGGTCTTTTTAAACCTAAAAAAATTTCAGTATTGGGTGCCGATGTTGCCGGAACTGTGGAAGCGGTCGGAGAGAATGTAACTAAGTTCCGTCCGGGTGACGAAGTGTTTGGAGATGTTTTTGCAAGTGGATTCGGTGCATTCGCTGAATATAAATGTGGTAGAGAAGATGAATTTGTTTTAAAACCTTCTAATATATCTTTCGAAGAGATAGCTGCTTTACCTTTGGCCGGAATGACCGCTTTACATTCTTTAAGAGATTTCGGTAAGATAGAAGAGGGGCAAAAAGTTCTGATAAATGGAGCATCAGGAGGTGTCGGAACATTTGCGATACAGCTCGCAAAGTATTTCGGAGCACATGTTACTGCTGTTTGTAGCACTTCTAAAATTGCTCAGGCAATGTCACTTGGAGCCGATCAGGTAATTGACTATACCAAGGAAGACTTCATTCAAAACGGAAAAAAATACGACCTAATAGTTGGCGTGAATGGTTATCGTTCTCTTTCAGATTACAAGAGTGCTTTAATTCCAAAAGGGAGATATGTAATGGCTGGGGGAGGCTCCGCTCAGTTATTCCAAGCCTTACTTTTGGGGCCTTTCATCTCCTTAAGAGGCAGCCAAAAGATTATCGCTGCTTCTTCTGAGCCGAATCAAAAGGATCTTATTTTTTTATCTGAACTAATGAGATCGGGTAAGATAAAATCGGTTATTGATAAGCGATACAAATTGGAAGAAGTTCCAAAAGCTATCCAGTACGTTGAACAAGGCCATGCTGCTGGTAAAGTAATCATATCAGTATCATAAATCTATGTTGATTGATTAGAAAAAATAGAAAGATAAAAGGAATTGTGAATGAAGAAAATTTTCAAGCTTATTGGAATATTGATTATCCTAATACCGGTTTTCGGGATTGGACTTTTATATTTAAAATTTCCAAATGCAGAACCTGCTCCTGAAATTTCAGCTGGCAACGATCCAAAAAGAATACAAAGAGGGCAGTATCTCGCCAATCACGTATCCGCCTGTATGGATTGCCATTCTATCCGAGAATGGTCAAAATTTTCCGGTCCATTGATACCGGAAACATTGGGAGAAGGCGGAGAAGTTTTTGATCAAAAGCTTGGTTTTCCTGGCTCTTTCGTCGCACCAAATATTACTCCAAGTGCATTAGGAAAATGGACTGACGGAGAAGTTTTAAGAGCGATTTCCAGTGGGATCAATAAAGAAGGAAATGCGTTATTTCCAGTTATGCCTCACCCCGCATATGGGCAAATGGATAAAGAAGATCTTATTTCTATCGTTTCCTATTTAAGAAGTTTGAAACCTATAGAAAAGAAAAATCCTAGCTCTAACCCTGATTTTCCGTTTAACTTGATCTTAAGAACAATTCCTAGTCCTGCAAAATTCGGTAAACTTCCTGATAAAACGGACAAGGTTGCTTATGGGAAGTATCTATTTGTTGCTGCTGCTTGCACCGAGTGTCATACAAAGCAAGATAAAGGAAAACCAATTGCCGGAATGGAACTAGCAGGTGGTTTTGAATTTCCATTAGGCAATGGAACTAAAATTATTTCTGCAAATTTAACTCCTGATCGAGAAACAGGATTGGGTAGCTGGACGGAAGCTCGGTTTGTAAAAAGATTTAAGAGTATGGAACTTCCTAAATATAAACCCCACTCTATAAAAGAGGGAGAATTCCAAACAATTATGCCTTGGACAATGTATGCAGGAATGACTGAGGAAGATCTTGCAGCCATGTTCGCTTATTTGCAAACTGTTCCGGCTATTAAAAATAAAATTAATAACTAGTTTCGGCTCTATCAGAAGAAGGGAGAAATTCTCCCTTCTTGATTCGTCCTTGTTCAATACATCTCAATTCAGAGCAGTTTCGAAAATTCCCCTTTCAATAGAGATCCCGAGTCTTTCTAACATGCCTGGCATATCAAAACCTTCTTTTTGGTAAGATGCCAATACTTCCTTTTTCGCATTTGAAATAGCATCTTCATTTTCCCAGATAGCTACCGTTACAAACTGGAACTCATCTTTGTTTATTTCTCTGATATAAGCAGAATCTTGGATAAAGCCCGGAAGAGTTTTGATCAGATTTCGATTTACTTTTACTCGAATAAAGAATTCTTCCTCTGCCTTTTTAGGAACTATGAATGTATCTATTAAAACTTTTTGCATGTTCTTGCTCTCCTTTCGGAGATAGAATAAGCGATTCGCAAGACCAAAAATTGTAAAAATTCAGAATTTTACCAATATGGGGTGGAAAGTTTGAAGAATTGTTTCGGAGTTTGCCCAGTAAATGTTTTGAAATCTTTGATAAAATGAGCTTGATCGAAATATCCAGCTTCCTGAGCGGCTTGCGTAAGGGATGTATTGAGCGAATATGAATCTATTAGGTTTCTCATCCTTACCAGATTAGAAAATTGTTTAGGGCTGGTTCCGATCGATTCTCTAAATCTTTTTTCATAAGAATCTCTGCTGATCGGCATTCCTTTGAGTATATCTCTGATTTTTAGATTTCCTTTAAATCTTCTGATTTTTTGAATCGAATCTAAAATTAAATTATCTGACTTGTTTCCTATCCATTCCGAGGCGAGAAATTTTTCTAGTACCGAGATTTTTTCTAAATATGTTTTTGTCTGAAAAAGTTTCTCTTCTATCTCTGAGACCTTTTGGGGAGAGATCAAATGATCCAAAGAAAGATTCGTTTCGAATAGATGGTGGAGCGGTTCCCTAATAAAACTAGAAGCTCCACCTTCTTTAAAAATTACCAATAGAGTAGAAGATTTTTTTGAATATTCTATCAGTCTAGGAAACCGTCTAAGCCCAGTTATCCCGGAAGGGGGCAGTATTTTGTCTTTATTCTCTTCCTTATGGCTGATCTTCCCATTAATTCTAAAGGATAGAACCAAAGAAGATCCGGGTAGAATTTTATTCTGCATGCCGCTAACACTTTCTATGATTAGGAAGTGACGTATATATGGCTGTAAATTCTTACTAGGTAAAAATGTCTCTACTTTCATAAAATAACGTTAAACTGGTTTAGGATAAAAATTATAGATTCTTAGTAATGATGGGCAATTATCACTGTTTCGAATATTTTTAACTTTATGGAAGCTCTGTTTAAATAAATATATATGATAAATATATTGATGCATAATCTTGTGAAACTTGATAATTTTAAAGTAAATTACTTACGAGCTTAAGTAGGGAGTACAAGGTTGAAAAAAATTTTCCATAGCTTTTATCAATCAGTTATGAGTTTTACTAAGTTTACTATAGCTTTTCTGAATGTCTTTTTCCTTTCTATAATTTTAATCATTTCGAATTGTAAAAAATACGACGATTGTAGGGATTCAAATTCTTGCCCGGTTATTTATATGGAGGATGCTTCATTTTTTATATATGATCCGAATACGTCAGAAATTACGGAAAAGTTTTTCGAAGGCAGACGAAGATTAATGTTCCTAACGGACGCTAATGGAGAATTGCTAAAAGCAGAGCCGGGTCCTAACTCAACCGATTTTAGATATTATTATAAAGTTTTACTAGGCGGTCAGGAGATCTATTTATCTTCTTATCGTTGGATCTTAGGAATGAAGAAAAGGGTCGGTGCTAAATCTGGTATCTCGCTCTTTGAAAAACCGATTGAAGATTCAAAAATCTACCGACAAATTCCGTTTAATTCCGTGGTTACGATTTTAAGCGAAGATCCGAAATACCAACACCCAGGCGATTATCCGGGTGAAGGCGGAACAAATTGGGTAAAAGTTCGATGCGATGATTCCATCGGTTGGGTAGAAAGCGGTTATCTGCGAAATGGAGAATTCGATCTGAGACTTGCGGAGAAAAGTTTCAAGGATTTGGTTCGAGAGAATAGTTTCGAAGTTAAATCTAGGAAGAAGAATATAAAAATTCAATGGAATGGAATCGATTTTAAAAAAGCGAATTGTTCACTGGAAGGTCGTCCCTGCCGGACCCAAATTTCCTTTTCAGATCCGGAGAATGATTATGATAAATTGTATGTCCAAGTGTATTATTCAACCTTTGACAAGGACCAGAATCTTGAGATAGAGAAAAAGATATCCTGCGAGGTATTTGGGTTTAGTATTAAAGCCGCATATACGGAAAATTCGGGATCCGGAAACTTAAAAACCGATCTAGATTGTAAAATATAAGTCAGGTAAAAATTTCCAAACTTTTATGATCGGATCTTTCTAATTTCCCAAACGAGGCCGGAGATAAGTCCTAATCCGATTGAGAAGAACACCCAATCGGTAGGTATTTTCTGAAATCCGAATAATCTAAGACTGAATTCGAATTGGAAACTTGCTATCAATGCCAAAGTAGCAAAAGAGAAGATCCAAAATACGTTTGAATGTAGGGATCTTAGGATGGAAATAATTCCACCTTTATGAGTCAAATTCGTAAGCATTAAACTGAAATTGGATACAACTAAAAAGATAAAACCGAAGGATCTGATTTGGTCTTCGCTGATTCCTTTCTCTTTCATCCAGAAATACAATGCGAATAAAGTAATCAGAACGATTGCTCCCTGCATAAATGAAAGAAAGAAACGAGAAAAGGTCATTAGACTAGAATTCTGTCTTCTGGGACTAGAATAGCGATCTCCTTTTTCCAAATCCAAAGACTCAAAAACAATCGAACATGTAGGATCTATAATCAACTCTAAGACTAAAATATGTGCAGGAAAGAAGAAGATAGGATCCCCCGTAAAAGCAGGCAATAGGGACATTCCTATAATCGGAATATGAACTGCTATAATATAAGAGATACTTTTTTGTATATTTTCGTAGATCCTCCGTCCTAAGAATACGGACTTCACTATGGAGGAAAAATTATCATCTAATAATACAAGGTCTGAGGCTTCTCTTGCTACATCCGTTCCTCGTTTCCCCATTGAGATCCCAATATGTGCTGCTTGGAGAGCTAGAGCATCGTTTACCCCGTCTCCAGTCATCGCTACTATTTCACCTTTTTTCTGGAATGCTCTGACAATTTTCAATTTTTGTGCAGGCTTGATCCTGGAAAAAATTCCAACTGTATCTAATTTAGAATTTAACTCTTCTTCAGTAAGTTTTTCTAATTCGTCGCCCGTTATACTTTCATTATGATCTGCCAATCCGATCTTGGAAGCTACTGCTTTTGCTGTTCCTGCGTGGTCTCCAGTGATAATTATTACTCTGATTCCAGCTTGAATACATTCAGAAACGGAAGAAGGCACAGTCTCTCTAATAGGATCTTCCAGTAGAATCAGACCTAAAAATTCGAATTCAAGATCGTGTTGATTTTCTGGGAGAGAAGAATTTACGATCCTTGACCTTGCGACCCCGATTGCTCTATATCCTTGCAATGAGTAATTTTCGGTGATCCTCTCCCAATGAGTGGTTTTCTCTTCTGAAAAATGACAAAGATCGAATATCGCTTCTGGAGCACCCTTGGTCCCGATCACAAATGTCCCAGGCTCTTCTGAATTCCATGCGTAACTTAGCGCGAGTAATTTAGGAGAAAGTGGATATTCTTTTTCTAATCTCCAATCGGAATGAAGATGTTCTGTATCATAAAGAAGTTTTATTCCTAATTCTTGGATTGCTTTCTCCATTGGATCAAAAGGATCTTTTTTAGAAGCAAGAATCGAAAATTCCAAGAGCAGATGAAATTCTTCCGCCACTTCGAGAGATTTAAATTCAAATAAGGAATTCTCCACGGAAGAAACTAAACCTCGAACTTTCATTTGGTTTTCAGTTAAGGTTCCTGTTTTATCGACGCATAAGACTGTGGCAGCTCCCAATGACTCAATCGAATTTAGCTTTCTTGTCAAAACTCCACTTTTGGAAATTCTCCAGGCCCCTAAAGAGAAGAAAATGCTTAGAACAACTGGTATTTCTTCAGGCAATACTGCCATTAAGAATGTAAGTGCAGCTAAAACTGCCTGTATCCAATTTCCATTTCGTGTCCCAAGTCCATAAATTAGAAAAACAGATACTACTAAGGCTCCTAAAAAGAAGAATGTAGTGAATCTTTTGGCTTCCTTTTGGAGAGGACTTTCGGATTCGGAAATTTCACTCATTTCCTTTCCAATGGCGCCTATAGAAGTGGAGTCTCCGGTGAATAATACTTTAATGATAGCTTCTCCGGAGACTATCTTTGTTCCGGAATATACTTTTTGAGAGTCTGAATATGGTCCCGGATTATTTGGATCTGTTTCTACTTTTAAAACTGGAACGGATTCACCAGTAAAAAGGGACTCGTCAGAGTGTAGATTTAATCCATCTAATATGTAACCGTCAGCAGGGACCTTATCTCCTTCTGATAGAAAAACCAGATCTCCAGGTACTATGAACGAAGAATCTATTTCAATTTTTTTTCCCTCTCGGATTACCTTGGCTCTCAAAGGGGAAAGTTTCCGAAGAGACTCCAAAGCTTTTTCGGATTTGTTCTTTTGGTAGATGGTAAGGGAAATAACAGCGACCACTGCGATAGAAAGAGTGACGGCTTCTTCTAAATCACCTAATAACGCGTAAATAAAACCGCAGGCCAATAATAGGGCGAGCATAGGCTCTGCGAGGATAGAAAGACTGATCCTCCAAAAAGATGTTTTCTTAAGTTTGGATTCGTTTGGTCCAAACTTAAGAAGAAGTTCGGAAGCTTCCTGGGAACTTAGACCTTTATAAACAATCTCTTTGGTATGGGGCATAGATATAAAATAACTATGATCCGATTGTTTATGACAAGATTTTTCTTACCGAAATAGAATAAAGGAATCTCCTAGGATTTATGGGAATGTGTACGAGTGTTCCATCCAAATAACGTATAAATAGGACACCATCCGACGATCCCGGTAGCTAAAATCACGAAGCCGACTGCAAAAATCCCGATCTTATACATTTCTTCAATGTAGAATGCCCAGGTAATCAATGATGTACCTACGATCACTCTAAATGCCCTGTCCCAAAAGTTTGAATTTATGAATCTCATATCGAACACCTATTGACCATTTCTTTTGTAGAAATATTCTACCCTTTTAAGTCTTTGTCAATAATTGGACGTATATATACCCGTTCTGGTATG
Source organism: Leptospira venezuelensis (assembly GCF_002150035.1). NCBI lineage: Bacteria > Pseudomonadati > Spirochaetota > Leptospiria > Leptospirales > Leptospiraceae > Leptospira > Leptospira venezuelensis. The sequence continues at coordinate 145,954 of NZ_NETS01000011.1, read as the reverse complement.
CTGATAAATATCAAAAAGTCTCTAAAATCGGGAGTATTATGAAAATCGATCGTTATATTATAAAAACTATATTAAAGACATCCATAGAGTATATATTGATTTTATCCTTAGGAATATCCCTGATCTATCTGGACGAAATCGAATTTTCGGGATTAGAAATCAAATATCTGATATTGATCCTTGCTGGTTTTAAATCTTGTTACTTCTTTATTAAGGGATTCAGAAGGATTTCCGAATTTTCCAATTTGGATCTGAAATATTATGAATTTCTGGTATTTATTGCTTTCAATATCAGCGTAATCGTTCTGTCTTTCGGGTTTGATTTTCTTTGTGTCTATAAAATGGATATAAGTTCCTTTTCAGGAATTCCGCAAAACTTGGATTATCCTGCTTTATTTTTCAAATTTTTTTATTTTAGCCTTATGATCTTCACGAATATCGGAATAATAAAAATTATCCCGGAAAGTACTGAGGCGGAGATCTTAGTCATTTTCGAAGCAATTTTATCCTTCATCACGATCATCTTTATTCTTTCTGACTTTATAAGTCTGAAGGAATCCTTAACTGGCTCCTCATTTAAGAAGGGAGACGATACTTGAAGAGCTCAAATTCCCTTTTACAATTTCGATCCTTTTGAAATACATGTAAAAGCTTTATGAAAAAAATCCTGATTACTGGTGGAGCTGGATATATTGGCTCCCATATGAATAAATATCTCCACAAATTAGGCGTGGAAACTGTTGTATTCGATAATCTTTCCAACGGTCATGAGAAAGCAGTCAAATGGGGAAAGTTTTTCAAGGGAGATCTATTAAATAAAGCGGACTTGGATCGTGTGTTTTCAGAACACGAATTCGAAGCTGTCATTCATTTTGCTGCGTTAGCGTATGTAGGAGAATCAGTTACTGATCCACAAAAATATTATATTAATAATGTGATGGGAACTCTCCAGCTTTTGGAAGCAATGAAGAATCATGGAGTCAAATATTTCATATTTTCTTCTACCTGTGCTACTTATGGTGCTGTTACAGAAGTTCCAATTATGGAAACCACACCTCAAGACCCGATCAATCCATATGGACAATCCAAACTGATGATCGAAAAAATTTTAACGGACTATTCTCATGCTTACGACCTAAAGTTTGTAGCACTTAGATATTTTAATGCCTCCGGATCAGATCTTGATATCGGAGAAGAGCATGATCCAGAAACTCATTTACTTCCTATCGTAATCGAAAAAGCTTTAGGAAAAAGAGAGTCTCTCACAGTGAATGGAAATGACTACGATACCAATGACGGGACTGCAGTTAGAGATTATATCCATGTGATGGATCTTGCTCAGGCACATCATCTTGGATTGGAATATCTAAAAAAAGGTGGGGTATCTGACTTTTTCAATCTGGGAACAGGACAAGGGTTCTCCATCTTAGAAATTATCAAAACAGTGGAGAAGGTTTCAGGGGTAGAGATTCCTTACAAAATTGGCCCGAGAAGAGAAGGGGACCCTGCTAAACTTATCGCGGATAATACAAAAGCGAAAAAGATTTTAGGTTGGGAACCTAAATTTGCAAAAATAGAGGATATAGTTTCCAGCGCCTGGGAATTTCATAAAAACCATTCCCATTAAAAAGAAAAGGCTTCTTCCCCGAAAAGAGAAGAAGCCAGAAAGATCGGTAATAGTGATTACATTTCTGCCGTTTCGTTCTCTTCGATAATGGACCAAGCTCCAGTAATCTTATTCAATTTATATTTATAAGTTAACTGCTTTCCGCAGGTGCTTATACTTCTATTTAGATTACGGGTTCTTAATACTGTTCCATTTAACTTCAGTTCTATATCTAAAGCAGTTCCAAAACAGTTTGAGTTGATCAGTTCCACAGTAAATTCATGCTCTGAACCAACACTCATTGCATTATTCAAATTGATCTCAGGTCCTGTATAAACATCAGCTTCTGGATTCGTGGAGAAAAACTCTTGTCCGTCCATGAGGAAACGAACCTTGTCGTCCACTTTTCCAAGTTTTGCAGTGAACACCTGAGGATTTTCAGAATAAGTAGCTTCACAATCTCTTTGGTCATACACAGTAGTATAACTCATCTTAGCAACAGATCTGTCCTTAAGATAGTTTAAAGTATAAGCAATCGGAACTCCAGGGTTAGCCGCAGAGTAATTTGCAGCTTCCGGGTTTGCTAAGAAATTACGGATCGCCTGATACATACTTCCAGGGGTAGCCGAATCAGCGGCGCTGATCGGAGCCAAAGCTAAACCAGCATTTCCACCTCTTACAAAATATGCGATCCTGGTCCTGTCTAATACCTGCTCATGAGTTACGGAAACTTCTCCGCCGATTGGAGGAACAGGCGAGACAGCAGAAAGAATTCCCGGATCCCAAGCAACTTCTAATGCTGTTTTAACTTGGAGAGCAGTGTATTCAGATTCCAAAAGGAAATAAACAGCTCTTCCGTAAGAAACTTTAGAAACATATAATGGAGGGTTGTTTGCAGCGATCTGTCCTTCCGGATCTTGGAAATTAGCACCATCTCTGAAAACCGAGGTAGAAAGAGTAGGATCTTCGAAATTTACGTCGTAGAACTTCTGAGTAAACTTCATCAGAATATAGTTCTTTTTACCCAAATTATCGATTCCAAGGCTAACTTTTAGGCCAACATCTGAAAAACGAGCATCCAATCCAAGATTGAATAGAAGATGATTTTCGTTATAAACTTGCTCAACGCTGAAAGAAGCATCTGCTGCAGTTCCTACAACATCTGTAGATAGAATGTCCTGAATACCTTGTTGGATATTTGATGCGCTGATTTGTGCTAATTCTTTAGAATAGATTGCGTTAGGAGAAAGTTTCAAACCGGTAAGGAAAATTTTACCACCTGATCTTGGAATGGTAACTGGAGTATAACCTCCCGCTTCCAAAAACTTACCTTGCAATACGGCACCAGGATAAAGAACCTCAGAACCTTGGTTCAAAATTGCTCTATCTACTAGACTTCTTACTTCAGAAGCTCCCCACTTTGTAGTGGTACAGGAATAATGCCCAGTCTTAGAATCCGGGACCGGGATACCCGCAGGAAAAGGAGTAATCGCCTCTTTGCTGGAAGAAGAGAGGGCCTGCCCATATGACTGCTCTGTATGTAATGAGCCCGCATCTGCGATTTTAACCGCTCCAGGGCCAGTTTCCTCGACATGTTTAGAAGAGCCTGAGCCTCCTAAAAGGCCCAATAGTCCGCTTAAGTTGGATTTGTTTGGGGAACAACTCATTAAGTATCCTGCAGTTAAAACCACGGCTACAGAAGGTTTGATCCAATTTTTCACTATCTTCATTTCTTTCAAAATACCTTGTTTCTATTTCAATGCCCACAGATTTATCTGCCCAAATTATTGTAGCAAGCGCTAAAATAAAATCATGAGATTTTTATTTATTATTAAAACATAATATATAAGAAGAATTCCAAGTGAGATGTAAGTCTTCTTGGTGCAAAGTAAGAGATGGTTAAAAATATAAGTAGGATTTAAGCGCTTATTTTTAGCACAATCTTTAAGGGAAAATTAGATTAAAAGGAGAGTTTTAAAAGCTTAGAAGATGAACTGTTAGCGGACCTTCTGCCTGCGAAGCAGAATAAGAAGATCCGCGACGGTATATTATTTTTTTATAAAGGTTAAGAAATGCTCCACTTCATTTTTGGAACCAACTACGAATGTAGTTCTTTCGTGAAGTTTTTCCGGCTCCAGATCTAGAATTCTTTTACCTTCAACAGTAACTGCCATTCCACCTGCTTGTTCTGCGATCAATGCCATAGGAGCAACTTCATAAAGAAGTCTAAGTTTGCCTTTTGGATATTTAGAAGATTTAGTATCGTTCGGGTATAAGAAGATTCCACCTTTTAAAAGGTTTCTGTGGAAGTCAGCCACAAGAGAACCAATATAACGGAGTGACTGAGGTTTACGCCCGCCCTCGATAGATTTGATGTTTCGGATATAATTCTTAACTTCGTCCGACCAATAATCGTAGTTCCCTTCATTGATGGAGTAGATTCCGCCAGATTCAGGCATTTTCATCTCAGGGTGAGATAATATAAATTCTCCGCAGGATGGATCTAATGTAAAACCGGAGACTCCCTTTCCAACACAAAGTACTAACATTGTAGAAGATCCGTAAACGATATATCCTGCTGCTCTTTGTTTAGATCCTTTTTGTAAAAGATCTTCCTTCGTTCCAGGAGTTCCCTGAGGAGAAGTTCTCAAATGAACTGAAAAAATAGTACCTATAGAAACATTCGCATCAATATTAGAAGAACCATCTAAAGGATCTATAGCGATCGTATATTTTCCGATCTTATATCCTGTTGGGATCGTAATTACATCCTCTTGTTCTTCGCTTCCCATTACACATAAGTGTCCACAACGGGTGAGTGTATGAGTAAAAATTTTATCCGCGTATTCGTCCAGTTTCATGACTGTTTCGCCCTGGACATTCGTTTGTTCTGTTGCCCCTAAAATATTTTCTAAAAGACCAGCTTTTCTTACTTCTCTAGAAACAACTTTTGCGGCGTATACGAGATGGCTCATGAGTGCAGTGAAATCCCCAGTTGCTTGGGGAAGTTTGAGTTGTTCCTCGATTAAATATTGGGAAAGACTCATTAATTGGGTAGGGTGGGCGCTCACAGCGGTTTCTCCTTATGCTTTTTAGCTATACCGGATATAAAATCGCTCCTAGGCAGGTTGACAAGCCTGAAAAAATTGGATTTTTCATAGGTTATCCGGTCGATATTCCTAAAAGAGATGGAAACAACGAACCAAAGAGAGCCTATTCCGGACGTGTTCGAAGAATTTACGAACCAGTTTTTGCGTGATGTTAAAAATTCACTTAGCACAGAAATGGTTCTGACCCATTTTTATTTCCAAGACTTATCTCAATATTTCAAACTACTTGGAGAACAAAAGTCTGGAGAAATTTTAGAAGAATTAAAATCAGTCATCCAGGCACATCTTCGTCCATACGATAAATTGTACGTTTTGAATTCGAGATCCTTCTTAACTTTTTGCCCTGATTGCAGATTGGATATTGTAAAGAGTAGGTTTGACGAAGTCATTTTTCAAGTAAACCATCTGATCATCGACTATGAGATCCGTTTTTTAGAGATCACAGAACCTCTAGATTCTTTTCAACCAGTCTACGAAAGACTTCTCAAGGCACATTTCTAAACCTTCCACGCAAAGCTTTTTCACACGGAGTATAAAGCCAGTTATGCTAAATAAGTTCTCTGCGTCTTTGCGGCTCTGCGTGATATTAAAATATTAAAATTGGCACGCAGAGTCGCGAAGACACAGAGGAAGTACTACTCGCTTGTGTACCTTCTTCTTTTTTACCCCAGTCCTCTGCGTGAAAAATTAATTCGGTGCGAATAAAAAACTCTCTCGTGAAAATGAACGGTTGTACCGTAAATTAAAACGTTATGGGGGAGAAGATGAAAGATAGAGCGAAACAATTTAAGGCGACTCTGGAACGTTATATCAATTACCGCGGAATAGATATCATTCTCACCTTAAAAGACGGAACCGTGATCGAGTTAGATAAAAATAGAAAAATGAATGGCGATGTGGTGATTAAAAACGGTGACTTCGGAATAGAAGCAGAAATCGAAATTTCTTCCATCCAAAAAGCAGATTTTTTTGCTGCTTAAACCATTCTTTAGTTCTTGTCCGGCCTAATTTTTTAGATTACAATTCTTCCCCGCGAGCGGAGGAATTATGGAAGCAATAGGATTGATCTTCGTGGCCGGATTTATCGGAACCATTTGTATGTCCCTTTCTATGTGGTCCATTCATTACGCAGGATCTGTAAATGCAGATATGATCCGAGCCGTAGGAAGTTTTTTTACTAGAGATATGAGTAAGGCATTAGTTCCTGGGATAATTACTCATATTCTCGTAGGGCTTATATTTGCATTTCCTTATGCATTTCTGATCAGTTTGGCTCCTCATATTCTGATCGCTTCTATTGTAACAGGGGGAGCAGTAGGATTCTTCCATGGTTACCTGGTAGGTTTCCTTTTAGTGGTACTAGTGGCCAGGAATCACCCTTTAGAACAGTTTAGAGAAGCAGGGATCAGCGTTGCAGCAGCTCACGTATTCGGGCATTTGGTTTACGGAGTGGGGCTTGGAGTCATACTTGGTTTGTATGGGTATAACTGGACTTCCATTTTGACCATATAAGGTCATTTTAGGGTTTTATAGGTTTTGAGACAGAAAACTGGCCAAATGACCTTGACTTCCCACCCGGTCAACAGAAATTAGTAAATACGGGGTACTTTGTCCCCAGACTCCGGACCTCTGTTTATTTCAGTGGTCGGTATCGTTTTTTCGCGATATTGTTTATCCGGTCCTAAAACAATCCAAACAGGAGAACTCCACCGAATGGTAGGAATCATTGTAAAGGAAGGCGAGTCCATCGAATCCGCTCTCAAACGTTTTAAGAGAGATTGTGCTAATGCCGGAATCATGAGCGAGATCAAAAGACGTGAATTCTACGAAAAGCCGAGCATCAAAAAGAAAAAGGCTTTAGAATCCGCAAAACGCAAATTAGAAAAGAAAAAACGTCTCTTCTCCCGTAAAGACCGCGGTTAATCCCCGGTCTTAGGTTCTTAAGAGAATAAGGGAACGGGCATGTCCCTGCAATTAAAAATTAATACCGACCTGAAAGAGGCTATGAAAGCAAAACAGGAGCCTCTTCTCTCCACCTTACGCCTACTCAAGGCTGATATCCAATACGAGCTTACGAAAAACGGAGCCCAAGAATTAAGCGATGAACAAGTCATTGTCTTGATCAAACGTGGGTATGTAAAACGTACTGATGCAATCCAGATGTACGAAAAAGCGAATCGTAATGATCTAGCGGATAAAGAAAAGGGTGAAGCTGAAGTTTTAAAATCATATCTTCCACCTGATGTGCCTGAAGATCAAATCATTGCCGCTGTAGAAAAATTCGTCGTAGAACTCGGAGCTTCCGGACCCAAAGACATAGGAAAGGTTATGGGAAAAGTTATGGCGGAGTTTAAAGGCGCGAACATAGACGGATCAAAGGTTTCTGCGATCGTAAAATCTAAACTTTCCTAAGCGGGTATACCTTGCAGTTCCAAAGGGAATTTATCGACCGTATTCGTAGGGAAGTTCCCATCGAAAGTTTTATTAGTCGATTTGTACCCTTACAAAAAAGAGGGAGAAACATGGTGGGCCTATGTCCATTCCACCAAGAAAAATCTCCTTCTTTTAATGTTTCCATAGATAAACAATTCTATCATTGTTTCGGATGTAAAGCATCTGGAGATCTATTCCAATTCGTAATGAGTTACGAAAGAGTAGATTTCCAAAGAGCAAAAGAAATTCTTTCTGAGTATTCAGGCATTCCTATCCAGGAAAAAGCAAAGGAAGAAGTAGAAAGAACTGAACTTCTATACAAAGTAAATAAGAAGGCTCTTAATTTTTTCCAAGAAAATCTGCGCGGACCGCAAGGGCTCGCTGCAAGAGATTATTTAAACTCCAGAGGACTTGGAGAAGAGATCCAAAAATCATTTCAGCTTGGTTATGCTCCAGGCGGCTTTAACCATTTATCCGGAAAAGTTTTTAATACAAAAGAAGAGATCAAGGCCGCTTTAGAAGTAGGCCTCATCCGTGAATCAGAGAAAGGTAAGGAGCCTTACGATTTTTTCAGAGACCGGATCATGTTCCCTGTTTTTGACCTTTCTGGCAGAGTAATCGCATTTTCAGGAAGAATTTTAGGCCCAGGAAAAGAGTCTAAATATGTAAATAGTCCTGCTTCTTCTATATTTGATAAGGGAAGAACGTTTTATCATCTTCACCAGGCAAAAGAATCCATCCAAAAATCCAGAACCTCAATTTTAGTGGAGGGATATTTGGATGTGATCGGTCTCGTAGATAAGGGTCTCGAAAATACTGTCGCGTGTATGGGAACAGCTGTGACTGAAAATCATATCCGTACCATGAAGAAGTTCTCTGACAAATTTCTTCTGGTTTTGGACGGGGACTCTGCGGGTAGAAAGGGAGCGCTTCATGCAGCTGAACTTTGCCTGAAAGAAGGTCTGGATTGTTTTGTTATATTATTGCCAGAAGGAAAGGATCCTTTCGATCTTTCTAAGGAATTGAACCGCCAAGAATTGCATAAACTTTTGGAAAATCAAATCCCTGCTTCTTCCTTTGTGGTGGAAGAACTTTTGGATAAGGCGGATTCTCGTGCTCTTCCTGAAAAGAAAAGAAGGGCTTTGGACAATCTTTACCAATTTTTGAAAGGGTTCAATCGGGACTCCGACAAGGAGTTTTTTTTGGGTCTCGGGGCGAGAAGGCTCGGGATCAGTATGGACGCAGTTTTGCGAGATTATAAGGGCGGAGGAGCCAAGTTTGCCTCTCCAGGGTCCGATAATAATAAGGATAAATCCGCTAAACGTGTATCAGGCCCAAATCCTGCCGAAAAATGTGAAAGAGAGATCATTGCCTTACTCGTGAAGGCTAATCATTTATTCCGTTTTTCCGAAGAATTATCCGGGTTGGAATTCTTGGACTCTAAAAGTGCGTTTTTATGGGACTTTATATATACGAGATACGCAAGCGAAGAAGAAGTTTCTCCCGCTTCCGTTATTTCTTCAGAGATCCCAAACGAATTTAAAGAATCCATAGCTCCTTTTCTGATCTCAGAAGCGGATATGAGTCCTGAAGATTCCGTAAAGGTGTTTAAAGGATTATTAAATCAACAGAAACTTTTCGTGATCGATAAGAGAATGGAAGAGTTGGATTCGGGTTCACCTTTGGATGATCCCGAACATTTTACTAAACTGGCATATTATAAGACCGAGAAATCAAAATTATTGGAATTTATCCGTAATGAAAACTCGGGCGTAAGATAGATAGGGGACCGCAGAATGGAAAATCTACAAAGCATGCCGGAAGTGCAGAAGATCATCGCGATAGGAAAAGCTAATAGCGAAATTTCCTACGATGAGATCAATGAGATACTTCCGGATAAGATCTTAAACTCAGAGAAGATTGACGATGTATTCACTCTTCTTCATGAGATGGGAATAGAGATCGTAGAAGAATATACTAGAAAATCTTTGGAGCCGGCTACTTCTATCCTGCCTAAAGATGATCCGGCTCTTCCGGTAAAACCTGCTCGTAAAAAGAAAGAAACAGCATCTTCAGCAGGTGGTTCCGAAGACCCAATCCGTCTTTACTTAAAAGAGATCGGAAAAGTAAATTTGATCTCCGGAGAAACGGAAGTATTCCTCGCGAAAAAGATAGAGAAAGGCGAGAAGATCATAGAAGAAACTATCTTAGGCTCTTCTATCCTTAGAGCGAACTTCATCAAACTTCTTCCTAAGATCCGCAGTAAAAAGACTAAGGTGTATGATCTTGTTCGAGTAGACAAGATGTACGCGATGAACGCGGAAGAAGCGAAGAAGTTAGAAGAACTTTTCTTCAAAAACATCTCCGTTATCCAAGAACAAGAAAAAGTTTTACAAGAAGCTCAATCTAGGATCCGCAAATACTCAGAGAACTCTAAAAAGTTCAAAGAGTTCAAAGAGAAAATTGATATCTCCAAAGGTATCATTGATACAGCAGTTCGTGAACTTGGTGTTTCTCAAAAAGAGATCCAGAAAATCTCTCAAAAGATCAAGTCTATGGTCTTCCGGATCAAGGAGATCGATCGTCATTTCTTAAAAATCAAAGCTCAATACGGTTACGACGTAAAAGATATTAAAGCGTTCAACCGTTTTATCGAGAAGAATGAAAAGTTAGAAGATATCGAAAAGATGATGGGGGTCTCTATAGACGAGGTTCGAGAAGTTATCAAAGATATTCGTAATAACGAGCGTAAACTTCGTCGTATGGAACAGGAAGCAGGTTCTTCTGTCCAAGAGATTAAGGACTGGGGCGAAAAGATCATTAAAGGTGAGAGAGAGATCGCTCAAGCCAAAAAGGAACTTGTAAAAGCAAACCTAAGACTTGTGGTTTCCATTGCTAAACGTTATGCAAACCGAGGAATGCATTTCTTCGATTTAATCCAAGAAGGAAATATCGGTCTTATAAAAGCAGTAGATAAATTCGAGTATAAGAAAGGATATAAATTCTCCACTTATGCTACTTGGTGGATCCGTCAGGCGATCACTCGTGCAATTTCCGACCAAGCAAGAACGATCCGTGTTCCTGTTCACATGATTGAACAAGTGAATAAGGTAATCCGTGAGACTCGTTTATTCGTACAAGAATTTGGTCGCGATCCTTCCAATGAAGAAATTGCAGAACGTTTAGGCTGGCCTGTTCAAAAAGTAAAAGCAGTTAAAAACGTCGCAAGAGAGCCAATCTCTCTAGAAATCCCAGTTGGTTCCGAAGAAGATTCTGAACTCGGTGACTTCATCGAGGACAAAGATGTGGAATCTCCTGTGAATTCCGCAGCTTCCAGTATCTTAGCAGAACAGATCCGTCAGGTTTTACATACTCTTCCTGCAAGGGAACAGAAAGTAATTCGTATGCGATTTGGTTTGGATGATGGTTATCCTCAAACCTTAGAAGAGGTTGGTTATCAGTTTAAGGTAACCAGGGAAAGGATTCGCCAGATCGAAGCAAAAGCACTTCGAAGGCTAAGACACCCATCTCGTTCTAAGAAGTTAAGAGATTACATCGATTAAGAGCCGCAGAGTTTAGAGAGACGCAAAGGTTTTTGCACGCAGAGCCGCAGAGAGAATTTAGCAAAATAAATAAACTCTGCGCCTCCGTGCCTCTGCGTGGATAAAAAGCGCTGCGCCTCTTTTATCTTCGCGTCTCTTATTTACCGTTGTAAGTAGCTCTTAGAGATTCTATTAACCCCAAAGCCTCTGCTTCTTTTTCTTTCCTTACCGCTTCTTTCCAGCCAAGCTGTTTAGCTAAGATTTGAGAAACCGGTGTAGCTAGTTTTGCAGCTAATTTCAAATCCAAAAATTGAATTCTGAATCTTCTCGCAAGAACGTCCGTAACCGTTAGTGCAAATTCTTCTTTTGCAAACCATTCTACTTCTTCTTGGAAATACTCGAGACCTTTTATGAGAAGAGTTGGCTTTTTCCCAAGGATGATAAAAACTTCTCCCCCATAAAAGTTTTGGAGTCGTTTTGCGGAAACTTCACTTACCTTATACATTTTTTGGATCTCTTTGTACAAGTCTTCAGAGTATCCTACTTTTCCTGGGAAAGCGTATTTTGCAGTTCTGCTTGTGCCGAATTCTTCTAATCCGCCTTCTTTCAAGACTCTATCGATCAGATCTTCCGCCATCTTTCTATAAGTGGACCATTTCCCCCCACCCATGGTTATAAGTCCTGAAGAAGAAACTAAGATTACTTCTTCTCTGGAGATACTTTTTGTATCTTGGTTTCCTTCCGGAGAAATAAGAGGTCTGATCCCGGAGAATACTGAAATAATATCTTTTCTTTGTAGTGGCGAGGTTAAATAGTCTGAACCTGTTTGTAGAAGGAACTCAACTTCAGATTCCAATGGAAGTGGATCTTGGCTTACTTCGTGAATAGGAGTATCTGTAGTTCCTAAGATAACATGTTCTTCCCAAGGAATGATGAATACGACTCGTCCGTCTTTTGTTTTAGGAATGATGAGTGCAGTATTACATGGAATGGTTTCCTTTTTAAAAACCAAATGGATACCTTGGCTTGGAGAAAGTACGCGGTATGTTCTTGGATCGTCTTTTAAACGGACATCATCCACCCAAGGTCCCGTTGCGTTCACTACAACTTTTGCCTTTACGTTATAAATTTCTCCGCTAAGTAGATCTTTTACTTTCCCGCCTGTAATTTTTCCGTCCTTCTTCTGGAAAGATAGTAGTTCAGTTTGATTTAGGACGAGTGCCCCTTCTTTGGATGCGGCGCGTGCCAGATTTACGTTCAGTCTTGCATCATTGAATTGAGAATCATAATACAAGATCCCACCGGTTAGTCCTTTGGTTTGGAGAGCTGGAAAATCTTTTTCTACTTCTTCTTTGGAAACTCTTTTGTGAGAAGGCAGATTTCCTTTCCAAGCTAGGATATCGTACATTGTCATTCCAATACTATAATACGGTTTTTCGTAAAGTTTGTATGTAGGAAGTATGAACGGAAGAGGTTTGACCAGGTGAGGCGCGTTTTCCAGAAGCCTTTGTCTTTCAGTCAAAGCCTCGTGGATCAATTTGAAATGGAATTGGGCGAGGTAACGCACCCCGCCGTGAATTAGTTTCGTGGAACGAGAAGAAGTTCCAGAAGAAAAATCAGATTTTTCTAAAAGTGCAACTTTGAGTCCTCTAAGGCTAGCATCCAGGGCGGCTCCGGCTCCAGTGGCTCCACCCCCCAAAATCAGAAGGTCGAATTGCTCTTCTTTTAATTTTTCAAACCGGCTTTTACGATCGTGTTTTTGCATGTACAAGGTCTTCCTGCTTTACAGGCTGATTTCGCCGGGTGAAATTGCAATAAAAGAGCCAAATGGAACCTAAAAAACAAATCGAATTGATACGACGCGGGACAGTCGATCTGATCAGCGAAGCGGAACTTACCTCCAAACTTACTAAAAAAAAGTCCTTAAAAATCAAAGCCGGTTTCGACCCAACAGCTCCAGACCTTCATCTGGGGCATTTCGTTTTACTTAGAAAATTGAGGCATTTCCAGGACCTAGGACACGAGGTGAATTTCCTTCTAGGGGATTTTACAGCTATGATCGGAGATCCTACAGGAAAATCAGAAACCAGAAAAAGACTCTCCAAAGAAGAAGTTCTCAAAAACTCAGAAACCTACCAAAGCCAAGTTTTTAAGGTTTTGGATAAAGAGAAGACCAAGATTGTATATAATTCCCGCTGGTGTTCGGGGATGAATTTCGAAGACGTTCTTGTCCTTACTTCTAAATATAGCGTAGCCCAAATTTTAGAAAGAGATGATTTCAGCAAAAGATATAAGGGAGGGCAGCCAATCTCCCTGATTGAGTTCCTTTACCCACTTGTCCAAGGTTACGATTCCGTAGAAATGGAAGCAGACGTTGAACTTGGTGGAACAGACCAAAAATTCAACCTATTAGTAGGTAGAGAATTACAGCGAGAATACGGAAAAGAGGCCCAATGTGTGATCACTCTGCCACTTCTTGTTGGTCTGGACGGGGTCAAAAAAATGTCCAAGTCGCTTGGAAATTACGTAGGTATTACAGAAGAGCCAATCGACATGTTCGGCAAACTAATGTCGATCTCAGACGAACTGATGTGGAATTATTTTGAATTACTTACCGATCTCCCTATGGAATCAGTTTCTGAGCGTAAAAAGGGAATCGAGTCAGGAGGACTTCATCCTAAAGAAGTTAAAACAGAACTTGCAAAATTGATTATGGATCAATTTTCATCTTCGGATGCAAATTCGGAAGCGATTGAAGAATGGAACAAGGTCCATAATCCTAAGGCCAGAGCTATCCCGGAGAATATTCCGGAGACAAAATTAGGTCCCGAGTTTTTCCAAGAATCCGAAACTCCTCAGCTCATCTGGGTCCTCGCCAAACTGGGATTTGTTCCTTCTACCTCGGAAGCGAGAAGGTTAATCAAGTCCGGGGGGATTTATGTCAACGAGGAGAAACTTTCGGATGAAAAATTTACTGTAAGTAAAAACGCAGAATACTTGATTCGCCAAGGCAAAAAAGGAAAATTCATCCGTCTGGTCAGTTGACCGAAATCAGAACATGCTCAGCGAAGAAGAATCGACAGTATTATCCAAGACGATCAAAGAGATCCAGGACAACGAAGTAGAATCCGAAGTCCTGGAAAAAAAATTTCGTCAGATCCGCATCGGTTCTTCTGTATTCTTCTTTCTTATCTTAAGCATCACCACTGTTTTTGCTTTAGCAAGAAGATTAGATTCTCTTCAGAATACCGTCCAAAAACAGAATGAGGTCATCTCTGTACTTTCGGAAGACATTACAAGTTTAAGATTAGAAGAACAACAAAGAGAAGAAGAAGTTCTTCGTTTCAAGTCGTCAATCTTGGATGACGTTCCGGACGGTGATTTAAGTGAAGAAGTAAATAAAAATCTAAGTTCTCTCCAAGCTATCATTCCTAATCCGGGAACCGGTAAGAATATCAGTAGAGGAAATCCGAATTTTAAGGAAATCTCTCTTACCTTCGATTTAGGAACTGGGGAAGATCTACAAATACTTTATGAATTTATGATGCGATTCCCGATCAAGGTAACCTTATTCGTTTCGAATGAGAATCCAGCTAAAAAAGGCGGATCTTTATTCTCGAAAACTAATTTGGTTTATCTTAAAAAATTGGCCGCATTGGATGGAAGGGTAGTTTTCGGAAATCACACCTGGAGTCATTTTAATTTACCTAGAAGCTTAAAGGAATCCTCTCTTAGAAAAAGAGCGCTCTTGAGCTATGTGGCTGACGAGATCCCGGATTTCAATCTCCTTTTGGAAGAATTAACCTCTGTTGAGGATAAATTTAAAACTATTACAGGACTTAATCTTACTAAATATTATAGATTACCGTATGGAGCAGTGGATCCGATCATCTTGGATGTGTATGCAACCCAAGGTTATGAGAATCATATTTTCTGGAGTAATAATACCGTAGGTTCTTTAGATGTTCCTGACTTTGTCTATAAGAAGTACATCACCAAAAAAGATACCGCGACTGGAAAAACTAAACTAGTACAGAACCCACATTATAAAACCAAAGAAGAGATGTTGGATTTTTTATATCGCTGGGAAGCTGCAGACAAAAATGGAATGAATGGTGCAATTATTTTGATGCACTTAGGTTCGCCTAGACAATCTGAAAAATTGATTTATATTCTTCCTGATTTTATACAGGCAATGTTAAACAAAGGTTATAAATTCGTAACCGTTCCGGAAGTATTGAACGAAAAGCAGGATTAATTTCCCGCCTTTCGTTTTGATCTTACTTCTTATTTTTACCTTTATTATTTGTTGGAGCTGGTCCAGGCTCACTTAAATATTCAGAGCTTGGGAAATATACTGTTCCTGCCTGAAGACTTTTTTTACGAGCAAAGGTTCGGCCTATCCAAGCTTTAAAGTTTTTCCATTTAACTGAAAGCCAGTTTTGGAAATGATACATATGCAAATAGAAGACCGGTACCATGATCAGGGTGATTATACTTGCAAAAGCTAGTCCCCAACCGAAAGCCAATGCCATAGGAACTAAGAAAGGATCGTAACCACCAATACCATAAGCAGTCGGTAAAAGTCCTAGTACCGTGGTTACAGTCGTTAAGGTTACTGCTCTTAGTCTTAAGTTTCCTGTATCAATTAAGATTTCTTTAATGTCTTTATTTGGATTTTCTTTGCGTAAAGTGTTTGCGAAATCCACAAGTACAATTGAGTCATTTACTACTACTCCCGCAAGGCCAACAATTCCAAGCATTGCTAAAAATCCGAAAGATTCACCGTGAGTCACAAATGCCAAGATCACTCCTATAAAGGAAAAGGGGATGGCACTTCCTATCACAAATGGTTGAAGGATCGATCCAAATTGAGAAGCAATGATGACATACATGATAAGCAAAGCCAATCCGAATTTCCCGCCAAGGGAACCCATTGATTCTTCCGTGTCCTTATTTTCACCGCCGAAACGGACCATATAACCTGGATACTTATCTATGATCTTTTCTTGTTCTGCTAATGTTTTGGCTGAAGAATTTGCTTCTCTGGAGTTTGCTTGTTTTCCTCCCGCTAAGTTTGCGGTAACAGTCACTAAACGTTTTCCATCCAAATGATTGATATTAGAAACGCCTGGAAGTTTTTGCATGGTTACCAAGCGAGATACAGGGATCATTTTACCAATTGAATTTGAAACATAGACATGGTTTAAACTATCTACTGATTTTCTGTAAGATTCAGGAAAGCGAACCTTTACTTCTACTTCTTCGTCCGTTCTTTTAATTTTTGTCGAAACTGTTCCTTGGAATGCGGTATTGATTGCCTGTGCAACTCTAAATACGGAAACTCCAGCAGTCGAAGCTAATGATTCGCTGACTCGAATTCGAACTTCGTCTTTACCTTCATTGAAGTCGTCAGCAATATCAGTGACTCCTTTTACTTTTCCAAGTACTGATTTGTATTCAGATGCAATTTTGAGGAGAGTTTCATAACTATCACCTCTGATCTCAATCGCAACAGGTTTTCCTACAGGAGGCCCTCCAGAAACCTTTTCATATTCTAATGAAACAAGCTTCCCTCTAAGAGATTCAAATTCTTCGGGGATGACCACCGGCTCAGGAATATCACATGGATTTTTGGCTTCATCCGCTTCTTTTTGGATCTTTTCTTCTTCTATTTTGCGAGAAGTTTCATTGAGTAACCAAAGAGTTTTTCTCCTGAGTTTCTGGATGATATCGTCTGTTTTATGGCATTTTTTCCGGTTCTCTTCCGCTGTTAAATAAGCCATCGCCATTCCGTAATGTTTTCCCCTTTTAGTAAAAGGATCATTTGGATTTGCTTGGATAATGCCTACACGAGTTGCATAATTTTCTATATCTTCCGGAGGTACTTTCGCGAGCTCTCTTTCTATTACCTCGAGATAACGATATGTTTCATTTAAACTTGCTCCTGTTTTAGCTGTTACCTTTACGTAGAATTGGTCTACTGAACCTGGAAATAACTTAAACTTAGAGAATAAAAATTGGATAATAAAGCTTGCGATCAGTAAAAAAACGATACCTACGGTCATCTTCCAAGGATTGTTTAAAGCGAATCGAAGTGCAGGAACATACTTGGTGTTCCTAAATTTAGCAAACCATCCTGATTCTTCTTTAATTTCTCCAGATTTTACTCCACCTTTATTGATATCATATAAATGGTTTGGAAGAATAAAGAATGCTTCTGCGAGAGAGGCGCAAAGCGCGATAATCACTACGAGTGGAATGCTAAATACGAACTTACCAAAAATTCCAGGCATAAACAGAAGAGGGGCAAACGCTGCAATCGTTGTAGTAACAGTTGCAGTCACTGGAGAAACCACTTCCAAGGTCCCCTTTAATGTCGCTTCGTAAGGAGGAAGTCCTTCTTCAATATATCTATATACGTTTTCACAGATAATGATCGCATCATCTACAAGGATACCCACAACCAAAACCAATCCGAACATAGAGATCAGATTTAAGGTCATCCCAAATTGGTTCATGAGAATGAATGTAGCACCGAAAGAAACAGGAATCCCAAGAGCAGTCATGAGTGCGACTCTCCATCCTAAAAAGAAGAAGAGAGATCCTGTAACTAAAATCATCCCGAATGCAGCGTTAGAAATTAAAACGTTTAATCTACGTCGAATATACTTAGAAAGATCATTTACGAATGCGTATTGGAATTCAGGAGACCCTTTACGGAATTTTTCGACGGTAGATTTTACATTGTCTACTATCTTAATCGCATCTGCACTTTGGCGCTTTAAAACGGTAAGCGCTACAGTTTTAGTGCCGTTTACATTCTCAATATAATCCGCTTCTCTTAAACCTTCAGATACTCTGGCAATATCTTGGACACGAATCGCGTTCCCTATCTCATTTCCTCTAACATGAACCTTGGAAATCTCTTCAGGGCTGTCAAATTCGCCAATCGTTCTAAGAATAATCTCTTTATCTAAACCTGTAACATTACCGCCTGGAACATTTACGTTACGATTTCTTAATGCGCCAATTACATCCTGGCCTGTGAGATAGAATCCAAATAGTTTATCCGGAAGAATATCTACTTGCATTTCGGTTTCTCTCCAACCTCTACGAGAAACCTTTGCTACTCCTGAAATATCTAAAAGGGCTTGTTCTACTATTTTCGCCTGAGCGCGTAACTTCTTCTCCGCCTCGACTGATCCATCATCATCTTTCAGTGTGATAGAAACTTCAATCACTGGAGTCCTCGCAGTCGTGATCTCCGTTACTACAGGATCCTCTGCTTCTTCCGGAAGATCTTCCACTCGGTCTATGGCGGATTTGATATCATCCACCACTTTTTGGGTATCCTTTGTGTCGGGATCCAAAGTAATTACAATCCCTGATCTACCCTCGATAGATGCGGATCTATATTCTTTGATTCCATCCACTTCTTTAATCGCTTTTTCTAAAGGATTCGTGACTAACTTTTCTACCTCTTGAGGAGAAGCGCCTAAGTATATAGTGGAAACAGATACAATATCAAAATTAATGTTTGGAAAAGCTTCGCGATTCATTTCAATCGCTTTACAGCCTCCCCATAAAATGATAATTGCTGTGAGTAGGTTTACGAAGATACTTTTCGAGAGGAAATATTCGATGATACTTTTCATAAGGATATTCTGCTTAAAAGGTTTAGGGGAGAAGTTTTACTTAGTCCAGAATAGGACCGCTTAGTTCCATGGAGTCGTTGAACCCGAACATTTTTGTACTTTTTAATCTATCAACGTACAAAACTCCGTGCAGGTGATCGCATTCATGTTGGTATACGATTGCGGAATATCCCTCGATTGTTTCATCGTGGGTATTTCCTTTTTCATCCATCCATTTCAGTTGGATCTTATTGGGTCTTTCTACATAACCCCTCATACCCGGAACAGAAAGACAACCTTCCCAGTTACCGTCGACTGAGTCAGTGATTGGTTTGATCTCAGGATTGATAAGTATCCTTTCAGGAACTCTAGATGGGCTGTCATCTTCGGGGTCGGAACCGACTACCACAATCTTCTTCATGATACCGATCTGAGGTGCAGCAAGGCCCACGCCGTCTGCATGTCGCATTGTATCAAACATATCCCTGATCAGTTTTTTGAACTCTTTGGTTCCCAGCTCGTCAGGATGAACATCATCACTGGTTTTTCTTAGTAGTGGATCGCCGATTTTGAGAATTTTACGTACTGACATTTTTCAGAACCTTGTCCTAGAGCTATCCTTCACCGGTTTTTGCCCACCAGATTTTAAGAATGGTTCTAGGATTTTAGACAGCATTCCAGTGGTCGGTTCTGAAAATCTTGGATTTTGAGCTTCCCATCTAAACACCGAAGTTCCAACGGAAATGTTTTGTAATACTTCCGCCTGGGTTTCTAAGGGGCCTACAGTTCTAGGAAGAAGGATTCCAAGAGGACATTTTGCCTTTTGAGAATAGAGATCCTCTTTTTCTAGTCCATTCCAAAGCTTTTCGAAACCGAATGGATCGAAAAAGAATTTTGGGATCTGGGTCAAATTCCTTAAAAACCAATCCGTTTTTTCTAAGATAGAAGCTGAAAATCCAGACACAGGCAACGGATTTGGAAAAATCAGAAATGCAGAAACTATTTTCTCATTAGGTTGGGTTAGAAGAGGCCAGATCAATCTCGCGGAAAATCCTTCCGCAATTAGAATTTGTTTCTTCTTTCTTCTTCTAAGAAATTCCAGAATATCTTCGTTCGAAAATCCTGAGAACTTTTCAGGACCTTCTGCCACAGTTAGATAATAATCGGAAGAAAGTTCCGGGGTAAAGGACCTATCAAAAGAATGTAAGGGGTCCCGGAGCCAAAGCACCTCGTCTTTTTTGGGATTTCCCCGGCTGGTAAAAGTCCAATGATTCTCTCGCATTAGTCTTGACAGTGATTAGGAAAAGAAACTATCTATTAGGTTCGGCGATGGTGTGGTGGAGACGAGGGGAATCGAACCCCCGACCTTTTGAATGCCATTCAAATGCTCTCCCAACTGAGCTACATCCCCTCTGATTCCAAGTTGGGGTCTTTGGGCATGCTGTCAATATATATTATTTTAGGAGCAATCGGATGAGCGATTCCGTCGAGGAGCTACAGAAAAAAATAAAAATCC
Organism: Leptospira venezuelensis; assembly: GCF_002150035.1. NCBI lineage: Bacteria > Pseudomonadati > Spirochaetota > Leptospiria > Leptospirales > Leptospiraceae > Leptospira > Leptospira venezuelensis. The sequence goes on along the minus strand of NZ_NETS01000011.1, from coordinate 126,110 downwards.
AAAACGATATCATCAAAGGTTATGAAAAAGTTTTGAGATTGAACGAGCAAGAATTAGAAAATGCGGATGAGATCATTCGTATGTACGAAACAATCATTCAATACTCAGGACAAGAATTAAAAGATGTTAAAGAAGCTTTCGATGCTACTTCAATCGTGACTAACTTATCCAGAGATGAATTAATTTCTGCAATGAACCGTATCAAAGAACTTGAACACGCGAATAAAAGATTAAGGGAAGAATCCCTTAAATTCCAATCCTAATTTCCGACCTTGACCCAGATAAAAAAACAGGAGACCCTACTCAGAAGTCGAAGTGACGGTTCCTTCTTTTTAGAAGAAGGTTTAGGGGTCTCCTCTATCTTTGATAGTTTTTTGAGAGAGGCGATTGCACTCACTCATGCTGATCTGGGAGGTATATTTTCCACAACAGAGTCTGCGAATATTCGGCAAATCTCAGGTCGTAACGAAAAAGAATTGATCGAAGCTGCTCATTGGGCTTTTTCACAATCCGGAAAAGATCTACTTTTAGAAAGGGGTAAGACACCTCCTTGGGCAAAATCTCCCAGCAATTATCCGCTTTTAGTTGTTCGATTAAAGGTAGATGATCTGGATTCGAGTGTCCAAGCTAAACGAGCAAGTTATGCAGTATTAGTATTGCAGGGAAAGACAACTGCAGATCGTTTTTCTAAAACTGATTTTGAACTTCTTCGTACAACATGCAAAACAGTGGGGAGATTATTAAAAGAATCTCATGTCTCCGGTGACGCTTCCTTAGTCACTCTTTCCTTACTCGCAACAACCCAGTTAGTATTAGAAGCTGCACAAGCAAAAAGACAATCGGAACGTTTCGACTTCCTACTTACTGAAGTGATTCGTGTTTCTGGATTAATCAATTCTTCGTTAGATCTTTCTCAATTATTAGAAGCGATCATGCTTTCGTCTAAGACTGTATTTAGAACGGAAGCATGTAGTGTTCTTCTATTGGATGAATCAAAGGAATATCTCTACTTCCACACAGTGCTGGGAGAAAAAAGCGAAGCTGTCACTAAGATGCAAGTTCCTGTTGGAAAGGGAGTGGCAGGTCTAGTAGTTCGAGAACGTAAACCGATGATCATCAATGACGCTCAAAATGATGATCGAGTTTATAAAGAAGTGGATAAGGCTTCTCAATTCACAACTCGAAATATTATGGCGGCTCCCTTAGTTGCAAACGACGAAGTCATAGGTGTAATTGAAGCGATTAATACAGTTGACAGAGAGAAGTTTACCGGAGAAGATCTGGAACTTTTTTTAAGTTTTTCAGGAACTTCTGCGTTAGCGATCCAAAAGACTGGACTTCTTCAAAACCTAGAGAATGCAAACAAGGATCTTCGCAAAAAAGTATCCGAATTAGAGTCTTTATTTGATCTATCCCAAGCAGTTAGTCTCTCTACAAACAGATTAGGTCTAGTTCGAAAATCCATCCGACTCATCATCAGAGAACTGGATGCTAGTGTGGCAGGGATCTTCTTATATAGCCTTACCAAAGAAAATTTCATCAACTGTGCTTATTATGATGGAAAAGCGGAAAAGATCGATAGGGTATTAGAAGAAGAAATTTTAGGAACCCAAGTCCTTTCTAGTATCAAAGAAGGTCTTCCTGTTCTAAAGAGGGATATTTTGGATCAACCATTCCCTCATGAATTGGATAGGAGATATTTAAAAGGTTCATATATTATTGTTCCATTATTCTTATCCAGCGGAGAACCATACGGGGCCTTGACTGTTGCTGATAGAAAGGATAAACTTTCGTATCAGGATTCAGATTTCCGATTATTGCAGACAATGGCTTCCCAATTTACAAAGGGATTCGAAGCTTTCCGTTTGAGAAACGAGATGTTGGAGAAAAAAGCGATCCAACAGGAGATGGAAATTACTCGGAAGATCCAACAGAATATTCTTCCTTCAGAAAAAGTATTTCATTCCAATTTTGATCTGGGGATTCTTTCTGTTCCAGCTAAAGATGTATCTGGGGATTTTTACGATTATTACCAATACAGCGATGGCCAATATTCATTTTTGATCGCAGATGTTTCCGGAAAAAGTCTGCCTGCTGCTCTATTTATGGCTATGAGCTCTTCTATCATCCGAACCCTTGCTAGAAACCATGATCTAAGTCCGGAAGAAATTTTAAGACAAGGAAACGAGTTAATTTTCGAAGATTCTCATTTTGGAATGTTCGTCACCGCATTCTTTATTCATTATAATCCTTCCTTGTTTACGATTGAATATGCATCCGCTGGTCATAATGACCAGGTATGGATCAAAGAAGATGGCTCATACGAATTATTAAAAGGGCAAGGACCACCACTTGGTGTAATCCCGACTGCAAAATACAAGGGTGGAAATTTCACAGTCAAACCGGGAGATATTTTTGTTCTCTATACCGACGGAGCTGTAGAAGAAAAAGACGCTCAAGGAAATGAATTCGGTCTGGAAAGAATGATAGAAGAGATCAAATCCAGAAGGCATCTTCCTGCACAAAAAATAGTGGAAGAATTGTATGCGACTATTCGTTCCTTCTCTTTAGGAAAGGAACCTTTTGACGATTTCACTGTACTTCTATTGAAGTACAATAACGATTTTCAATTTTTCAGGACTTTTGATGCGAATACAGGTCAAATTCCTATCTTCCGAGAATTTATATATGATGCGATCAAAGTCAGAAATCTGCCAGATTTTTTAAGAGATGATATTCTTTTAGCGGGGGATGAGGCGGCTACGAATATCGTAATGCACGGTTACAAAGATACTCTGCTCAGAAATCCGAAATTCGATTGTAAAATTCGGTTCACTGAAGATTCTATCACGATCGTGCTGACTGATTCCGGAAAAGGATTCGACAGAACGAATGTGAAAGACCCGTCCATAGAGGAAAATCTCTCCGGAAAAAGAAAAGGCGGATTCGGTGTGTATCTGATAGAGACATTGATGGACGTGGTGGATTACAAAATGGAAGAGGGAAGAAACATACTCACTCTCCAAAAATTTTTCCGCTGACGATGGGGGCAAAATGGAACTGACGGTAGAAATAAAAGGGAACTCTAGAGTGATCCATCTTATAGGTAATATGGATGTTCATAACACTCATCGGATAGAACAGGCGTTCATGGATCATATCCGCAAAGCTACAGAGCCCAATATCGTCTTAGATATGTCCAACGTGGAATTCGTTTCTTCCGCAGGTTTAAGAGTCATTGTTGGTTCCTTAAGAGTCTGTAAAGAAAGAGAGATCCAACTCAAACTTGCTGCTTTACGCCCGGCCGTTCGTAAGGTTTTCGAGATTATAGATATGGATTCACTTTTTAAGATCTATGATACTGTAGATTCTAGCCTCCAATAAGCCCGTTTACCTAACCGCCGTTTTTTAATCTATTAACTCGGCGGGGTCCTCGTTTTCGATTTCCTTTCCTTCTTCTTTCAATATTTTTAAGCTTTCCTCCCTGGCCTTTCTCTAAAAACTGTGTACCGTATGTCGGAACAAGCGTACTCTATAAATAATCCGTTTCAATCTTCTGATCCATCGGAATCCCAACCCGTTTCCAGTATTTACGACGATGCCAATGCAATGGGCAAAGAGTTATTGGAAAAACCTCTGCAAGGAGGTGGAACGGATAGGATCCTAGTACAACATTCTAAAGGAAGAATGACTGTTTGGGAAAGGATCAAAGTCCTTACCAATTCAGAGCCCAATATTCTCTACCAAAACTGGGGAAAAAACTTAGATGGGGCTTCCTTAATCACAGGTATTTTAAACATCAACGGAAGGGACGTAGCAATCTACGGACATGACTTCACTCTCAGAGCGGGGTCCATGGATGCTACTAACGGAAACAAACTCGCAAGACTTATCTATATGGCAGGGGAACATGGTATCCCTCTGATCGGAATGAATGACTCAGCAGGTGCATATGTTCCTGCAGGAGTAGGTGGACTGGACGGATATTCCGAAGCATTCACCGCACTCAGAAAGATCAGTGGTGTGGTTCCAAGCTTAATGCTCATGTTCGGATTTAACGCAGGTGGTGGAGCTTATCTTCCAAGACAAGGTTCCTTCATGATCCAACCGGAGAATACATTCTTCGGATTGACAGGACCAGGAGTTGTTAAATCAGTTTTGGGCGAGGACATCAGCGCGGACGATCTGGGCGGACCAAAGGTTCACGGACAAAGCGGGGTAGTTGACTTAGTAACTAACGATGAGTTAGGAGCTTTAAGAACAGCACTCAGACTTTTATCTTATATTCCTGATAATAATGCAAGTGCTGCACCTTTCCATCCAACTTCCGATCCTACAGATAGATTCATCTACGAAGAAGAGATCTTATTCAAAAAGACTTTCAATTCTCCTACGGGGATGAATACTCCATTCGATATCACATTATATATCCAGAATATTTGTGATCATGGACAATACTTCGAGATCCAACCTCAAAGATCCAGAAACCTAGTCACCGCATTCGGTAGATTGGGAGGACATGTGGTAGGATTTGTTGCGAATAACTCTGCGGTTTCTTCCGGTCAGATCGATATAGGCGCAGCAAGAAAAGGGACCAGATTTATCCGTTTCTGTAACGTATATAATATTCCTTTAATTTTCTTAGAAGATACCACTGGTTTTTTACCAGGAAAAGAACAGGAACAACACGGTATCGTACTCGAAGGAAGAAAACTTCTGGATGCGATCATCGATATTCGCACTCCAAGATTAACTCTAATTATCAGAAACGCATTCGGTGGAGCTTACGCAAGTTTTAACTCTTACCATACTGGTGCGGATATGGTTTTTGCACTTCCGACTGCAAGGATTGCGGTAATGGGACCTGCTGGTAAGGATTACGTTTACAAAGACGAAATCAACGCTATCCAAAAAGAATATAAGGAAAATCTGAAGAATGGTGCATCTGAAAAGGATGCAGCTGCGACCAGGGACAAAAAACTACAGCTTCTCTCTCAGAAATATGAGAAGGAACTCATGAACCCTAAGGAAGCATTGTCTTTAGGTTCCGTTTCAAGGATCGTTCTCCCTGGAACAACCAGAAACATACTCTTCAAAAATCTAGATTATTTAATCCGACACTACAAACCTGGACCAATGTCCGGACCTCAAAGGGAATTCGAGTAAACACAGATGATCGACTACCAAAATCGGCGCATTACATTTCGCGAATCTACATCTCCTTGGATCCATTCTTTCTCCTTAGAAACGATCAAATGTTTGATCGTTTGTAGAGGACCAGTTCGAAAAGAGGCAATGGAAATTTTCGACCAGATTGGGATCAGAGAATACGGTATCTTACTTTCAGAAAAAGATTCAGTTGTTTATCCGATGGCACTCGCTCCGGAACTTAGAGATTTCAGATTCCCATCTAATATCCACCGCGTTCCAGATTATATGGGAGCTGGCGCAGAAGAAAAGGCTGCAAGGATCAAACAGATCATCCAAATCGCAAAAGATAACGGGTACACTCATATCTTTGCAGGTTACGGATTTATGGCGGAAGATGCCGAGTTTATCGAGGCAATCGAAGAGAGCGGAATTACTTTCATGGGACCTTCTTCTCATGTAGCTCACCAAGCAGGTTCTAAAGACGAGGCAAAAAAACTTGCTCGTAAATTGAATGTTTCCGTAACCCCAGGTGTGGATACGATCTCCGCAACTTGTCTTCTTAAAAAAGCAAAAGACGAAAAAGCATTAGTTGCTCTTGCGAAAGAAAAAGGATTAAACTACACTTACGATTCTTCCATATCTATAGAAGAAAACGCGGAAGCATTATTATATGCTGGTTACGAGAAAATTGTAGAGTTAGTTACTATTCCTGAATTACAGGCTCAAGCTGAAATTGAAACTGCAGAGATCTGGAAAAAATACCCAAGCAATCGTATTCGTTTCAAATACGTGGGCGGTGGCGGTGGAAAAGGCCAGAGGGTAGTTTCCAAACCGGATGAGGTAAAGACTGCAGTACAAGAAATATTATCAGAATCTAAAGTAACAGCTCCAGGTTCTAACAGAAACTTTTTGATAGAATTAAATATCGAAAAGACCAGACATAACGAGATCCAGTTGATCGGCAACGGAGAATGGTGTTTGGCTTTAGGTGGAAGGGACTGTTCCGTTCAGATGCACGAACAGAAACTTTTGGAGATCTCTCTTACTCAGGAACTTTTACAAAATGAGATCGCGATTTTAGAAAAAACTTCTCCTAAAAAAGCCGAGATCATGAAGGCAGACCTTCAAGTTCTGAAAGAAATGGAAGAACAGTCCGAAAGATTTGGTCAAGCTGTTGCATTAAATAGTGTTTCTACCTTCGAGTTGATTGTAGAAGGGACCAATCACTTCTTTATGGAGATGAACACCAGGATCCAGGTAGAACATAGAGTTACTGAGATGGTTTACTCTTTGAAGTTTACCAATCCTGAGAACAAATCAGAATTCTTTATCGTAGACAGCCTGATCGAAGCGATGGCACTTATTGCTCTTCACGGGAAAAGATTACCTAAACCGGAACGTGTTGTTAGAAATATTTCTGGAGCAGAAGTCCGGATCAATGCTACCAATAAAGCAATCCAACCTCACGCTGGTGGTGTAATTTTAAGTTGGTCGAAACCTTTACCGGAAGAGATCAGAGACGACCAAGGGATTTCTGTTACGAATCCGGATACTGGTCTGTTCGTACATTATAAAGTAGCTGGTGCTTATGATTCCAACATCGCACTTTTAATCACTTACGGAACCAGTAGAGAAGATAACCTTCGTAAATTAGGTAATATCTTAAGAAAGACAGAGCTTAGAGGTCAAGATCTACAGACTAATTTGCTTGTTCATTATGGTTTGATCCATTGGATCCTAGGAAAAGATCCATTATTCAAACCTTCTACAGCATTTATGATCTCTTATCTTGCTGCAGTAGGCGCATTAGAAAGTCTAGGCAAGGATATTGATCTTGAAGTTGCTTGGACAAAGGTCCTATCTAATGCTCCTGCAGAAGGAAAAAAAGTTCTTTCTCGCAAACTTACCTTAATTACAAGACCTCTTGGTGAACTACTTGCTGATGCTCACGTTTTGGCAGGATTCTTAGGTTATCACGAGAATGTTTCCTGGAAGATCGAAAAAGACCAGGTGGTTTGGGTACGAAATCCAATTCATATTCTTTATGATCTTTATTATTATCTGCATATGGAAGGTGAATTACACCAATCTCCTTCTGAACAGATTTGGGATCATGACCAGCAAGTTTTACAATCTGCATTAGCATTTTATAAAGAACTTGAGAAGCTGACCGGTAAAAAAGCGGATTCTGCTGACTGGGATTCTGTATTTGCAGGTAAAGCTCCTGCAGGTGTAGATGCGGGTGTTTGGGCAAATGCGATCTCTTCTCATAAAGGATTCCAGATCGGATTAGAATTACTTAAAATTATTCCGAATCTTGGAAATAAATCCGGTTTCTATAAACTGGGAGTAGACGAGAACTTAGAGCCAGTGATTCCTGAGGAATTTAAGAAAGCAGAAACAAGAGATGCGTTCATTAAATTTTTGGCACCTGCTCCTAAGGCAAGTTCAGACGAGATTGTTTCTCCAATGGGCGGAATGTTCTACTCTAAGGAAGCTCCTGATCTTCCTCCAATGGTACAAGAAGGCGAACATTTTAAAGCAGGCCAACCTTTATTCATTGTAGAAGTAATGAAGATGTTCAATAAGATCACTGCTCCATTCTCTGGAACTATCAAGAATGTAGTTTTGCAAGACAGTGATGGAAAGATCATCCAAAAAGGTCAGACAATCTTTAAGATCGTTCCGGATGAGGTCGTTAAGATCGAAACACCGGAAGAGATCCAGGATAGAAAGAATAAGGTAACTTTTTCACTTCTATAAATTCAAAACTTCTAAGATTCTCGTTGGAACTTAACCGGCGAGAATCTCTGAAGGAACATCTCCTAAGGAAAGTATTTTTTCCGCTGCTCCTCTCTCTATCGCTTCTCTTGGCATTCCAAATACAACGGAACTAGCTTCATCTTGTGCAATTGTTCTTCCGCCTGCTTGTCTGATTTCCAGAAGACCTGCAGCTCCATCCGCTCCCATACCTGTAAGCAAGAATGCTTTTGCATTACGTCCCACATGTTTCGCTACAGAATGGAATAATACGTCTACCGAAGGTCTATGACGATTTACGAGTGGTCCATCTGTAATTCTAACGATAAATTGGGCTCCACTTCCCACGACTTCCATATGTTTATTTCCTGGAGCAATGAGTGCTATCCCTTCTTGGATTCTATCTCCATCTTTAGCTTCTTTTACAGTGATCTTACACATCTTATCTAAACGATTTGCAAAAGCTTCTGTAAATTTTTCAGGCATATGCTGAACAATTACTATGCCAGGACTATTTGCAGGAAGAGATGTGAGAATATCCTCCAACGCGATCGTTCCGCCGGTTGAGGTCCCGATTGCAACGATCCTATCCGTAGTTGCAATTTTCGTAAAATCAAGTCCGTTTGTTTTCGGAGAAGGTGAAGAAATCTGATGTTTTAATTTCGAAATGGATGCAGAACGAATACATTCTCCCAAATAAACTGAAGAATCTTCTAAAAAATCTTTTAGACCAATTTTCGGTTTAGTTACGATTCCAACCGCACCTTCTTTCAAAGCGACCCAAGCTGTTTCAGAAGATTCTTCTGCAAGAGAGGAACATATTAAAACTGGGGTGGGGTGGGTTTGCATGATTTTTTTTAAAAAGCTTATACCATCCATTCTCGGCATTTCAATATCCAAAACGATTACGTCTGGCCACCTTTCTGACTTTCCCAATTTTTCTAAAGCAAATACAGGATCAGGAGAAGATCCAATTACTTTTATATCAGAATTCATTTCCAAAACCTGCTTGAGTACAGATCGGACTACTGCAGAATCGTCGATAATATATACGTATATCATGTTATACTAATTTTTTGGATTTTCCATATATACTTCTCCATCCCAAAGAGAGAAATATATTTTTCGGTGGGATTTACCTCCGGTATTGGAAGCAGTGAGGTCTATATTTGCCTTACGGACCAAATCTAAGACAGACTCCACATTCTTTTCGCCTATTTCTACAATCTTTTTTACCTCTTCCAATGCATCTTCCTCAGGAGAAAACATAGAAGCTCCGCCAAAAATTTTACATACGAACCTGCCGGGCCGTTCTCCTAATTTCTGAAATTGTTGTAAAAAAGATTCCAAGGCGTCATCCGCATATTTAGGATGAGGTTCAGGAATATGAGAAGGTCTTTTAGGCAGCATAATATGAGCCATTCCTCCTACCTTAGAATAAGGATGCCAAAAACATAATGCAACACAGGAGCCCAAAAGAGTACGGATACGAATTCCATTCTCACCCCAGTAAAAACCTCCAGGCTGTAAAAAAATATCCTTAACTATCTCAGGTTCCATTTTAGCCCGCGGTAACTGCGTTAGCCGCTTCATCCCTTGTTTCCTCTATTGCCGTTAATTCTTCTACAGTTAATAAGCGAAGAAGGTTAAGTAAAAGAATGAATCCACTCGATTGTCTCGCCATACCTGCTAAAAAATCCACACGGATCCTTGAGCCAAATGTAGGAGGAGGTTCAATTTCAGAAGAAGGAATGCTCAAAACTTCATATACTGCCTCTACGATCAGACCTATATCCATTCTCGCCCCGTTTACTGATTCAGGAACTTCTACAATCACGATGCAGGTCCTTTTGTCCGGCGAATGTTTCTTTTTGAAAAACTTATCGCATACATCCAAAACTGGGACCACGTTTCCTCTTAGGTTGATTACCCCCGGAATAAAAGAGGGCATCATAGGAACAGTCGTCACATGAGTATATTCTAAGATCTCTTTTACGTTTAAAAGTCCTATTCCGAAAGTTTCCTCTCCGATCTTAAAGGTCAAATACTGGTTGTCTTCGAAAGTGCTCACAGTCAAACCTCAGTATTTTTCAAACTTAGGTTTGTCAGGAACACTTACTGTCCTTACAGCTGCCAAACTTTTAGATCCATTGCCTGAAGTTTCTCTCACCTGAGATTCTTTGCTCAATCGGAAGAATAATACAGATTCTCTTAAAGATTCCGCCTGACTATTCATCTCTTCTGCAATCGCTGCTAATTCCTCAGAAGCAGAAGCATTTTGTTGCGAAACCTGATCCAACTGTCCCATTGCTTTATTGATCTCAACTACACCGGAGGCTTGTTCTTCGCTAGAAGCGGTTATCTCTTGTACCAAATCAGCAGTTTTTCTGATATTCGGAACGATCTCGCTGATAAGTTTTCCTGCTTTTTCTGCGATTGCTACGGAAGATACTGCAAGACTAGATATTTCATTCGCAGACTTTTGGCTTCTTTCTGCTAATTTCCTAACCTCAGAAGCTACTACTGCGAATCCTCTTCCATGTTCTCCGGCTCTCGCTGCTTCAATCGCAGCGTTCAAAGCGAGTAGGTTAGTCTGGTAAGCAATGTCTTCAATGATCGAGATCTTTTCTGCGATCTGTTTCATTGCAGTCACTGTTTCTGTAACTGACTTTCCTCCTTCTTCAGCATCCTTTGAAGATTGGCTAGCTATTTGTTCAGTCTGTTTTGAATTGCTTGCGTTTTGATCGATAGAAGCAGTCATTTCTTCTAAAGAAGAAGTAGTCTCTTCCACGGAAGCAGCTTGTTCAGATGCACCTTGGCTAAGTGAATTTGCAGTAGAAGACACTTCTCCAGCAGAACCTACTAAACTTCCTGCCTTCATTACGATATCACCCATGATCTCGTTCAGTTTATCTACTGTAGTATTTCCATACTCTTTCAGTTTACCGAATGTTCCGAAATATTCGTTCTCTATTTTAGAAGTAAGATCTCCATTTGCCAATCTTTCCAATGCGTCGACTACTTCGTTCAAGCCAGTTTCGCTGACTTGTAGGAAAGAGTTGATACCTTCTCCTAAACTTCTAAAGAAACCGTCTTTTCCTTCTAATCTTACTCTAGTTTTAAAGTCACCTTTTGCAGCGGAGCCTACTATCTCTTCGATCTCCTTTTGGACAGCAAGTTCCGCAGTAACGTCGGACCATTCTACTACCGCTCCTAATCTTTGTCCTTCCGAGCTTAAGATAGGATTTGCTATCAAGTTGAAAGACCTTCCCCCGATAGTGATCGAAGATTCATAGGTGTTAGTCAAATTCGCTAGTAAATTTCTTTGGTGAGCAGGGTTCTTATGGAATGTGTCAATATTCGTTCCAAGTAAACTTTGCAGATTGAAAGAGGTTAATTGTTTTCTAATATCTACTTCACTGTTTCGGAACATCTTATATACTGCTTTATTCATATATTTGATGTTAAAGTCATTATCAGCGATCATCACATTGGTGGATGCGTTATCCAGAGCCACCTTTATGCGAGTTAACTCGTCATTCTCAAGTTTACGAGCTTCGGCGACTTTTTTCTGCTCAGTAACGTCGGACCATTCAACAACTGCACCCAATCTATCTCCGTTTTCTGTGAGAATAGGGTTTGCGATTAGATCGAATGTTCTTCCGCCAATCTCAATACTTGATTTGAAAGTATTAGTGAAAGAGCCAAGTATTCCCCTTTGGTGAGCAGGATTTTTGTGATAAGAGTCTATATTTGAACCGAGCAGTTTATTAAGATGAAAGTTAGTAAGTTGTTTTCTGATATCCGTTTCACCTATCTCGAACATCTTCACAATTGATTTGTTCATATATTTGATATTCAAATGAGTATCAGCAATCATGATATTTGTACTAGTATTATCTAAAGCCACCTTAATGCGGGTTAGCTCCTCATTCTCCTGACGTCGGACCTCCAACATTTTCTTTTGCTCAGTAACATCAGCCCATTCAACTACGGCGCCAAGTCTTTCTCCGGATTCAGTTAGAATTGGATTTGCGATTAGGTCAAAACTTCTGCCTCCGATCTCTATAGTGGAACGAAATGTTTGATTTAGATCTTTTAAAATATTTCTTTGGTGAGCAGGGTTCTTATGATAGCTATCAATATTCGAACCCATCAAAGATTCCATTCTAAATTGAGTGAGTTGTTTTTTAATATCTTCTTCCGCATTTCCAAACATCTTACGAATAGATTTATTCATATACGTGACCTTTAAGTTTTGGTCCGCCATCATAATATTTGTGGTAACATTGTCTAAGGCAGTTTTAATCCGAATAAATTCCTCAGAATCGGATTTACCGTTAGTAACAATACTTCCCGAAGAAAAAGGTTTTAGGAAAATCACCAAAGCTGGCAAGAGAATGGTCCCGAACATAGCAAATAGGAAATGATAATATAGGGAGCCTTCTTTTTGGACAGGGAGAGCAATGGAAGATTTCGATCTCTCCCAATCGGATTTTAATTTCTCTAATTTAGGTAATGAATTTTCTGAAACTTGATTTAGAAAATTTTCTCTGGTATCCTTAGCTTGTATTCCTAAAATCCCTTTCGCCGCCAGAACACTTTCTTGAAGAGATTCTAGATCCTTTTGGAATTGTAAAATTCCTTCGGCATCCTTTGAGACTGAAGAAAATCCTTTTAAGTTAGATGAAATCGAACCTTGAATAGTTTTCAGATTTTCCAATTTAGAAGAAAGGGATTCTTTGTTTTGGCCAGGAAGAAATAAAGAATATAAACCAGATTCATAATCTTTTAGCTCTGAATATATAGTCTCAGATGAGACTGAAATTTTTTCAGTGGATCCAGTTACGAACCTGTGCTCATACAAATAGCTCCAACCAGCTGATCCAAATGTAAGAATTATTCCTAACAACAAAGACCAAACAAGTACACTTAATTTTAATTTACCCTGTCCCATACGATTTACCTATGCTATTAATTAATTATTTTCATTATCATCATGTCGCTTAGCGTGCGAATGTCTTATCTCTCAAATTAGTTCTTTGGATTTTTAGAAGTGAATGAAGGCCTGGTACATCCAGAATGAATGCGATTTTCCCTGTTCCTAAAACAGAAGTTCCACTGATACATTGTATTCCCTTGAAAATTTCATTCAAAGGTTTGATCACTGATTGGATCTCTCCTAAAAGATCATTTACTAGGATCCCAAAATTTCTGCCGTCGTGTTCTAATACGAGAACGTTCTTTCTTCCATCATCTGGATCTGGTAGGCCTAAAAATCTGCCTAAATGCAGAATTGGAAGAACTTCTCCACGTAAGTTGATAGAACCTGCGATTTCCTCAGGGAGAAGTTGGAGTTCTGACTCCATCGTCTCCCTCACCCAATCCATTGGCACTACAAAGTATGAATCACAAGCTCTAACAAGGAATCCGTCTATTATTGCGAGAGTAAGTGGAAGACGGATAGAGAATACACAACCTTTTCCAAATTCTGATTGTACGTTCACTGATCCTCTAAGAGATTCTATATTACGAAGCACTACATCCATTCCTACACCTCTACCCGAAAGACTCGTAACGGATTCGGCTGTAGAAAACCCCGGTTGGAAGATAAGATTAAATATTTCTTGTTCGTTTAATACTTGAGCAGCGTCTATCAGGCCTTTTTCGATTGCCTTTTGTCTGATTTTTTCATGATTGATCCCTTTTCCATCATCAGAGATCTCAATTGAAATACTTCCTGTGGAATGAGATGCTTGTATTTTTAATTTGCCTCTTTGGGATTTTCCAACATTTGCTCTTTCTTGGCTTGGCTCGATTCCATGATCTAAAGCATTTCTTAATATATGAACGATAGGATCGTTTATTTTTTCGATAACTGAGCGGTCTAGCTCTGTTTCCCCACCCAAAATTTCAAAATCGACTTCCTTTCCAAGTTCCAGGGAAATATCTCTAACAGTTCTTCTATACTTTTCAAAAAGTTCTCCGATAGGCACCATTCTTAGTGCCATTGCCGTTTCTCGTATTTCTCCTACTAGTCTGGACAATATTTCTGCTGACTCGTTTAGGTCGGAATCTTCTTTGTCGCTAAGCAAACGACCGAGACTCGCTTCTGAAATGATCAGCTCTCCTACAAGATTTACTAACTGATCTACTTTTGCGGAATCAATACGTATTAATTTAGGAACGATTTGATTAGTTTGAGTTTTTTCTGATTCGGATTTTTTAGATGATATCTGTTCCTTGGATGTTTCAGAAGATCGAATTGAAATTGGGGCTTGAAGGTGTAAACCCTGTAGCTCTAATGCCTTATAATATTCTTCTTTTTCGCAAGGAATCTCAGCTGCGATTGTATGAAATACTTCTTCAGAAGAATTTGGCGGAACTATTCTTAAAAAAGAAGAATCCTTTACAAAAGAGAAAACGGATTCCAGATCCTTCTTCTCAGAGGTTGATCTGAGTTGGACTTCGTAACCTAAATAACAATTTTCTGAATCCCAAATACTCCAATCCGGGAGTTTTGTTTTATAAACGTATAAATATTGGATCTCTCCGATCGTTCTCAAATATTTCAAAAAAGAGAATGGGTCCATTCCATCCTTAAAAATATTTTCTCCGGGGAAGAAGGTAATCTGCCAATCTGAGTTAATAGTCCCTTGTGTCTGTGGTTTATCCTTACTTAGATCAGAATCACTTTGAGCATTTTTAATTTCTTTTTTCTCAGAGGATTTGCCTGTAAATGCTTGGGCTTCTTTGAGAATTTTTATTTGCTCCGCTTTTAATTCATCGTTTAGATCTTTTCCAGGGATTGGGTCTTCCACGATTCGTTTTAAATGATCTATCGCTCTTAATAAAAAGTCTATTTTAGCCGGATCTAATTCAGTTTTTCCTGATCTAGCCAGATCAAGTAGGGTCTCTAATTCGTGAGAACATTCTTCGATAGATTCGTAGCCGAACATTCCAGCAGTTCCTTTTACAGTATGAACAGAACGGAACATTGAATGAATTGCCTCTTCGTCGAATTCTCCTTTTTCCATACGTAAAAGATACAATTCCGCTCCGGATAATAACTCCAGAGACTCCTGGATAAATGCCTCCTTGATTTCTGAGAGGTCCATTATACCTTCTCCAAACCGTAGGAAAACTTAAAGGAAGAAGAATCTTTTTTAGAAATTCGAATACGATCTTGGAAAAATCCGATCAGACCGTATAGATCATAAAATTCTAATAAACAATTTGAATGATTTAGTATGGCTAGGTCCCAGGATTTATATTGTGAATCTTTCTTAAGTAAAATTAAGGATTGAACAAAACTAGAATCCACTTTTTCTATAGCAGATGTATCAATCTCTATCCGAATTGGGTTTTTATCCAATAGAGATTGTAATTTTGATTTCCAATCGGAAACAAAATAGATAGAAGCTTCCCCAGAAAGATCCAAATGAAAGATCGGTCTGGAATTCCTTTGGCCTAATTCAGATACTTTAATTTCCAAAGACATAAAAATTTCCCGATTTATACGAGTAAAACCTGTATCGTTTTCAAAAGTTCTTCCGGAGAGAACGGCTTAGTAAGCCATGCCTTAGCACCTGCTTTTAAACCTTCGTTCTTCAACTCGTCTTGAGACTCAGTAGTTAACATGATAATCGGAACAAATTTATGATTCGAATCTTCCTTGATCGCCTTTACGAAAGATATCCCATTCATATTTGGCATATTCATATCACTAACTACTAGATCCACTTTGCCTTCTTTCAACTTCTCCAAACCCTGTAACCCATCTTCAGCCTCTACTACGGAAAAGGAAGCTTGAGAAAGATGGAGGGTAAGTATCTTTCGAAATACAGCTGAGTCATCCACGATTAAGATTTTTTTCATATTCTCCTTCTTTGTCATTCTCACTGAATGGGTAATAATAATTCGCTCATAACACAAAGTCTGACTTGTTCGCCTGTGTGATCCATTGCATTATGAATAAAGAATAAACCATTATGTTTTCTAAGGATTTGATCAACAGCGGTAAGTCCTAAGCCGAGCCCAAATTTTTCTAATTGGGAAACACTTTCTACTGGTGGGTGGATACGAAAGAATGGCTGAAGAACAAGATTTTCATGTTTCTCATCCACACCTCCGTAAGGTTTTTCATCTACGATGTTTTTTACCACAACGCAGAAATAGCCTTGATTAATGCTGGTGAATATCTCTATAGAAGTCTTGGGTGCACAATACTTGTACGCATTTAAAATCACTTCTTCCAAGGCGAGAAGGAACAGATCCGGTTCTATATCCAGTTCTACTTCTTTTTTCAGAATTGGTAGAGCAAGCCTGAGTCTTTTTTTTTCAAGATGAGGCAAAATAAACTCAACAGAATGTTTAATCTGCTCTACAAGTTCGGAAGCCTTAATCTTTTTCTTTTCTAGATTTCGATTAATAATTTCCAATAGTTGTGTAAGACCACCGAGTAAATTTTTAGTGATCTCCTGGTTCTCTATTACCAGGTTCATCATACTTTTATTTATTATATAGTTATCTCCATCCTCCTTCATTTCGAATTTGATCATGTCCAAAAGACTAATGATCGCCCCAATCCCTGACCCTTGAGACAGAGAAGTTTGCAAAGAATGTATCGACGATTTCTCCCAAGATTCATCTCCTGCCTTTCTTCTAGTCTCCTTATACGTTAGCCATTCCAATTGGTTTCTTAATTTAAGACTTTCCGCTTCTAAAATCGCAGTCTCGCTAGCTTTTAAGAAACGATACTCTACAGCCTTATTCAATGCCTTATGAAATTGATCAGGAAGGATTGGTTTGATTATGTAATCAAATACACCTAACTTCATTACTTCTATTACAGTATCAGTGGAATCTAATGCAGTCTGGACAAGAACCGTTGCATCTGGTTGGAATTCCTTCAATTTCTGAATGAAAGTAGGGCCATCCATCACAGGCATCATAAGATCGACTATATAAAAAGAATATTTATTGGCTTTCGCCATCTCTAATGCTTCTTCTCCATTGGAGGCAGATTGATATTGTATCCCGAACTCATCGCAAAGCGCTTCGAGCATTAGAGTATTTTCTAATTTGTCCTCGACTATAAGTATAGGATCTCTGACTATACTCTTTCTCTCTTGTTTATTTTTGAATAATGGATTCGTAGAGTTAGTCATTGATTTGTTCCGCCAATTCTTCTAATACTAATTTTAGTTCGTCCAAGGAGATGGGTTGAGAAAGAACGAAATCAAAATTTTCCTTGGAGTATTTTTTTTCAAAATCTTGAGTTTCTTCCGGAAGGATAAGAACTGTTTTCCAAATTTCTGATATTCTTTCTTTTAAAGGAGAATTAGAATCTTGGAATAGAACGATTCGCTTGTCCTTTCGAAGTTCTTTTAATAAAGGCTGATTTTGTTTTTTGAAAAAATGAGTAAGAAGTTCAGCATTTTTCTGATTAGATAATTCTAATTGTATAAAGCAGAAATTTTTTAATTTGTCGGGATAGGCCCCCGCAAAGTTTTTCCTAGGTTTGAATTGTTTAGTAGTTTGTTCCAATACTGGCAAATTTATATAAAAAGTAGTTCCCAGTCCTTGTTGGCTTTTGACTTGGATACTACCCCCATGTGCTTCCACTAACTTTCGAACGATAGAAAGACCAAGTCCTGTTCCTTCAGTGTCTTTGGATTTGGAATTTCTAACCTGATAAAACGCATCAAAAATCTTTTTCTGTTCAATGTCTGGGATGCCAATCCCAGTGTCTGTGATCTCGATAACCCAATCTTTTCCTGATCTTTTGATAGAAAGATAGATGGAACCTTGCTCTGCGGTAAATTTCACAGCGTTTCCGACAAGGTTCAAAAAGATCTGGCGAATTCGCTTTGGATCGCCCCAGATCATGGATATAAATTCTTCCGGATTATCCCAAGTTAAATGAATATGTTTTCTAATGAGTTCGGGTTCTAAAAATTCTACTACCTGTTCCAATTCCTTTCTTATATCCATTTCTGAAAAATAGAAAGAAGACTTTCCTGCGTTTAGTTTAGAAAGTTCGAGAATATCATTAATTAAACCTAATAGATGTAATCCCGATTTATGGATTAGATCTAAATATCTTTTGTCGTTAGAACTTTCATCTTCTATCTTGATTAATTTTGAAAGTCCAATGATCGCATTTAAAGGAGTGCGAAGCTCATGGCTCATATTTGCGAGAAAATCACTTTTAGCTGTGCTCGCTGCCTCTGCCTTTTCTTTTTGGATAGAAAGTTCTTTAGTCCTTTTGACTACCGTTTCTTCCAGGTTTTCTTTATGGATCTTTAGTTCTTCTAATATGGACATTCTTTCCAGATAGAAACCAAGAAGATCTACAAATGTTCGAAAGGTAAATTTTTCTTCTGGACCGGATTCACGTTTGAAGAATTCCATTCCCAAAAATCCGAACCATTCTCCGGACATTCTGATCGGAAATAGAAAAAATGTATCAGTCCGCCTTCCTTGGTAAAATGACTTTTCAGAATCCAAAAGATCGGAAGCGTGAAACTCGATTATATCATTTCTAAGTAAGTAAGGTTTCCATCTGGCAAATTTAGTGGAGAGTGAGATTTCCGGATGTGTTTCTGCAAGAGTAGCACTGGAAAAAGGACTTTTGATCTCTGCTTGTAAAGCTAATACATCTGGGTTAGCAGTTTTTTTGTATAAGTAGATCCTTTCTGCTTCTACCAAAACCAAAAAATGTTCAATCGCTCTTTCTATTGTAAAACTTTCATGAGTAGTGTTTAATAGGATCTGAGAAGCGGCAGTAAGCCCCATTTCTGACCTGAGTCTTTTTGCGGTGAGTTCTTCTCGTAGAATCTTTTCGCTAATATCCCTTTGGATAGATAATAAATTTGTAATATTACCATCTCGGTCCTTTACGGGAGAAACTTTCCATTCCGAATGATATTTTGTTCCGTCTTTTTTATAATTAATCGTAGAGGAGGAGTAAGAATCTCCTCGTAATAGACTATTTTTAAGGTTATATAATATTCTTTTGTCGGTTTCTTTTCCAAATAGAACGGTCGGAGAACCTCCGATTAGCTCCTCTGCTCTGTATCCAGTCAGTTCACAGAATGCTGGATTTACGAAAACAATAGAAGGCCCATTCTCATCTAGAACAGCGTCTGTAACGAGAATTGCGTCCGAAGTTTGGGAAACGATAATTTGAAAAAGTCCGATTTCTGTGTCGAACCGCAGATCTTCCCCGACCATATAGGCCAGTAAATTTACGTGAAAATAAACTTAATTCAACCATTTTAGGGGAAAATTCCACAAAATTGACTTATTATGATGCGATTTACTCAAATTTGCAAGAAGTGAGACATAATCTATTGTCGAAGTGACTACAACAATAGATTAGCAGGCAATTTAAAACTCATGGAATCCTCTCGAGAACCGGGGAAAAGATCCAAAATAGCATTCGGGTAAAATTGCATAAGTTTAGAAATGATCTCATCTACCAAGATCTGTGGGGTAGAAGCTCCAGCCGTGATACCTAGAATTTTAATCTCAGAGTTAGCTATATAATCTTTATTTAATTCTTCTAAGGAACTTACTTTGAAAGAGGATGGTTTGGATTTTTGAGCCAATTGTAGAAGCCGAAGTGAATTTGAGCTATTGTCTGCACCGATCACCATCATCGCATCTATCCCATCCATCATGGAGGAAACTGCTTCTTGTCTTTCAGTAGTCGCGTAGCAGATATCGTCCTTGGCCGGATGTTCTACACTAGGAAATAATTCTGCAATCTTCTCCACCACAAGCTTAGTGTCCGCTACCGATAAGGTAGTTTGCATAAGATAGGTGATTGGTTTATTTATATCCAATCTTCCAACAAGTTTTTGGACGTCTTCAGGTGATTCTACAAGGAACATCTGGGCTTCTCCCATGGTTCCTATCGCCTCATCATGTCCTTGGTGACCTATATAGATGATTTGGTGAGAGTCCTTATATCTGCGTGCTTTTCTGTGAACTCTAGTCACTAAGGGGCAGGTTGCATCTCCAATCTTCATTCCTCGACGTTTTGCTTCTTCTACTACTTCTGGAGAAACTCCATGAGCTGAAAATACTACTGTGGATCCGTCGGGAGCCTCGCCTAGTTCGTTAATAAACTTGATGCCTCTTTTTTTCATATCTTCCACAACTCTTCGGTTGTGAACGATTTCTTTGCGAACATAGATTTGTTCCTCGGAATTGGATTGGACCTGTTCCACGTAGGAAATTGCGTATTTGACTCCGGCACAGAAACCGCGGGGATTCGCGAGATAGATTTTTTCAAGCATCTGCTTTCAGACTCTGGCGCCTCCCGAAAGAGGCAAGCATTTTAGCGCCAGAGATGCGAAGGGCGTCAGTCCCGACGAAGTCGGGATGAGGGCAAAGCCCGAACCCAAAGCAGCTCGGTTTTTGCGTATTTACGCAAAAAGGCGTCCAAATCCTTTCCAAGCGACATATACATATTCAGGAGGAAGGGATCTTTTATCTACCTTGAGCAGAAAAAAGTATCTCTTCCAATTTCAGAATCTTCCCGATTTTCAAGGGGAAGAGGTCAAGGAAGACCTCTAGGAAAATCAAACTCTCTCTTCGGAGAGATTCGGATTCAAGGAGGAACCGAATGATTATTAACCACAATATCAGTGCCATCTTCGCTCACAGAACTTTGAAGTTCAATAGCGAAAGCATGAACAAAGACATCGAAAAGTTGTCTTCCGGTATGAGAATCAACCGTGCAGGTGATGATGCATCCGGTTTGGCCGTGTCTGAAAAAATGAGGACACAGGTCGGAGGTTTGCGCAGGGCGGAACAAAACACTGAAGACGGTATGTCTTTGATCCAAACAGCGGAAGGGTATCTGCAAGAAACCCATGAAGTTGTTCAAAGGATCCGCGTGCTTGCTGTGCAAGCTGCGAACGGTATTTATACCGAAGAAGACCGTCAACAAATACAAGTAGAAGTATCTCAGTTGGTTGACGAGATCGACAGGATTGCTTCTCAGGCTGAGTTCAACAAAATGAAACTCCTTACAGGAGCTTTCGCTCGTTTGAACCCAACCGCAAGTATGTGGTTCCATATGGGTGCTAACATGCACCAAAGAGAAAGAGTGTATATCGAAACGATGAACACTGCGGCTTTGGGATTAAGAAACCCAACCGTTCTGACTTTCATCTCTCTTTCTACGGCGGGAAAAGCGAACTCCGTAATTGGTCTCGCTGACGATGCTCTTAGATTAATTTCTAAACAAAGAGCAGACTTAGGAGCTTATTACAACCGTCTGGAACATGCTGCTAAGGGACTCATGAACGCTTATGAGAACATCCAAGCGGCTGAATCAAGAATTCGTGATACTGATATGGCTGAGCAAATGACCAGCTTTACCAGATATCAAATTCTGACTCAAGCTGCTACTGCGATGCTCGCTCAGGCGAACATGAAACCTCAAACCGTGCTCCAGCTATTGAAGTAATTCAATAGCTAACCTGCCGGTTTGACTTTAGTAGTATTCCGGCAGGGGAGCTGGCTTTAAGCTAATGTTGGTTCTTTCGACGGGACCACGGATTTATATTTATTATAAATCGCCGTACGACTCTGAAGCCTAACTTCTCGTAAGCGAAAGTTAGGCTTTTTTTTGTCTTCTTAGTTTTAGAAGAAACGATCAGAAAGTTTTATACTGAACTTTAATCTTTGCTAAACTCTAGTCCCCGAAAGTTTCATACCTAACACGAAATTTATTCGTTTTGTAACCAAATCCAAAATATAAAGATCAGTTTTAGAATGCGAGCATAGGACTCTTCACGTTTCTGGAAGGGGAGAAGAATGACTCTTCTCTAAAAGGAAGCTTCAGCTCATATGCGAGACTTACAATTACCGATTACACTCTTAGTTTATCTTTTGTTATTACTATTTGGACTAGGAAGTTTCTCTTTAATCGATTGGGACGAGAATATTTACGGAGCAGCTTCCAAGTCAATGTTCGAAACCGGAGAATATTTCAGAATACAGGTTAATGGACAACCATTTAGCGAAAAGCCTCCATTCTATTTTTGGTTAGCGAATCTATTTTATAAAATATTCGGACTTTCAGAATTTTCAACCAGACTTCCATCCGTATTTAGCGGAATCGTTTCTTTTTTGATCTTAGTTCAATTCGGAACTTTATTACATTCTAAAAAGTTCGGATATGTGTGGGCATTCTTATATTCCGCATCTCTTTTGCCTCTGCTTCTTTCCAGAACGGCTTATATCGACCATTTATTTAATACATTCATTTTAGCTTCCGTACTATCATTGTATCTGTATGAATCAAAGGAAAAGGGGGACTTTCGTTCAAGAGCAATATGGATCTTTTCTGCGGCATTCTTTGGTGGAATTGCAGTTTTGACAAAAGGCCCATTAGGTTTGAGTGTCCCGCTTTCTATTTTTGGATTAAATCGAATCTTTGATAAAAACTTTAAGATCCGGGTTTTAGATTTAATTCTATTTATTGCCGTATCAATTATAGTATTAAGTTTTCATTATCTCACAAATTTAATTTTATATGGAAATGAATTCTTAGTTCAATTTTTTGATTTTCAGAAGAAACTTCTGACCAAGTCCTTGGAATCTCATACTGGACCTTGGTTTTATCATTTTATCGTAATGTTCATTGGGTTTTTCCCTTGGACTGTCTTATTAATTCCAAGCGCAAAGAACTGGAAAATATTTACTGACCCTAAAATCTCCAGGATTTCCCGATATTTCCTAATTTGGATAGGTATTATTTTACTCATCTTTTCGATTGTGCAAACCAAACTTCCGCATTATTCTTCTTCTATATATCTTCCCTTATCTTTCTTTGCGGCATACTTGATCTTAGAAAAACCAGAGATCTTGAGATCAAACATTTTCTCATTCTCCATTTTAGGAATTGGATTGGTTGTCAGTTTAATCTTCTTACTTCTTCCTCAGATCTTAGAATACTCCAGCTCATTCATGGGAGTTGAGAAGGAACTATTACCGACATTTAATTTTTGGGACTCTTCTTCTGGACTTATACTTATTACAGGAATTCTTATCGGATTTATAAGCTTACAATTATTCAAAAGAGGAAAGGAAGATGGAGAAAATTTTTTTATAACTTCTATCTGGGTTTCTATGATGATTTTTATAGGAGTTTTATCATACACAATCACTCCTAAGATCATTTCATTCTTGCAAGATGGGAATCTTAGACTTTATGATAAAGCGGAGAAGTCAGGGAATCAAATCGTATATTATAAATATCTTTCTTTCTATCCTATGTTTTACAGAGAAAAGAAAATCCATCTGATAGGAAGTTATAAATTTAAAGACGAGACATTCATATTAAATTCCAAAGAAAGACTTTCCATCATCTGTAATCGAAACAGCGTATTGGAATTAGTATTAACGTATCCTGATAGAAATTTTAAGGAAATTTCAGCTGAAAATGGAGTTATACTATTGGATTCTTCTCCAAACTAGTTTAAATGGCAATTCTTAGCGAAAATTGTAAGACGGAATTTGGAATCTGTGTTCCAAAAATTAAAACATAGGATTTAGATTGCAATAAAGCATATTTTGTGATATAAGATGCGAGCTCTCCCACGGGCCACTCCCCACCACCCAAGATTCAGGGTGGGGGCGATCCTTCTCTCTGTAGGAGCTCCTACAAAAATTTAGATATTCCCGGTCGAGATCGTCTTCTCGCTTCTAACAGATTGTTGCGGGATTGTCGGAATGATCATTTGCTCCCGAGTTGAAGCCTCCATTCCAAACTGGATCAATCTCAATTCAAAATTGGTCCTTTGAATTTTACACACTGTATGCAGAACAAGCCCGATCGCAATTTGTATCCAAGAAAATAACATGAGTCCTGTTGCAAGTACTGCCAATGGAACATGATATACGTATCTATATTCTATATAATCTATAACGGGAGGAGTTCCTGCGACCAAAGATAAAATCCCCGAAACCACAGAAAAAAATCCAAAAAAATGCATCGGCTTATAGTCTTTAAAGATCCATAATATATTTTTTACTACCTTGTATCCATCTCGAATTGTATTCAGTTTAGAAAAACTTCCAACGGGTCTGTCTTTATAAGGAACTGAAATTTCTTCTATTCTAAACCTTTTGTCTAATGCATGTAAGGTCATTTCTATTTCTATTTCAAAACCCGAAGATAGGATCGGATAGTTTTTTACGAATCTACGAGAAAATACTCTATATCCGCTCATAGGGTCTTTAAGTTTTGTTCCAAATAGAAAATTAATCAGAGTAAGAACAAGTTTGTTTCCAGTAGAATGAAATCTCCTCTTATTCTCTCTTCCATAATCTCCCTCACTCAAACGATCTCCAACAAGCATATCTAAATTCTTTTCCTTTAAGGTTTGGATCATTAAGTGGATCTTGGAAGCAGGATAAGTCAGATCGGCATCACATATAATAAAAATTTCGGCATCAATCTTTGCAAATGCAGATCGAACTGCATTTGCCTTCCCTTGCCTTGGCTCAAAGATAACCTCTCCCAAGATAGAATGTTCAACTAAAACATTTTTCGAGATCTCTGAGGTTCTGTCCTTGGAATTATTATCTACTATTACAAAATATGCATTTGGTATTTCTCTATAAAATTCCAGAACGGTTTTTTTAATAGTAAGCTCTTCATTATATGCCGGAATAACTAGTGCGAGAGGAAAGGGTTTCATTATAAAATAGAGTTCGTTTAAGCGTTTATAAAGAATCATCTATAATTTGGCTCTTCTTTGTTACAGATCCGTGAATCCGAAATATTCAGTATTTTAAAATCGTATACAAGTTGTAACATTCAAAAAGCAGAATTCTAGTTTTCGCTTAAAGCCTAATTTATGTACTAGCGATAGAATGAAAAGAAGTAGGATAATCTTCTTAGTTTCTATCTTCCTTGGGACAGTTTTACTCGGTAATCTTTTCACTTGGGCGATTTTTAGGGCAGATACTTTTAGGTCTTCTGTCGATTGGGAGAAATATTCTAATCCATATAAAAGAAATACCAAACTTAAACTCCAAAAAACCGGAATCCATTTGCATACGAACCGTACCTGGTTTACGCCAGGCAGGAATACTCCAGAAGAGATCGAAACTGTATATGCTGCGAATGGTTATAAAATTATAGGTTTTACTGATTATGAAAGGGTAACAAGCCCAGATTCACCAAAACTTGCGCAAATCAAAGGATTCGAATGGGGAACCAATCTTAGAAAAAGACATTTTAGCGTTTTAGGTTTGGATGAAGCAAGTTACGATCTTTTTCCTTTATATGCAGATCCAGAAAATCTACAGTGGGCAATTGATAAATTGGAAGCAAAGAATGGTTTTGTAATTATTAATCACCCACTTTTAAATGAAGCATTTCCACTTAAACTTCTATCACAACTTAAAGATTATGATGCATTGGAAGTGATGAGTCCATTCGGGGACATTCCTAAATTTTGGGACAAACTATTAAGCGAGAAACATCCATCCTTCTGCATGGCATCGGATGATTTACATTATCTTCCAAGAGATGAATACTTAAGAGTCAGGACTTCTGGAATTCCGAATTGGAGGGACCTAAGTTCAGAGATTTACAAACAAGAAGGAGAATCATTGATGAGATATCTCCTCATAAACACTGATAGTCTGGACGAGAAAGAAGTTCTTCTGTCCTTAAAGGAAGGAAATTATCTTTGTGTTCGCAAGATGGAAAGAAGTTTAGCAGAACCAAAGCTTGGACCTATCGGATTAAATTCTGAAAATGAGATCCTTTTTGATTTTGAGGACATTCCGATCAGCGTAGATTTCATCGGTAAAAATTCAGAAATTCTTTCGCATACTTCTTACCAAAAGAAAGGCTCATATAGATTAAAACCTACCGATCTATATGTTCGATTGCAAATTGTCTATCCTACCGCAATCATTCTAAGTAATCCATTCTTCCAGAAGCCCTAGTTTTTTCTTGACTTTTATAGAAATTGAAGAGTCAGATTAAGAAAGGTCATGCGCTTAGGATCTAAAAAGGCAATCGGTTCTGTATTAGCAATCGGGTTTCTTCTCCAAATTGCTTGTGTGTCCATTTATAGCCTTACCGGAAATTGCCCTGTTCGTATTTCCTATCTCGAAAAACAGAAAGAAACTTCCAATATTCCTCCCTGTCATAAATCTGAAAAATCTGAGCAAAAAAAAGAATCTTCTTCAAATGAATGTTGTCCTAAAGAAAATAGCGTTGCTTCTTTAGATCTTTCTAAACTTTTAGATTGGGAGAAATTAGGATTACATAAATTCTTAATTTTCCTGTTTGTTTCAGAGCTTAACTCTCCGCAAATTGTATTAGAGAACGTCATTTTGGACGATTCTTATATTCCAATCCCCTCATCTCATTCTCTTAGCTTAAGCACTCTCCAAGTTTTCTTGATTTAATCCATATTTTCTCTTTTTGATCTTTAGGAGGAAATATGAACGCGAGACTTATTGTCTTAATACCTATATATATTTTAATTTCATCCGCAGCGTATGCGGAAAAGAAAGGGCAGCAAGAGATATTGGATGTTTTAGTAAAGGAACATCCAGAGTTTAAATCATTGGCTGGACTTTCCCAGGCTCATAAATCTCATTCCGAGGCAACGGGTATATTACCTGATCCTAAAATAGGAGTGGCTTTTAGAAATTATCCTACTCGAGGGGGTTATTCCACTTCTGACAGAGCGTTGGATACACCTACAATGACAGGAATAGAATTATCCGTGTCCCAAGAATTTCCTTTTCCTGGAAAATTGAGTACCGAAAAAAGGATCTCCAAACTAATGGAGACTGAGTCAAACTTTGCCTATATCGCAGGTGTGAATCGTATCTTGGGAGATTTTTTCAGTCGCTTGAACAAATACAAATCTAGCGAAAAGAAAAAAGCAATAAACGAAAGAATATTAACTCTTCTTGGCGCTCAAAAGTCCATTAGCGAAAATTCATATTCTTATGGAGAAAATACATTATCCGGAGTATTAAAGGCAACAGTAGCAAAAACGGAAGCAATAGAAAAGGAAACTGAATATAGTACTCAACTAAAAGATCTGAAATCCCAGCTCGAATATTATCAGATTTCGGATAAAATAACTTTCTCAGATCTATATTCTATTGATTTGGATTCTTTTTTGGAAAGTAAAAACGATGAACTGGAAGCTTTGATTTCAGCACAAACCCAATTGATTGAAGATTCTCCAGAATATAAGATCCAAGCAGAGGAAGAAAAACGTTTAAAGGAGCAGGCAAAACTTACTAAATATAGTCTCGCACCTCAGACGGAAGTCTTTTTCTCCTATATGAAACGTAGATCCCAAACTTTCGCTCTGGACCAAGGGCCTTTGAATTACGGACTTATGGACACGACCGAATATAGAGGCGATCTTTTCAGTTTCGGAGTGAATATGAGAGTTCCAGTTTGGTCCGCTTTCAAATGGAATTCAATCACTGGAGAAACGGAACACCTAGCAGAAGTAGGAAAGGATTCTGTTGAAAAAACAAGAGTGCAAATGCTCTCCGAATTAAATAGAAATTTGTCGTTTATCAAAGGTGTGTCCAACCAGATCCGTTTGGTTGAAAAAAGACTGATCCCTGAATTAGAAAAAGCAGCTAGAGCCGGTTCTTTCCAATATGCTTCCGGGAAAGTAAATATACAGGATACACTTCTTGCACAGACTGAAATTCTAAATACTAAAATACGCTTAGAAGATCTGAAAGAACGTAAAAACGAATCCATTCTGAATACATTAAAGCTACTGAGTTTTATTTATAAAAACAATAAAACTCCAGAACATGATAAACATAACTGAGGATACGCCAATGAAGAAATTATATTATCTATTTCCAATTCTAGCCTTAACTACAGTGAATCTATTCTCCCATGAAGGAAAAGAAACATTCGTTTTAAGAGAAATTGCAAAAATCCACTCTTCCATTTATTCTGAAACTCCAGGAAATATAGATGTTCAAAAACTAGTTCAACTTCTCAAGGAAAAGGCGGATCATAAGAAGGACACTGAAAAATTTATCAAAGCAGTTCCCATTGCTGAAGAGTTAGGTAAAACTTCGGACCTTTCTAAAAAGAGAGAATTATTCGAACGATTATCCATAGAATTGGAATCGATCGTTGGACACCATGATAGATCCGGAGTTTCCGTTTTTTATTGCCCAATGCTTAAGAAAAAATGGTTAGCTTCTGGCAAGGAAATCAAAAACCCATACGATTCTAAGATGAAAAATTGCGGGGAGATCATTCATGAAGCCAAATGATCTTTACTCTTCACATTTTGTAAAATGGACCGGAAAACTTTTACTCTTCTTGCTAGTTTTGGCTTTGGTATTAGACTGTTCTTCTAAAAAAGACATCTACTATTGCCCGATGCATCCTCATTATACTTCGGATCGTCCGGGAAATTGTCCCATCTGCAATATGGATTTGGTCAAAAAAGAAGACACTTCTGATCATAAGGATCATACGAACGTAAACAATTCTTTAGAAGTAACCGGGTCTACATCAAGTGAAGATCACTCTTCCCATCTTTCTGAAACATCTGAAAAAAATTCTAAGGAACTAATCCTTTCTTTCGAAAAACAACAGTCCATTGGAATTAAAACTGAATTAGTGAGCAGAAGAAACTTAGTCAAAAGGATTAATGCATACTCTAGTGTCGCATATGATCCTGAGTTATATTCTGCACTGAGTGAATACAAAGAAGCAGTTCGTTCTTCTGAATTCCTTTCTCCAGAAATCATTCGAAATCTGCAACTAAGACTTAGACAATTGGGTTTGAGTCCAGATCAAATTAAAGTTTGGACATCCGGAGGGAGAGATCCATCTGAGTTAATCTTAGGAGGAAAATCGGGGAGGGCGCATATCTATTCTCAGATCTATGAGTCCGATTTTACTACAGCTAAAGTCGGACTTCCTATTAAATTCAAAACGGATGTTTATCCTGAGAAAGAATTTGTAGGTAAGATCAAAAGTATAGATGTGATCTTGGATAAGAATAATCGCACGCTCAGGCTGAGAAGTGAGGTTTCAGATCCAGGCCAACTCTTAAAACCCCAAATGTTCGGAGATGCTATAATAGAAGTCTCTCTTCCCAAAATTCTATCCGTTCCTAGTTCCGCAATTTTGGATACCGGAAAACAAAAGATAGCTTACATGCAAACTGCTCCGGACAGATTCCAAGCAGTGTCCGTCCAGATCGGAAAGAATATAGAGCCTTGGGTGGAAATTTTATCTGGTTTGAAAGAAGAACAAAGAGTTGTAACTGAGTCCACTTTTCTGATCGATTCGGAAGCCAAGATCAGATTCGGTTCAGACTCTCATACACATTAAGGAAACGAAGTATGATCCAATCCATTATTCGTTTTTCCGCAGAAAATAAATTTTTAGTTCTTCTAGTTACTTTGGCTATACTAGTCGCATCTTATGTGTCCATGAAAACTATTCCATTAGATGCGATCCCTGATCTTTCAGACACCCAGGTAATTGTATATTCTCGTTGGGATAGAAGCCCTGATATCATGGAGGACCAAGTCACTTATCCAATCATCACTTCTCTTTTAGGTGCTCCTAAAATAAAGGTGGTCCGAGGATTTTCTGATTTCGGTTTTTCTTATGTATATGTAATCTTTCAAGATGGAACAGACATCTACTGGGCAAGATCCAGAGTTTTGGAATATCTTTCTAGGATACAACCTTTACTTCCTGCTGGAGTGAAAACCGAATTAGGACCAGATGCAAGTGCAGTTGGTTGGGTATACCAATACGCATTAATCGATCAAACTGGAAATAATTCCCTAGTAGACCTAAGAACCTACCAAGATTTTCACTTACGTTATCTATTAAATTCTGTCCCAGGTGTTTCAGAAGTCGCAGGAATAGGAGGATTTAAAAAACAATACCAAATTACAATCCATCCGAATGCATTAAGATCCTATAATGTGGATTTTGAAACTGTTATCCAAAAGGTCAGAGAAAGTAACCAGGAAACCGGAGGGCGACTTCTCGAGATTTCTGGGGCCGAATATATGGTGAGAGGGAGAGGTTATCTTTCTTCCTTAACCGATATAGAAAATATTCCACTCTCTACGGATGCGAACGGAACTCCTGTGCTTCTGAAAAATGTGGCCTCGGTCCAATTCGGACCAGATATCAGGAGAGGGATTGCTGACCTAGATGGAGAAGGGGATGTTGTCGCTGGCACAATTGTAATGCGACATGGAGAAAATGCACTTTCCGTAATAGAAAGAGTGAAATCCAAATTAGAAGAAATAAAAAAGAATCTTCCAAAAGGTGCAGAACTAATCACTACGTATGATAGATCCGAACTGATAGAGCATGCGATTAGCAATTTGAAATTCAAATTGATAGAAGAAATGATCATAGTTTCTATCGTGATTCTTATTTTCTTATGGCATTTTCCTTCTGCCATTATTCCGATACTTACAATCCCAATTTCAGTGATCATCGCATTCATCCCAATGAATCTATTGGATATCAATGCCAATATCATGTCCTTAGCAGGAATGGCTATCTCCATTGGAGTGCTAGTGGATGGAGCAATTGTTGAAGTAGAAAATGCTTACAAAAAATTGGAAGAGTGGGAATCAGGAGGAAGGATCGGAGACTACCATTCAGTTCGATTAGAAGCACTTCTCGAGGTGGGGCCTTCCGTATTTTTCTCTTTACTCGTGATTGCTGTAGCCTTCTTTCCAATATTCACACTTGTGGACCAAGAGGGAAGGTTATTCCGTCCACTAGCATATTCTAAAAATATAGCTATGGCAGTAGCTGCATTCTTAGCGATCACATTGGATCCTGCCGTTAGAATGTTATTCACTCGAATGGAGCCATTTCAATTTAAGAATGTATTTTTTTCCAAAATCGCAACTACGATGCTTGTCGGAAAATATTATCCGGAAGAAAAACATCCAGTCAGTAAGATATTATTCAGATTTTATGAACCTGCTTGTCGTTATGTTCTTCACAGACCAAAGACGATTATAGCTTCCGCATTCACCTTGGTGATCCTAACAATCCCAGTTTATTTCAGTTTAGGTTCTGAATTTATGCCTCAACTCTATGAGGAATCCTTTCTGTATATGCCGACTACTTTGCCCGGGATCTCAGTGGCAGAGGCAGAAAAACTAATGATCGCTATGGATAAAAAACTGAAAAGTTTTCCGGAAGTGAAACGAGTTTTTGGAAAAGCAGGACGTTCAGATACAGCAACAGATCCAGCACCATTCTCCATGATGGAAACTGTGATACTTCTTAAACCCCAAGACCAATGGAGAAAAGCGGATCGATTCTTTTCAAATTGGCCGAGGATCTTCCAATATCCATTTCTTCCTTTTGTGTCTGAAAGACTTACAAAAGACGAGTTAGTGGAGAAGATGAACAAGGAGATGCAATTTCCTGGAGCCACAAATGCATGGACCATGCCGATCAAAACACGAATTGATATGCTTAGCACAGGTATGAGAACTCCGATCGGAATCAAGATCCTGGGATCTTCTTTGGAAGAAATCGAATCGATAGGGATCAAAATCGAAGCACTACTTAAAACAGATAAAAATATTAGAAGTGTATTCGCAGAAAGAACAGCAGGCGGATATTTCCTAGATTTGAATTTAAGAAGAGAAAAATTAGCAAGATATAATATTTCAGTAGAGACCGCACAACAGATCATTGTAGCAGCTATAGGGGGAGAACCAATTACCCAAACCATAGAAGGTAGGGAACGTTTCTCCGTTAATGTGCGCTATCCTCGAGAGTTACGGGATTCCTTGGAGAAAATCAAAACAATCTTAGTTCCAACAAAAGAATTCGGACATGTCCCGATTTCAGAAATTGCAAGTATAGGTGCAAAAACTGGCCCTTCTATGATCCGGGACGAAAACGGATTTTTGGCTGGTTATGTGTATGTTGATCCTTCTACATCGGATATAGGAGGTTTTGTGGACAATGCAAAGAAAAAAGTTTCAGAATCCATTCTTCTTCCTCCAGGTTATTCCATTGTTTGGAGTGGTCAATATGAGAATATGATACGTGTCCGGGAAAGAATGATGTATATTCTTCCTTTGACAATCTTCATTATATTTTTGTTATTGTACTTCAATACTAAATCTTATATCAAGACTACGATTGTGCTCCTTGCAGTGCCTTTTTCTCTGATTGGAGCAATTGGACTTCTTTATATCTTAGATTATCAGATCTCAGTTGCAGTCTGGGTCGGAATGATCGCACTCATGGGATTGGATGCTGAAACTGGAGTATTCATGCTCTTGTATCTGGATCTTTCCTACGAGGACGCAAAGAGAAAAGGAAGACTCCGAAACAAGGAAGATCTGATAGAAGCGATCATCCACGGTGCTGTGCACAGGATCCGTCCTAAGATCATGACTGTTCTCGCTGCAATGATGGGGCTTTTGCCTATCATGTGGTCAGAAAGCACAGGTTCAGACGTAATGAAGAGGATCGCAGCACCCATGGTAGGAGGACTTGTGACCAGTTTTATTCTGGAACTTTTAGTATATCCTCCTATTTACATGCTTTGGAAAGAAGGAAAACTAGGAGAAATACTACCAATCCTTCCTCAAATTAAGAAAAGAAAAACGAAATCCATTTAAATTAATAGGGAACAAATAAATGAATAACACTACCAAAAGACTGATCATAGGAGCTGCAATTTCCGGGTTATTTCTATCTGGAGAGGTTTTTTCCGAAAAACAAGAAGCAGGCTCAGATAATGTAAAAGGAGAATGTCACGGTGTCAATTCCTGCAAGGGGAAAAGTGACTGCCATTCACAAGGAAGTTCCTGCTCAGGACAAAACTCATGCAAAGGGAAGGGATGGATCTCCTTAACGAAAAAAGAATGCGATACAAAAAAGGGAATATTCAAAAAGTCCTAATTTTAACGATAAAAATCAATTCGCATTTCACTTAATGTTAATATAAATTCTATCAATTTAATATTGACTATGAAGCATGGTGCCCGTAATCTTAGCGGGCACATATTAGGAGTTCGTATGAAAAAGACCATAGCAACCATTCTATTTTCCCTGATCTTAGCAGGAAATCTCTCGGCGTTTACCGAGCTTGACAATCTGCTTATCGCGGAAGCAACCACCCCGGATCTAAAAAAGATCGCAAAGGAATACTTTACGAAAAAGGCAAAAGACCATAAGGATTTGGCTGATAAATATAAATCTTTAGCAGGCCAATCTCATGGAGGAAAAGCTACCGCAGACGCAGCAGAAAAGAAAAAATATGAAAAACTTGCTGATCATTGCGACAAAGAAGCGGCAGCTTACAAGGCACAAGCAGACAAATTCTAAATCACATTACACTCTTATAATAAAAAACCCGTCCTCTCGGACGGGTCTCTTCGAATTTTCAGAAAATCTGTTTTTCTTATCCGAATCTTTCACTCAGAAGTTTTACCACTTGTTCCGGTCTCATGTTTGCTTGAGCAAGCATTGCGACACCACTTTTAGTTAAAATCTGATTTTTGGTATAGTCCACGATATGTTCTGCCATATCCGCGTCCCTTACTCGGCTTTCTGCAGAAACCATATTGATATAGTTTGACTGCAAACCCTCTGCTGTAATTTCCAAACGGTTATAATAAGCTCCTAAATCGGATCTTTGTTTATTTACCTTTTGGATCGCGTTATCCAGAATACCGATCATCGCATTAGAAGAAGCAGGAGTAGACAGAGTTTGTTTCTTCCCATTCGTTTCCAATTGAAGAGCGCCTGCATTCATGGCGTCCACGAAAATTTCCAGCTTCTCGTTTTGATTCGGTCCCACATGCAATTGGATTGGATTTTTGGAATCCTTAGAGTAGGCTCCGCTTAATGGACGAATTTTATTAAACTCGGCTGATTTACCCAGACGGTCTACTTCTTCGATAAGCTGGTCTACTTCCAATTGTACAAGTTTACGATCGTCATCCGAGTAAATCCCGTTGGAAGTTTGGATGGATAATTCTCTCAATCTTTGGAGAATATTATTCACTTGTTCCAAGTTTCCTTCGGTAACTTGAATAAAGGAAACTCCATCCATTACGTTTCTTTCAGCTTGGGCAAGACCGCGAATTTGGGTGCGCATCCTTTCGGAAACTGCAAATCCCAATGCATCATCACCGGCACGATTGATCCTCATCCCGGTTGATAATTTTTCTGTGGTTTTGTCCAGCTCGTTATTGACTGTCTTCAATACATTATTTGCACGAAGAGCACTGATGTTGTGATTGATAATCATCAACAACCTCCCTGTAGCTAGAGTTCGGATCCGTCCGAACCATGAGGCCGGGCTTTTAGGAGGTGACAACCTCCCGGGCAACCCGGATATCCACTGCGAATTTCACTCCCTTATATATATCTGGGGAGATTTTTTAGATTTTTTCCTAAAGACTAAAGTCGCAATCGACGATAATCCAAAAGAGGAAAAATCTACTCTCATTCTACCATTCACTTTACCTATTTCGCAACTTTTTTTCCGTTAAAACTGCTTTTCTTGCGGGAATTTTCAGAAGTTTTTAGGATTCTGTCCCCTAAATTCAGGCCTAATCATGAAAATTTATACCAAAAAGGGAGACTCCGGAACCACATCCTTGGCTTCCGGGACAAGGGTCTCCAAATCGGATCCGAGAGTAGAATTATACGGAACCGCAGACGAATTGAATTCCGCAATCGGGGTCGCAATTTCTTTTCTTACAGAAAATTCTAAATTAAAGGATCCCTTAGAAAGGATCCAAAATTTACTTTTTGAATTGGGATCAGAGCTTGCAGGTTATAAGAAGAAGGATGATTCTTCTTGTATCCTAGAAGACGATATTTCCGAATTGGAAAAGGAAATAGATCTTTGGCAAGATTCACTTCTTCCTTTAAAAAATTTTATACTTCCAGGCGGATCATCTGCTTCTTCCTTTTTGCATGTTGCTAGAACCCTAGCCAGAAGATTAGAAAGAGATCTAGTTGGATATAAAGAAGAAGGTCATGAAGTCTTCCCAGAAAACCTTAGATTCCTAAACAGACTTTCTGATCATTTGTTTGTAGCCGCAAGATACGCAAATTTTGAATCTAAAATCCCGGAACCAGAATGGAAATCCAGAGCCAAAGGCAAATAACCCATCCTAGAGGTTTATACGTTCTCTTCTTCGTGGAAATGTGGGAGAGATTTTCGTTTTACGGAATGAGAGCGCTTCTTGTTCTGTTTTTGACCAAAGAACTTTTAATGCAAGATGCCCAAGCGGGTAGAATATACGGATTTTATAATGGATTCGTGTATCTGACCCCCATTTTAGGAGGTTTACTTGCTGATAGAGTGT
This sequence comes from Leptospira venezuelensis, assembly GCF_002150035.1. Lineage (NCBI taxonomy): Bacteria > Pseudomonadati > Spirochaetota > Leptospiria > Leptospirales > Leptospiraceae > Leptospira > Leptospira venezuelensis. The sequence goes on along the minus strand of NZ_NETS01000011.1, from coordinate 90,800 downwards.
TAGGATACAAACGTTCCATCTTCTTAGGTGGGGTGCTTATGATGTTCGGTCATCTTTCTTTGGCATTCAATGGTCTTTGGACTTTTTATTTAGGGCTTGGACTTTTAATCGCGGGGAATGGTTTTTTCAAACCTTGTATCTCCACAGTTGTAGGAAGAATTTACGAATTAGAAGGTAAACCTGAACTAAAAGATTCAGGTTTTACTATATTCTATTTTGGAATCAACTTGGGTGCAATTTTAGGTACATGGGCATGTGCAAATCTTGCGGAATATAAAGGTTGGCATTACGGATTTGGGATCGCAGCTGTTGGAATGTTAATCGGTCTGATCATCTTCGGATTTTTAGGAAGAAGAGTGAATCCGGACGCTTTCTTAGCAAATGGAAATCAAGGGTCGTTAGTTTCGGATGGAGAAGATCCCAAACAAAATAGAGAAAGAATATTTGCGATCATGGTTTTCTCTGCAGTTACGATCACATTCTGGGCTTCCTACGAACAAATAGGCTCCTCTTTAAGTTTGATCATCGATAGGTATGTGGACAGAAATATTTTAGGATGGGAAGTCCCTGCTGCAAATTACCAATCTTTAAATCCACTTTTTGTAGTAAGTTTGGCTTTGGTTGTTTCGTGGATGTGGAAAAAATTTGAAGAGTCAGGCAAACATATTTCTACAGTGACTAAGTTCTGCTTAGGACTGATTATTTTAGGAATAGGATATCTTCTTCTTTCCTTAGTAACTTTTGGATCGAGTGAAAAGTTTTCCTCTATTTGGATCTTTCTTTCTATTTTACTTTTAACGATTGGGGAATTATTTTTATCTCCTGTTGGTCTGTCTTTAGTTACAAAATTAGCTCCAATAAAAGTTGCCTCAATGATGATGGGATTTTGGTTTTTGGCAAACTTCTTCGCTCATGTTCTGGCTGGAGAATTGACTAGATTTATGGGAGGAAGGGAATCCTTATCAGGATTTTTCCTGATCTTCTTCTTTTTGCCAACGATCACAGCGATCGGCTTATTTTCATTTCGTAAAAAATTAGAATCTTGGATGCATGGTGTAAAATGAGAGATCGTATCTTAGTTGTTGGCCTTCTTCTTTTATTCTCTTCTTCCATATTTGCAGATCCTTTCGAGGACTTGCTCAAATCTGATTGGGATAAATCCCAAACACTTCTCATCAAAAACTCTGTTTTTCAAAAATTAGGACAAAGAGCAGGAAGCAAAGAAGTGTTAAAGATCACTAAAAATGCGATTCCTTGGGCAATCTTAGAAGGAGTGAGCCCTGAAAAAACAGCCGAGCTTATAGTAAATCTGGACTTCGCGGTCAAAGAAGGTCTTACGTTCGAAGAAGCAGAAGACGCAATTCCAGTTGTTTCCAAAAGAGAAATTTCGAAAGAAGATTTCAGTTATATAGGTTTATACTTTAAAGAAACCAAAAAGGCAGGCATCAGAGAAGAAGTTCGAAATCGTTTTGTAGAAGCCGCCATGGAAAAAAAATGGGATGGTTTTTCTGTACTCGCAGGTGGAAGGGCACTCATTGCAGGGAAGCTAGTGGATTTTCCGGAGAATAGATTGGCTTCTAAAATTCTAACTCAGTTTCCTGCTAAAGGAAGAAGTATCTCTTTTGCGAAAACAGAAACTACTTTTAAAGCGGTGCTCGACTCCAAGATGGATGGAGCATCTTATATCCTTCTATCCAATTTAAAAAAATTGCATGAAGGGGAGAAGGTAGCATCCGCTCAAAAATATGCTTCCGCGCGAGCAGTGGAAACTTCTTTGGAAGAAGTAGGTGGGATCGTTATTGGAGATAGACCTCGCATCGAGCCCCTGCCTGATCCGCCTTTAGTTCCGAATTTGCCTGAACCCGGAGAACCAACCGAACCAGACAAACCTGCTAAAGAAAGTTGGGAAACCTTATCAGCACCTATATTACAAAAGGTTGCGAAAGAATGGGTAGGAACTCCTTATAAATGGGCAAATGCTGCCAAGACAGGAACTGACTGTTCTGGATTTACTTTTAGAGTTTTAACAGACGGTCGTATCGGTGTTCCGGAAAAAATGGTGTCTCGTGCCTCCAGCGCTCAAACTAAAATGGGCACTGGAGTTTCTCATAGTGAAATGAGATCTGGAGATTTGATCTTCTTCTCGGCTTCTCCCAACCAATCTAAGGTTACTCATGTAGGAATGGTCCTAAATGGAGAGGATTTTGCACATGCTTCTTCTACACGCGGAGTGGTTATAGATAAGATCCGAATGAAATGGTGGATAGATCGTTTTGTAATGTCCAGGCGAGTATTTAAAAAAGTAGTGAATTGAGCCGCAGAGTGTTAAGAGGCGCAGCTTTTTGGGCACGCAGAGGCGCTGAGACACAGAGGGTTTTTAGTTTATCAAATCACATAACTCCGCGACTTTGCGTCTCTGCGTGAGTTACTTACTCCGAGTCTCTGCTCCCTCTCATTCCCCCAAATTCATTTCTTCTACAATGCCAACGAGCAATTGTGCCTTGGCGACCTGATCTGTGCTCGCAAGAATCTCCTGCTTCTTCTTAAAATTAAAATTTAAGATAGAAGAAATAAAATCTACTGGGAAAGGATGAGACCAAAGGTCATTCATTCTTAAGATCAATTCTTCTTTTGCACCTTCTGAAAGCAAAATTCGTTTGGTGAGATATAAGATCCGATCGAAGATCTCTACGAATATTTTATCTTCTATATAGTTGGAATCAGGTTCTAATTTTTCCACAATGCCGATACGGAAAGGTTCCATTGTATCGTAAGATTCCAATTTTGCGATACCTTTGCCTTCTAAAAGTATATTCGATCTTCCGTCGGGAAGAGGATCTTTACGAACAATTGTTCCCCAACCGAAAATAGTTTCGATCTCAGGTTGAGGATTTTTTAAATTGCCTGGCTCCATTTTGATAGGAGCGATTGCCATTTCTTCGCCGGACTCGGAACAATAATCTAGCATCATTCTATATCTAGGCTCGAAAATATGAAGAGGAAGAAATGTGCCTGGAAATAAGATGACTTCAGGAAGAGGAAAGATCGGAATTGTAGTTCTTGACACCTAGGATTTATCCTAACCTGTTGAAGTGAAAACGCAAATCAAATTGTAAGACCGGTTTAAAATTGTACTACTTAGATAAAAAGCGATATTTGGAAGCGGCTTCTAAATTAAAAACCACTAAAATTATAGTCATCGGAGATCTCATCCTGGATGAGTATTTGATCGGAGAAGTGAACCGAATTTCTCCAGAAGCTCCTGTTCCTGTGGTCTGGGTAAGGAACGAAAAGACCACTTTGGGTGGAGCAGGGAATGTCGTTAAAAATCTTTCTCGGTTAGGAGTTCAATCTTTCGTGCTTGGTAGAGCCGGAAACGATGCTGCTGCTAAAACTTTGGATGATCTTCTTTCTACAGAAAACACAAGCCCTTCAAAGAATACAATTATACGTTCTGAAAAAGTTCCAACCATTCTAAAGACAAGAGTAATTGCCGGTCACCAACAAGTTTGTCGTATAGATAGAGAAGAAACATTTCCTCTCGCTGACGCGGAAGAAAAACAACTTCTGGAAAGTTTTTCTAAGATCATCCAAGAAGCTGATGCGGTTGTTCTTTCCGATTATGATAAGGGAACTTTGACCGCGAGTCTTATTCGCAAATCGATCGATATCGCAGTTCAACACAAAAAGATCGTAACTGTAGATCCTCAAGTCTCTCATTTCTTCCAATACGAAAAAGCAACAGTCATGACTCCCAATCATCATGAAGCAGGGAAGGCTTTAGGTAAAAAATTAGAAACAAACTTAGAAGTAGAAGAAGCAGCCAAAAAGATCGCGGAAAATCTAAATTCTCCGTCGATGATGATCACTCGTGGGGAAAAAGGAATGAGTCTTTATATTTCTTCCGAATCAAAAACCTACCATATTCCCACTGTGGCAAAAGAAGTATTCGATGTCACAGGAGCAGGGGATACTGTGATCTCAGTTTATACTTCTTTCTTAGCGGCTGGTTTAGGTGAGTTGGAAGCGGCAATCGTCTCCAACGCTGCAGCAGGTGTGGTGGTAGGAAAATTAGGTGCTGAAACTGTTTCTTTAGAAGAACTTTTAGAAGCTCTGGAGAAAAGAGGAAGTTTTCAGTGAAGGCTTCTTTCTCTTCTTGTATAGAGAAAATTATTCCTTTCGATGAAGCTAAAAATGTTTCAGAGAAGGTCCGCTTCAATCAAAAAATCGTTTTTACAAATGGCGTATTCGATCTGGTTCATAAAGGTCATTTGACCTATCTTTCCCAAGCAAGAGACTTAGGCGATGTTCTTTGGGTCGGGATCAATTCTGATTCTTCTGTCAAAAGACTAAAAGGTCCGGAACGTCCTGTGAATCCTGAAGAAGATCGGGCACTTCTTCTTTCCTGCCTTTCCTTTGTGGATTATATCACCGTGTTTACAGAAGACACTCCTTTAGAACTGATCTCTCAAGTAGCGCCTCATATTCACGTAAAAGGGGGAGATTATGATCTAGAAGCTCTTCCTGAGACTCCACTTGTTCGCAAATTGGGCGGAGAAGTGAAAATTCTACCCTTTGTTCCTGGATTTTCCAGTACGGATCTGATCCGACGCATTCGCCAAAAACCCTAGATTTACTTCCCAATTCTACGAAATTCCGAGTTGGATTTTCCGAGACTGAAGAAAACTCTGTTCACCAGGTAGGAGTTCGGTTTGTCCAAAACTAAATTTATTTTCGTGACCGGAGGTGTTTGTTCCTCCCTTGGTAAGGGTGTATCCGCTGCAGCCCTTGGATGCCTTTTGGAGAGTAGGGGTTATTCCGTTTCTCTGCAAAAAATGGATCCTTATATCAATATCGATCCTGGAACCATGAGCCCGTACCAGCACGGCGAAGTTTATGTAACTGAGGATGGTGCGGAAACCGATTTAGATCTTGGTTATTACGAAAGATTTACTAAATCTAAGTTCACTCGTAAGAACTCTGTATCTACGGGACAAATTTATAATACTGTAATCCAAAGAGAAAGAAAAGGTGATTATTTGGGACGAACAGTTCAGGTTGTTCCTCATATCACTAACGAGATCCGTAACAGGATCTATACTCTTGCAAGAGAAAATGCAACTGACTTTGTGATCGTAGAGATCGGCGGAACGGTGGGGGACATTGAGTCCATCCCATTCTTAGAAGCAATTCGCCAGATGAGATACGAACACAGTCCTTCTCAAGTTTTATTTATCCATGTTACTTTAGTTCCTACCATCACAGTAGCTGGTGAAGCAAAAACAAAACCTACTCAACACTCAGTAAAAGAACTTTTGGCACTCGGGATCCAGCCAGATATTTTGATCTGTCGTGTGAACCAGCCGATGCCAAAAGAGATGAAAGGAAAAATTTCCGCCTTCTGTAACGTAAAAGAAGAAAATGTGATCTCCGCTTCGGATATCAGCACTTCTATTTACGAAATTCCTAAAATGTATAAGGAAGAAAAATTAGATCAAGTAGTTCTAAAAACATTAGGATTAGAACTTGGAAAATCCAATTTTACAGAATGGGAGAAGATCATAAAAAGCCTTCAATCCGCAAAACATACGGTGCAGATTGCAGTTGTTGGAAAATACATTTCTCTTCATGATGCGTATCGTTCCGTTTATGAAAGTTTATCTCATGGTGGAATCGCAAACGAAGCAAACGTAGAATTTATCAAAGTAGATCCTGAAAAACTGGATAAAACAAATGTAAAGGATGTTTTAAAATCCGTGCATGGTGTTTTAGTTCCAGGAGGATTCGGAGACAGAGGAATCGAAGGTAAAATCGCAGCAATCCAATATGCTAGAACCAAAGGAATTCCATTCTTTGGGATTTGTTTAGGAATGCAGTGTGCAGTGATCGAATACGCGAGAAACGTATTGGGAATGAAAGATGCGAACTCCACTGAGTTCAGACCTGATTCTCCAGATCCAGTAATCTCTCTTATTGAAGAGCAGATGGATATTGATCAAATGGGTGGAACAATGCGTTTAGGTTCTTATCCATGTAAGATCAAGAAAAACACCTTAGCATTCAATGAATACAAACAAGAGCTGATCTATGAGAGACATAGACATAGATTCGAGTTTACCAACAAATACAAACAAAGATTTGAAGAGAAAGGAATGATCCTTTCAGGCATTTCTCCAGATGAAAACCTGATTGAAATCGTAGAAATTCCAGATCATCCTTGGTTTATAGGAGTTCAGTTCCATCCTGAATTTACTGGAAAACCTACAAAACCGCATCCATTATTTGCCGGATTCATCCGAGCTGCGGTCAAATTTGCAAGGAAGGCATAATGAGCGATAAAACTGCCCAAGAAAGGGATTTTTTAAGCGGTAAAAAGATAGGCGGAAAGAATCCGTTCTTCCTGATCGCGGGTCCTTGTGTGATGGAAAACAGAGACTTACTCGAAAAAGTCTGTGCCGAAATGTTAGAGATCACCACAGAACTTGGTATCCCTTATGTTTTTAAAAGTAGTTTTGATAAAGCAAATCGTTCTTCCGTTACTTCCTATAGAGGTCCAGGACTCACAGAAGGGATCAAACACCTAGAACATATTAAGAAAAAATTTAATGTTCCAGTTCTAACAGATATCCATGAAACTTCTCAGGTAGGACCACTCAAAGATGTGATCGATATGTACCAGATCCCTGCATTCTTAAGCAGACAAACTGATCTGATCGCGGAATCCGCAAAAACTGGAAAATGGGTAAACGTCAAAAAAGGACAATTTTTAGCTCCTTCTGATTGTAGACATATCAAAACAAAAATCCAGGAATCGGGTTCCGAAAAGTACATGGTTACGGAAAGAGGTACCACATTCGGTTACGGAAATTTGGTATTCGACGGAAGAACCGTTCCTATATTACATAGTTATGATATTCCAGTAGTATTCGACGCAACACACTCCGCACAATTGCCTGGGGCAGCCGGAAATATTACCGGAGGACAGAGAGAATATATCCCAAGTATGACAAGAAGCGCTGTTGCTCTTGGGATAGAAGGTATCTTTATGGAAGTGCACCCTGATCCTGCAAAGGCACTTTCAGATGCAACAACCCAGTATCCTCTTTCTGAAATTAAATCCTTATTAAAGGAATTAGTCGGTTTAGACCGTTACGTTAAACAGGAAATCCTAAACCGCTAATCGATAAGAGCCTTGTATTCCCGCATACTTACCCTACTCAAAATAGACCCGGAAACCGCTAGGAAATATGGACCGGGCCTAGCAGTAGGACTTGGAATTTTATTCTTAATTCTTTTCTTCTACTCCGGCGGAAAATCGGATGCAAAATACACACGCGTCGAGGAAGAAAAAGAAAAAGGTTCCACTGTTTCCTTCCGGAATTTTGCAAAAGACCAATATGACGGCAACGGAACTATATTATGGAAATTGAAAGCGAAAGAAGCATATCTTTACGCCGACGAAAAAAGATATGTTTTATATGGGATCGATTTCGACCAATATGAAAATGGAAAGTTCAAGTCCAAACTCACAGGAGAAAAGGGCGAGATTAACCAAATCACAAAGCTGATGAAACTCACTGGGAATATCCTTCTTAAAACGGAAGAACATAGAACTCTCAGAGCAAAATCACTCGATTATAACGACGAAACCAAAGAACTTACCTCGAACGAAGAAGTGGTGATAGATGCAAACGGAACTCATATCCGAGGGGTGGGGCTTAGAGCGGACAAAGATCTGAATAAGTTCACAATTTTAAGACCAAGTGCGATTACACAAGGTGGGGCAAATCCACTTTCTTCTTCCCCGAAAGAAAAATGAAACGTATCCTAGTTTTACTTTATTTATTATTCTTTCTCCCTTCACATTTGGGATCTCACTCGAGACCTCCACTTTTATTTTCAGCAGAGACCTTAGATCCAAAAAGTTTCCAAGGAATAGGAGAAGTAGATCCAAAACGTAAGGAAAGTTTTCCTACTTTCTGGGGAGCAAATGCACTTACCCAAGAGGATAGAGAAGTCCAAGGACTTAAAGTAACAATCTTCAGTTTGGAAGGTGGAGCCTGGATCCAACATAAAAAAGTGAAATTGGGTGCAAATCGTATAGAGGTTTTTGGAAAAGAAGCATATAAGGCTTTTTTAAAAAATGGAGTGCATATAGAAGACCAGGAAAACGGGACAGTAATGAGAGCGGGAATCGGAGAATATGATAAATACTCCGAAATGGTCTATATCAAAGAAAGACCAAGACTTAGCTTTCGAGATAAAACCGGTAAAACTACAGTCATTTCCGCAAAGCAAATAGATCGAGAATTAAACACTAAGATCACTAAATTACATGGTGGAGTTATCGTAAATCATCCGGAAGTTACTATCTTTTGTGCAGAAGCAGTATTTAAAGAATCGGAACATTTGATAACTACTGATCCAAATCCGATCCTAATTTCCAAGAACAGATATCTAAGCGGTAAAAAGTTATCTTTCTACACAAATGAAAGTAGAATACTTTTAGAAGAGAATACGGTTCTATTCCAGTCATCTGAAGAAACCAAAAAAGATCCGGAAGCAAATGAAAAAAAACAAACTATTCTCACAATCCTAAAAGGAGATAAGATAGAAAGCCGTCCAAACGAAGAAAATGATCGTACAGTTCTAATCAGCGGAAATGCAACGGTTTTGAGAAAGGATATGAAGATCACTTCGGATAATATTGAGTCAGTAGGAAAAGATTCACATATCATCAAGGCCCGAAAAAATATCAAAGTTCATGATCGAGAAAATAATCTCCTTCTTTCGGGTAACGTATTTGATTATTTCAGAAATGAAAACTACCTTCACCTTACTGACGAAGGTAAAATGGAATTTTTAGACAAAAGTTCTAATCAAGTAACAAGTACTATCACTGCGCAAGAATTCGAACGTTTCTTGGATCAAAAAGAAACAGTGATCAGAGGAAATATCTGGATCAAATCTAAGTCCACAGAGGCGCAAGGTGAGTATGCCACTTATTTTGAAAACGACGAATCCGTACTTTTAGAAGGAAATCCTAGGATTAATCGAAGTGGTAAGATCCTGAGAGCAGGAAAAATCGTCTTTTATCCAAGAGAAGGAAGATCAATTCTGACAGAAGGAGTCCATTTAGGAAATTAGGCTTGCATAATGGGACAAAGGATCCGGTGCCAAAACTTAGTCAAAATATACAATAAGCGTAAGGTTGTAGACGGAGTCAGTTTCGATGTTCGAAAGGGAGAAGTAGTAGGTCTACTAGGTCCAAACGGTGCAGGAAAAACTACTTCCTTCTATATGTCTGTTGGTTTCGTAAAACCGGATTCAGGTCATGTATATATAGATGACCAAGATGTGACAGACGCTCCTATGCATACTAGAGCCAAACTAGGAGTTGGTTATCTAGCCCAAGAGGCTTCTATTTTTCGTAAACTTACAGTCGCGGAAAATTTAGAAGCCATCTTAGAAACTCTCGATATTCCTAGATCGGAAATTATTCGCAGAAGAGATGAACTGCTGTTAGAATTACAAATTATGCGAGTCGCTAACCAAAAAGGTTTTACTCTTTCGGGTGGGGAAAGAAGAAGATGCGAAATCGCTAGAGCCTTGGTAACAAATCCAGACTTTATCCTTCTTGACGAGCCGTTTGCAGGGGTTGACCCTATAGCTGTAAAAGATATTCAAACTGTTATAAATAGTTTAAAGAAGAAAGGACTAGGCATCTTAATCACCGACCATAATGTTAGAGAAACATTAAAGATCACGGATAGAGCATATATAATGCATAGTGGTCGGATCTTGATCGCGGGAACTCCAAAAGAACTCGTGAATGATAAAGAAGCAAAGAGAATGTATCTAGGAGAGGACTTCAAGCTGTGAATCTGAATCATCAGTTAGTACAGAAACAGACACAGAAGCTTGTCATGACGCAGGATTTGCGTCAGTCGATAGAGCTTTTGCCTTTGTCAACTCTGGAACTCGCTGATAGGATTAGTGCCGAACTGATTGAAAATCCGATGCTGGAAGAGGAACCGGGCTCCGAAAGAAGTAAAAGCCCTGAACTCTATTCTGTAGATGATCTAAAACGAAAAGAGAAGAATGACTTTCTGAAAAATTCAGACCAAGGCTGGCAGGATTCATTCAGCTTAGACAAACCTCAGTATAGAGGAACCGACGCGTCTGATCGAAACCAAAAATACATTGAATCATCTCCTAACGCACAATCCCTTTCTGATCATTTACTTTGGCAACTCAGAATCTCTTCCTTAAAGGGAAAGGAAATGGAGATTGCAGAAATCTTAATCTCCATGTTAGATGATAGAGGGTTTATTTCACAAACTCAAGCTGAGTTAGCTACTGAAATTGGAGTTTCTGCTAAAACGATCAAAAAAGTTTTGGAACAGATCCATCAATTAGATCCACTTGGTATTGGAGCAGGAAGCATTCAAGAAACATTATATATTCAGGCAAAGATCCTAAAACCTGAAGATAAAAACTTACACGATCTTATCCAAAACTATCTTAAAGACCTGGAAAAACTGGATTATAAAGGAATTTCCAAGAAGATGGGCCTCCCTGTTGAATCCATAGAGTCCATGGCAGCTGAGATCAAAAAGTTAGAACCTTTCCCTGCTACATTATATACTCCTCAAAAGCCTGATTATGTAGTTCCGGATGTAATCATTCGAGAGATAGAAGGTGAATTCAGTATTCTATTGAATGATGAATGGCTCCCTAAATTAAAAATTAATAAAGAATATAAGGGAATGCTCAAAAAAGGAGCCGGTGCTAAAGATTCCGACAAGGAATATATTTCGACAAAACTAAATTCCGCAGAATGGTTGATCCGCTCCGTAAACCAAAGACGACAAACCTTGTATAGAGTAGTCTCTGCAATTATAGAACTCCAGACTGAATTTTTTCGCAAAGGTGTTAGATTTTTAAAACCTCTCACATTAAAAGATATCGCAGAAAGATTAGATCTTCATGAATCCACCGTTTCCCGGATTACTTCCAATAAGTATGTGCAAACTTCATGGGGAATTTTAGAATTGAAATGGTTCTTCTCCTCCGGATTAAAATCCAAAAGTTCAGAAGGTGGAATGGAATCTTCTAAAACCATACATGATATTATACGTAACCTAGTAAAAGAAGAAGATCCCGAAAATCCGCTCTCTGACCAGGACATAGTGGAAAAAATAGAAAGTAAAGGGATCGAAATTGCGAGAAGAACTGTCGCAAAATACCGTAAAATTTTGAAAATTTTACCATCCAACCAAAGAAAAAAAGTAAAATCTCTGGAAGCAAGGTAACTCATGTCCGTTCCAGGAATCAATGTATCTAATATTCTAAAAGACCATCCTGAATTAGGTTTAAAACTAATCGCAGGAGAAAATGGACTCCAAAATCGCATTCATAGCTCAGAGATCAATAGACCAGGCCTTTCACTCACTGGTTTTTATGAAAGTTTTGCCCATGATCGTATCCAAATTTTTGGGAAAGGGGAATGGGCATACATTACCTCTAAAGAAGGTGAGGATATGGAAAAACTCGCCGCTGATTTTTTCCATTTTCATTTGAATTGTATCATATTCACACACGGGAATGTCCCTCCGCCTATCTTTGTAGAATATTGCGATCGTCTGAATATTCCACTCTTGGGTTCGGATGTTTCTACTCATAAATTTATTACACTTATCTCTCAGATTTTAGATAGAAGTCTTGCACCTAGGACCATGAGACACGGAGTTTTAATAGAAGTATTCGGAATTGGAATACTTCTCTCCGGAAAAAGTGGCGTAGGAAAAAGTGAGACTGCACTCGAACTCATTGAAAGAGGACACCGTTTAGTTGCAGATGATATGGTGGAGATCAGAAGACTTTCTGAAAGTTATCTGATAGGGACATGTTCGGACCTTCTTCGCCATCATATGGAAATCAGAGGATTAGGAATTCTGAATATAAAAGATATATTCGGAATTGGGTCAGTGAGAGATCATAAACTTATAGAACTCATCATCCATTTAGAAGAGTGGACAGAAGAAAAAGAATTCGATCGTACTGGTCTTGAAAATAGAACGGAAGAAGTTCTAGGTGTTAATATACCTTTGATCAAACTACCAGTTAGACCAGGTAGAAATATTCCAATCATCGTAGAAACCGCTGCAATGAACCAAAGATTAAAAAAACTAGGAAAGAATGCAGCGGCGGAATTCAGCCAAAAACTAAATATTTATCTGCAGCAAGGAAAAGTTGAAAGAAATCCACCTCAAAATTAACGAAAACGGCGCAGGGATGCACGCCCGTCCCGCCTCTGTCTTTGTGAATTGCGCGGCTAAATACTCCTGCGAAGTTCTGGTTTCCAAAGACGGAGTTGAAGTAAACGGTAAAAGTATCATGGGACTCATGATGTTAGCGTTAGCTCCTGGTGCGGAATTTTCCATCAAGACAGAAGGCGCTCAGGAAGAAGAAGCAGCGGATGCTTTAGCCAAATTAGTGGAAGGCGATTTTGCGATATGAAATGGTTTCCATTCCGGATAGAGGAGGAGAATCGATACTATCTTCGAGATCTTCTGATTTTATCCGGAGTGATCTCTCTATCAATCCTTGCGGCTGAACTAATCCATTTTAGAAATTCAGAAAATATAGATATAGTAGACCGAATACTGATCTATGTATATTATACAGTTCCATTAGTCGTACTATTTCTGATTATATCCTATTTTTATAGGAACCGCAGGAATTTAGAAACAGGACGACTCAAAAGTTCTATCCGTTACAGACTTTCTCTCTCATTTTTGTTCATTGCGATCCTTCCTTCTTTTCCAGTATTTTTACTCACTTCTAATGTAATTGGAAGAGTATTCGAAGGATTTTACGGTTTGGATATTGCCCAGGCTTTGGAAGCAGGGGATCATTTTGTTCGAAAGGAATTAGATCTTGAGAAGACCAATCTATTGGAAAAAGCTAAATTATTCCGAAATCTTGTGCAAAGACAAAATCCAAATCCGAACTTACTTACAAATCGGGCGAATGAATTAGATCTAATTTCTAACCCGAATTATTATGTAGGTTGGTATGAAAATAATATCCCAACACTTGAAAATAGATCTTTAAAATTAACCATTTCTCCGGAGGAGTTTACAAATCTTGGAACAGAAGAAGGTATTTCCGATAAACTGGCTTTAAGTCAGAGTTTAGGATTTTATCTACTTAAAATAGATTCACCCAATCCTAAAAATTTTCTTATATTAGGAAAACGTGTTTTTGTGGGAGAAGAATCCAGGGCTTACTCTTTTATTAATACTAGGAAAAATTATATAAACGCCGACTTAGCAAAAGAAAAACTTCCTTATGAGGTCAGGCTCACTATCACATTGTTGACTGTATTTGCATTTTTACTTTCCATATTCTTCTCACTTGTATTCGCCCGGAAAATTTCAAGACCAATCATAGACCTCGCAAATGCTACACAAAAAGTTTCACTAGGCGATACGGACATTAATCTTCCACTTACAGAAGGAGGGGAGATTGGCGCATTAGTAGAGTCTTTTAATCAAATGGTAAAAGATCTAAAATCCAAAAATGATGAGCTGATGCATACACAAAGGATTGCGGCTTGGAAAGAAGTGGCACAGAGAATGGCCCACGAAATTAAAAATCCACTTACCCCAATCCAACTCTCCGCAGAAAGAATACGTAGAAAATTAAACTCAGAGGTTCCGGAAGAATTTCAAGAGATCGTGACCAAAGGAAGTGAAACTATAGTCGGTCAGGTGAAAATTTTAGAACATCTGGTAAATGAGTTCTCCGAGTTTGCTAGAATGCCTGCACCTAGGCTTATCAACCAACATTTGGAACCTGTTGTCTTAGAAAGCGCAAAACTTTTCGAGCATACGCCTGGGATCCAAATAGAACTCAACTTCGCAAAAAATTTGCCGGAAATCTTTTTGGATAAAAAATTGTTTTTGGGAATCATGAACAATCTTTTCAAAAATGCGGTGGAAGCAATAGAGAAAAGAAGGCAAAAAGGTGAGTCCAAATTTCTGGCCGGAAAAATTCGTATTTCTACCGTGCTAGAAAAAAGGATCATGAGACGTTCAGTGGTTTTATTTATAGAAGATAACGGGATTGGAATTACTCCTGAATACAGGTCTAAAGTTTTCGAACCATATTATTCCACCAAGGAAGAACATGTTTCCGGGATAGGACTTGCAATCGTACAAAAAACAGTGATCGATCATAATGGTCATATTTCTGTAGATTCTTCCGAATTAGGCGGATGTAAATTTAGGATAGAACTTCCGGTAGCATAGATGAGAATATTCATAGTAGACGATGAACCGGAAATCCGCAAATCTCTCCAAGATATTTTGGGAGATGAAAATTATGAAGCGGAACAATTCTCATCCGGCAAAAACTTCCTAAAACATCTTAAAATTGAAAGGCCAAGTTTGGTCTTGCTGGATGTCTGGCTTGGAAAAGAAGACGGTCTTAGTATCCTAGACGAGATTAAAAAAATTTATCCTACCGTTCCAGTAGTCATGATCTCCGGACATGGAACAATTGAACTCGCTGTTCAAGCAACCAAGAAAGGCGCTCTTAACTTTTTAGAAAAACCATTATCTATCGCTAAAGTTTTAGAAGCGGTAGAAGAAGCGTTAGTATACTCAGAAAAATGGGAATCACCTGAAATTAAATTGGAATCAGATGAGATTTTGGGAAATTCTCCTGCCATCCAAAAAGTGAAATTTTCTATCGCACAGGCGGCTGCTACAAACGCAAGGGTCTTTATCTACGGAGAAAATGGAACTGGAAAAGAATTAGTAGCTAGAACTATATTCAAAAACTCTAAAAGAAAAGACCAACCATTCGTAGAAGTCAACTGTGCTGCACTTCCAGAAGAATTAATAGAATCAGAGTTATTTGGTTATGTAAAAGGTGCATTCACAGGTGCCACAGATACCAGGATCGGAAAATTCGAGGCTGCTAATGGAGGTACCCTGTTTTTAGATGAGATTTGTGATATGTCCTTATCTACCCAGGCAAAAGTACTTAGGATCTTACAAGAACAAAGGTTCGAAAAATTGGGAAGCACAGAACAAGTTTCTGTAGATGTCAGGATTATTGCTGCGACAAATATCCCTGTGGAAGAAGCAATCAAAGAGGGAAAGTTCAGAGAAGATCTATATTACAGATTAAATGTAATCCCGATCGTAATCCCTCCATTAAGAGATCGTAAGTCGGATATCCCATTACTTGTAGATCATTATGTAAGACAAACGATTGCAGAAAATAACCTTACTCCTAAGATCATTGAAAAAGAAGCCGTTTCTATCTTGGAAAATCATTTCTGGCCAGGGAATATCAGAGAACTAAAGAACGTTATTGAAAGACTTTGTATCATGACTGTAAGCGATATTATCCGTGCTCAAGATGTGAAAGACTCTATGACCGGTTTTGTAAAAGCAAACGATTTGGTCGAAAAAGGGGATTTCAAAAAAGCAAAAGAAGAATTCGAGAAACAATATATTTTGAAAACGCTGCAGACAAACGAAGGAAATGTCTCCAAAACTTCCAAGGCACTTGGAATAGAGAGATCTCATTTATACAGAAAAATGAAATCTCTAGGAATACAGGCGGAGGATATCCATGACTAAGCCTGGAATATTTCAGGAATTAAAAGGAATTCTTCAGGACTTTAAATTTTTAGTCCAAAATGGAGAATTCCCGATCATCAGAAGGCAAGGAGAAAAAGATCCTCAAGATTTGGATCTTGAATGGAAAGACTTTTGGTCCTGGTCTTCCATCGGATCCAAAAAAGCAAGGGAAACTTCAGTCCCTGGGATCCAAATGAGAGTCCCTCTTAAAAAAGAAGATCGAAACTTCTCTTGTAAACTTTGCTCGGACAGATTGAGCGCAGTTCGCCATTTCATTATCCGAGGCAGAAAGAAAATATTAGTATTACATTATACAGGCGAAACAATATCCGGAAAAGAATCTTACGTAAAAACTTCTCCTTTGAAAATTTTTCGCACAAGTGAAGCAGAGGATCTATTCGATAGAATGATCCAAAAAGTATTCGGATTTACAATGAAGGAATTCTATTTTCAAGAATTTCCGGGATGTTTATTTTCTCAAGATAGATCCAACGAAGAAGATTGGAAAAGAAGAACGCAAAACTGTAAGGTCCAAGTGCAGGAGACCATCCAAGAAGAAGGAATCCAGGGCATTATACTTTTAGGCGCCGCAGCAACTTTATACTTCGGAAAAGAGGAAGCTCTCAAACAAATGGGAAAAACTTTAGAGTTCCAACCTGGGACTCCGATGGTTGTTCTCCGTTCTCCTGAAGCGATTTTGGCAGCCGAACAAAAAAGAAAATCAAGCAAGGCAGCTTCACCCGAATTCCAAGAAGCCAAGAAGAAAGAAATAGAAGTCAAAGAAAGTATCCTATCTCAGCTTGGAATTTTTCATCAGGAGATTAAAGAGAAAATTTGATCCAATACGCAGAATTAGCCTTCGATCTTCCTATCTTAGAAGACACATTCACTTACGAGGTACCGACCGGCACACAAGTCGGAATGAGGGTAGAGGCAAAACTCAGGGGAAGAAAAGAAGAAGGGATCGTATTATCCTTACACCATAATGAACCGAGCTACGAGGTTTTACAAGTAGATCGGGTCATAGACAAAACTCCAGTCATCAACGAAGAACAGATCCAGCTCGCATATTGGGTAAAAGAACAATACCTTGCTTCTCTTGGGGAATGCATCCACAAGATGATCCCTTCCGGCAGAAGACATTCCAAAGTAAAACTGAACGAGAATATCACTGCTTCCGAACCTTTCAAATTGAACGAAGAGCAAGAAAGAGCTTACCAAAATATCAAGGCAGATTTTGGAAAAGATTCTATCCATCTTCTATTCGGAATTACTGGAAGTGGAAAAACAGAAGTATATCTTCACTTGATCCGGGATATTCTTCAAAACTCAAACAAAGGAGTTTTACTTTTAGTTCCGGAGATTGGTTTGACCTATCATATCATTCG
The DNA here is from genome assembly GCF_002150035.1 of Leptospira venezuelensis. NCBI lineage: Bacteria > Pseudomonadati > Spirochaetota > Leptospiria > Leptospirales > Leptospiraceae > Leptospira > Leptospira venezuelensis. The sequence goes on along the minus strand of NZ_NETS01000011.1, from coordinate 73,750 downwards.
AAAATTAGAAGCCGTCTTTCCAGGACAGATCGCTTTATTACATTCTGCTTTAAAAGTATCAGAAAGATTCAAAGCATATACGGACCTTCTCCAAGGCAAAAAAAGGATCGCTGTAGGAACAAGATCCGCAGTATTCGCGCCCATTGCAAATTTGGGATTAGTCATCATAGATGAAGAGCATGATGGGTCTTTTAAAGAACATTCTACTCCAAGATACCATGCAAGACAAGTGGCATTACAAAGATGTAGGCAGAATAAAGCAGTATTAGTTTTAGGATCAGCTACACCTTCTTTAGAAGTATATCATCTTGCAAAAACAGGGAAGATCGGACTACAAGTTCTGACCAAAAGACCTGGAACAGCAAAACCACCAACAGTAAGGATCGAAGAAAACAAAAAAGATGCAAGATTAATCGGTTCAGAACTTACATTTGCAATTAAACAAAGATTAGATAAAAATGAACAGGTCATCCTTCTTTTAAATAGAAGAGGGTACAGCCCTCTTATCTATTCAGAAAAAGAAAAAACCTATATCCCTTGTCCAAACTGTACATCTCACTTATGCTATCACAAAAAAGGTACCGTTATCTGTCACCTGTGTGGGTTTTCGGATTCTCTCCAAAGATTGGAAAACAAACTGGGAGAAAAACTGGTCATGATGGGAACAGGCACCCAAAAACTAGAAGAATTTCTTTTAGAAACTTTTCCAGGCGCAAAGGTAGAGCGTCTAGACCAAGATTCCATCCAAGATAAAAGTGTTTTGACAGATGTGATAGGAAGACTTGTCGACGGAGAGATAGATATTCTTACCGGGACCCAAATGATCTCTAAAGGTTTAGATGCCGCTCGAGTCACTCTTGTTGGAGTTTTAAATGCTGGGATCGGTTTAGGACTTCCTGATTTCAGAGCAGGGGAAAGAGTATTTTCTCTTTTGACACAAGTAGCGGGAAGAGCGGGTAGATCCGATCTTGCAGGAGAGGTTTTAATCGAAACAAATACTGTGGATCATCCCATCATTCGAATGGCACTAGACCAAGACTATATTCGATTTTATGATTCGGAGATCAAAACAAGAGAAGAACTTTTTTACCCACCATTTTCTCGACTTGTTCGTATCTTATCCAGATCCAAGGATGAAAGTCTTTCACTCAAAACTATTGAAGAGGTTCATCAGGTTTTGAAAAAACATCTTCCCGAACCAAACACGGTAGTTTTAGGTCCAGCTCCTTGTCCTTTTTATAAAATAGATGCAAACTTCAGAAATCATATACTGATTAAGACGACTGTACAGAACAAATGGAGAGAGATCCTAAAAAAAGAGATCAGACCTCTTAAAATTTCTAAAAACGTTTACCTGGAATTGGATTTTGATCCATTGGATCTTGTCTGATGAAAATCGCATTTTTTGGAACCCCAGAACCTTCTGCCAAACTTTTGCAGGCTTTACTAAAAGAGCCTGAGATCGAAGTACAATTCGTAGTCACAAATCCAGATCGTCCTAAAGGAAGAAGTAAAACCCCAGTTCCGAGTCCGGTGAAAGAAATTGCACTTTCTGCTAATCTTCCAGTCTTTCAATATGAATCTATAAAGAAGGAGAAGGATTCGGCTATCGCAGATCTTTCTAAGTTCGATGCGGAACTTTATGTTGTATTTGCTTATGGGTCTATTCTACCTAAGGAAATTTTTTCTTATCCAAGATTCGGTTCTATCAATTTACATGGTTCTATTCTTCCTGACTTAAGAGGAGCTTCTCCAGTCCAAACTTCTCTTTGGAAAGGTTATACTAAATCAGGGATTAGTATCCAGTATCTAGGTGAAAAAATGGACGAGGGTGATATTATCCGGATCCAAGAAGTAGATGTGGACTTAGAAGATGATACCGGATCCCTTATGGAAAAGATCACCGAGGCAGGGATCCAAAGTCTGATCCCACTTTTGAAGGGCCCGAGAACTTCTCCTTTCGAGGCAACTCCTCAAGACCATTCCAAGGCAACTTATTGTACTAAAATCCTGGCAGAAGATAGAGTTTTGGATCTAAAACTTTCTGCCATGGAAATACATAATCGAATTCGTGCTTTAAGTCCAGATCTAGGCGGGTATTGCCATTTTAGAGAAAAACGAATGGTTCTATGGAAAACAAGACCAGCAGATTTTTCTGAAACGTCAATCCAACCGGGCAAATTGAAACGAATGGACAAAAAGGCCCTTCTTTTACAGTGTGGAGATGGCCGTTTTTTAGAAATCCTTTCCGTTCAACCGGAAAATAAAAACAGAATGACTGTGGCAGATTTCATGAACGGTTTCCGTATTTCGGACGAGGATCGTTTCGAGTGACCAAGGAAGAACTCCGCTCTAAATATCTCCCTATCGGGGGTTACTTTTTTTTCATCGCATTCGGCTTAGTAGTTTTTTTCATAGCCGCCTTCTTAGTTGTATTCGTTCGGACTAAAAGCTCCACAATGGTAGTCATGCCTGATGTGGTAGGCAAACCGTACAACGAAGTCCATAACGAGCTAATGCGTCTCCAATTGAAAGTCAGATTGGAGTCCAAACGTTATCCGGACAAAACAGATGGAATTATTATCTACCAATCCATTCGCCCAGGAAGAGAAGTGGAAGCAGGTTCCAAAGTTTCTCTTACCGTCAATATTGGATTAGATCGAATCGACATGCCTAACTTAAAAGGGCAAAGTTTGGTCTCTGCTAAAAACTCCATGGAGAAGGTTCTATCAGGAGAGACTTACGTTTCTCTAACATTGGGTGGGATCACCTATGTGGAAGTGAAAGAAGGAGAACAACCTGACACTGTAGTGGATCAAATTCCAGAAGCCGGTAAAAATATCACTGCTGGTGAAAAAGTATTCTTGCTGGTCACTAAGCCTTCTACCAAGAAAAAAGAAGGAGAGCCCCAAGCTGGGTTAGATTTTAAACCAGGTGATTCTTTTGCATTCGCTCAAAGAGCACTTGTAAGAGCAAAAATTTCTTCCAAGGCAGAAGTGGTAGTTACTAAATTTCGTCCTGATAATGGAAAAATTGAATCTGTCCAAAAAGTGGGAAATGAATACAAGTTTAAGGTATTTTATTTCGAACCAGAAGATAGGGTAGAAAGTGGATATGAAAGTTTCGTGTATGAGGCTCCTGAAAATGGAACTTATTCCTTAATCGTAAAAGACCAAAATGACGAAACCAAACAAACTGAAATCAGTGCTCCCACAACCTACCAAGAGGGAGAAAAAATCCAGACAGTCTTTTACAGAACGGGAGACGTGACGCTGGTTCTTTTGGACGATAAAGGTTCGAAAGTAAAATCCAAAGACTACGAGAACGAATTTTGAAAATCTCCGCTTCTATTTTAGCCACCCAACTCACAGCACTTGCAAATACAGTTCCTAATTTTAAAAAAGAAGGAATAGACCTAGTCCATATGGATGTGATGGACGGTAATTTTGTGCCTCAGATCAGCTTCGGAGAAGCGGTCAATAAAGAGATCAAAGCAATGACCCAGATCCCTCTGGATGTTCATCTAATGGTGGAGAAGCCTGAGAATCACGTTCCGAAATATTATGAATTGAATCCTTACTGCATTACTTTCCATGCAGAAACTACACGTTTCCCAATTCGTTTAGCTCAGGAAATAAAGAAGAATGGACCTAAAGTGGGAGTTTCTTTGAATCCTGGGACTCCAGTTTCTGCATTAGAAACTCTTCTACCTTATATTGATCTGGTACTCATAATGACTGTGGAGCCTGGATTCTACGGACAGAAGTTTGTAGATGGAGGAATGGACAAGATCAAAAAAGTCAAGTCACTCATCTCCAATTATCCGATCGAGCTGGAAGTAGATGGGGGAGTCAATGATACAAATATCAAAGAACTCTCTCAAGCTGGTGTGGATATCTGCGTTGTAGGTGCCGGTTTATTTAAATCCGGAGATCCAAGCGAGAACGGAATCCGCTTAAAAGGCCTAGCAAAGTAAGCCTTTTATTAAATATTGACAGCCGAGAGTTCCAGGGAATTATGGCGTATTAGGGCGAACCATACGGTTAGCCATCCTTATTTATTCGAAGGAATTTTACTTTGGTTAAGATCAGACTACAAAGAACCGGAGCCAAAAACAACCCTCACTATCGGGTAGTGGCTGCTGACAGCCGTTCCCCTAGAGACGGTAAATTTATTGATATCCTCGGACACTATCACCCAGCAGAGGTGAAAAGTGGAACCGTCCTGGATAAAGACAAAATTTTAGGCTGGCTCAGCAAAGGTGCTCAACCTACCGGAACCGTTCTGAACCTCATTAAACACGAGGGAATCTGGGCGGAATATAAACAATCTCTGAAGAAGTAATGGAAGAGCTGATTCGCTATATCGTTACTTCTCTAGTAGATCATCCGGAGGAGATTTCAGTACGTGAAATCGAGGGCGACGAACAAACCGTCCTAGAACTCCGGGTTTCCCCGAAGGATGTGGGGAAAGTGATCGGTAAGAATGGTAGGATCGCAAAGTCATTAAGAGCGATCTTAACCGCAGCATCCATCAAAGCCGGAAGAAATTTCTCCTTAGAAATTATTGACTGAGACTCGTATCCTAACCGGACATTTAGGAAAACCCTTCGGATTGAAGGGTTTTGTCCGATTGGTTGCAGAGGATAGTTCTGTTCCGGAACTCAAATTTCCCATCCAAGCTAGTTTAGAATTTCCTTCTAGAGAACCTGTCCTTATAAAGATCCTTAAATCGACCATACAATCAGGAAAGATACTTTTACAGTTGGAAGGTATCAATTCCCCGGAAGAAGCATCTTCCTTAACCGGGGGAAAGCTCTATATAGATCGTTCTCATTTTCCCAAATCTAAAAACGAAGAATATTATCTATTCGAATTAAAAGGTCTGAAAGCTATCTCAGACGATGGAAAAGAACTGGGATGGGAATTAGTAGATATTCTTGAAAATCCAGCACATTCTATCCTAGTCTTTCAAACAGAAGATTCTGAAGTCTTGGTTCCTTATGTTGAAAAACATGTGGGAAAAGTATCCTTAGAAGAAGGTAAGATCGTTTTAATAAGCCCTGAGGATTGGAATGAAATTTAATTTTATTACCTTATTCCCCACTAAAATCCAGGCTTACTTTTCAGAAGGGCTACAGGAGAAGGCGATCCAAAAAGGAGTATTCTCTGTTAATATTGTACATCTCAGGGACTTCTCCAATAATAAACATCTAAAGGTAGACGACACTCCATACGGCGGTGGTCCAGGAATGCTCTTAAAAGTAGAGCCTATAGATCTCGCCTTAAAGTCATTGGGAGATGATAGAGGACTTGTAATTCTTACAACTCCATCCGGAATTCCATTTGATCAGAACGTTGCAGAGAAACTTTCTAAGCTCGAAAAACCAATCACTCTTATATCAGGATATTATGAAGGAGTGGATCACAGGGTAACAGAGCATCTTGTTGACATAGAACTGTCCCTTGGAAATTATGTAATTTCAGCCGGAGATTTGGCTAGCCTCTGTATAACAGATGCTGTGTCCAGGCTTTTGCCCGGCTTTTTAGGCGACCGAGAGAGCCTGGAAGAAGAATCTCATAACGAAAGGGATGTTTTAGAATATCCACAATATACGAAACCTTCCGAGTACAATGGCTGGAAGGTTCCTGAAATTCTCTTGGGCGGAAACCACGCGGCGATCGAATCTTGGCGCAATGCCAATCGAAAGAAAGTCGACCCTGATATTACGAGGAATTTATGAAAGAACTTATAAAAGCCGGACTTCCTACAGAAGCAAATCGTACCTTAAACTTCAATGTTGGGGATACTGTAAAGGTCCATTATAAAATCCAAGAATCCGGTAAAGAAAGGGTCCAGGTTTACGAAGGAGTTGTGATCTCCATCTCTAATGGCGGAAACGGAAAATCTTTCACCGTTCGTAGGATCTCTTACGATGTAGGTGTTGAAAGAGTATTCCCACTTTATTCTCCTCGTATCGCTAAAATTGAACTAGTACGTAAAGGTAAGGTTCGTCGTTCTAAACTGTTCTTCTTAAGAGAACGTTCCGGAAAATCTGCTCGTATTCGCGAGTTGAAAGGCGGAAAAATCTTAGTAGCAGAAGACAGAAAACGCCAAACTGCAGAAGAAGCAAAAGCTGCTGCTCCTGCTTCCTCCGCGGAATAAAAACCTTTAATGATTGCGGTGGACTTCTCCACCGCATATTCTCTCTTTCTCTTCTCCTTTTTAACCTTCTCCCTTAAAATCAATGCCTCTCGCAAATTTCGAACCGGAAGAATTGAAATTCTTTTCCGAGTTCCTTCCTTGCGGGATAGACGAAGCAGGAAGAGGTCCTTATGCAGGTCCCTTATCCGTAGGAATGGTCTCTTTCACCCCGGAAGTCCTGGAAAGGATCTATTCCGGAAAGATCTTACGGGGGTTGAACGATTCTAAAAAATTGACCGAGTCCAAGCGTGAATCTTTGTTCCAAGAAATACAAGAAACTGCTCACAAAATCGCTCATGCATTCTTATCTCATATCTATATAGATCGTTATGGAATTAACAGAGCAATATTAGAAGGTATACTGAAATGTTATAGAAAGGGCTCCGAAGCACCGATAGAAAGTACAGGAAGAAAACTTCTGCTACTCATTGACGGAAATTATAATTTTTCCAAATACAAGGAATCGGAAGAGGTCAAACGCCAGTCTTACTATTATACAAAAGGGGATTCCAGGATCGCGAGTATCGCGGCAGCATCCATTATCGCAAAAGTAAAACGGGACCGTTTTATGAAAGCGATTGCTTCCAAGTTTCCAGGCTACGGATTCGAAGCGCATAAAGGATATGGCAGTGCGGGACATGAAGAAGCAATCCGGAATCTGGGACTAGCAAGAATCCACAGAAGGTCTTTCACTAAAAAATTTAATGTTTCCGATTCCTCCTCCCAATCCGATTGATAAAAACCAAAATCCTCAGGTCCGAAAAACAGATAGGGTCCCGGAATCACATCAAATTTCCTTAGTAGTCAATTCCTCTACTAAGATCCTCAATCCAGAAACTTTCGAAGGAGAGTCCAAAGACGCTCCATTCTTTCGGGTCTGGGTGAAAGAAGGGACAAAGGACGGAAGGGTGAAACTCCTTTGGAAAGGAGAAACATTAGAAGCTCAAACTAAGACGAGTCTTCTTACGGGAGAACAATTACTTTTATCTCGAACCTTATCCGGAAACATTTCGGAATGGAAAATACAAGAAAGGAAACTAACGTTAGAAGAAGACGACTCCAAAATATTTTCTCCTTTGGAAAAAGGACTCACAGGAGTTTTAGAGAAGGTACTGCATAAGGACGAAGGTCCAGTCTCCGAAGATAATATTTTGGCCTTCTTAAAAAGTTATTTTCCTCATTTCGAATGGAAATCAGAGACTCCCTATTTCGAGTGGGAATGGGAAGAAGGAAATGCAGAAGGATATTTAGGCGAAACGGATCCGGGAAGAATATTTGTCCTCTTTATGGAGACTAAAGAGGACGGTCCAAGCCTGTACAGGTTTCATTGGAAAAAAGAAGATGCGTCGGACCTAATTCTAACTGCTATTTATACTAGTTCTAAATTGTACTTGCATATAGGTCGGAATCGTAAAAAATTTATGCAGTTCTTGGAAGAATCGGGAGTTAGATTCCAGGAACTCAGGATACAATATAAGCCCTCTTTACAGAGAAGGGAATGGACTGCGTGAAATTCGGAATTGCCCTAAAGTTTACACCGAACGAAAATAAAGGCCCTAAAATCCTAGCCAAGGGAGAAGGTCTATTAGGTGAAAAGATCAAGGGTGTGGCTAAGAGACACGGCGTTCCAATAGTGGAGGATGCTCCTTTGGCCGAAGCACTCTCTCCGATACCGGTGGGGCAAGAAATTCCGGAAAATTTATACAGAGCGGTTGCGGGTGTTTTTGCTTTCGTACTCAGCCAAAAAGCGGAAGCAACAAGGGAATTTGAAAAATGAAAAAATTGAACGTGTCCGAATTGAAGCCGGGTATGAGATTTACAAAGCCCGTATATCTGGACAAAGAAAATCTATTCATCACTTCTAATACTCCGATCACTGATTCGGATTTAGAACGTTTGAAAAGATTCGGGATCACCGAAGTGCTAACTCACGGCGATATCCTAGTCATAGATGTGGATCCTGAAAGATTGGAAACCCAATTAGAGGATTTTATCATCTCTACAATCGTAGACGAGGACCTTCTTCCTTTGAAAGGGATCTACGATAACCTAAACCGTATTAAGGTACAATTTTCCAATCTATATAAAAACACTTTCGCATTAGTCCAAGACGTTTATAGAAAAGTTGCGGACGATAAGGTTTTTGATTTTGGTCCAGTTCGAGAGCAGGCAGAGGCGCTTTCTGACTTTGTAAGGACTCATAATAATCTTTCTTATCTGATCCTTGGCATGAATAATCCAGGATATTATTTATATAACCAGATTACTACTTCTACATTCTATGCGCTAATCATAGGAAAACTTTTAGACTTCTCTCGTCCTAAAATGGTCGATCTTGCAATATCTTGTTTAGTAGCAGATGTAGGAATGACAAAAGTTCCAGCAACCATCTCTGAAAAAACAGACCAACTTACCGACGAAGAGTACAAATCGATCTTAAAGCATACAATCATAGGCTATCAGGTTCTGACCCAAAAGATCAAAATTAAGAATAGTTTGGCAGTTGTTGCCTTACAGCATCATGAACGTTTTGATGGAAAGGGTTATCCTCAGAAGATTGCAGCAACTGCAATCGAAGAGAACGCTAGAATTTACGCAATCGCGGATAATTTCTCCGCACTTATTACGAACAGACCTCATAGACAAAGAGTACTTCCTCACGAAGCTATTAAGTCCATGATCAGTATGGATGTAGGAAAGTTTGACCTGAAAATCGTAAGAACCTTCTTGAACCAAGTTTCCTTATATCCTGTGGGTTCTTGCGTAGAACTTTCAGACAAAAGGGTAGGTATCGTTCTTGCCGCAAATGCAGACAAACCTCTACGACCTTCCATTCGGATTATAAAAGACGAATATGGTACTTTTGTTAGAAACTTAGTTCTAGTGGACCTTGTAAAAGAGAATCACTTGTTCATCGTTAAAGCTCTCGATCTGCAAGAAGCTACAATTAATTCTTAGTCTTTTGAATCTAAACTTTTAGATCCAAAAAGTACTTTCCATTTTTCTTTTCCAAGACATGTCCTTTTATGGGATCTGACTCCAAACGAAAAGTGCTGAAAGGAAAAGAAGGAGAGAATATTGCAATAGAACTTCTGTTCAATAAAGGTCATCGCATATTAGAAAGAAACTTCCGGATCAAAACGGGGGAAATTGACATAATCAGCGAAAAAGAATACGTCCTGTATTTTACGGAAGTTAAGTATTGGGCAAAAAATTCTCCGATTCACCCTCTGGAAGTATTCACTCCTCGAAAGATCCTTAGAATGAAAACGGCAGCTAAATATTATTTGAGCAGAAACGTTTCCTTTAAAGATCATTTTGTCTCCTTCTCCCTAGCCTTAATTACTGAAAAAAGGGAACTGAAATATTATCTTAATCTATTCTAAAACAATCGTTAAGCGATTTGAAAAACGAGTCGATTTTCGAATTGTCTGCGGGTTCTCAAGGATGAGGACCTTAAATCGTTACAAGGAAGTAACTATGAAAAGCATCCAAATTCTCGGCAACTTGGCCGGGTCCGACCCGTTCGGACCGGACCCAGTGATTCTGAGAAAACGAGGAGTTCCAATCAAGAAGCGGAAATTCGAGGACTATAAGAAGAAGATCGAGGACGAAAACTACATTGATTTCGCAATCGATAAGATCGCTATGGAACTCTCGCATTTCCTGTCAAAGTAACCACAAAAATAAAACCGTCGAAAGAACAAGTTAGGTTACGGCCCTGTTTTCCGGAGACCATCCGGAATTCAGGAAAACAAGGGCCTCTTCCAAATTCCTCAAAATAACATCCTCCAAACCTTCCAGATCTGCAATCGTCCTTGCCACTTTTCTAAAATGAGCTGCTTTACGAATACTGAACTTTTGTTTGTGGATCGCTTCCCAAAAATAAGTTTCGCATTCTTTGGAAAGAGGGATCATTCTTTCCACTTCTTCTCCGCGTAATCTTCCGTTGTAAAGTTTTCCTGTTTCCCTAAATAATCTTCGACGCTGCATATCTGCCGCAGATTGTATTGAATCTCGAATGGATTTGAGATTTATAGAAACTTTTTCTCCATCAGTACTTCCTAAAAAGCCTATATGAAAGAATATTTCGATCCGGTCCAAAAAGGGTCCGTTAAATGGAGACTGGTAATTTCGGATGCTTGCAACACTACAGGTGCATTCTTTTATTAAAGTCTGGTAATATCCGCAAGGACATGGATTGGTGGCTCCAATAAATAAGAAAGAAGCAGGGTAGGTGATTGAACCTCTGATCCTGGAAATAGTAATTCTACCTTCTTCCATTGGCTCTCTTAGAGCTTGTAAATTTCTGGAATGGAATTCAGAGAGTTCATCTAAAAATAATATTCCATTTCCTGCTAGAGAAACTTCTCCCATTCTTAAATTTGTTGAACCCCCAACCAATGCAATATCGGAAACAGTGTGATGAGGACTTCGGAAGGGTCTTTCTACTTCTGTTTCAGAAAGTACCTCTTGTAAGGAACTTATACCTAATAACTCTATTCCTTCTTTATCTTGGATCTTGGGAAGAAATCCGTGAGCCAACTTTGCGAGCATTGTTTTTCCTGCACCCGGTGGACCAGACAATAAACAATGATGAAATCCAGCGCTTGCGATCTGAATCGCTCGTATGGCTGGCAATTGGCTTTTATGAAACTCGGATTTCCATGGAAGAATTTCTGTTCTGATTTTTATTTCACCTTTTGGTTCAGGCTTAATCTCTCCTTTAGCCAAAGAGACTAAATCTTTTAGATGAGAGATTGCATAGACCGGAAATTTTCCGAGGATAGAAGCCTCCTTTCTATTTTCAAAAGGCACAATAGCTGCAATAAAACCTGCATTTTCCAGTCTGGAAAGTATGGGAAGAATTCCTTTTACGGGTTTTACAGAACCATCTAAACCTAATTCTCCCAAGAAAAGAAATCGTTCTAATTTTTCAGAAGAAGGTAATTGTTCCGTTAAGTATAAAATCCCGGCAGCAATCGGGAGATCTAAGTATGTCCCTTCTTTTTTTCTGCCCGCAGGAGCGAGATGGACCAAGATATTCTGGAGAGAATATTCGAATCCACTGTTCTCAATTGCGATACGAATCCTGTCCGAAGATTCTTTGATAGAGGGGCTTGGAAGTCCTGTGATCAGGAATCTTGGAATCCCTCTTTTGATATTGATCTCTACGGATACCGGAAAGGGAAGTATTCCCTCCAGGGAAGCCCCCCAAAATTTGGTCAGTTTACATGTCTCCATAACCTGGACAGGTGCGGAAAAATTCGGGCCTCGCGCTTTTTTTCTAAAAACTAGTTTATCACTTCCGGACCTTCAGTAAGTTATGCATGAAATGGTGCGATTCTTCGCTTTTTTACTGGCTCTATTTACCATACAGTGTGGGGCCAGGTTGATCAAAAAAGAGAAGTTATTCGAGATCAACGAACACTACCAAGATAAGATATATAGCCTTAAAAAAGACACAAAAGTCTCTACGACTGAAACTTTTAAGAAGGGTATGTTGGTCCGAATCTATGTCGAATCAACTCCTTCCTTGATTAAGATAAAATGTTTCCCTGCGGACCAGAAAAGGGAACATGCTATCGGCAGGCTGATCGCCTATCAGGTAAACGATGATTTAGAGAAAAAGACCATCAGTATAGAGGATTTGGATAAGATCGTTGCAAATGAGCTCACGGAATATAAAAAGAAAAAGTAGCCGTCGTTCCCCCCTAGGTTCAAGAAGGCATCCTGATGCGGCCGATATTAAATATGTGAAACGGACGATTCTTTGCCTTCCCATTATATCCGCCATGGTGGCTTCGGCTTTATCGGCCGACCCGCTCAAAAATTACGAAAACGCAATCAACGATTACGCGAATAAGGACTCTTCTTTCTTTACAGATAAGGAAGAACGTAAGATCAAACAATTATTCTCCCAATCCCCGGAAGAATGGGAAGAAGATAAATATTCTTCTCTTAGTTATCATAAAGATAAGTCCAATCTGGAACTTCCTTCTTTTATAAGTATCAATCCAATCGTTTCCTCGAAGATAGTAAGCCAAAGCGGATTCATTATAAAATCCTATATTGTAAAACCTAAGGATACTTTATTCAGGATCGCTAAATCCTTAAAGACAACTGCTGCTAAAATTTCGGAAGCTAATGGTTTAAATAAAGGTTCCGTTCTTAAAGTAGGGCAAAGCTTAAGCGTTCCTGTAAAAGTAGGAAATGCTTCCCGCCAAAAGATAGAGTACAAAAGAGTATTCATCACTCCAGTCTTAGGTGCTAGATTTTCTTCCAGATATGGTAAAAGAAAAGATCCATTCCACACAGGTGGAGGGGGTTACCATACTGGAATAGATATGGCTGGCCCTCAAGGAGCACCCATCTTAGCTTCTGCAGACGGTGTGGTAAGTTTTGCCGGAGTAAATGGCGGTTACGGAAACTCAGTCATAGTAGATCATCCAAACGGTTATAGAACCATGTACGCGCATTGCGCTAAAATTACGGTGGAAGAGGGAACGAAAGTGAAAGCTGGCACGGTCATAGGTGCCGTAGGTCGTACAGGCTCCGCCACAGGTTCCCATCTCCATTTCGAGGTGTTCTATAACGGAAAAAGGATCAATCCTGAGGTGGCACTTAGGAAGACCTTAAAAATTGTTACCAACCTGGACCCAGGCAAAGTAGCAAAACTTTAAACGATCATCTTTTCAAAAGCCGGGACCATTCTATTTGGATCCGGCTTTTTTAGAATGATTCCGTGAAACTATCCGAAGGGCGCAATGAACGCAATTTTTATCGAATTCAGAAAACATACATTCTATGTTCTGATCCCTGTCGTGATATTTTTTTCCTTCTCTCTAGCTTATCTTTGTAGAGGGATACTTTTACTTTTTCTGACCCCGAATGTGCAAACAGGTTCCTCAACTGCTGCCCCCAGAAGACCAATCGCAGAAAACTCTATTACAATAGAAATGTCCAAAGAGATGGTTACCGGTTCTTTATTTAGGGGAAGTTTAGCTCCGCCTCCTGGAGAAACCCCTGCAGGAGTGGATGGAACTCCTGGAGCTCCTCCAGATACTGGAGAAGGTGAAGAAATGAGAGTGACCGGAACCTTAAGCGGTCACTGGAGTTTTGCTCGTGTTACTATTTTAGAAAAAGGGAAACAAAGCGCGGAAGAATTCGCGATGGGAGAAGTTGTGGGCGGATACAAAGTAAAGTCCATTCTTCTGAACCATGTGGTTCTGGAAAAAGGGGGCCAATCTCTCAAAGTGGAGATAGGCCAAACACCAGGAGAAGCCAGAGCCAAATTAGGTGCTCAGGCAGATGTTCCCGGAGGGCCACCTGCAGCTGATACAGTTCGTAAAATTCTGTCCAGACAGGACGTGAATAGAAAATTAGCTAACGTAGCAGAACTTTATAAGGGAAAATTCGGTCCTTATTTGGAAAATAACACGATCGCGGGTTACAAAATATACAGCATTGGAAGCGATCATATTTTTTATTCTCTGGGAGCTAGAACCGGGGATGTGGTGCGACGGGTAAACGGAATGCCCTTAAACGATACGGTGAAAATGATGGAGATATGGAATTCCTTAAAAACGGCCGATAAAGTATCCGTAGACGTAGAGAGAATGGGCAAGGTATTGTCCTATGAATTCATCATCCGGAATTAGAGATTAAATGCGCAAAACAGATTTACGATCCAGATATTTAAGAAACGCAGCATTTGCGTTTTTACTTCTTCTTTCGGTGAACGAGAGCTTAATGTCTCAGGGCAAAAAAGGAAGTAAAAGAAGTACAACCACTCCGACAGCTGAAGACACTAAAGAAAAGACCTTTTATGCAAACTGGAGAGATACTGAACTTAATGATTTTCTAAAAGGGATGAGCGCGATCCTAAAGAAAAACATCCTTTTAGATGAAAGTTTAAAAGGTAAGAAGATCACTATCATCTCCCAAAAAGAGATCCCGATCAAAAACGCATTTCCTTTTATGAAGGCAGTTTTGGAATCCATGGGATTTGCAATCGTAGAAGAAGTGGATTTGATCACTATCGTAAAATTAAAGGATGCACTTGCCAGATCTCCTTATGTAAGAGTAGGTAAGGAACCAATTCCAGAAACAGAAGCATTAGATAATCGAATCATCACTCAAATTATTCCAGTAGAAAATGTAAAACCGGAAGAATTGGAACCTATCTTAAAAAGGTTAACATCTCCAAATACTGATATTATCGTTTATAGAAATACGAATACGATCGTACTTTCCGGTTCTACAGCTGACATCAATAAACTTCTAACTTTAGTAAACGAGTTAGATGTAAGACCGGATGAATCCACACCTGGAGCAGTTTCTTCTGCGGGTGACGTTCATATTTATACATTAGAGTTTAATGAAGCGGAGAAGATTGCGGCTACTCTGATTAAGTTAGATAATCCTGTTGTGGGGGACCAACCACTTCCAAGCGGCCAACCCGGTGCACCTCCTCCTCCAGCTCCTAAGGTAGAAAAGATTAAGGCAGTTGCTCATAAAGAATCCAACTCAGTGATCGTAACTGCAACTGAAGCAGAATGGAATGAGATCCGTAAAATTATCCGAGTTCTGGACTCTGCAAGAAAGCAGGTTTTATTAGAAGTATTAATCGTAGAACTTTCTTCCACAGATACAAATGACTTCGGTATTGACTGGAGATTCCAAGGGCAAGGTCCTTATAGCCAGTTCAACTCAGGTCTTGCAAAAGAAGGAAATATCATCAACTCCAGTGGTAGGATCAACCCGAACCTAAACACATTATCCGGCTTCTCTCTTGGTTTCGTCCAGGCTGGTGCTCAACAGATCTTAGGAATTTTAAGCGCGAACCAAGGAAATGAGAACTTTAACGTATTATCCGCTCCTCAGGTTCTCACATTAGATAACCAAGAAGCTGAGATCAACGTAGGACAAGACGTTCCCGTTAGGACCCAAAGTCGTAACGCTGGTTTGGGTGGTGCAAACGCCGTTACTGTGGACAACTACGAATATCGTCCGACTGGTATTAAGTTAAAATTCACGCCTCACGTGAATAAGAATAATCGAATCACTTTAGATCTTTTGCAAGAGATCAAAAACATCGCCTCCATCGCACTTGCAGGCGGAAACCCTACCTTCAACAGGAGGGAAGTGAAAACTACAATTACTATAGATAACAGACAAACGATAGTAATCGGTGGATTAATCTCTAACGATAAACAAAAGCGTCTAATCAAGATCCCATTACTTGGAGATATTCCTTATTTGGGTTGGATCTTCCGTAGAACTACCGAACAATTAAAAAAGACCAATTTGATGGTTTTTATCACTCCACATATCTTGGATAATCGTGAACTTGCTGATAAGATGACAGTTAAGAAGAAGTTACAGCAAGAAAGATATGAAATTGAAAGGGAAAGGGTCCTAAACAAGGAAGCCACCATCAAGGAACGCGGAGAATAATAACAGTGAAAACTCTAGGTGATATTCTCGTAGAAGACGGGGTCATATCCGCCAAGGATCTAGAAGACTCTCTCAAACTACAAAAAAAGAATCATTTACCCCTAGGGCATATTCTTCAGAAAAAAGGGATCGCTGGAGAAGTTGACGTTCTCAAAGCGATGGCCCGACTATATAAAATGGAATTCCGGGAAAAACTGGATTTCAAGGGAATGGAAGAAGTTTACGACCGTATCCCTCTTAAACTCATCCAAAAAAGTAAAATAGTTCCTTTTGAACTAAATAAGAAGAACGTTAAGATTGCGGTTTCTGATCCAACGGATCTTCACCCAATGGACGACGTTCGTACTGCATTAAAAGAATTTAAAATAGAATTCATACTCGCCCCAGAACCGGAAGTGATGAGGCTTATCCACTCCCAGTTCGACAATACTTCCGCCGCCGCGAAAGATATGTTGAATGAAATGGAAGGTAGTTTTTCGGAACTTGCAGAGGGTTTCGATAACGAAACGATCGATCTTTCCGACGACGCTCCTATCATTAAGATGGTGAACGTGATACTTTCTCAGGCCGTAAATGAAAGAGCTTCGGATATTCACGTAGAACCTTACGAAAAAAGCCTAGTGGTACGATATAGGATAGATGGTATTCTTCATAATGTATTAACCCCTCCTAAATCTTATCACGCCGGGATTACTTCTCGTATTAAGATCATGTCCAATTTGAACATTGCGGAGAACAGATTACCTCAAGATGGTAGGATCAAACTGAGGCTTGCTGGGAAGGATGTGGACATCCGGGTTTCTACAATTCCTTGTCAGTTCGGAGAACGTATCGTTATGCGTCTCTTGAACAAAACTGACCAGAAATATTCCTTGGAGACAATGGGATTTTATCCGGACCTTGTTAAAACACTTCGTACCCTTATATATGAACCGCATGGTATTATCTTAGTAACCGGTCCTACAGGATCTGGAAAATCCACCACATTATACTCCGCTCTGACTGAGCTAAATACTGAAGAAAGAAATATCATCACCTGCGAAGACCCAGTGGAATATCAGATTGATGGTGTTTCGCAAATGCAGATGCAGGAAAAGATTGGACTCACATTTGCAACAGGACTAAGAGCAATCTTACGTCAGGACCCGGACGTCATCATGGTTGGGGAGATCCGGGATGAAGAAACCGCAAGGATCGCAATCCAAGCCTCTCTAACAGGTCACTTAGTATTTTCCACTTTGCATACGAATGATGCTGCCTCCGCTGCAACAAGACTTGTGGATATGGGAATTGAACCTTATTTAATTACTTCTACTGTGTTGGGATTTATGGCCCAACGACTTGTTAGAACTATATGCAAAGAATGTAAAATTTCTTATAAACCGACTCCTCAGGAATTAGAATCCATAGGTATTTCTAAAAAGGAATTGAAAGGTGGAGTTTTATACAAGGGAAAAGGTTGTTCTCATTGTATGAACACCGGGTTTAAAGGAAGAACAGGGGTTTACGAACTTCTGATCATCAGCACTCCGATCAAAAATGCGATCTTAGCTGGATCGGATACGAATAAGATCAATGATATCGCCTTAGAAAATGGATTTGCCACAATGAGAGATTATGGCATTCGAAAAGTATTGGATGGAATCACCACACCGGACGAAGTTCTAAGGGTTACTTAAGTTTTCCTTCCATGGCACTTTATACTTATATTGCATTTAACAAAAAAGGAAAGGAAGAGAAGGGGATTATCGATGCCCCGAATATCCAATCCGCAAGAGCAAAACTTAAAGGAAAAGGTCTTTACGTTCGCCAAATTTCCGAAGACGCGGAAAGAAAGGATAGAGAACTTTTTCCGTTCTTAGCTAAACTTCTTTATAGAGTTCCTAAAAAGATCATAGGTCTTTTTTCCAGACAATTAGGAACTCTTTTGGGCGCTGGTATTCCTCTAGACAAATCACTTTCTAGTATCATTGAACAAACTGATCATGAAGTTTTTAGAAAAGTAGTGATCGCTATGCAGGCGGACATTACCGAAGGAACTTCCTTATCCGATTCGATGAGAAAACATCCGGATATTTTTCCAAATCAGTATCCATCTCTTGTCTCTGTAGGAGAAAGAACGGGAGATTACGAAACTGCACTGATGCGTCTTGCTGAGATGGAAGAAAAAAACATGCAGTTAAAAAGTAAAGTAACCACGGCACTTGTTTATCCTGGAATTATTTTCTGTCTCTTACAGATCGTAATCATATTCCTACTTACCACGGTAGTTCCCCAGATTGAACATTTATTCATAGAATTTAATGCTACACTTCCTATGATCACTCAGATCGTAATCGGAAGTTCCAGACTTCTGACAGGATATTGGTTCTTGATCTTCCCAATGATAGCTAGCGGAATCGTGGGCTTCTTCTATTATAAGTCCACTCCGGAAGGTAAGGAAAAATGGGAGAAATTCGTTCTTAGAATCCCAATCATCCGAACTCTCAATAAAAAAGTACTTATATCTAATTTCGCGAGGAACCTAGGAATACTTCTTACTAATAGAGTACCTCTCATTATTTCCCTCCAAATCGTAGAACAAATCGTTGATCATACCGTTTTCGGACAAGAAATCAGAAATGCGTGCGATAGAATTAGAGAAGGAGAGAAACTTTCCGCTGCATTCACTGGGTCAGAAATATTGCCCCAGCTTGTTTTAGGTATGTTGTCCGCTGGAGAAGTTTCGGATAGAGTACCTGAGATGTTGAATAAACTGGCGGAAATCTACGACCAAGAAGTGGATTCATCTCTTAAAAATGCAACCCAAGCAATCGAACCATTAATGCTTGTTTTTATGGGATTTGCGATCGGTATCATTATGGCAGCGATCATCGTTCCGATGTTCAGCTTGACCCAAAACTTGCAAGGTATATAACAATAGAAATAGGAGAACCGACTTTGAAAACGGGAAACAAACGGAGAAAAGGATTCACTCTTATCGAATTAGCGATCGTAGTCGCCATTTTAGGAGCGCTTATGGCGATCATCCTAGTGAACGTAGATTTCGGCACTGTAACTAACGAAACCGCGAAGATGAAGATCAAAAAAGACAGACAGGAACTTAGAATGCATTTAGAAAGATATGCTTCTAAATTTGGAACTTATCCTAGCGAAGAGCAAGGTTTAGACGCGTTAGTGGAAAAACCGACTACTGGAGATATTCCTGAGACTTGGACCCCAATGATGAATAGTAAAGATGCTATCAATGATCCTTGGAAGAATCCATACAAACTTAGATACGACGGCGCAGGCGAGATTCAGATCATCACTTTTGGCCAAGATAAAGTAGAAGGTGGAGAAGGTTTGAACTCAGACTTCGATATTACTAAAGAAGAACAGTATCCTGCTCAATTCACTTCTGCCGGCACAAAAAAATAAATCCAATGGGCCCGAGAGCGAAAGGCCGGATCCGTTCCGGCTTCACATTGATCGAATTGGGAGTCGCAGTGTTCCTAATTGGTGTAATGTTCGCTCTTGTGCTTCCTTCCCTAGCTAGTCTATTCACACCTGGTGCCCAAGAAGAAGCAATGTTATTGCATGATGTTGTAAACTTCTGTTTTAGAAGGGCAAAGATTAATCAGAGGACAGTTTATCTTCAGTTAAACGTAGATACTGAAACATACACCATTATAGACATTGAAAGAGATGAGACTGGTATGAAGGAAGTTCCTATATTCAAAGATAGGGAACTTCCCAGCTCTTCTTCAATCGTAGATGTGATGGATGGAAGAGGTTATAGATATAATACAGGAAAGATCCGAATTCCATTTTCTCCTATGGCAGTTTCGGAAGATTTTTATATCCATTTAGGTCCTGATCCTGAAATCAAGAGAACGCTGATCATCAAACGTTATGGCGGGAAATCTGATATAGAAGATGGTGAAGTTGTAGTTTCCAAGGAGCAATTGGAAGAATACAAACGTAGCGAGCAATATGGCACGAGTAAGTTTTAAAAGAAGAAACCCTCTTAGGAAGAGACAGGGTTTTACTATTTTAGAAATGACCTTGGCTTTCGCATTAGCTGCAGGCTGGCTTCTATATGTACTTATGGTTGTTTCGGAAGGAATTCGACTCAAAAAAGTTGCGGCACTTCAAATGGAAGCAACTCATTTAGCAAAAATTAAAATGGCCCAGATAGATTCTGCCACCATTCTGCAAGCAGATACTAGTTCTGGCGATATTCCAGGTTACCCAGACTGGAGATTTACCACAATCATCAAAGAAGAGAATTTAGATCTTCTTAAAATGGCAGGAAAAGAGACCGGTAAAAAACCTGAGGATTTACTGGGTGGGACGAACTCTAGCATGAACCAACTCATCGCAAAGAGAACTGGTAATAACCAAGGTTCTGCTACAGGCGGACTCATCGCAGTATTTCACATTTATGTAACGATAGAATATCCAACAGGCGGAAGAAATAACCAAGGAATTCCAGTAAAAGAACAATACACTATCGAGACATATAAGGCGAGGATGAACTGAGATGAGAATATCTCCTCTCCATTCCAAATATCTAAAGTATCTTCGTAAAAGAAGAAGGTCCGGGTTTACACTGATAGAATTAACGATTGTAGCAGCATTACTTGGAGTTCTACTCGGAATGGTTTTTGGAACCTATGCTACAATCTTAAAAGTCACTCGACCTACTTCCGGCTCTGACGGTGTGGATAGAGAAAAAGCAATTTCTGTTATCGAAAATATCCGAAGCACTTTAACTATGGCTTACTACTTCCAAACAGAAAAGAATCTAGTCTTCGTAAGCAGAAAATCACGCAAATCAGAAGATGGGCCCAGACATCCTGGAGAAAGTACTAAAGATCATTTTATAGTATTCGCAGCAGTTCATCCAAACTCGGAAGAAGTTGCACTTCCGGAAGTTAGAGAAGTAGAATATTACTTAAAACAAAAAGATGGTACTGATTACTTTAGGTTAATGAGAAGAGAAGACGAAATAGTCGATCGTTATCCTTTCGTAGGCGGACAAGAATACGAGTTATTAGATAATGTAAAATCTCTCTCTTTTAAATTTTCCAAAACAGGAAAAGAATGGGAAGAAGAATGGGATTCCTTTCAAAGAAAAAGTATCCCTCGTCTTATCAGAATAGAGATCATCGCAAATATGGGAAATAAAGAAAGACGTTTTGAAACTCTTGCTTTCCCAGGGATGCTTCTAAAGTGAATTCAGGTCTTGGTCTAAAAGGCAGAAGGTTTTCCAGAAGAAGGGGAGCAATCGTAATGCTCTTGGTTGGGGGCATTGGTGTTGCTGCTCTAACCACCACTTTAGATTTTGCCGAAAGGTCGATGGCAGAATACAAAATTTCTCAGGGAGAAATGTCCGGATTCAAGGCCTCTCTTTTAGCAAAAGCAGGATTCCAAGGAGCATTAGCAGCGCTCAGAAAAATTCCAGAAGAACAATTATACCAATCTGGTATTGGTTTGAATCCACCTCCAGTTCCAATGGGTGGGGGTTGGATCTATTATAAGATCCAAGGAGAAGATGGAAAAATTAATATAAATTCTATCTTCAATGCGGATACGAAAGAGTTGAATTTAAGAAACCAAGAAATGGCCCAAAGACTTCTGGAACGTCTGGGAATGAAAAGGGATCTTTTCAACCCAGTTGTAGACTGGTTGGACGACGATAGCCAAGGGAATTTCGAAATTTCATATTATGAAAAACTGACTCCTCCTCGAAAGATCAAAAATGCATATATGTATTCTCTTTCAGAGCTTACCTCCGTTAAAGGTTTCGATCCTAAAATAGTCTATGGATCTCAAAAGCCTCCTGACTATGAGCAAAAGTATTCCAAAGATTTTATGTCGGACGAAGAAAAAAGTCTGATCGGGGAGTCCGATTTCGTTCTGGCAAATAATCTGACCGCATTTGTTCCATTCCAGAGAAACTACGACGATAGAATCAACTTGAACGCCGCACCGTACTTCGTTTTAATGTCTCTATCCGATTTTATGAACCGCCAGTCTGTTCTTCAGATCATGAAAATGAAGATCAAAAAAGGTGGTTACCTAAAGGAAATTAAGGATTTAGAAACTATCCCAGAATTTCAGGTCCCCTCGGTAGGAGGACTTTCCCTCTACAAAGAATTAGCAGGAGAAGGAACCGATGTCTCCGGTGGAAGGATCAAAACAAAGGGCGAAATATTTCGGATCAGTGCAGTCGGGGAAGTAGAAAGAAACTATAATAGTAAAAAAAGTTCCGATGTTATGACAGGGCCCAAGATAGTTCGTAGAATCACCGGAATTTTTGACCTAACCAATAACCTGATGCTATATTATAGAGAAGATTAATGTTCTTATACGAAAAGTTTTTAACCGTAGATTACGGTACAAATTCTGTAAAAGGTGTTCTGTTCCAACGAGTGGCAGGAAACCTAACTCTGCTCAGAGCAGAGACCATGCCCATCTCCAGAATGGAAGAAAAGGAGTACGAAACGAATATACTTCGTTTTATAAACACTTATTTCGCGGAAGAACATGCGCTCGTACTTTCTATTTCTTTAGATAAACTTTTCGTAAGAGAAATCTCCATTCCGTTAACCACTGAAAAAGCAGTAAGAGAAGTAATTCCTTTCGAGATAGAAAGTAGAGTTCCTTTCCCAATGGAAACGGTGGAAGTATTGGGCTCCGTTTGGAGAATCGATCAAGAAAAATCAGATGTAATTACTTATACTTCTCATCATTCAGAGTTTGATACATTAGCTTCTCCTTTTTTAGAATCCAGCCTTGTATTCAGAGGGATCTTCGTAGATTCAGTATGTTTAGGATCTGTTATTTCCAAACATTTACATAAAGAGATTCAATTCACAAATGTGGCCCAGCTGGATATTGGCGGCAAAAAATCCATCCTGAACGTATTAAAGGATGGAAAGATAGCTCATACACGCTTTCTATCTGTTGGTGGGGATACTTTAACAGAAGAAATTTCCAAGGGATTAAAGATCCCTAAAGATAAGGCAGAAGCTTTAAAAACAAGTATTCAATTCGAACCATTTCATACTCCTGAAGATGGATTAAACTTATTCGCGAAAGAATACAAACTCAAAGTTGCAGATATTAAAAAGGCATTTGTTATTACTCAGGAATTTTTCACTTCCTTAAGCGAAGAAGTCCGTAGAAGTTTCCTTTCTTTAGAAGAAACCGAAAGACCAGAAGCGATATATCTTTCCGGCGAGGGAAGTAAGGTTCGAGATTTAGAGTCCTTTTTAGGAGAAAATCTTGGAATCCAAGCTAGACGATATGATTTCTTAAGCGCAGACCCGGACAGATTTGCTACCTGCTATGGGATGGCTTACCATCTGATCCAATCTAAAAAGACCAAAATAGATTTTTTAGAAACTGCTTATGTGAAAAGGTTAAATAAGAACTTATTCGATATAAGCATATTTAAACCTCATATCATTTTAAGTTCAGTTTCATTCGTACTTTTGATCGGGGTATTTTTCTTAGGAATTATTTCAGATAAAAGAAAGCTTGCAGCCGCAAATAAAATTTTAGCCGAAAAAGTAAAATCCAGCACTGGGTCCAGTGTCCCGTCCAACAGGGATCCGATAGAATTTGCGAAAAGCCTAAGAGATGGCGCTGAGAGAAAAACGGAACTTTATAGAAAGTATCTATCCAAGCCAAGTGTGTTAGACGTATTACATGAGATTTCCTTAAAATTTCCAGATCCAGGAATGCAACCGTTCTTATTCCAAAGTGTGACTTATGATAATGGTTCTGTTTCTATCCAAGGAGCAGTAAACGAAATTTCTGAAATCGGAAAAGTACAAGATTCATTAGCACGTTCTCCAATGTTCAAAAACGTAAAATTAGATAGTAACCGTCCGAATTTCGGACTCAAAACATTTAAAGTTTCCTTTGTAATCAAAATGGAGGTGACCTCAAAAATCGAAGAGAACGATTAAGAGGGATCGTCTATGTGGCAAAAATTACAACCTAGGGAAAAACTTTTATTACTGATCGCTGCGGGACTTATTTTGGTTCTGTTGGTATTCCTAGTAGTCCGTAAAATTTACAGGCTCAGAACAGATCTTTCTGAAACAGTAAATAATACACCCGGACTTGCGGCGCAGTTAGACAAAACAATCTCCGATTATTTATTTTTCAGATCCTTAGAGAATGTGAATACAGGCGAAAACGATCAGAGTGCTTTCGCAGCAAAATTAGAAAGGATCTTTTCTGATAATGGGGTAAAGGATAGAATTTCATCAATGAGACCTATCCCTGCAAAGGCGATCGACAAAGGAAAATACCAAGTAATTGTTTTCGAAGTAAATTTACGTGGCGTTCCTCTCGAAAACGTTATGGCCTTATTATATGATATAGATAAGGGTAATAAGGTAAATGCAAGGGTAGAATATTTCCAGACCAATAAACCTTATCAAGATAGAAATACCTACGACGTGAACATGAAAATTGCGGCATATAGTGTCGCTCCCGGAAAGTAAGATGGCACGCCCAAAAAAGATAGAAATAGAAGAAGAGGACGAATTAGTCTCCAATGAGGAAGAAGAATTCCTCACGATGGAATTGGAGGAAGTACCTCCAGATGGATTAGAGGAGGAAGATACTCCCAGATTTTCTATCAAACAAAAGTTAATCTTACTCGGAAGTGGACTCAGTTCCTTTCTTCTTTTTTTGATCCTATTATTCCCTTACGAAAATATTGTCCGACAGCTAATGAATTCTTCTTCGGGACAACCCAGTAGTATATTTTTTAATGAGTTATCAGTCTCAGTTCTCCTAGGAAAAGTTTCCGTAGAATCTATGGAGATCATGGGCCAGACATTTAAAGTTAGGTCCAAAAACGCTCAGATCAAAGCAGGTCTTTTCTCCTTATTGAGAAAAAAAGTAAACGGCGATTTCGAAGTCGATGATTTAGAAGTAGATTATGATGGCCAAACTTTAGGAAACATAGGGGAGTTAGAAGGCCACCTTCAATTGGATTCTTTATCTGTGCCTGCCAGCAGATTTGCTGGAGCATTCTCTCTTAAAATGCCAGAAGGAAAATTTGGATCATTCCCTAATCTTCCTGAAATTCCTTTTATAGGAAAAATAGAAAACTTTTTCGTAAATAAGGTAGTAATCACTTCCAGAATCGACCAAGGAATGGTGGAGTTCGAAGAATTTATTATTGATACATCCGTTGCAAGATTGGATCTTCACGGAAATATTCGGCTTTCAGATTCTTTCCCAAGTTCTCAATTGAATCTAAGAGTTTGTTTCGAGTTAGAAAGGAATTTTGCCTCCGCAGCAGAAAACCAAATCATCGTTGGAGCATTGGATCTTTTAGAAAAAGGAGGGAGTGGGAAATGTATCCCAATTACCGGATCTTTTCAAAGACCTGAATTTAAGATCCCTGGTTTGAATGCTCCTGCAGGTCCACCAGGAAGCCCCGTTCCTTAATATTAGTTTTCTCTAATGACATAAAAAAACCTCGAGTGAATCCACCCGAGGTTTTTTATTATCTGCGCGAGCGCTTGGTCTTAGAAACTCTTAGATCAAGAGCATCCAGTCGTCGCCCCACAGGACATACATTTCAAGCAGGAGCCATTTCTTACCATTTCGAAAGATCCGCATTCTGTGCAGGAATCTCCGGTATATCCTTTGATCCTAGCCATTTTGATCTCTTCCATAAGAGCAATCCCTGAGGTAGGCTTCTCCGTCCTCATCATTTGAGAGTAGGAAATTGTCTCCGGCTCAGAAGCAGGAGCAGTTTCTACTACTGTAGAAGCCACAGGTTGAACCTCTGCCTTAGGTTGGATAGATTCAGAAGATTTTCTGGATCCGATCTCGTCTCCTCTTAGATCTTCCGGAGCAACTTGGCCAAGATCGTATCTTCCGAGGTAGGTGATTGCCAACTCTCTGAAGATGAAATCAATTACGGAAGTACTCATTTTGATATGTTTGTTTCCGGTTACGATACCATTCGGCTCGAATTTGAAGAATGTGAATGCATCAACAAACTCTTCCAATGGAACCCCATGTTGTAAGCCCAAAGATACAGAGATTGCAAATGCGTTCATCAAACTTCTGAACGCTGCACCTTCTTTGTGCATATCTACGAAGATCTCTCCGAGTTGTCCGTCTTCGTATTCACCAGTTCTTAAATAAACTTTGTGACCGCCAACGACTGCTTTTTGGGTATATCCAGCTCTTCTGTTAGGAAGTTTACGTCTATGAGAGATATATTTATAAACGATCTTTTCAGCAAATTGAGAAGGATCTTTAGCAACCGCAGCTTCCGCTATCTCTTCTTGTTCTTCCAACTCGATTCCGTTTAGAAGTTCCAATACAGAGTTTAGAGGCTGAGAAAGTTTAGACCCGTCGCGGTAAAGAGCATTCGCTTTTACCATCATCTTCCAAGAGATATAGTATGCGTTTTTGATATCTTCTATAGTCGCATCTTCTGGAAGGTTGATCGTTTTAGAGATCGCACCGCTGATGAATGGCTGAGCTGCAGCCATAGTGCGGATATGGGACTCATAGGAAAGATAACGTTTTCCGTATTTACCACATTTGTTTGCGCAATCGAATACAGGATAATCTTTCTCCTTTAAGTAAGGAGCGTTCTCGATGGTCATTGTTCCACAAACATAATCGTTTGCTTTATTGATTTCATCTTTAGAGAAACCTAAATGTTCGAGCAAATTGAATGTGAAAGAATCGTATGTTTCTTTTGCGATCCCTAAGTTCTTTTGTAAGAAATTCTCACCTAAATTGAACTTGTTAAATGCAAAATTAATATCAAACGCATAAGGAAGAGAAGATTCTACTTTTTCCAAAATTTCATTCGTGAAACCTTTTTCTTTCAGGCTTTGAGTATTGATTACAGGAGCTCCGTTTAAGGTAGCATGTCCTTTACAATAGTTCACGATAGATTCGATTTCAGAAGGAGAGTATCCCAATTTGCGAAGAGCCAAAGGAACGGATTGGTTGATAATTTTGAAATAACCACCACCCGCTAATTTTTTGAATTTCACCAGAGCGAAATCAGGCTCGATACCAGTAGTATCACAATCCATTACAAGGCCGATAGTTCCAGTAGGAGCGATCACTGTAACTTGTGCGTTTCTGTATCCGTGAGCTTCTCCCAATACAACCGCGTTATCAGAATCTTCCTGAGCTGCTTTCAAAAGATAAGAAGGGCAGTATGCAGGATCAATACCAACAGGAGTAATAGTCAGTCCTTCGTAATCTTCAGAAGGAACATTATATGCCGCTCTCTTATGGTTTCTAAGAACTCTAAGCATATGCTTTTTATTCTTTTCATAACCAGGGAAAGGTCCGAGTTCTTTCGCCATTTCCGCAGAAGTAGCGTAAGCGGTCATATGCATGATAGAAGTAATAGCACCGGTAATCGCCATAGCTTCTTTAGAATCATAAGGAATTCCCATGATCATCAATGCGGAACCAAGGTTTGCATATCCAAGACCAAGAGTTCTGAACTTATAAGAAAGTTCTGCAATCTCTCTGGAAGGGAATTGAGCCATGGTCACGGAAATCTCGAGGATGATTGTCCAAAGACGGCAAAGATAACGGAAACTTTCTACGTCAAAAACCAGAGTTTCTGGATCTACAAATTTCTGTAAGTTCGCAGAAGCCAGGTTACATGCTGTATTGTCCAAGAACATGTATTCTGAACATGGGTTGGAAGCATTGATGTTTCCATCCTCAGGGCAAGTATGCCATTCGTTGATGGTAGTATGATATTGTGTTCCTGGGTCCGCTGAAGACCAAGCAGCAAAAGAAATTCTATCCCAAAGATCTCTTGCTCTGATCGTTTTTGCAGGTTTAGCGGCTCTTTTTTCTTTGAGAGCTTTTTCCTTTTCAGTTCTATTATATAAATGCCAAGGAAGATCTTGTTCCACTGCAGTCATAAACTCATTCGGAAGACGAACCGAGTTATTGCTGTTCTGTCCAGAAACTGTATTATAAGCTTCTGATTGCCAATCTGTGGTCAATTCTTCGAAAATGAGTTCTTTATAACCTTGTCTCGCAAGGTCGATCACTCTCTTGATATAATTATCCGGGATTAAAACTTTCTTAGCTTCTACGATGGTTTTTTTAAGAGCAGAGTTCTTTTTAGGTTCGAAACGATCCTCTCCCTCCATTTCGTAACAAGCTTTCATGATCGCATTTAGATGTCTGTTGTTCAGAATGGATCCGGTCACAAGAGAGGCTACTTTCTTCTCTTCTTCCACTTTCCAATCTACGAAACGATCGATATCCGGATGATCTACATCCAAACATACCATCTTAGCAGCACGACGAGTGGTTCCTCCAGATTTGATCGCACCAGCAGCACGGTCTCCGATCTTTAAGAAACTCATTAAACCGGAACTTTTTCCTCCACCGGAAAGGGATTCATTTTCCGCTCTCAGGTTGGAGAAGTTGGTTCCTGTTCCAGAACCATATTTGAATAGGCGAGCCTCACGGACCCAAAGATCCATGATACCACCTTCATTCACTAAATCATCGTCTACACTTTGAATAAAACATGCATGAGGTTGTGGATGTTCATATGCGGAAGCAGATTTTAGCAATTTTCCACTGGTAGGATCCACATAGAAATGCCCTTGGGATTTACCATCGATCCCATACGCCCAATGTAATCCAGTATTGAACCATTGAGGGGAGTTAGGGGCGGACATTTGAGAAGCCAGCATGAAAGAAACTTCTTCATAGAAAGTTTTAGCACTTTCTTCGTCTGAAAAATAACCGTATTTATATCCCCAATAGGTCCAACAGCCCGCTAAACGGTGGAAAACTTCCTGTGCAGAAGCCTCTCCACCGAAACGATCTTCTGCTTTTAAAGAAGAAAGTTTTTCGGTGTCTGGTTCAGAGCGCTGTAACCATTCTGGAATGCCTTTTTCATCTACTTTTTTTAAGTATTTTGGCACTCCTTTGCGTCTGAAATACTTCTGGGCAAGAATATCTACTGCAACTTGAGACCATTGGTCCGGAACAAGAATGTCCTTAGCTTCGAAAACAACGGATCCGTCTGGGTTAGAAATTTTAGAATTCCTCTTAACCCAGTTTAGGTCCTTAGAAAATCCCTTTTCAGGTGAAGTGAAATGTTTATTTAGCTTCATAGCATTCTCCTTATGAAACTCCGGCAAAATATAGTGCGTTTTTGGATTATGTCACGCTACTATAGCTTTCAAATTTTCCCATAGTACTTTTTCCAAAAGCTGTTCGGTTTTCGCCGGAAAATTGTATGTAGATCTGATCAGAAAATACCTATGTCTCGAAGATTTTTCATTGCCAGCCTGCCTCATTTCTAAAAACTGGATTCTGCTACCAGACACTCCCCTTTAGCTCAGTCGGTAGAGCAAGTGACTGTTAATCACTGGGTCGCAGGTTCGAGCCCTGCAGGGGGAGCCATTCTTTTCCTTTTCTTCCAATCTTAACATATTTCGATGTATTTACGATCTTCTTAATAGACCCTGTAGATCCACATTTGTTTAGTCATTTTAGTAGAATTCTCGTTATTTTTAGAAAATCCAAAGAACGGGTGGGCGACTCCTGCGGAACGTGCTGCTGCGGGTTCGCGCATTTGCGCTCATCCGAGCAGAGCTCGGACTAAAGCCCTTCGCATCACTGTCGCTAAGTGTAGAAGATACTACATTTTAAGATTCTTTTATCTAGAAACTCCGTGATCTTTGGTTCTCTGTGCGAACCAAAAATGACTCGAAACTTTCACACCGAGAGCACGGAGCCCACAGAGTTTTCTTGCATGATTTCCAAACTTCCCTCTGCGGCTTCGCGTCTCTGCGTGAGTCAAAAATTGAAATAGCTACAGATTTGCACGCAGAGGCGCAAAGGCGCGGAGCAAACGAGTGAAACCCGCTAGTTTTTCAGATAAAAAGGCAGGGTTTTTTATATAACAACGGATAGAATATAAAGATCTCCCTTATATAAGGGTCCGATAAGAATTTTTCCGTTCATCATACCTAGATACACTTTCATCCCAAACTCATTGCATGGGGGCAGGAAACCTAGTATTTTCCTTTCTATGTCATTTAAGAAAATAACCATCTTGGTTTCATCACTTCTTATCGCAGGTGTATTACTCTTATTATTGGTACCTTCTTCTTCCAAGAATGCTGCCGTTTCTAATTCAGAGAAAAATGTTTTCTCCGAAGGTTTATCATCCATTTCGAATATATTTAAACAAGGTTCCTTCTCCGCATCCAATGATGAAGAGGGACTTATACCTGCTTCTCTTTTGAGAAACGAAACTCCTGATAATTTATATTGGGTGGCTGTAGCAACTCCTAGAGATGCCGCAGAAATGAAAGCCCAAAATGAGCTAAGAGAAGATTGGGCGGCTCTTTACGGAAAGATCTACTCTAACAAAGCGACTCGCAAAGAGATAGATGAGTATTTTTCAGCTCAAATCAAACTACATGAAGATCAATTAGAGTTATTGAAGATCATGGAGGATCGTTATCCGGAACGTTTGAACGACGATTCGAGAAGAATGATCCTGGCAGGCAAAGAATTATATGCTAAAAAGTTAAAAAACGTAAAAGATGAATATGAAAAACACATAAACCAAAAATAGATTTGGAGAGAATTATGAATTATCGGTCAGTACGAAGGTCTGTATTCAGCTTCGTAGTATGTACGATGTTTTTCGCAGGAAGTGTATCCGTGTTTGCGGATCCTTATTGGGGAACATTCAAGAAGGATAGCTGTACGTCGATTTTCCCTGGAAAACGTCAGTATTCAGCAATCCTTTACGGGATCCCTTCGGGCCAGAGTTGGGAAACTACCTGCGCGAATATGGGAGCAACCATTAACGGCCAAGTATTTACTAAGCCTAGTCGTTGTAAGAACACCGGTTTAAATATGTGGGGAGAATTCGATGTACTCGATGATTCTTGCGAAGCAAACTGGTCGGCTACAGATGACGGCGGAGGATATAACTGGACTCATAAAAATGACGGTTGCCAGACTTCTGGAACGTATGCGGGCAAAAGAAAATATTCTTCCCGTATTTGGAACGTAGTAGGTATCACCTGGGAAGCTGCATGTGCTCAATTGCCTATCACAATCGCAGGTAAAACTTATACTACTCCGACTAAATGTGTAAACACCGGGACCACAGGAATGTGGGGAGAATGGTATGTTGCAGATTCAAGTTGTGAGTCCGCTCCAAAAGCGTATGCAAGAGGTGCTCAAGATTCTCTCAAAAGAACAGGAACTCTTTCTGGTTATGTGGATCTTCATACTCACCCAATGGCTCATTTAGGTTTTGGTGGAGTGATCTTCCATGGTGCGCCTTATGGAGAACCAGCAACTGCACTTGCAGATTGCCCTAGTATGTCTAACGAAGGCCACTCTGCAGGACACTCCAGAGTAGAAGCAATCGTTCAAGACGATATTATCGGAGCTCTGCTTTCTACCGCAAAACATGATAATAGAGGATACGCAAGTTTCCCTTATTGGCCGGCAAACAATAGTTACACTCACCAAACAATGTATTATGAGTGGGTCAAACGCGCCTATGAGGGTGGTTTGAGAACTATGGTTGTACTCGCTGTGAACGGTGATTATATGTTCGGAGCGACAGACAATGGTCTTCCGGATATTATCAAAGGTATCGCAATCGCAACTGATCCTATTTACGATCTAAATGATATGAACACTTTACGTCGTCAGACCCAAGCAGTATATGATATGCAAACTTGGATCGACCAGAAAAGTGGGGGAGCGGGTCTTGGATGGTTCAGGATTGTAAAATCTCCTTCTGAAGCACAAAGTGTGATCGCTGCTGGTAAACTTGCAGTGGTTTTAGGTGCGGAAGTAGATTACCTCGTAGATTGTACAGCTACAACTTGTACTGACACGATGATCACCCAAGGTGTTCAAGAAATGTACGACGCAGGGTTACGTTATATCTTCCCGATCCACTTAAAAACCAACGGATTTGGTGGAGCTGGACTCTATAATATTCTTGGAAGTGGGACCAAGTATGATTGTAAACACTACGGACAAGATTGTAACGTTGCAGGTTTAACTTCTTACGGACCTAAGATCATGAAAGCCCTTATGAAAAAAGGGATGATCATAGATGTTGGTCATATGTCTGCAAGATCCTTGGATGGAGCTCTAACTTACGCAGAACAACAGTCCTATCCAGGTATCGTAACTGGTCACACTGGCGTATATGATATGGCGAATAAAGCAAATCGTCATGAAGCAAATCCTACTGGGGCTGCTCTTAAACGTATCATTGCACTCGGTGGAATGATCGGACTTATCCCAGGACAAGGAAACTTAGACGAAGTAGGAGAATGGAGACAAAATTCTGATGGTTCTTATATCTCTCACGCTTGTGGAGGAACTACTCAAACATTTGCTCAATCCTATCAGTATCTTAGAAATCTGATCGGTGACCAAGCGTATGATGGAAGAATTTCTGTCGGAACCGACTTTAACGGATTTGCTCATATGCCTGGACCTCGTTACGGAACCAGAGCTTGTCCAGGAGGAGTGTCAACAATCGCTCAGCCTGATTCCGCAAAAGTAGGATATCCATTTGCTCCGGATGCATCCATTAGAAAGGCTGCAACTCTTTCAGCTCTTCCTTCTCTTGGAAAGTATACATTCGGGAATAGGACATTCGACTTTAATACGGAAGGAGCTTCTCATATTGGGCTTATGCCTGACTTCTTTGAAGATTTAAGACAGCAAGGACTCAAACGTTCTGATTTGGAACCAGTCTATCGTTCTGCTGACTTCTTCACTACTATGTGGCAGAACGCAGTCACAAGAGGTGCGAGTATCCAGTAAAGAAATCTAACGAAATAGATTTTTCTTAAGCCCGCCAAACCCTGCGGGCTTTTTTTTACCTAATTAAAATTGTAAATCGGCGCAGGCTATTTCGGGGACTTTCAACCCAATAAATCTTTTAGAGTATTATAATTTGATCTGGATAACGAAACTTCTGCAGAATCTCCTAAAAGAACTTTAAAATGATTTCCTTTTCCATGTAGGATCTTCTTTACTTCGGATAGATTGATAATAAAGGATCTATGAGAACGAAAGAAGTCGGAGTTGAGTTCAGTTAGAACAGATTCCATTGTTTTACGTATCAGTTCTTTTCGACCTGATTTAAGATGGATCTCAGTAAAATTACCTGAAGCTTCTAAGTATAGAATGTCTTGGAATCGAATCACTTCTATCATCCCATCTTTCTTTAAGGATATACTATTTTTGCGCATAGAATCCGCTTTAGAAGCGGAGGCAGACTTCATACGATCTATCGCTGCAATAAATCTTTCTCTTGTGAATGGTTTAGCCACGAAATCCAAAACACCAAAATCAAATGCACTTACTGCATTTTGTTTGTCAGAAGAAATCACAATTGTATAAAATGAATCCTTTTCAGGGAGCTTCAGTATCTCGTAGCCTGATTGTCCTTTCAGATTGATATCCAAAAGTAAAAGGTCTATCGGGTTTTCCTTAATACTATAGAGAGCAGGAATTAATTCATCGAATGTCTTAAGAGAAGTTAAACTTTTACCGAATGCCTCTCTGCAATAATGCTGAATGGTCCTTGCCATCAATTTGTCGTCTTCGACTAGAACAGCTCTCACCATGCTTAGCGATTTCTATAAAAAATTCTAAAATGGTCAATCTGAAATTTTCATTCTATTAAACAGAAGTGTGAATGTAGCACCTTTTCCTGGGATACTTTCTAAGCTGATCTTTGCATTCAATAGTTCAACCAATCTATGAACTGCATAAAGCCCAACGCCAGTGGAAGGTTCATTACCGGTAGGTTTAGCTGAAAGACGAGTGAACCTGGAAAAAAGAAGTTTTTTATCATCGTCTGTGAATCCTTTTCCTTCGTCCCTGATTTGGATCTGTATAAAATCACCATTATCTTTTATCAATTTAGAATGAATGAATATTGAACCACCCGGTGGTGAATATTTCACCGCATTTGAAACCAAATTATCCAAAATACTAGCGACCGCTTTTCTGTCGGAGCGTATCTTTAGATCCTCTTTGTCAAATTGAGTATGAAATTGAATACGTTTTAGCGAAGCTTGATAATCAAAATTTTGAATCGTTGATCGTATATACGAATTAATATTAAAAATATCATAATCTATTTTAATATTCTCAAAACCGGAAGCAGCGATCCCAACAAGATCGTCAATATGCCCCAAAATTTTTCTGGATGAACTTTCTATATCAGTAAGGATCTCCTTCTTCTCCTTGTCCGAAAATGATTTTAGGTTCTTACGCAGGATCGTACTGATACTCATGATCCCTGAAAGTGGACTTTTAAGATCATGGACAGCAATGCTGATCATATCACTTTTATTCGTATCTTCTTCTCTTAACCTTTCATTCAAACGAATGATCCTTTGGGTTTTGAGATAAGTATTCGCCAAAGTTAAAAAAGATACACGATCAAAAATTAAGATCAAAAACAAGGTCACAAGGGGATTTTGTATTAGTACAGGCTCTCTGTTCCCACTATAATAAATAAAACTGTAAAGGATGGCGTAATTGATAGCATAGATAAAATATTTAGTATGGTCCGGAAATCTGAACATGATCGCAACGCTGAACATTGCAGTAGAGAAAAGGGAGATCTCAGGAAGCCGAGGAAATACCACAACTGTGATACATGTTCCTGTCAGGGAAAGAAGAAGCACTCCAATCCTACAAAACAATTTGATCCGATCCAAATCCGCTCTATGCAGACGGCCTGAATTCAAAAGTACATTCATCGTGAGAAAAACTGAATAAAATACAAGATCAAATAGAACGAATGAATTGTCTTTAGCATCAGAAAATGCATCTACCAAATCATAAAATGCAAAGGGTAGAATGATGATCGGCAGGATCAAATAAACATATCTAAGTACGATTAGAATTTCTAGGTATGCATTTCGGGTAAATACAGGAGCAAAATTAACGGAAGAAAGTATCTTTGCTTTTCTATACTGCCTAAGTGCAAAACGATAATTGAGCCCGAAAAGAAACCTAAGTAACGCCTGCATATTTCCAAATTTATCCCTTTCCCTTTTAAAAAACTCCCTTTTTTGTCCAATCATTCGATTTAGGAAAACTAGTGAAAAAACTTTGTCAAAAAGATGAATTAGAAAAGCCATAAATTCCAGAAAAAAGAATGTACTTATCTCCAAGAATACAAGCAATTATCATATCACTACTCGTTCTAGTTTATAATTTTATGACTTAAGTACTGATTTTACTTCTTCTTTTGCTTTGCAAAAATTACTAGAGCATGTTTTCAAATATTTATAACATTTTTCTAATAAATCGTTACAAAGAATTTGCATAAAGGAGCATAATGTAATATACTGTTCGGCCGATGCTATCTAAGAAAAACGCATTACTGATTTCTTCTGCTTTTGTTGTAGTTGTTCTCATTTTTATTTTTACGAGAAGTCAGTCCGGAGCTTCTCAATCTTCTTCCAAAAATATTTTTTCGGAAGGGTTTTCAATCTTCTCCGGATTTATCGGTTCCAGAACTTCTTCTACCTATAACGAAGATAACGCAGTAGTATCTGCTTCTCTTTTAAAGAGTGAAACTCCAGACAATCTATACTGGGTGGCAGTTGCTACTCCCCAAGATGCTGGGGAAAAAAAAGCACAAGAAGAACTATTAGAAAGTTGGGCTACATTGTACGGAAAAATTTATTCCGGAAAAGCAACCCGCAAAGAAATCGATGAATATTATAAAGCACAGATAAAACTTCAGGAAGACCAACTGGAGTTATTGCGCTTAATGGAAGAAAGATATCCAGAGCGCATTGATGACGAAAAACGCAGAATGATTCTAGCCGGCAAAGAATTGTACGGCCAAAAGCTGAAAAACGTAACCGAAGAATACAAAAAACATACAAAATAGTAAGTAGGGAGAGAAACGTATGAAAACTCGGTCTTTTCGAGCTCCTGCGTTAGTCGTCGTATTCCTAGCCGTTTTCGCTACGAGTACGTCCGTTTTCGGCGATCCATATTGGGGAACATTTAAGAAGGACAGTTGCACTGCAATTTTTCCTGGCAAACGTCAATATTCATCGATCCTTTACGGGATCCCATCTGGGCAGAGTTGGGAAACAACATGTGCCAATATGGGAGCAACTATCAATGGCCAAGTATTTACTAAGCCAAGTCGTTGCAAAAACACCGGATTCAATATGTGGGGAGAATTCGATCTAATCGATGATTCTTGCGAAGCGAACTGGTCTGCTCCTGACGAAGGTGGGATCTATAACTACACTCATAAAAATGATGGTTGCCAATCCTCAGGTACTTACGCAGGCAAAAGAAAGTATTCTTCACGTTTATGGAATATAGTTGGTCTGAGCTGGGAAGAAGCATGTGCTAAAATGCCAATCACAATCGCAGGTAAAACATATACTACACCTCATAGATGTGTGAACACAGGTGGAGCCACTGGAATGTGGGGAGAATGGTACGTTGCAGATTCAAGTTGTGAAGCTGCTCCACAGGCTTATAATAGAGGAGCTAACGATTCTCTTAAGAGAACTGGAACTCTTTCTGGTTATGTGGATCTTCATACTCACCCGATGGCAAATTTAGGTTTTGGTGGAGTTATCTTCCATGGATCTCCATTCGGACCAGCTACAACTGCATTAGCTGATTGTCCTAGCACTTCAGACGAAGGACATTCGGCAGGACACTCTAGGGTAGAAGCTATCGTTCAAGATGATATTATAGGGGCCTTATTAGGCACTGCACGACACGACAATAGAGGTTATGCAGGCTTCCCTTATTGGCCAGCTAATAATAGTTACACTCACCAAACAATGTATTACGAATGGATCAAACGCGCTTATGAAGGCGGAATGAGAGCCATGGTAGTACTTGCGGTCAATGGTGACTATATGTTCGGTGCTACTGATAACGGACTTCCTGACATTATCAAAGGAATTGCGATCGCAACCGATCCAGTTTACGACCTAAATGATATGAACACTTTACGTCGTCAGACCCAAGCAGTGTATGATATGCAAGCTTGGATCGATGCGCAAAGTGGGGGCCCAGGACAAGGTTGGTTCCGTATCGTAAAAACTCCTGCAGAAGCACAGAGTGTAATTTCTGGCGGAAAACTTGCAGTGGTTTTAGGTGCAGAAGTAGACTATTTAGTAGATTGTACTGGTAGTAACTGTAACGATTCTATGATCACCCAAGGTGTACAAGAGTTGTATGATTTAGGTTTACGTTATGTATTCCCAATTCACTTAAAAACCAACGGATTTGGTGGAGCAGGTCTCTATAATATCCTTGGAAGTGGAACGAAATACGACTGTAAGCACTACGGACAAGATTGTAACACTGCTGGTTTAACTACTTACGGGCAAAAAGTCTTGAGAGAGTTGATGAAAAAAGGAATGATCATCGATGTGGGTCATATGTCCGCAAAATCTCTGGATGGAGCTATCACCTTCGCTGAGCAACAATCATATCCTGGTATCGTAACTGGTCACACAGGTGTATATGATATGGCGAATAAGGGAAATCGTCATGAAGCAAACCCAACTGGAGTTGCTCTTAAACGTATCAGTACCTTAGGTGGAATGATCGGGCTTATCACTGGCCAAGGAAATCTGGAAGAAATAGGTGAGTGGAGACAGAATAGTGACGGCTCTTATATCGCACATGCTTGCGGTGGAACCAGCCAAACATTCGCTCAGTCTTACCAATATCTCAAAAATCTAATAGGTGATCCTGCCTACGATGGAAGGATAGCTATCGGAACAGATTTTAACGGATTTGCTCATATGCCTGGACCTCGTTTTGGAACTCGTGCTTGTCCTGGAGGAACTTCAGTCATTGCACAGCCAGAAGCTTCTAAAGTAGGATATCCTTTCTCCCCGGATTCTTCCATTAGATTAGCCGCAACTCTTGCTGCTTCTCCTTCTCTTGGTAAATACTCCTTCGGAAATAGGACATTCGATTTCAATACGGAAGGTGCGTCCCATATAGGGTTAATGCCTGACTTCTTTGAAGACTTAAGACAACAAGGATTGAAACGTTCCGATCTGGAGCCGGTCTATAGATCTGCTGACTTCTTCACAACAATGTGGCAGAACGCGGTAAATAGGAGCGGTAGCATTCAGTAATTGAACCAAGGCCCGCCACCAAGCGGGCCTTTTTGTATCGATTTCCCGCAAAAGAAAAAGTTTGGCCTTTGGAACTAAAAGTGAAGAATAGGTTCTAAGATAAAAAGAGCTTATTTTACATGCGGCTTTTATTAAACCCTAAAACTTTAATATCCTTACTCCTTTTATTTACGGCAGCATGTTCCAACGGGGACACAGATTCTACTGACGATACTGCTGCGAGTCTATTGTATTCCGCTTATGGAGCCAGTTTTACTCCTGTTCCGATCGGGGGATGTGCAGACTCAGCAGTTCCAACAATAGTAACAGGAGGTACCGCGACTTTCTCCGGAGCCAGTTATCACTATTATTTTTATTCTTTTACCGGAAACGGCGCAACAAATACCTTCAACGTTAGTTTTACAAGTGGGGAAGCCGACTTGTGGATCGGAACAGAAAACTCTGTATTGATCCCAACGGATTTTAGTCAGGTAGAAGTTAGGAGTGAGAATATTGGAACCGAATCCTATTCAGGAGTAAATACTACTAACGGTTCCACCCGTTGTTTGGTGATTCCAGTCACAAATGCTGGAACGATTACTTTGTCGATTCAGTGATTCTCAATAGTCTTTTAATAAATAATTGACAAACTCATTCCCAACCATATCTTTCCGTTCCCAGAATCCATTTAGGAGCAAAAACGGATGTCAACAAGCGAACCACTAAGTATAGTAGGTATCATCAAAAATAGCATTGAATTGGGATTAAAGAATTTTATACCCCTGTTTATTGCATTCATACTTTGGGTATTAACAATATGGATCCCTTATCTAAATGTAGGAACTTCCATCGGGCTTTTTTGGTTGATTCCCATAAAAATCGGAAAAGGGGAATCTTTTTCACCTACTGATATTTTTAACAAAGAAAACAGAAAATACATAGGAGAGTTTTTTCTCACTACTGGCTTTGTAATCTTAGGATTTTACGCAGGAGTTCTATTTTTTATAATTCCAGCATTTGTAATTGCAGTAGCATGGGGACAGGCAACCTTTTTATTATTTGATAAAGGTTATGATCCAATCCAAGCCATCAAAAAGAGTAACGAGATCACTTATGGCAAAAAATGGACTATATTCTTAGGCACAGTAGCGTTAGTAATTAGTTTAGCCCTTGCGACTTTTATTCTCGGCTATATAGCAGGTTTAATCAGTCCATATTTAACTTATTTAATATTCTTTGTGGTTTA
The DNA here is from genome assembly GCF_002150035.1 of Leptospira venezuelensis. Lineage (NCBI taxonomy): Bacteria > Pseudomonadati > Spirochaetota > Leptospiria > Leptospirales > Leptospiraceae > Leptospira > Leptospira venezuelensis. The sequence continues at coordinate 34,660 of NZ_NETS01000011.1, read as the reverse complement.
CGTAACTTTCGTACCGATTGTTATCTCTTCTAATGGATATATATATAGCACTTTGGCTAAAGAAGCTGGATTATAATTCCAATAAAAAAAGGCGCCGGATCCGGCGCCTTTTTACAGATTAGCAAAATTTTTTATCTAAAACAACTCATCATCATCGTTTGCGGGTGGGGTAGCAGCCCTTGCAGAAGTTTCAGACTTAGGGCTTGCAGTTTTCTTTTGGGTTTCATTACTGCCTGATTTGGAAAGATATTCAATTTTCCCTTCTGCTTCCGCTAAGATAGATTGGCAGAGAGTTCTAAGTTCCATTCCTCTTTCATAAGATTTAATCGATTCTTCTAAGGTCAATTGTCCTCTTTCCAAATTTTCAGCGATCTGCTCTAATTCGGTTAAGGCCTGTTCAAAACTGATTTCTGTTTTTTTGCTCATTGTATTTCACCTTGGTAAGAAACCCGAATCCTACCTTCCGCCAATATAACCTCTAGTTCTTCCTCTTTCTCCAATTGTGTTGGAGATGTAACGACTTTTTTTCCTTTCTTACGAACTACAGAGTATCCTCTTTTTAAGGTTCCCAAAGGAGAAAAACCTTCCAACTTTCCGGAGAGAAGCTGGAACTCCTTCTTCTTTCTTTCCAATTGTGTTTTAAAAGAAGTAAGTAGTCCAGTCGACACAGGATTAAATTTATTCTGGGCACTCATTAGATAATTTTTACCCAATAAATGTATTCTGGAATTAATCTCATCCAACTGTAAAATCCTATCGTTCAGCATTGATCTTGGATCTAAAAATGCTTTTTTATTAGTAAGTATCCTAAGCTTCTCTTTTAGATTGTTTGATTGATTTTTTAAAGCTGTTCTAAGTCGAATTTCAAATTCTGCAAGTCCTGATTCTACAAGTTCCATTTCAGGTACAGCCATTTCTGCAGCAGCTGTAGGGGTAGGGGCAAAATGGTCTGCTGCCAAATCAGAAAGAACAGAATCAATCTGGTGGCCAACCGCTGAAATAATTGGAACGCGACTTTGTGCAAATGCGAGAACTACTTTTTCGTCATTAAATGCCATGAGGTCTTCTGTGCTTCCACCACCTCGGCCTGCAATGATCAGATCCACATCCCACTTAGGATCATTTAATTCTTTGATTGCAGAAACAATAGAATCTGGAGCTCCATCTCCCTGTACAAGACAAGGAGAGATAAGAATATCTATATTTGGAAATCTTTGTTTAGAAATACGGATAATATCCTCGATTGCCGCGCCGGTAGGCGAAGTGGCAACACCAATTCTCCAAGGAAATGCAGGTAGTTTTCTCTTTCTATCCGGGTCAAACAACCCTTGAGCAGCAAGTTTTCTTTTTAGTTCTTCTATTTGGAGTAAAAGATCCCCTTGTCCTAACTCTTCAATTTTGGAAATATTTAAATTATATTGTCCTCTGGGTTCGTAAACGGAAACAGCACCGAATGCCTTAATCTCCATTCCATTTTCCAAAGGTTTTCCCTTATATCTTCCATTACTATAAGAGAAAAAAGTGCAGGCTATTAAAGATTTTGGATCTTTTAAGTTAAAATAAATATGACCTTGGTGAGACTTGGAATAATTTGAAATTTCCCCTTGGATCCAAATATTTCGAAGTATGTCCGGTCCAGTTAGAAGTTGTTTAACGATAGAGTTAATTTCCGAAACGGAATATGTTTTGGTTTCTTCCATCCGAAATTAACTAGCAAAAAAATCTTTTCTGTACAATTTCCAGAAGTCCCAAAGGATCACAACCATCGTGACTGCAACTGGTCCGAGCACCAGTCCCATGATCCCAAATTCTTGGATCCCTCCGATCAATGATAAGAAGATTAGCAAAGGATGGATCCTAAGTTTTTTATCCAACATCTTAGGTTTTACAACATTTTCCAGAACGATATACAAAGTCAGACCCATTACCATGAATAAGCTCGCACCAATGATATTATTCTCAATAAACATCAAATAAAGTCCAATTGGCAACCAAACTACGGAAGTTCCAATCACTGGGATCAAAGAGAAAAATGCCGCAAGACTTGCATACAAGAAAGGATTGGAAATTTTCGCAAATAAAAGAAGAATATAAACTCCAGCTCCCTGCATAATAGAAACAATTAGATTTCCTTTAAATACAGTCTGCACAGCAGATGCAATTTTTCTTCCTACTTGTTCTTCTACCTCTGTAGAAAAAGGCAAATTGTCCAAAATGAATCTTTCTATTTTTTTTCCGTCCTGATAAAAGAAGAACAAAAGTAAAAGAGAGAAGAATAGATTCATGATGATCCCTGCAGGAAGATCGATAGAACCTAGGATAAAAGAAGAAGCATTACTTAAAACGGCGTATAAGCTGTCCAAGTTCAAGATATCTATATAATTTTTAGCAAAATCTCCGTAAATTTCAGGAAGTTTTACCCAGAAGAATGGATTATCCGTAAAAAGATCGGTGAGAATATTCAAACTCATGATCGTATCAATGATCTTATCTTCCGAGAGGGAGATCCTGATCTTAAATAGAATAGAAAGAGATTCGTCGATCAAAGTTCGGATCATAAAATAAGAAGGTAAAATTACGATCATACAAACAGAACCGATCATGATCCATGGAGCCAATGGCTCAAACTTTGGACCTACCAATCTTCTCAACTGTTTGTATTGTTTACGCGTTGCTAAGTAAAGGATCAAGGCAACAAGTGCGGAATAAAAATAAGGCCTTAAAACTACAAAGAGTAGAAATCCCGTCCCGATACAAAAAATGCCTAGGATCAGGTTAAAAAGTTTTCTGTTAGTTTCCTGTCCTTCTTTCGGGGACATTAAAATCCTCCGTTTGTGGTTTTCTGGAATATTTTTACAATACTTCCCTTTTCTTCAGGATGAATAGTGATCGCGAGTATCTTATGCCTAAGAACATCCACCAGATACAAACTTTTCTCCTCAGATTTTTGACTTTGCAATATTTTATGACCAAAACTGGAGATCAGATATTCGTAATATCTCTCCATCGTGGTTTTTGGAAGAGGGGTTTTAAAAATTACAACAGCTTCCTTATTATCCAAAAGACGATCGGCCTTTAATTCAGTAAAAAACAATACCTCGGAATCATCCGGAACAAAATTACTTGGAATGGAAGAAGGTGCCTTATACGGTTTTTCCACTATGGTTAGTTGGTTATGCCTAAAAATTTTAGGTCTGTCTTTAACCTTTTTGGTTTTTACAGGATCAGGACTCATCAAATCGGGCAATTTGGTATCCTGAGCAAAAAGAGAAAGATTCCCGATCAGTAAAAATACTAGAACCGAACCGAGGACTTGCGAGAAACTACGGCCTTCCACGAAATTTAGTTGAATCTAACGCTTCCCCCTTGACAATCCTTTTCTAGATGCAATTCGCCGGATTCGATTTTTATATCCAAACTCTATTAGATTGGGTATCCGGTCTGCCTAGCGCCTTAGTCTGGTTTTTTTTCGCATTTTCCAATTTTACAGAAAACGTTTTTCCACCTTGGCCTGGTGATACTGTTACCGCATTCGGTGGTTTTTTACTCGCAAGGGGGGCCTTAAATTTTTGGGAGCTGGTCTCAAGCACTTTAGTTGGAAATCTTGCAGGCGCCTGGGTGATGTATGCATTCGGCCATAAACTACTCGATTGGCTGAAGAATAAAAACTTCCCATTCAAATCAGAACTATATAACGAAGAGTCCATCCAAAAAACCTTGGATTGGTTTTCCAGAAACGGCCTCGTTGTCGTGATCTTCTCAAGATTCTCCGCAGGAATACGATTTTTCGTTTCTATAGTTGCGGGAATGGTAGAGATGAGACCCCTTTGGTTCTTCTCTGCATTTACTTTGGCAGTCACTATCTGGTGTGGGATCTTGATCTACGGAGGCTTTTATCTAGGATCTCATTGGGAGAAGTTACTGGAATTTTTAGCTCTGTATAATAAAATTTTTACAGGCTTTTTCGTAACCGTAGTTTTAGGATTTATAATCTACAAAAAGTTTTTCGAAAGAAAAAAGGAAGCCTAGGCTTCCAAAACTTCTTTTAAAGTTTTTACAAACTTTTTATGAATAGCATCCGTTTCTTTAGGAAGTTCTAATTTTTTAGCAAGGTCCAATAGAACATTCGGATCTATTACTTTCCCTTCGAACCATTGACCAGCCATATCTCCTGAAATTTTTAGAACGGAAGAAAGATCTAAAATATCCCTTTCTACCATAACAAGTGCAAATCCTAAAGCACCATCTGTAGGAATATAAGGTTCAATTCCTTCCGTTTTCCAAGGATCTAAACCTGTAGGAAGAGCACTTCTCACATTCCATTTCATTTCATCAGAAGGGGGCCCGAGTTCAGTTTTATTGATAAGGACCAATTGAACAGGATTGATATCACCGTGTGTCCTGCGATTTTCTTCTGCAAGTTCTCTGATCAGTTTTGCATTATCTCGTGTAATCGCGTCTCTTCCTAAAAAGTTGAGCTTGTATAGATAATCTTCTAATTCTTTACCTTGCAATGCTCCAGTTAGAATAAATTGGTACAAAATAAAGATCAAATAATCACTTTCAGTATTATCCCCAAGCAAAATCTCTTTCGAGTTTGTAGGAAGATAAATCCTATCTCTGAGAAGGATCGTAAGTTTATAAGCCAATTGATCGAATAAACTTTGAAAGGAAGATCCAGCAAATTTACGAACCCTCTCTACTGCTCCCCAAAGACCTTCTGTCAAAAACCTAGTAGGATGAGAAAGAGTGTCCCAAAACTTATCTACCATTCCTTTTAAAGTACCTTCTAAATACTTTAAGTGAAGTGATTCAGTTTTTACGCCTTGTGTTCTGAATGTAGAAAGTAAGGTCCGTCTGAAAAAATGAGGACTTGCGGAAATAAAACAAAGAGGTGAGTCTGTCGTGGCTTCTCTCAATTCCTTGAATAAAGTAGGCATACCCGGTAAAGGTAACTTCTGCTCAGGTGTTTCGAATAATGTAGAAATTTTTCCCTTATTTGAATGAATATCCGTGGCTAGATAGGTCTGATCAATATCAGAAGTAGTTACTATCCCTGTATACTCTTCAGATAAAATACGTAAAGCACCCATTCCGATCAAACTCTGAGAGACTAACTCATGTTTACCGGGAGTATTTAAATAAGCTAAATCTTTTCCAAACTGTCTATATGAATCAGGTTTTAAGAAATGAATATGAAATGTATAATTTCCTGGAGCTAAAGGAAAAGTAAACTCATGGAAGAAAAATCCACTTTCGTCCCCTCTGATCTCGGGAGAACGATGTAACACTTTTCCAGACTGGTCCACTATTTCTGCTACAAGGATAGGCTTACGCACTGACTCAAGTCCGTAGTCTAAAAACGGAGTGATCTCTTTTTCTTGTCCTTGGAATAAGCCGGTAAGGAGATCCCATTTTTTAGGATCCGTCATTTCTTCGCTGACCGAGATATCCACTACTTGGCCTCGGATATAATAACGGTTTTCTCTTCCGAGAGTTCCTCCGCAAATCGCGGCCCTACGTTTTTCCGTATTCTTGGAAATTTTGCGTTCTGTTTCTTCCGTCACAAGCTTGCAGGATTCCTTTTTAACATTTTGGGAAAGGAAAACTCTAACATGGGGCTTCTAAAGGGAAAGCAAAAATCCAATTTCTTTGTTTTCGAGAGAAAAGGTCCGCCTAGGATGGTCTTAGAATGGCGAGAGGGAAACATTCGGACGGGAACCGAAAAGGCCCCAAGTCGATTTATATCCGTAAAATGAGATATGAAGAGGCGTATCGGCTCTTGGACCGGGAAATCCAAGCCGCATTCATGAAGGGAGAAACCCTGGTAGAAGTTGTACATGGGATAGGCGAGGGGATTTTGAAAAAAATGACCGATGACTATATCCGAGAACATTCCTTTCTAAAAATTTTGGAAGATGGTGGACTTCACCTAGCAAATAACCCTGGTTCCACACTTGTGGAGATCATGGGTCCTTCCTCGGAAGATCTAAAAAAGTATTTAAAATAATGGGAAATACAAGACCGAAAGTCCAAATCCTGGATGTGACTCTCAGAGACGGAGAGCAGACCAGAGGTGTAAGTTTCTCAGCTTCCGAAAAACTAAATATTGCAAAATTTCTATTACAAAATCTGAAAGTAGATCGAGTGGAGATTGCATCTGCCCGAGTTTCTCAGGGAGAATTGGAAAGTGTACGCGGGATCATGTCCTGGGCAGCTTCTGAAGGTCTGGAAAAACGGATCGAGATCTTGGGATTCGTAGATTCTCATAAAAGTGTGGATTGGATCCTTGCTTCTGGAGCCAAAACTTTAAATTTACTCACAAAAGGTTCCCTAAAACATCTAGAGGGGCAGCTCAAAAAAACTCCTAAAGAACATTTTGAAGAAGTTTCCGAAACCGTTCATTATGCTAAGAAGAATGGACTGGAAGTGAATATTTATTTGGAAGATTGGTCCAATGGATACTTAAACAGTAAAGAATATGTTTTGGATTTTGTTTCTCATCTTTCTAAAGAACCATTAGGCAAAATTTTCTTACCAGATACATTAGGAGTTCTTTCTCCTGACGAAACATTCTCTGGAATTTCTCTTCTCACACAAAAACACCCTGAATTACATTTCGAATTCCACGGACATAACGATTATGATCTTTCCGTCGCAAACTGTTTATTTGCAGTTAAAGCAGGTGCAAAAGGTTTACACGTTAGCGTAAATGGACTTGGAGAAAGAGCAGGAAATTCTCCACTCGAGGCAGTGATCACTGCATTACACGATAAAGTGGGTGTATGCACAGATGTGGACGAAAAATCAATCTCTGAAGCAAGCCGTTTAGTAGAAGTTTTTAGTGGAAAAAGGATCTCTGCAAACCGTCCAGTAGTGGGAGAAGATGTATTCACCCAAACTGCAGGAGTCCATGCCGACGGGGACAAAAAAGGGAATTTATATGCAAATCCAATCCTGCCAGAGCGTTTCGGTAGAAAAAGAAGTTATGCCTTAGGTAAACTTGCAGGAAAAGCAAGCATCTCCGAAAACCTAAAACAACTTGGGTTAGTACTTTCTCCAGAGATTGAAAAAAAGGTTTTGGAAAAGGTAATCGAGCTAGGCGACCAGAACAAGACTATTACACCTGAAGATCTTCCATTTATCATCGCAGATGTTTCTGGAAATTCAAGTGTACAAGCGATCAAGATACTAGGCTGTAAGATTAACTCAGGAATCGGAATTCGCCCAAAAGCAAGTTTAGAATTAGAATATCATGGTAAAAAGTATTCTGAGGAAGGAGAAGGTGACGGTGGTTACGATGCATTCATGTCTGCTCTCACAAGCATCGCTTCCAAAGCTGGACTTTCTATTCCAAGATTAGTAGATTACGAAGTTAGAATCCCACCCGGTGGAAAAACGGATGCACTCGTAGAAACAATGATCACCTGGAATAAAGCACAGGAAAATCATGAAGAAGAAAATTTCAAGACCATGGGGATTCACTGCGACCAAACAGTAGCTGCAGTTCTAGCTACCGAAAAAATGCTGAACTTAATTCTTCCTACATGGCAAACTTAAAACTGATGATTGTTGGTCTGGGCAATCCGGGCCAAAAATACGAAAGAAACCGCCATAATATTGGCTTTCTGGTCCTCGACGATCTTGCAAAAGATTGGGGAGTGGACCTAAATCATTCTACTAAAGAAGAAAAAGGAAAAATGGATAAGGAAGGAGTTTCTTATTATTTCCTAAAACCTTTGGAATACATGAATCTTTCCGGAAAAGCAGTCTCAGAACTTTCCCGCAAAAATGGGATTCCTCCTGAAAATATCTTAGTCATTCATGACGAAGTGGACTTTCCATTCTCCAAACTCAAATTCAAACAGAGCGGCGGGAACGGTGGTCATAATGGGATCAAAGACATCGCTGAAAAATTAGGATCGCCCGATTTTTTCAGGCTTAGATTCGGAGTGGGAAAACCTGGAGACAGCGCCCTCACCGCAGGACATGTTCTATCCAATTTTAACCAGGAAGAAATGAGTAAATTACCCGAATTATTCGACCAGGCAAAACAAAAAATAAAAGATTGGGTCCGGGAAAGACAGATCATTTTTTCGAAAGCCTCCGATAAATAAACTATCCCGGATAGTTGAAACGCTCCGGGGATTTTACTCCGGAGAAACCTGTGAGCGAATACGCGGTCAAACTTCCCCAATTTCCTTCTGAAATCCTGAATTCTGCCGCTTCCCGTTTTTATGAATATTTGAGAGTGGAAAAAAACTATTCCCAAAATACTCTCAACGCTTATCTCCTAGACCTGAAATCATTCTTCGAATTTTGCCTACAAGAACAGATCGAAATTTACCAATTAGAATCTGTTGATGTTCGTTCTTATTTTGCATTCCTTTCAAAAAACCAAGGTTTGGACAGAAGGACCCAGAGCCGAAAACTTTCCAGCCTTAGAACATTCTACAAAGTATTATTAAAAGATAATTTAGTGCCAGGAAATCCTATCCTTTCTGTGAGTTTTCCTAAAACTAGAAAACAAGTCCCTAAAAATTTCAGAATAGAAGAAACCGAAAGTATTTTAGATTACGAATACGAAAATGAAAACGCATCTGAAATCCTAAACATCAGAGATAAGGCAATCTTAGAAGTTCTATATTCTTCTGGTCTCAGGGTTTTCGAGTTAGTTGACGCGACTCTAGTTCAATTATCTGCAGATCATACTATCTTAAAGGTCTTAGGTAAAAGAAGAAAGGAACGATTCGTATATTTAGGAAAAGAAGCCATCAAAAGTCTAAATGAATACTTAGATGTGCGTCCGAGATTCCGTCCCAGATCTGATGAAATTTTTCTGAATCAAAAGGGAAATAAACTGACGACCAGAGGGGTTCGTTATATTTTGAACGAGAGAAGGAAACGAATGGGATGGGATAAACCCATTACCCCCCATAAATTCCGTCATACGTTCGCAACGGACTTACTCGATGCCGGCGCGGATATCCGTGCAGTCCAAGAGCTATTGGGGCATTCCTCTCTATCCACCACCCAGGTTTACCTGAGCGTGAGTAAGGAAAAGATCAAAGAGGTCTACCGAAAGGCTCACCCACATGCAAGACTCGATAAATCCAAATAAAATACATGCAACAACGATACTTTGCGTCCGCAAAGGCGGTAAAGTAGCGATCGCAGGTGACGGACAGGTTTCTTTCGGAAACACCGTCATGAAAAACACGGCAAGAAAAGTTCGTAAACTTTACTCTGACAAAATTGTATCTGGCTTCGCAGGTTCTGCGGCAGACGCTTTCACCTTATTCGAATTATTCGAAAAAAAAGTGCAAGAATTCGGAGGAAGTCTTTCCAGATCGGCAGTCGAACTTGCCAGAGAATGGAGATCCGACAGAGCGCTTAGAAGATTAGAAGCGATGCTTATCGTAGCCGATAAAGATGAATCCTTTTTAGTTTCCGGAACTGGAGATGTAATCTCGCCTGATGACGGAATTTTAGCAATTGGTTCCGGTGGAAATTACGCATTATCAGCAGCCAGGGCGCTCTATCACCATACAAATTTAGAACCTTCCTCCATAGTAAAAGAAGCAATGAACATAGCCGCAGATATTTGTATATATACTAATCATAATATAATCGTAGAGGAAATTGGACAATGAGCGAGTTTCTTCCACCAACCAGCGAAAGTAAATTAGGAGACGATGAACTCACTCCGAGGCAAATCGTTTCCAAACTAGACGAGCATATCATTGGCCAAAAAAACGCCAAAAAAGCTGTGGCGATTGCTCTTCGTAACAGAACTAGACGCAGAAAATTAGATCCTGAACTAAGAGAAGAAATTTATCCTAAAAATATAATAATGATCGGACCCACAGGAGTGGGAAAAACAGAAATCGCGAGAAGGCTTTCTAAACTATGTGGAGCTCCTTTCTTAAAAGTAGAAAGTACAAAATTTACAGAAGTAGGTTATGTAGGCCGAGATGTAGAAAGTATTATTAGAGATCTTGCAATGGTTTCTCTGAATCTAGTTAAACAAGAATTCAGAAAGGAAGTAGAAGCTAAAGCAAAAGAAAGGGCAGAAGATGCTCTGTTGGATATCCTACTTCCTTTCCCCGCTAAAACCTCGATCGCAGATCCTCATCCACCTTCCATTGGATTTTCCACAAACGAAGCCGAAGAAGAAAGAGAGAAAAGATTTTCCGAGACAAGAGAGACCATGAGAAAAAAGCTCAAGGCGGGAAAACTTAACGAACAAATTATAGAGATAGATATTCCACAAGCAGGTCCTCAAGGACTTCCGATGCTGCAAGTATTCGGAGCTGGGAACATGGAAGATCTAGATAATCATATTCAAAATGTTTTAGGCGATCTAATGCCTAAAAAACAGAAAAAAAGAAAACTACCGATTCCTGAAGCCCTTAAAATTTTAGAAGAAGCAGAAGCAGAAAAACTTTTAGATCCGGACAAATTACAAAGAGAAGCCCAAAAACGTGTAGAAGAAATGGGTATTGTATTCTTAGACGAGATCGATAAGATCGCAAGCAGAGAAGGAAGAGCAGGCGCGGATGTTTCCAGAGAAGGGGTACAAAGAGACTTACTTCCAATTGTAGAAGGTGCAACAGTAAACACCAAGATCGGTCCAATCGTAACAGATCATATTTTGTTTATTGCAGCAGGTGCATTCCATATGTCTAAACCTTCTGATCTTATACCAGAATTACAGGGACGTTTTCCGATCAGAGTAGAACTCGAAAAATTATCCATGGAAGATTTTGAAAAGATCTTAACTGCTCCTAGATCTTCTCTCGTAAAACAATACCAAGCTTTACTCGAAACAGATGGGATCAAAATAGACTTCGCACCGGATGGAATCAAAGAGATCGCAAAGATGGCCTATGAAATGAATGAAAAACATGAAAACATAGGCGCTCGTAGATTAAACACGATCATGGAAAGACTTTTAGAAGATCTTAGCTTCGAAGGTCCAGACTTACCTGAAAACCAAAGAAGCCTGACTATAGATCAAAAAGCTGTCGAATCCAAACTCAAAGGCATCGTAGAGGACAAAGACCTAAGCCGTTATATCTTATAGGTTATAAGTTTCGCACGGAGTTCACAGAGAGCACTGAGTTAAAGAGGTAAGAAGACTCTGCGACTGCGCGTATCTGCGTGAAAAAATCTCTGTGTTCTTAGCGAACTCTGTGCGAAAACTCTGCGCCTTAAAACGCCATTTCGCGAAGTGCAGTTAAAGGATATCTCATATACACAGTGGTAGTACGACTACCTGATGTAATGGTCAGAAGATCCAAAGGATTCAAACCCATAGTATAATAACCTTCGTCGATCATCGCGATACCAAAACCCGCACTTTCTTTTTCGTCCAAAAATTCAGGACGGAAGAAATCTGCAGAATTTCCTTGGTCGAATAATTCTTTATGGCGAATACGGGATTCTTCTATTCTTCCAAAATCCATATTATGGATCGGAGAATCATTACGAATCCTGAAATTCAGTTCGTCTTTGGTGATCTTGATCTTAACAGAAATTCGCATTCTGTTTTTCTTAAGTTTAAAACGTATATCCGTGAGGAATTCTTTCTCTTCGTCTTTTAAGATCTGTTTTTTAGCGCGGATCCTATCTTCTAATTGAAGAATGCTCTGAACCTGTTTTTTAATCTTATCAGGAACCACATATCGATGCATCGCGTCGCGAAGAGGAGAAGTATCCATGATGATCTCAAGTAGTTCTTCTGCTTCTTCTTGAGTCTCACCAAGCCTTTCTATTTTTTTCAGGAGCTCATCTCTGAAAATAATATGGCGGATATTTCCTTTGATCGCGTTTAATAATGCCTCCATAAGTCCGCTGAAAAGATGAAATGCAGCGAGAGGGTTGGCACCGATCTCTTCTAAAAGACCGTTAACGAGTTCGGAAAGAATATCTCTAGTAGGTTTAGTTAGACCTTTCAGTTCTAAATGGAAGAATCTTCTCTGTTTGAGTTCTTCTATATTTTGGAGGATTTGAGCCCCTTTGAGAACAGATTTCTGGTTTGCCATAGGAGGGAACTTAGAAAATTTAGTACACGTTGGCTTGTGGACTCTATACGGCAAGCTGGTTTTAGAGAGATGGCATCAAAAACCGAAGATTTCGAACTAATAACTCCAGATTTGGGAGACACCGATAAAATTGAACTAGTTCGATGGAATTTTCAGTTGGGAGATCAAATTAATGAAGGGTCAGAAGTCTGCGAACTAGTCACGGACAAAGCTTCCTTCCCGATGGAATCTCCGATTAACGGAATATTAGCGAGAATCGACAGAGAGAAAGGTTCCGTCATCAAAAAAGGAGAAATTTTGGGAATGATCCGGAGGAAAGTTTCCGAGTGAAATTGGTCCATCTATCGGACCTGCATTTTCCCGTAATACTTCCTTTCATGACATTGAAGGGTAAGATGATCCCGGGATATATGAACTATACCTTTCGGCGTATGAGAAAGTATCCTCTCTATCTCTGGGATGCGATCGTTCGAAAAGTGCAATCTATAGATCCGGATGTGATCATTATCTCCGGAGATATCACAAACGTCTCTCATTGGAAAGAATACGAAGAATCTAAAAGAATCCTAACTCCTGTACTCGGGGACAAAACATTCATGATCCCTGGAAATCATGATCGATATACTCATGTAGCTGCAGGAAAAAAAGGATCCGATCTGCCATATTACGAAAAATTTTTCTCTCCCTGGATGGGAGAAAGTGTCTCTCTACAAAACGGATATCTTCGGATCAAAAAAATAGGAAAACTAGCACTCGTTGGCTGGGACTCTAATATGCCGCTCTCCGTTCTAAACGCGTATGGATATGTGGGAAAAGAGATAGTACATTCTACGCTGGAATATTTGGAAAAAGAAAAACTGGATCAGTATATTCTAATCTGCCATCATCCAATCTGGAATCCGCCGGAACGCCAGGAAAGCTCCGGTCATAAAATGAAAAATAGGGAAGAAATTGCGGAACTTCTGAAAAAAAGGCCACCTTTAGCCTACTTGCATGGTCATGTACATACGAACTGGGTCAAATATCCGGATCCAGAAAAACCATACTATGTGATCAATTCCGCATCCAGTACCAGAATCTCAGACCAGAGACACCAAAGTGGTTTCCATCTGATGGAATGGAACGAAACAGAATTAAATATTAAAAGATTCTCTTTTTCCAATGAAGAAGGTGAATTCACAGAAACACAAATGATCTCATACCAAGAAAAGGAAACAAATGGCCGGTAAACTCCAACCAATCGATATCCAAAGAGAACTCACAAAGATCAAACATCCGGAGCTAAAAAAAGACATAGTCTCTCTAGGAATGATCGGCTCTCTTGAAATCGGAGAAGAAGAAACAAGTATCATAGTAAAAACCCCTAGCCAAGACAGAAGGGTACAAATCGGGTTAGAAGCACAAATCCGTCAGACACTTTCTAAAAAAGAAGGAGTCGGAAAAGTAAAGATCAAGTTCGAAGTAGATCCTAAAATGACCTTGGACGATTCCAATAAGATCCTTGGAGTCAAAAAGGTAATCGCGATCGGTTCCGGAAAAGGTGGGGTCGGAAAATCCACAGTCACAGTAAACCTTGCATCTGCAGCAGCTGCGATGGGATATAAAGTGGGAGTGATGGATGCAGATATCTATGGACCTTCTATCGGAAAAATGTTCGGAGTCAACGGTAAGGTCGCGCTCAAAGCAGAAGAAGATAAAATTTATCCATTAGAAAAAGACGGACTGAAGATCATCTCTTTCTCTTTTTTAATAGAAGAGAAACAACCTGTAGTGTGGCGGGGTCCAATGTTAGGAAAGGCGGTAGAACAATTTCTGTATGATATCGTCTGGGGAGAACTAGACTTCTTATTTATAGATCTTCCACCGGGAACAGGAGATGTACAATTGTCTCTTGCCCAACTCATAGATTTAGACGGAGCAATTTTGGTAACCACACCACAAACAGTCGCACTTTTAGATGCAAATAGAGCAGCATCTATGTTCCAACAAGTCAAAGTACCGATACTAGGTGTAGTGGAGAATATGAGTGAATTTGTGTGTCCAAATTGTGGACATGCTTCTGCAATTTTTTCAAAGGGCGGAGGTCAAAAATTAGCTGATTCTGCCGATACAAAATTCCTGGGAGGGGTCCCACTTACTATGGATGTAATGAGTGCAGGAGAAGCAGGAAAACCTTTGGTTTTTCAAGAACCTGAGGGAATTATCGCAAAATCCTATAAAAACATACTCCAAAATCTGGCTGAAGAGATAAAAAAGTGGGAATAATACTCTGGGGCCAGTCAGTTAGTACAGAGGGAGGCAAACCGTGAAGTTCGAAAAAGGCACAGAGAAGAATCCATCCGGAAACCTCATAGTATATTGCAATGTTGTTGGAGAAAATCCGCTATTTCCGGGCGGCAAGATTATCGCTTCCAACGTAGTGGTTAGTTTCCTCCGAATTGGAGAAAACTTTCCTGTTGTAACATTTCCTCCCGTTTCTCTAGACAGTTACGAAGACCTAAAAAGGATCATCACAGATCATTATGACAAGTATGATGTGGTAAAGATTAAGGACTTCGAGATGCCAGCAGGCCAAGAGGACTCCAATTCTTATATAAAAGAAAGAATGGATCATTTTGAAAACGTTGTAATTCGATATGTAGAACTATGTAAGAATAGAGAAGGTGGATCTTTCCCTGTTCAGGAAAAAGAACCAGAAGGTGTTAGAGATTATCTGGATGCCCTAGCAAATCTTTCTTTAAAAGTAAGACGTTCTAGCGGGATCGCAAGAGAAGCTTCTCTTCTTCATATGGAGAGACTAGTAGAAACATTTTCCGGAAAACACCCTGAGTTCGATCTTCATAATTTCCGCAAGGCTCTGGAAGTTCCAGGCCAAACCGGAGAAGAGTTAGTTGGATTATATCTGCAAAAATTCAATGCTATCTCTTACGAAAGATACGAAGATGCTTCCGATCTGAATAAAAAGATCCAAGCAATAGAATCAGTTTAACCCTTAAAAAATCCGGGACCGTTCGGTCCCGAGTATTTCCTTTTATTTGTTACTTGCCATTCCTTAGTGTTCTACTTCTTATAATTTCCTATGGGAAAAGAATTCTTTATCTGGCCTGATCTAGGTGTATATTGTGGAGAATCCTTTTCTACAATCAGGCATAGCCATTTTTTCTCCCAGATCTGCTGTTCACTAAACGAAGGACAAGTCCGTCTCCAAGGGGGTAACGGAGAATGGAGAAAATATAAAACTGTATTCGTACCTTCCAGAATATCTCATAGAACAGAACAAACGTCTGAAAAATTCATCATACTCTTGGTCGATCCCTTAGGAATTGGAGAAGGTATATTCCGAAATCAGAAAATAGAAATGGGAGAACCAGGGATAGAAGTTGGAGATCAAATTCCTGCGCAGGAGATCCGAGATTCATTTAAAGAAGAAAATCCAACTCGAATCCGAATGCGTATTTTAGAACTTTTAAATTCAGTAAGATCTTCTCAGAAACCAAAAGTGATGGACTCAAGAATCCAAAATTCTTTGCCCAAAATTGGTTTAGAAGAAAGTAATCTCATTGAAATTGCAAAGGGTTTCGGATTATCCCAGAGTAGATTTAGGCATTTATTTCGAGAGGAAACTGGTATTACTTTTTCCGAATATAAAATTTGGACAAAGATTAGAAAGGCCGTCTTGTATTTATCAACTCAGCCCCAATTGGTACAAGCAGCGCTCGAAGGCGGGTTTGCAGACCAGGCACATTTTACACGCATCTTTAAAAATTCATTCGGGTTAAGACCCTCTGATTTTTTTCAAAAAGAAGAAAATTTCGCTCCTCGTTTTTTTCCGGACTAGCCCCTAAATTCAAGATATCATTCCAGAAATACGTTACCTTCTTCTTATCACCCCGGAGAGAATGAAATGAATTGGATAATGCCTAAAGATTGGAAGATAAGATACAAACAAGAACTAGATCTTTCTAAAAAATATAAAGAAGAAGGAAATCTAAATGAATCTTGGAGGCATTTGGAAAGGGCACACTTGATCGGGCAATATTATCCGGCACCACATACAGGGAGCCATTTCAGGATGTTATTATTTGCGATCGAACAAAAAGATAGAAAGGAAATTTTAGGACAACTTTTGAGAGTTTCCTTGGGTTGGTTGGGTTCTTGGTTGAATCGAATTCCAGTAGGAAACACTGGTGGGGCAAATGTACCTATCATGCAACCGATGCCGATCCCGAAAGATCTATTGGATCTTCTTACAAACGCAGATCAAGAAGCAAAAGGTTTGTCCGGATTAAAAACCCGAACTTAAATTTATTTAAGGGCTCCAACGCGGATAAAGATCTATCTCTCTTCCTAATAGTCTGAAAATCCTAGTAGCCATAAAATCTCCCAGGTCTTCTAAACTTTTAGGCATTTGGTAAAAACCAGGAGACGCAGGAGCAATGATTGCACCTGCGTCATGAAGAGCTAACATATTCTCTAGATGGATCCGATTATAAGGAGTTTCTCTAGGAACTAGGATGAGCTTTCTTCTTTCTTTAAGAGATACGTCAGCTGCTCTTTCAATTAAATTTTCAGTGATACCGGTGCGAATGGCCGCAACGGTTTTCATAGAACATGGAACTACAACCATCCCGTCCCAAATGTTTGAACCGGAGGCAATATCGGCGCCGATATCTTCGAATTTACGAAGATGAAATTTATGAATTTGTTTAGGATTCCATTTTTTACGCACAAGCTCTAGGACGTCTTCTCCCGTTTGGACATTTGCCTCGTATTCCTCCCTAAAGACTCGGATAGAAGCAGGGCTAGGAACAAACCAAGTCTCTCCTGGAATTTCCATAAGTGCTCTTAAAAACCTGGCAGCATAGATGGAGCCGCTTGCTCCAGCCATTGCGAGTACTAGTCTCAATGATCTTTCTTCACTCATTTTAAAACCTGGAAAATAGAGAAACGAGCTGAGGACCGGTTTCTGCCAAAATCCCCAAAAAGATAACAAGAGAGATCCAAGAATGGATTTGATAAAAACCTGGTGGAAAATTTCCGTCCTTGTTCTCAGATGCGATCTTTTGCTCCCTAAATAGTAAATATGCTACAACTATTAAAAATACCCAGAAAGCACCTTGAAAACCAGAATACCATGCAGCAACGGCCAGAAAAGAAATAGATAGAATATGAGAAATTCTTGATATTATAAACGAATTTTTTTCCCCGAAACGAGCGGGAACAGAATGTAGCCCTTCTTTTTTATCGAATTCTCTATCTTGTAAAGCATACAAAATATCAAATCCTGCCAGATTGAAAGCGAGCCCTAGGGTCCAAAATCCTGCAATCCAAGAGAACTCTTCTCTTATAGCAATCCAAGTTGCAAGAGGAGCAAGACCAATCGTTACACCCAGATAAAAATGGCATAAAAAAGTAAAACGTTTTGTATAAGAATAAGTTAATAAAAGAAATAGGGTAGGGAAGGAAAGATAAAACGAAAGTGAATTTAAGAACCAACTCCCCATAAAAAACACAAGAGCAGATCCTACGATAAATATCACTGCCATAAAATCTGAGATTTGACCACTAGGAATTTCTCTATTTGCAGTCCTTGGATTTTTAGCGTCAATCTTGCTATCCGCCCATCTATTAAATCCCATAGCAGCACTTCTTGCACCAACCATACAGACCAAGATCCAAAACAATTTTTGACCCATAGCAGAAAGAGAAAGACTTGGCTCTTGTAAGATCGCGAGAACAAATGCGATCCCAGCAAATGGAAGAGCGAATAAAGTATGGGAGAATTTTATAAAACGACCGTATTTACCTAGAGCAGCAAGAGTATTGGAAGCCATCAGAGGAAGTCTTATAGAATACTGTTAGTTAGAAAGCAGATTTTTTAGAACCAAAACGAAAATGGATGATTTTTTGACCTCCCGGAGAAATCATCGTATCTATGATCCAAAACACGGATACCAAGCCAAATCCAAACGTTTCTTCCGAGGAAATTGATTCTCTGTTAACAGAGATCGTATCTTCTACCGAACTACATTTTAAATGGTTAAATACTCTTTCTCTTTTGGAACATATCGGTTCTCGTAAAATTCATACAAGCCAATCTGGACCGTTACTCTCCGAAATGGTTTTAAGACATGCTTCCGAAGAGGCAAGACACGCAGCTTATTTTAAAAAATTAGCATTAAAAGTTAAACCCGACGGAACTCAAAACTTCGAAAAGGATTCCTTACTCTGCGGATTTTCTGCAGTTTCCTATTTCCAAAAATTGGATCTTTCCGTAGAAAGATCATTCGGAGCGGAAAATTTTCCAAAACATACGAAATCGTTCCTCTGCTATCTGTATGTAACAAAATTAATAGAAGAAAGAGCTGGTTTAGTCTACGAGACTTATGACCAGATTATAGATCAAAAAAATGTTGGAATCTCCGTAAAAGGGATCATCAAAGAAGAAGAATCACATCTATCCGAAATGGATTCTAAACTTTCCGAAATGGACCCTAAATTCGAGTCCAGAACATTAGAATTTAGAGAAAAAGAAGAAAAACTTTTCCAAAAGTACTTTCAAAATTTAAGAAAAGAAGTTTTTCAATACTCTTCATCCAAATGAATTTTTTTCCAAAATTCGAGATCAAAAAATTAGGCGCGCTGATTCTTTTAGCAGGCCTAGTTCTTTTAGGACCTTCTCTCCAAACCCAATCTTCTTCGGCCGAAAGAAAAGATTCTCCTATCGGACTCGTGGTTTACTGTCCTTTGCAGTCGGAAAAAGAAACTCCATTTGATTTCGAAAGAACCTTAGGTCTATGGTACAAAAGGTATAAACAACAAAAGATCAATGAAGGTGGAGGAGCAATCTTACTCGTCTCTGCTCCTTATTTGCCTAAAACCTCAGAGGAAATCGAAAGACTGAAAAAAAATCTTGGCGCTGAGATCATCTTCACCGGTCATCATTCTGTACTTCCCAAAAAGGAAACTACTGAACCTTCGAAAAAGGTAAAAAAGAAGAAGGTTTTAAAAAAGAAAAAGAAACCTGCGTCCAAGGAAACAAATCCAAATCCTGAACAGCCAGAAAAGTTAACTCCGAGGAAACCGGAAGATCCTAAGCCGATAGAAGAAACCTCCGAAAGTAAACCTAAGGAGCAGACTTCTGAAACCAAAGCAAAAGTTTCTAAGAAGAAAAAAAGCAAAAAGAAAGTACCTAAAATTTCTGCTAAAAAACAGCCGGTGATCCCACCAGGAATTTTAACGGTTAAGGAAGAAGGCGGAATGAACTTTGTATTCTATTCTCCTTCTCCAGAATCAATCCAAAACGACGAAAAAAATCCGTCTCCTTGGATTGCAGATTTTAAAAGCCAGTTCTCAAAAACTTTCGAATCTCAGATATTCCACTTTTTACTCGCACAGGACCCGAGTGAAAAACCGAACGAGGATCTGAATCCTATTGCGGTAGGTTTGTCTAATTTCAAATTAGAACTTTCGGATAGTTTACCTTCTATCGTTCTTTTATCTTCTCCAAGAGCTTTGCGTTTCTTTAATGGAGAATATAGTTTTGGATGCGGGGCGACTCCTGGTTCCTTAAAGATCAGCATTTTAGAGTTATTTTTTAGAAATGGAAGATTGATCCGGATTAATGAAGAAGTCCAAACCTTAAATTCTAAAGAATCAAACAAATCCTGGATCTTAGAATAAGAACTTCTTATTTCAGTATCTAAATCTAAACGAATTTACAGATTCTCTTTCTTCCAAAAATTGACTGTATGAGCTTGAATTGCGGGATCGTAGGACTTCCAAACGTAGGAAAATCAACCATATTTAACGCATTGACTAAGGCCGGTGCCGAAATGCAAAACTATCCGTTTTGTACAATCGAACCAAACAAAGGAATTGTGGAAGTTCCAGACACAAGACTGGACAGGCTCGTAGAAATTTATAAACCCCAAAAGAAAGTCCCAGCTATCATGGAATTCGTGGATATCGCAGGACTTGTAAAAGGTGCAAGCCAAGGAGAAGGTCTTGGAAATAAATTTCTTTCCCATATCCGTGAAGTGGACGCGATCTGCCATGTAGTTCGTGCTTTCGAGGACGAAAATATTACACACGTCCACGGCAAAATTGATCCAGTAGAAGACGCGCAAGTAGTTACAATGGAATTGATATTTGCGGACTTAGAATCCGTAGAAAAACAATATCAAAAAATTTCCAGAAACGCTAAGGCCGGAAATAAAGAAGCTCAAGAAGCTACAGCACTTTTAGACAAGATCATGGCAGTTTTGAAAGAAGGAAAACCGGCAAGACTCGCTGATATCAAACCGGAAGAGCAAAAATTAGTCAAAACATTCAACCTAATCACTTCTAAACCAGTTCTTTATGTTGCGAATATTACAGACAAAGCAGCGATCGCAAAAGATAACCCGATTGTAGAGTCGGTAAAAAAAATGGCCCAAGCAGAAGGAGCAGAAGTAGTTACTCTCTGCGGAAAGTTCGAAGAAGAAATTTCAGGCCTAAGCAAAGAAGAACAATTAGAGTTCTTAAGCGAAATCGGAGAAACAAGCAGTGGATTGGATAGAATGATCCAAGCTGCCTATAAACTTCTGGGACTTGTAACATTCTTCACGGCCGGAGAAGTGGAAGCGAGAGCCTGGACCACAGGTGTTGGAAGTACAGGACCGATCGCGGCATCGGTAATCCATTCAGACTTCGAAAAAGGATTTGTTCGCGCAGAAGTTATGAAGTTCGAAGACCTGGATAGAACAGGAAGCCCGAACAAAGTTAAAGAAGAAGGTAAATTAAGAATCGAAGGAAAAGAATATATCGTCCAAGACGGAGATGTTATTTTCTTTAGAGTAAACGCTTAAGCACCTCTTCCACTACTTTCTTTCCGATAAGAATTAGGATTAGTTCCAGTTAACTTTTTGAATTCCAGATAGAACGCTGATCTGGAACTAAATCCGGCCTTCGCACCAATCTCAGTTGTGTTCTCATCCGGGAACTCATTTAACAATACTTTAGCTTCTTCTACCCTGTATTGATTGATCAAAGATGGAAAATTCGTTTTGAATTCGGTATTAATCAACTCTGAAAGTTGATGGATCGTAATCCCAAGTTCTTTGGCCATATGTTCTTCTTTTAAAGACTTGGTAAGATAAATTTTTTCCTTTTCCAGTAATGATTCTATCTTAACTACAAAGTCCTTTACATCCAAGGAAGAAAGGTGGGTTTTACGATTAGAACCTTCGTCTTCTTTTCTTCTCAATATTTCTCTGGATAGTAAAGACACGAATACAGTTAAAGGGGGCAGGTAATACAATACTCCATAAACCGCCATTCTGTTATAAGGATAGAAGTCGAAATGGAAAATTGTTTTGTACAAATCCAGAAGTAGAAAGATTCCCCAGACAGAGATAAAGAACATTTCATAGACCGTATTATTTCGAATGGAAGAAATATGAGTCTTTCCAAAATAAAATAACATACATCCGTAATTCAGCACTAAAACTAATATTCTATGATCGTACCAGAATTGATAGAGTGGAATAAGCGGATATAAAACCCCTGCAAAACAAACCAGCCAGAAAAATGGAGATCTATAAACTATACCTGCATTTTCCTTATTCCATGCAGCCAAATAGAAGAAGAAAGCAATATGAGTGATCCCTAGAAACAGGAAGTAATTATGACGAAATAGGTTGTTCTCATTTCCTACGATCGACGCAAATTCTTTTCCATGTAAAAAATAGAGAGTGGCCCCTACTGAGAGCAAATGAAGAGGTAAGGCCAAAAACAAAGCCTTTTTTGATTTATAGTATAAGTATAAATTATAAGCGAATGCTAAGAACAGCACAAATCCAACACTTAAGAACAGAACAGATCTCAATCTAACGATCACCATATAATCGTCTTCTGATAATAATCGAACCGGAAAGTTAATGTCCTCATTGGACAGAACGTAAAGGTAGAAGGTCCTTTCTTCCTTAGGTTCCAAACGTATATTAAAGTGAGGAAGTGGAGAAATAAAATCGTTCCAGATAGGATCCAGGTCATAACCGGCAAATCCTGCCTCGAACTTCCCTCTGGAATCAACTGAACAAAGTTCCGCATCGGGAACGTTCAGCCAAAGTAGTACCAAGGTCCGGTAAAGTTGTTCCGTTCCGTCATTCGCAAGTTTAAACCTAAGCCAATTTCCTGATTGGCTTCTTTTCAAACGTAATACATTTCCCGCATTATGATGCCATTCCAACTGATGGAGAGAAGAAATTGTTTCGGGCTTACAATGTCGGAACTGGTATCCTCTATACCTGTATTCCATTTTAGAGCTAATATTTTCAACAGGGGAAGAAGGATTTAATCGAATGATCTCCGCGTTTGGAAGAGTGGGGGCTGCAATTAAAAAATTTGCTCCAATGATACCTAGGAAGAACAAGATCAAGAATCGAAAATAGATATTTGTGAAGAAAGTATTTCGGATTCTTGATCGGGATTGTTTCATTTAAGCCTAATACCAGTGAATCCTTTTCCAGGTAGGATACCAGGTATTTTTCCGCAGTCATCTTATTTTTTGCCCAAATTGATACTTAGGTCGAATATTGTTCAAAATTATAAGAAATTCCAAAAACCTAAACCAACCTATCTAAATTTATAATCTTGGAATTTTGGAACCATACAATTAAAACTAATCGCCTCGAAGTGTGAAAAGGTATTCGTAAGAAAAATTTTGACCTCCTTCCTCTAAAATTCCAATAAATAAAACTAATTACATTTATATCCTTAAACTAGGCCTAAAGTATGATGCCGGGTTGTCATTAACTCCACATATTTCAAATCTTCTGCTCATTATTTCAGCACGAATTGTCCAAAGGTATAAATCTTAGAAAATTTTTCCTAAATCAGAATTTTTTAGTGTCCAATTTTATAAGTTTGGAAGGTCTTGTATTAAATAAGTTCGTCTTCTACTCAGGAAGGAACTAAAAAAGTCGGGAAACCTGGACAACAAAACCCGAGGAGAAAAAACCAAATGGCAGATTCGGCGATTATACAGAACATACTTAACCCACCGGTACTGTTCTTCTTTTTAGGAATGGGAGTCATCATCTTCAAATCGGATTTGGTGATCCCTGAAGCTTTATCGAAATTCTTTTCGATGTATCTACTTTTCGCAATCGGATTCAAGGGAGGCCATGAGCTTTACAAGACCCCTTTTAGCTCCGAACATGCATTAACTCTATTAGCATGTAGTATCATGGCAACCCTGGTGCCAATCTATGCATATTATATTCTAAAAATCAAATTAGAGAAACATAACGCCGCCGCCTTGGCGGGATCCTTTGGATCAATTAGCGCAGTAACGTTTGTAACTGCTGGTGCTTATCTTCATAATTTGAATATTGAATACGGCGGTTTTATCGTAGCTGGTATGGCTCTTATGGAATCTCCTGCAATCGTTATCGCGGTTATCCTGGACAGACTTTCTAAGAACAAGGCAAACGGTGGCGGATCTATCAACTGGAAAGCTCTTCTTCACGAAGCGCTATTCGGATCTTCTATCTATCTCTTAGTAGGTGCTTTGATAGTAGGTTACTTGACCGGGGACAGCGGCTGGAACGCTGAGAAACCGTTTACTGAGGACTTATTTAAAGGAATCTTAACATTCTTCCTTTTGGATATGGGAATCTCTGCAGCAAAAAGATTCAAAGAACTTACTCACGTTGGTTTCTTCCTAATCGCTGCAGCGATTTTATTAATGGTGATCAACGCGAGCGTAGGATTACTTCTCACTAAAGTAATTCATATGCCAGAGGGAGATGCGCTAATGTTTGTAGTTCTTTGCGCTTCCGCATCTTATATTGCGGTTCCTGCGGCAATGAAGGATATGATCCCGGAAGCAAATCCGAGCATCTATCTTACGGTGGCATTATCCATCGTATTCCCGATAAACATTATCCTCGGGATTCCATTGTATCACTACTTAGTTAAAGCTATCATGTAGGGTATTTTTCCCCTCCGGGACGAAATCTCGGAGGGATTATTTTTGCTTAATATAAAAAAACGTAAAATTCTTTGGACAGTCCCCAAAATCTGGGGATTTTGTATCCGGTTTTAAATTTTAGAATGAATTTCTAATATTTGGGACAAATAAAACGCGGAGAACCCATATGAAACTAAAGATAATCTATCAAATTCGATCGATTCGCAAAATCAGCTTTATTTTGTTGTTTTTGGCGGTCGGATCTCAAAGCGTATTTTCTCAACCCGCAAACAAGGAAACTGTAACAGCACCGAGTACACCTGCACCGGCCACAGTTTCCGCACCTCAAAAGTCTATGGCAGAGGAAGAAGACAGCTATGTTTCTCCGATGAAAACTAGCGGTTTAACCCCTGATTTTACTAGAAGTACTTTTTTTGAACCCGAATTGGGAAAAAAAGTCGCGAACCATAAAAAAGCATGGTTGAACGACTGGATCAGAATAGGTGCCTATGTTCGCCCTAGATATGAGGACAGATACAACCTAGGATTTGATAAATCGAATAAAGGTTATACCTCCAGAGCAATGCAGACCTCTCAGGTATTTTTTATAATCGATCCTAGTCCTTACTTCTCTGCAAAAGTTACCTTCCAAGATGCAAGAGTATGGGGAGGGGAAACACCAGCTAGCGTTGGTGATGTTCGTGCAAATGTTTTCGACGGAGCAGGAGCGACTACAACTAGTAACCCTGCTGCAGGATCAGGAACTACCATCCCGAGCCAAACAACTCTTCGTGAAGCTTTTATTATCTTAAAGAAACTTCCATTGGATGCTAAAGTCCAGGTAGGTAGACAAATTTTGGCTTATGGAGATCAGAGACTACTTGGTGGCGCTAACTGGACCATGAACGGTTTGTCTTACGATGGAGCACGTATTATGTTCGATCAGGACAATTACAAGATCCATTTCTTTGGAACTAAAATTGCAGCCAATCAGAATGGTGTTAACGGAGTAGTTTCGGCTAACGCACCTGTAAGCATTACGGATCCAGTTACAAAAAAGACGACTGTAGTGAATCCTGGACAACCGGATCAGTATATTGTTGGTACGTATAACTCCGTAACTGCAAAGGATTGGTTTACTCTAGACGTTTACTCCATTGGACTTTTGACCAAAAAGACTGCGATTGCAGGAGCTAAATCTGACCTAGATCTTTATAATAACTCTTGGGCAAAACAGCAAAGTGATTTGATTACAACTGGCTTCAGGATCACCAACAGAACCGCAAATAATAATCTTCCTAAAGATGGTCTTTGGGGAGCTTGGGATTGGGCAATTGAAAGTGCGTGGCAAAGCGGTGCAACTGGACAGAGAAACGTAAAAGATCCTCTTTTGGATTCTTATGTTCAGCAGAATGTTCCGGGTATTTCCGGGTCTGGACAAAGTTACGGCACACAAGCTCAAAGATATTCCGGATCAATGCATATTCTGCAAACTGGTTACACTTTCTTTGAAAAATTAAGAGCAGGGTTCCAATATACTTACGCTTCTGGAGATAATAATCGCACAGACGGGAGTAACGGAACTTTCCAAACTCTTACTAACCCAAGATTTGGAGTATTTCCTTATTGGAATAACGTAGCAGGTCTTTCTGAGAATATTGATACTAAAAACTTAAGTTCTTATAATTTCAATTTCTCTTACAAGACTGATCATTACGGAACATTCTACGCGGCTTATATAATCAATAACAAGGTCCAAACCCAGGATGCTTGGTATGCAATTAATGGTAGCGCGAATACAGGTGCTTCTACTGAAAGTAATGGTGTTGGACAAACCACTATCTCTGTAGGTGGAACAGGTAAAAATATTTACAATGAGTTCGACCTGACATGGATGTACGTTGTTAACGATTACGTTTCCATTTGGATCGGTGGTGGTATCCTTACAGCAGGTAATGCCGTTAAAAATCAGAGAAATGCTCTCTATCATTACAATCTTCAGCCTGTCGGAACAGAATCCGTAGGGCTTCATTTAAACACAGGAGTTGCGACAGGAGCGAACGGAACAGCCTCTCAGGCTCATATGTTCTTCTTCCAAGTAAACGCGGGCTTCTAAAAAAGGAATACGTATGACAGTATTGGCTTATCTATCCGTCATAACTTCTCTGCTGGCACCTTTCCTAATAGGGAATGTGCTCGGAGTAGATTTTTTCGGGAAAGATAGTTCGATCGGTCTTGGGTTATCTCTCCAAGCGATACTAGGCAGTTTTATAGCCGTATATGTATACGGTTATGAAAAAGAAAGAAAGGCGTTGGTCATTTTTGGTTACGCCATTTTTTTTCTAAGCACAGGGATTTGTTACCTGGTAGGAAAAAGTTTGTGGCTGGTTCTTTTCTGGGAGCTGTCCACAATAAGCGCCTTTCTTCTTTATATCGGAGGCAAATGGAATGATGCCTCCATCCGAAGTTTCGTGGCATTAGTTGCTGCAGGCGGGATCGGGGCCTTCTGTTTTACGTTCTGGATCTTTTCGAACGATCCAAGATCCGGATTATTTTTCCTGATCTTGGGACTTTTGATCAAATCAGCATTTTTCGGCGTTCATTTTTGGTTACCGGAAGCTCACGCGGGTGCACCTGCTCACGCTTCTGCAGCTTACTCCGGATTATTAGTCAATCTACCTCTTGTATTATTTTCTAAATTTGCTCTTCCACTTTTACTCGGAACCCATTATGCAGCCATCCTTATACCATTAGCCGGAATTGGAGTATTATGGGCAGGTATTACTGCACTATTCAGTAGAGAAGTCAAAAAATCCATTGCTTATAGCACGGTTGAGAATATGAACTTCTTATGGTTGAGCTTACTTCTCTCAGCTTATTGGCAAGATAGCGAACAGGAAAGTTTAAGGATGCTGAGCAAGGCATTTGCGGTCCTTTTCCTGATCTCTTTGGTTCACCACAGCATTAGCAAAACATTCCAATTCTTATTTTTCGGATATCTAACTAAATTATCCGGTAGATCCGGAGCAGATGAAAACACGGGGATAGGAAGGATCAGTGGAATTCCTACATTCCTCGCCGCAATCGGAACTATGAGTTTTCTTGCCATTCCTGGAACTACCGGTTTCTTATCAGAATCCACATTTATCAAATTATTATCCGCGGTTTTAGAAGTTGCCGATACTAGTGCGGCACTTGTTCTTCCGCTTCTAATTTTAGTCTGTACAGGTTTAGCTGTGGGAGCAGCCGCTCATTTAAAACTATTCCTAGGACTTGTTCTTTCCAGACCTCGAACAAATTTCGAAGACCATGGAAAGAATACGACTATCAGCGTTTCCTTATTCTTAACCGGCGCCTTGGTATTGATCTCACCTTTGATCATTCTTAGCTTCACAAACTATTATGCAGTGAGGGTAGAATGGTTGGATTTTTCCTGGTTCAGAGGGATCGGGATCTTGAACGTAATTGGCCTTGTGATACTGTTAAGTGTAGGGTTGTTAGGACTCAGACATAAGATCAAAGAGAGAAAACTGTGGGATTGCGGCGGCTTATTCGGCGGATCGGAGGTAGCGATCACGAGTTCGGCTCTTTCCGATCCGCTAGCCGCTCCTTTAGGCAGATATTTTGCTGATGAAGCGGGCAATTCCAGATTAGACAAAGGGTTCATTAAGATTTTATTAAGAATACTTTCCTCTTTGAAAGCTAAGATCAGAGGAGCGGATGATGAATCCATCTCTGTAGACTTAACTTATTCTTCTTTTACTGTATTAACAATTTTGATCGTAATCATCATCGTTCGTCTTGCGGAGGGAGACATATGGTCACAGCTACTTTCTTATTGGGCATTCTGATCCAGATTTTAGCCTTTATATCTCTTCCTTTCTTATGCGGAGGCGTTCTCCAAAAGATCAGGGCTTATGCCCAAGGCAGAAGAGGTGCACCCGTTCTGCAGATCCTATATGACACAATCCGAATGATCAGAAAAAGTCCGATAGATGGTCCTTTCTCTGGATTTTTCTCAGAAAGTTCTGCGATATTCGCTTTTGCTTTCGGATTAGTTCTTTGGTCTCTGGTTTCTTTTGAATGGGCCTCCTTATTACTGATCCCATTTTTAATAGGAATGATCCGATTCGCTACTGTGGCTTACGCAGTGGAAAACGGAACTTCTTTTGGTGGAATGGGAGCAGCAAGAGAAACTCTTCTTTTCATATTCGGTGAACCGATCCTGATCCTGGTTCTTGTGGTATTGGAATCAAACGTAGTTTTCCATGAAAACTTCGCACATATTTCTTTTGCGATATTATTCTTCCTGGGAGCGACATTGATTGTCCTTTCTGAACTCGCCAAACCGCCATTTGACGATCCAAGAACTCACTTAGAGCTCACAATGGTTCACGAAGCAATGTTATTAGAAGCCTCCGGAAGAACGAGGGCATTCTTTGAGTTAGCCCACCAATTTAAAACTGCTTCTTTGTTCTTACTTCTTACCAAATTAGGATTGGAACACGTAGAAGTATTCTTAGGAGTTTCTTCCGTTCCTATTTGGAAAGAATTAGCTTCGTTTGGAGGAGCCATTCTTCTCTCCGCGTTAATCGGATATTGGGAAGCAAACAGCACTCGACGAAAATGGATTTGGATCCCTGAATTACTCGGCTTGAATTTTATTTTCATGCTGATCTTGGGAATTCTTCTGAAACTAGGTAAATAAATATGAGCGCAGACGTTAGTTATCTCATTATACTACTGACCGGAGTGGTCATTCTTTTAGAAAACAGACTCAAAAGGGTAGTCATCCTTTTGGGGATCCAAGGTTTTCTTTTACTTCTACCGTTGTACCAGGAAGAAAGCGGAGACGGTTTCCATTCTATATTTTTAGCAGGAATGGTAATCGTTTTCAAAGGAATATTAACTCCTATTATTCTTTTTTGGACCGCGAGAAGGATACATTCACCAGAATCAACTTTTCCTAAAGTAGGATATCTTCCAACACTTGCACTTTTATTTGCAGGTGCGGCAGCATGTTACATCTTCATGGATATAGTTTCGGCATTCTTTGGGAAATCACATCAGTATGGATTACTATATGTGCTTCTTTTAATATACATTGGAGTGATCGGATTTGTAGTTAGAAGGAACTGGATAGGTGTAATCGCATGTTTCAGCATCTTTGAGAACGGGACATTCTTACTTACTCTACTTCTAAAATCAGGAGTTCCAATAGGAAGCGAATTCGGATCCTTTTTGGATGCTGTTTTGATCATTGGAGCAGGTGCAGCTCTTAGAATCAACAGTGAGCAATATAAGGGGGAAATAACTAGATGAACTTCGATATTCTTTTAGGGATCGGAGCGGGAGTTTTTGTCCTAATTTTTCTGACCTATGTTTTAGCTCCTACAAAGAACCAGACCAACTTATTATTTTGGTCAGTATTACTTATTATTTGCGCAGCGATCAACTTTGCAGTCTGGATTATACGAGATTGGAATGAAGAAGGCACTACGCTACAATGGGTTTTGATAGAAGCAACCACATTCGTAGGTGCGTTACTCATCTCTTCAAGCAGGACAGTTAAATCCTTTCCGATCGCTTGGAAATTTTTGCTGATAAACTCATTCGGTTTAGGTATCGCATTCTTAGGCATCATACTCATCCGCTCTTCTTTGCATGTGATCAATCAACCTATCGAATTTTTGGCGGCAAATTCCGCTTCTCATCCGGAGATCATTTGGGTGGAGATCGGCCTATGGCTTGCGATTTTTGGATATACTGCAAAGTTAGGACTTTTTCCAAATCACGTGTGGATAGAAGATACATATGGAGAAAGTCCTACACAAGTTTCCTCTTTACTTTCGTCATTCATTCCTGTTTCGGTTTGTTTTGCGCTTAGACCTTTTGTACATTTAGATCATCAACTTTTCCCACATACATTCAGTGGTGCGGATGGCTTGCTAGTATTAGGAATATTAACGATTTTCTTAAGTATTTTTGCAGTATACGATCGTGACGATATCAGAAGGATTTCAGCGAAAGTCGCTCTTTTTCATACTGGAGCCTTGGCTGTTTTCCTTTGGATGGATTTAAGTGATACAGCTTTCCTATTCATGATGGCCACTAACTTAGTAGTGAAGTCACTTTTATTCATCAGCATGGGAATTGTGAGAATGGATGCGGGAAAAAGAGAACTCCATAAGATTATCCAAGCAGATTCTATAAACAAACCGGCTTTATCTCTATTCATCTTAGCTCTCTTTTTAGCCTTCGTTATGCCCGGATCACCAATCTTCGTTACAGATATAATATTGATCAAAGCTGGCCAAATAGGCGGAAAATCATTCGTGATACTAGTTCCAATTTTAGGAATCGTATTCTTTGGAGTAATGCTGTATAAACTCGCACCTTTACTGAATATTAAAGGACGACCATTTTCAAAAGATCTTTCTACCATTCTCAGAATCAGAATGACTAACGGATTTTTCCTACTTCTACTTCTTCTCAGCACGGGCTGCTGGGGATTTTACCTGTTATTACAAGGTGCATTATGAAAAACGTTACCGGAATTTTTCACACTTCGGAAACGAAACAAACTCATCGTTTCTGGCTAACTCGGGATGGAATAGAGAAAGAAACTCTTACTAAATCCGCAGAAAAACGTTTATATGAGGATCATTCCAATCCAATCTGGGTCCTCAGGCATAGCCTCGGTACGGACCAAGGAGCTGAAGATTACTCTTCCATGGATTACGAGAGATATCTATCTCAAGATAGAAAACATCTTCTCGAAAAATTCCTGACCAAATCCGGTATCAAAGACCTAGTTTATAGAGGGATCAATGTTCCAGTTCCAAATTCTTTTTATTCACATGCAGTAGGACCAATCCATGCAGGAGTAATCGAACCTGGGCATTTTCGTTTTATTGTAGAAGGAGAAGAGATCCAAAATTTGGATATTCGTCTAGGTTTTCAAAAAAGAGGCCTCCTTGAAAAAATGAAAGGTCAGAACAAGGACTCGATTTCTCCTTATGCGGAAGCAATTTCAGGAGATTCTACAATCGCTTATGCAATTGCATTCAGTAAAGCATTCGAAGAGGCCCACGGCATTCAAGTTCCTGAAGAGGTAAATTTCGCAAGAACTGTACTTTTAGAAATAGAAAGGATCGCAATACATATAGGAGACATGGGAGCAATTGCTGGTGACGTAGGTTATTATCCACTCCAAGGTGTATGCGCAATGCAAAGAGGGGTTCCTCTCGGAGTCATGGAAGCACTAACAGGTTCTCGCTTTGGAAGAGGGACCTTAAGTCCTGGCAAAGTAAGGCTCAAAAAAGAACTCACTGAATCATTCTTAGACGATCTATCGAAAAGGATCCAGGACGTTACATCCGATGTAGCAGGACATTTCGAAAGAGCTGCAAACAAATCTACAAACAGAGAAAGGTTGCAGATCTGCGGGGTAATCACGCATAAACAACTCAAGGACTTGGGCTTTGTTGGAATGGTAGAAAAATGTACAGGCCATTCTAGAGATCTTCGCCACCATGATTCCAGTTATTCTCTCGCAGGAGAGTCCATCAATTTGGGTCTGGATGCAGGCCAAATGAAGGGAGATGCCTGGGCAAGATTTTATCTTCGTTATGAAGAATTGAAAAATAGCGGGCGCTGGCTAACTAAAGCAATCCCATCATTAAAAAACTTTCATAAAGCTTATGAAAGTTTAGAAAAAACGAAAGTTTCTAAAGCGAAATCGGGAATATATTTCGGTGCTGCAGAAGGATGGAGAGGTCCAGTTTTAGCGTCTTTCTCCTTAAATTCTTCCGGAGATATTTCAGAAGCATATGTGAGAGATCCCTCCGTTCTAAACTGGCATGCCTTGGAACTCGCGGTAAGAGGGGAGAATATCGGAGATTTTCCTCTGAATAATAAATCTTTCAACCTCAGTTATGTGGGAGTGGATCTATGAAACAAATCCAAGAAATCATCAATATATTCCGTCCGGCAAAAAATCTAAATTTCGAAAAAATGGGTCCCACTAATCCAAATGCGAGAGGTATACCTGTTCCTTCTTCTAAGAAAGGATTCCATTTAGATAAATCAATTGAGAAGGTTTGCCCGACTGGAGGATTAAAAGTATCCTCATCAAAAGATATTACATTTGATTACGGAGCTTGCCTGCAATGTGGTCATTGTGTAGAAGCTTCTGCAGGACAATTAGAAAATTCAGGATTTATTCACGTATATTCCGTAGACAGAGAAGCATTAAAAGTACGTTATATAGATGGAATTCCAGCATCTTACGAGGAAGAAGTATCCGAAAACATAAAACAATTCCGCAAAATTACCAAAAACACCGGCTTTCAATACAGAGAAGTTGCTGCAAGTGGGAATAATGCAACAGAAGCTGAAATCAATGCGAGTTTTAATGCCGTCTTTGATAGCGAAGCAAGTATGGTACGAGTGGTTGCTTCTCCCAAACACTCAGATGCAGTTGTATTCGCTGGTCCAGTTGGACCAAATATGGAAATTCCCCTTCAAGTTGCATGGGATACAACTCCAGGACCGAAGGCACTGATCGCCTGCGGAACTGAAGCCGTTTCTGGTGGATTATTCCAAAGGGGAAAATTACCAAAAGAGCCGGACCTATTTATTGGAGGAGACCCTCCAAGACCTGACGTAATCGTAAGCGCGTTCCGTTATTTGATGGGCAAGAAGAAGTTCTCCTTCAGGGAAGAACTCTCTAAATTCATTGCAGAACGACGCTCTAAATCCTAATCTCATCAGGAAGCTTTTACGTAATAGTGATCATTTCACCTGCGTAAAACGCTTCCTTCGTTTTTAAACCAATTCCTGAAAATTTATCTTCTCCGTTTATATCGGAAATCACATCTGTAGGATAAGAAATCCTTGGATCTAATTTTGTATGGATCGGATAAAATCTTTTTTGATCCAAATAAGAATATGTGGTCAAGATCACCACTTCTTGGTTTTGAAAGACCGCTTCTAAATTACGGACCATTGTATTTACGCGAGAAGATACGTTTTCATTAAAATCTTCCCAAGTCCGAAGCTCTCCCGAGATTTCCACATTCAAATGAACAATAGAAGGGTAGGGTTTAGGATCATTCTGCCTATTTTTATCCAAAACTTTTTTGGCAACGAGAAGTGCATCTGTGTCGTCACCTCTTCCCGTTTTTACAAGAACTGCTTTATTTCTTTGTAAAAGTTCAAAACCTTCGCCGTAGCAGATCAGTTCTTCTGCATGATCCAAATGTTTCCAACGTTCCTCCGCAGCTAATTTGGAAAGTTTACGTTTTTGATTTAAAGAATAAGCCACGTTCCAGATGATCTGGTATAATAAGCTGGGAAGAAGTGTAGAAGGCAAATCTTTGATCC
Source organism: Leptospira venezuelensis (assembly GCF_002150035.1). Classification (NCBI taxonomy): domain Bacteria; kingdom Pseudomonadati; phylum Spirochaetota; class Leptospiria; order Leptospirales; family Leptospiraceae; genus Leptospira; species Leptospira venezuelensis. The sequence goes on along the minus strand of NZ_NETS01000011.1, from coordinate 1,270 downwards.
CAGAAAGCTTCTGATAAACAGCATGAAATAGATCCGGTTGAATCAATTTCTGGATTTCTATTTCTCCAGCGGAAATGATCGCAGAAATCTCTCGAATCAAGAATGACTTAAGAGAAAGAGAAGTCTGGAAATCTGCATAAAAATCAGGAACTTTTCCTGAAAATAATTCTTCAGGTGTTTTAAACCCCACATTTTTGGAAATTGCAGGATCCTTAATTTGGTATTTTAAAAAAGCAGAATGAAAGATTTCAGAAGGTTCATTAAATCCGAAGTTTGCGACTATTTCCTGAGAATCAATAATAGTTCCATCATCAAAGATTAAAGTTTCAGACATCAAGTCCGTATTTGTAATCCCCTCGATCACATAAAGTTGTTCTTTCGGAAAAACTTTTCTAACAGCTTGTGTCTGACTTTTAATTGCTGCGCGTGCGGCTTCTTCATTTCCGCCGTGAGCAGCACAACCAAGCCCTGGAATATCGGATCTATGCATGTATGCGATAAACAATGCAGGCATTCCCGGAGTATTGCATAACGCATCGTTTACGACTCTATCGATGCGATTCCAGAACCAAAAGTTATTTAAGTTAGTAGAAACAATGTTTCCATCCGTTCTACCAAAACGTATAGTAGTGACAGGATATCCCTTTAATTTACTTCCATGAACTCTTCCATCTATACACTTAGTAACTAATACTTTAGGAGTTCTTAAACTAAATTCACGGATCACATGTTTCATTCTATGAATCGTTTCCGATTGCAGAATGTTTTCTTTTAAATATTGATCTATGTATTCTTTTGCCGGTCCCAATTGAATTCTCCTATCTTTAAGTCCGTAGAATACTTTCCCAATCCAGCAAACTTCTCTTTATAATTCTAAAATAATAAAATCATCATCTCTTGGAAATCTATTTATGCGACAGAAGAATGGTCATAAGCTGGAGAAAAAGTGAGTTCATCTTTTAGAGCTTTTCACCTTATATTCAGGCTATTTACACCTAAAAACTAAGAATAAAAAGTTCGAAAAAAAGGGAAAAACTCAGAGAAATAAATACAAAAGTTATTTGACCGGTTGAGTGACGTAATTAATGTGGTTTTTACGCCTGAAGGAGAACGACTCGGGAGAGAGAGTTCCTTTGGGGATCTTTAAAAGATCTTTGAAAACATATAGAGTAGCGTGACCCGCGAGATTTTTAAACCTAAAGATCTCGCATTAAGATGGTTTTAACCGAATCATCTTAACCCGAAAAAATAATGAACAATTCCAGCGATT